>DASRJL010000180.1:0-4489 GCA_035649495.1 Burkholderiales bacterium | reverse complement strand
CGGCTGCTTCCGGGAGCCGTTCGGCCTGCAGGGCACGGAGCTGAGGGTCGCGGCGCGAGCCGGCATCGCGATATACCCGGTCGACGGCGAGGACGCCGATACGCTGTTCAAGAACGCCGAGGCGGCGCTGAAGAAGGTCCGGGAGTCCGGCGAGCACTATCTCTTCTACGCAGCGGACATGAACGCGCGCGCCGCGCACGCCCTGTCGCTGGAGACCCGCCTGCGCAAGGCGGTGCAGGAACAGCAGTTCGTGCTGCACTACCAGCCCAAGATCGACCTGGCGACCGACGAGATCTGCGGCCTGGAAGCGCTGATCCGCTGGAACGACCCGGAGACGGGCCTGGTGCCGCCCATGCAGTTCATCCCGCTCCTGGAGGAAACGGGAATGATCCTGGAAGTCGGGCGATGGGCGATCCGGAGCGCGCTCTCCCAGCGCGGCGAGTGGCGCACGGCCGGGCTGACGGCGCCACGCATCGCGGTCAACGTCTCGGCGCTGCAGTTGCAGCAGCGCGATTTCCCGGACATGGTGATGGCCGCGGTGCAGCAGGACGGCGGCGCCGATGCGCTGGAGGTAGAAGTCACCGAGAGCCTGCTCATGAAGGATGTCCAGGCGACCATCGCCAAGCTCTCCGCGGTGCGCGAGCGCGGAGTGCCGGTCGCGATGGACGATTTCGGCACCGGCTATTCGTCGTTGAGCTACATCGCGCGCCTGCCGATCAACTCGGTCAAGATCGACCGCTCGTTCATCATGGGCATGGCGGGCGGACCGCAGGAGATGGCCATCGTCACGACCATCATTGCCCTCGCCCATTCCCTCAATCTCAAGGTGACGGCGGAGGGAGTGGAGACGGGAGAGCAATCGCGGCTGCTGAAGCTCCTGCGCTGCGACGAGGGGCAGGGTTATCTCTTCAGCAAGCCGCTTCCCGCCGGCGAGATCGCCCGCATGCTGCGGCTGGAAGCGCAGGAACGGCGCGTATCGCCGACCGGCCGCAGCGCCGGAAAGGGACGCCGTTGATCCACTTCAGGATGAGGAGCAGTTCCCGGCGCCGGCTCGATGGCACGCGCAAATCGCGCGGTGTACCATAGCCAAGCGTCAAATCACGGACGCACCGGACCGGTGGAGCCACGGCGAAGCGGGCCGGTAGCGCCGGAGGAGGATCCTGTGGAAGGCGAATCCGCAAGCCCGCCCGGCATGTCGGCACAGGCCGGGATCGCCAATGCGAGCGATGAGGGGAGCGCGAAGGGCGCGCAGCAGAAGCCTCACGGCCTTGATCAATCGTTCATCGAGGACTTTCCGGCGCCGATCTGGCGTGCTGCGCGGGACGGGCTCTGTGACTACTTCAACAAGGCCTGGCTCGAATTTACGGGCCGTCGCATGGAAGAGGAACTCGGCGAGGGGTGGGCCGAAGGCGTTCACCCGGACGACCGCGAACAGTGCGTCAAGGATTACCTCGACGCTTTCCACGCGAGGGAGCCATTCTCCCTGGTGTACCGGCTGCGGGGCCGGGACGGGGAGTATCACTGGATGCACGACGCGGGGCGGCCGTTTTATGCCCGGAATGGAGAGTTCGCCGGTTACATCGGGGGCTGCATCGACGTCACGGAGCGCAAGCGCATGGAAGAGGCGCTCGCTCGCAGCGAGCCGAAGCGGGCCCCGGAGGGCCGCGGGCAGGCGTATCAGGACCTGCACGAGGACACGGTTCAGGCCATGTACGCGATCGGCCTGGAGCTGATTCAATCCGCCAGGACGGCCGCGCCCGAACCGGGGGCGGCCGATCCTTGCCCCAGCTTGTCGCGGCAGGAACGGCGCGTACTGTCTCTGGTGGCCGCAGGGAAAACGAACAAAGAGATCGCGGCAGCGATGGGCCTGTCTCCGAAAACGGTAAAAAACTATCTGAGCAACGTATTTCAGAAGCTCAAGGTTTCCCGGCGCGCGCTCGCGGCCGCGCAATTCGTCACGACGCCTCCACGGCAGTCCTAGCTCGTTTTCCAGCCGACAGGGCCATATGGCCCTGAGCGTCGCGGCAGCTGCGCCCTCAAAGGCAGTCCAAGGAATCTTCGGGTGAAGCCGCGGTCAACATGTGGTCATGCTGGCAGCATGCCGCTCAAAACCCCGCCGCATGCGGAGACCGTACCTGCGCACCGTGTCAAGTCCCTCCATAACCGCTATTACGACTGCCGCGGTCTGCATGACCCCCTACGCGATTCGCGTGCTCATACTCGAAGATAATCCTCACGATGCTGCGCTGATGGTGGACGCCCTGCGGCGCGCGGGCATCC
Organism: Burkholderiales bacterium; assembly: GCA_035649495.1. Taxonomy (GTDB): domain Bacteria; phylum Pseudomonadota; class Gammaproteobacteria; order Burkholderiales; family SG8-41; genus SG8-41. Next base: position 2,209 of record DASRJL010000180.1, on the reverse strand, counting down.
ATCCCGAGTGGGAACGCGTCGACAACGTGGCGGATTTCACGGCCCGGGTGGCTTCCGGAGTCGATCTCATCCTGTCGGACTACGACGTGCCGGGAATCAACGGACTCCAGGCCCTTGAGGTCGTGCGCTCGCGCGGGCTGGAAATCCCGTTCATCCTGATCTCGGGCAGCATCGGCGAGGACGTCGCCGTGGAAGCGATGCGCAAGGGCGCCGACGACTACCTGCTGAAAGACCGGATGGCACGGCTCGGGCACGCGGTCCGGCAGGCGATCGAAAAAAGACGCCTCTACGAGGAAGCCAGCCGGGCGGAAGCGGCCCAGCGCGAGAGCGAGCGCCGGTTCGGCGACCTGCTGGCCAATGTCGATCTGCTGTCGCTGATGCTCGACCGGGAGGCGCGCATCACCTACGTCAACGATTGCCTCCTGCACCTCACGGGCTGGCGGCGCGAGGAAGTCGTGGGCGGGAACTGGTTCGAGATGTTCGCGCCGGACGAGACGGGGGAGCTGCGCGATATTTCCTCCGCGCTGCTCGCAGACCGCCCGGGCGCAAGGCACCACGAGAGCGAGATCCGGATCCGGTCCGGCGGCCGGCGGCTCATCCGCTGGAACAATACCGTGCTGCGCTCGAATGCCGGGGAGGTGATCGGCACGGCGAGCATCGGCGAGGACATCACCGAGCGCAAGCATCAGGAGCGCAGGATCGAAAAGCTGTCCCGGATCCGTTCGCTCTCCAGCGAGATCAATTCGGCCATCATCCGCAGCACCGGCCGGCAGGAGCTCTTCGACGCCGCGTGCCGCATCGCGGTCGTGCATGGCAGGTTCGGGATCGCCTGGATCGGCACTTACGATGCCGGCAAGCAGGAAATCACGCCGGCGACGAGCGCCGGCCTCGAGTCCAGCGACTTTCTCATGCGCGAGAAGGTAGTCATTCGCGAGGACACCCCACAGAGACGGGGCACGATCGCCACCACGATCAGGGAGCGCCGGCCGAAGTTCAACAACGATATCGCCTCGGACGCGGAGGTGGGAGGCAAGCGCCGGCAGGAAGCGCTGCGGCGCGGCTACCGGTCGTCCATCGTCCTCCCGCTCACGGTCGACGGGGCGGTTTTCGGCATCGTGTCCCTGTTCGCGAAGGAACCGGGCTTCTTCGACGAGGAGGAAGTCGGGCTGCTGACCGAGGTCGCCGGCAATATCTCGTTTGCCGTCGAGCACATGGTGCGACAGGAAAAGATCGACAAGCTCTCGCGCATTCGTGCGGTGTCGGGCGAGATCAACGCCGCCATCGTTCGCGTGCGCGAGCGGGAGGAGCTGTTGCGTGAAACGTGCCGTGTCGCCTCGGAGCACGGAAAATTCGGGCTGATCTGGATCGGCACGATAGACGCCCACAAGCAGGAGGTCCGGCCGGTAGCCTGGACCGGGTTCTCATCCGAAACCGCGCACAGGGTGAGCTGGAAGAGTATCAGTTCAGCGCAGGGGACCCTCGGCGAGGCAATCCGTACCCGGAAACCGGCTGTCCGCAACGACATCGAGACCCAACTGCCGGAAGGCGGGATGCGGGCCGAGGCGGTAAGGCACGGTTGCCGTTCCACCATCTGCCTGCCGCTGCTGGTAGACGGCAGCGTAGTAGCCCTCATGGTTCTGTTCGCTGCCGGCACGGGATTCTTCGACGAAGACGAGCTCGCTCTACTATCCGAAGTAGCAGCCGACGTCTCGTTCGCGCTGCAATCGATCGCCCAGCAGGAGAAGGTCGAATATCTCTCCTATTACGACACGCTTACCGGACTGCCCAATCGCACGCTGTTCCTCGACCGCGCACGCCAGCAGATGCGCGCACGCAACGGCGAGCCGCTGATGGTCGCCCTCGTCCTGCTCAATCTCGAGCGCTTCCGCAACATCAACGAGACGTTCGGGCGTCACGGGGGCGACGAGTTGCTGAGAGTGGTTGCGCGCCGCCTCGAGCAGACGTTCCAGGGCAAGGACTACCTGGCGCGCCTGGGCGCCGATGGTTTCGGCGTGGTGGTGCGGGGCGTGCGCGACATCCCCGCCCTCGTGCACGTCGTGGAAAACCAGATCCTCGGCTGCTTCCGGGAGCCGTTCGGCCTGCAGGGCACGGAGCTGAGGGTCGCGGCGCGAGCCGGCATCGCGATATACCCGGTCGACGGCGAGGACGCCGATACGCTGTTCAAGAACGCCGAGGCGGCGCTGAAGAA
>DASRJL010000179.1:0-33688 GCA_035649495.1 Burkholderiales bacterium | reverse complement strand
CGGCAAGGAGCTTCGCCGAAGAGAGCGCCGACCCCATCATGACGGTGCGCACGGTGGTGGTGTCTATGCCTGCCAGCAGGTCCTTGCGCGTCAGCACCATCGCCATCATGGTCGGGACGCCGGAGATGACCGTGCAGCGGTAGCGGCCGAGCGCTTCGATGTAGCGCGCGATGTCGAATTGCGGCAGCAGGACCAGCAGCGCGCCGGCCGTGAGCCCCTGCTTGATCGCGTTCAACGCGTTCTTGTGGTACAGCGGGGCGGCGACGAGGATGACGTCCTTGTCCGTCGTGCCGCGCGTGTGCGCGAGGATCAGCCGGCTCCAGTTCTGGCCGTAGTGGGAGAGCAGCACGCCCTTGGGCCGGCCGGTCGAGCCCGACGTGTAGGGCTGGATCGCGACCGAATCGGGCGCGGGCTCGAACGCTTCAAATGGACCTGGATCGAGAAAGCTTGCAAAGTCCGCGTCGAAATCCACCGTGCGCGTCCCTATCGGAACCTGTCGTTTCGACGCGGACTCCACGAAGACGATGCGCGCGCCCGCGTCCTTGAGGATATAGGCGACGCCATCGGCAGGAAGCTTCACGTTGACCGGCACGGGCACGACGCCCGCCCGCATCGTGCCGAGCACGGTCATGACGAATTCGACCCGGTTGAGCGACAGGATTCCGATGCGGTCGCCCGGTCTCAATCCGGCCTTCGTGAGCCCGCGCGCGACCGCATTGCAGCCGGCGTCGAGCTCGCGGAAGCTCACCGGCCGGGGATTAGTGCCGTCGCGCAGGTCGATGATGGCGGCGCGGTCCGATGCGCCGTGCTCTGCGAAAAGGAGCCCGAGGTTTCCGGGGTAGCCGCGAGGTTCAGGGCGGGAAATCGTCATTTGCATCGCGATTCTACTTCTCTGCACGGGTTCGCGGGCGGATCGCCCGCGGCATTAAAGTCGGTCAGAATAGGGGATCCCGCTTGCTATCGTCGAGGTCCGGCCAGATGGAGAAATTCCGCCGTTATTCGTCGTGGCTCGCGGTCGTGTCGGCTGCCGTGCTGACAACAGCCGCAGGGGCACAGGACTACCCGAGCAAGCCGGCTCGCATCGTCATTGCCTTCAGTGCAGGCGGCCCCAACGACGCGGTCATGCGGCCGCTCGCCCAGAGGCTGCACGAGCTGCTGGGGCAGCCCTTCGTGATCGATTATCGTCCAGGCGCCAACGGTGTGATCGGGACGGACTACGTAGCGAAGTCTCCGCCCGACGGCTACACGCTTCTTGCGGTGTCTTCATCTCTGCCGGTCAATGCCGCGACGTCCGCGAAGCAGCCGTACGACCTCGCGCGCGATTTCGCGGGGGTAGGGTCCGTCGCCGTCAGCTTCCTCGTGTTCGTCGTGAATCCCACCGTGCCCGTACGGTCGGTCAAGGAGCTTGTTGCGCTTGCCAGGAGCCGGCCCGCGATGCTCTCGTACGCGTCCTCCGGAACCGGCGGCTCGCTGCACCTGGCCGTCGAGCTCCTCGCGCTTGCGGCGGGCGTCAAGATGCTGCATGTCCCCCACAAGGGGGCCTCGCCCGCGCTGATCGACGTGATCGCCGGCCACGTCGATTCGATGTTCGTCGCCGCCCCGGTCGCGATGCCGCACGCCCGTAGCGGAAGGGTCCGCGTGATCGCCGTCGCAAGCGCTGTCAGGAGCCCGAGACTTCCCGAAGTTCCCACGTTCGTGGAGTCCGGCTTTCCGAAAGTGGTCGTGGATTCCCGCTACGGTCTGCTCGCTCCGGCGGCTACGCCCCGCGAGACGGTAGCGAAGCTCAATGCGGCGATCGGGAAAGCGCTCGGGTCTTCGGAGATACGCAAGCTCTACGAGTCACAGGACCTCGAAGTAGCCACCGGCACGCCGCAGGCGTACGGCGACTTCATACGCGAGGAGATCGCGAAGTGGCGCAACGTGGTAACAGCGGCTAAGCTGCAACTGCAATGAGACCCGATGTCCGCGATCTCAAGCCGTGCTGGCCGACCTCGGTATCGTCAGATAGCCCGAAAGGGGTGACCCGTGACCAGTGACCGGAGTCATTTGCCACTCGAGACCCAACCCTTCGTCACGAGACGGTGAACCAGCGCCGCCGCCCCGGCCAGCGCTCCACCAGATCGAGGAAGAGCGGGTCGATTCCCTTCGGATTTGCAGCGACTTCCTTCGCGAGGGGGCCGGGTTCCTCGTTGTAAGCGAGGAGCGAGAGATCAGTCATGCGCATCGGGTAGACGATGCCGTCGAGGTGGTCGCACTCGTGCTGCAGCAGGGCGGCCCAGGAGCTATTCGCGTCGTGGGAATGCGTCCGTCCCGCGAGGTCCTGGTAGGTGATGTTGATATCGAGGTGGCGCGGAACCTTGCCGTGCAGTCCGGGAAGTGAGAGGCAGCGCTCCCAGACCGGCGTCATGGTCTGGCTCCGCGGGGCGATCACTGGGTTGACCATCACGGTCCAGGGCCGGGGCACGAGGCCCGAGCCTTCCGGGATCCGTGAGGCGATGATGCGGTAGACGACGACGCGCTTTGCGACGAACACCTGGTTGGCGGCGAGACCGCTCGCTCCTATGTCTTCCAGCGTCTCCTGCATGTCCGCGGCGAGCTGCCGGATTTCGGGCGCGGTGGGGTCCGCCACCGGAGCGGCGACCTGCTGCAGGATCGGATTCCCCATTTTTGCGATGCGCAGAATGGCCACAATCTTTCTCCGGTTTGAACTCGTATTCGATGGCTGTCGAACGATTCAGGGCGTGACGACCACCTTACCGAATACTTCGCGGTCCTGAATCAGCCGCACGCCCTCAGCCGCGTCCTTCAGCGGCAGCACCTTGTCGATCACGGGCTTCAGCTTCCCCTGCGCGATGAGCCCCATCAACGCCTGGAGGTTGTCGTCGTAGAAGCTGTTCGAGCCGATGATCTGCAGCTCGAAGCTCCAGATATAGCGCAGATCCTCCTTGGGATCGTAGCCGGCGGTCGCGCCGCAGACGAGTATCTTGCCCCCGCGCTTCACGCACCGTAGCGACGGCTGCCAGGTGTCGCCGCCGGTGAAGTTGATGACGACGTCGACGCCCCCTTCGTAGTTGCGGCGCTGGGGCTTGCCGAACTTCTCCATGGCCCAGGTCGAAAAATTCGTCTCCTTGTAGTCGATGACGTGGTCCGCGCCCAGCGCTTTCAGCCGCGCGAGCTTCTCCGGGCCGCCGGCGCACGCGACCACTTCCGCGCCGAGCATTTTCGCGAGGAGGACGCAGCCGGTGCCGACGCCGCCGCTCGCCCCGAGGATCACCACCTTGTCGCCCGATTTGACGGTCTGATGCGTAATCAGCATGCGGTGCGCGGTGCCGTAGGCGACGGGCAGCGAGGCGGCGTCCTCGAAGCTCACGCCGTCCGGCATGCGTATCAGCTGGTGCTGGGCGACGAGGCATTTCTCGGCGAGCCCGCCGTTCAGCATTTCGCCCATCAGGCCGTGGGTGCGATTGACCGGATTCACCAGTACGCGGTCGCCTTTCTTCCATGCCGGGTCGACGCCGTGCCCGGTCTCGAGTATCTCGCCCGCCATATCGAGTCCGATCACGACCGGCAGCGGCACCTTGATACCCGGCATGCCGCGCACGGTAAAGACGTCGTGGTAGTTGAGCGAGGACGCCCGGACCCGGATGACGACGTGACCTTCGGCGATCTTCGGGTCGGGAAAGTCGGCCACGTACTTGAGGTGCTCGAGGCCGCCGTGCTGCTGCAGGACCATTGCTTTCATCGTTCGCTCCGCTGGAGACTAGTGACTGGGGACCGGGGACTTGTGGCTGCTCTGCATGGTCCAGTCTCTAGTCTCTGGTCACGCATTGGTGTAAAGGCGGTTCACATGCGTCGATATCCGGTCCTTCGCGACGCCGTAGACGTGGATCGAGATCGCGAGGACGCCGCTGTAGTTTCCGATGCGATGGATACCCGTCCCGGAGGGATCGAAGGTCGACTCGCCCACGGCGTGACGGGCGCTGCCGGTTTCCACGGGCAGCTGTCCATTCTCGCTTTCCCGGTAATAGGTCTCCGTGAGCATCCCCCGGTAGACCCCGACGGCGCACCAGCAGTGGTGGCCGTGAATCGGGCTCATCTGGCCGCGGTCCCACACGATAGCGAGAATCGAGAACCGGTCCGCCGGGTCTGCATAGATCAGGTGGCGAGCGTAGTTCTCGTGGCTCGCCCGGCGCCGCTCCGGCGGCAGCCAGCCCGGGCTGGCGGTCGCTTCGCGCAATGCCGCCCGTATCTCGCGTCCCATCGCGTCGGGCGCAAGCTCCACCGCCGCGGCGAGGCGTCCGGCGAGCCGGGTGATCTCCGGCGACGCGCTCATCCCGGGTTTTCGACGCCGAGGGCGAGGTTCATGACCGAGCTCGAGGTGAGTATCGCCGACAGCACCATGTTGCGCGCGGCCTCGATCTGCTCGCGGCAGATACGCTCGGCCGTGTCGCCGTCGCCACGCGAGAGCGCCTTCACCAGCGCGCGGTGCTCCTGCTGGACCTCCTGCGAGCGGTTCCGCAGCCCCAGCCCGAGGTGCAGGAGCCGCGTCATCTCGTCCAGCAGATGCTCGATCGCGCCCGCGAGGCGGGTGTTTCCCGTGGATTGCGCGATGGCGACGTGAAAGGCCTTGTTGGCATCGAGGAAGCGCGAGGTGCTCTTCTGGTCGCCGGTCTGGTAGCCGGCGCGGCAGACCTCGTCGATCGCCTGCAGCCGGGTGGAGTCCACCTTGCCGGCGGCCATGCGCGCGGCGGCGGGCTCGAGCATGAGCCTCAACTCGAAAACGTCGTGGATGTCCCGCACGGTGACCGGGGACACGAGGTAGCCGCGGCGGGGGATCGCTCGCACCAGCCCATCGTGAGCGAGGCGATTCAGCGCCATGCGCACGGGCGCCTTGCCGAGCTTGTACTGAGCGCAAAGCTGTGTTTCGGAAATCTCGGTGCCCGGGGAAAACCCGCAGGCGATGATGTCGTGGCGGATGCGCTCGTAGGCGCGGTCGGTGAGCAGCGGGATTGTCTTGCTCATGGCAGCAGCGCCCGCCGCGGCGATGAACGGACGCCACGCCCGGGCAGGTGAAATTCTATGAACGAGGCTCTGACATGTCAACGCGGGCGCGCGCCGAGGGGTGGAAGAGGGGCCCCGCTTGCGGGGATCTGACCCCCGGTGGCGCGCAGAGCGGCCGACACTGATGCACTTTTCTTCGCGATGACGCGCCGGAGGCCGCGCGTCGGGACTACTTGAGGAAAATAACGGCGGGAAACGTCGCCACGGCGAGCACGAGCACTACCCAATCCAGGTTGTTGCGCTGGAGCCAGCCGGTAAAATGCAGGACGAGGACAACGATTGCGATTACGTAGAATGCGTAAAAAGCCATATCGTGCTGACCCCCCGGTCACGCCGCCTCTTGCCCCAAGCATAAGCCAATAGGGATACGGGAACAACAACAAACCAGATGGTATTGGCTGCGGGCAGGCGGACCGAATAATAATACCATTTCAACTGTGTATGACATGATTACCTTTGGGTCGTTCCGCCGTCCGCAGCCGTGAATTACATCCTCGCGCTCGACCAGGGTACCACCAGCTCACGCGCCATCGTCTTTGACGTCGCCGGGACGATCAAGGCCGTTGCGCAAAAGGAATTCGGCCAGATCTTCCCGCAGCCGGGCTGGGTCGAGCACGATCCCAACGAGATCTGGGCAACCCAGCTCGCCGTGGCGGGGGAAGCCATGGCGCGAGCTTCCATCCACGCAGGGGATGTGGCCGCCATCGGCATCACCAACCAGCGCGAGACTACCTTGGTATGGGACCGCGCGACCGGGGAGCCGATCGCCAACGCGATCGTCTGGCAGGACAGGCGCACCGCGTCCGCATGCGACGCCTTGCGCGCGCGTGGCCTCGAGCCGCGCATCACGGAGAAAACCGGCCTGGTGCTGGATGCGTATTTCTCCGCGACCAAGCTCGCGTGGCTCCTCGACAACGTGCCCGGCGCGCGCGCGCGCGCCGCGGCGGGCGGGCTTGCGTTCGGGACCATAGACAGCTGGCTCGTCTGGAAGCTGTCCGGGGGCGCGGCGCACGTGACGGACGCGAGCAATGCCTCGCGCACGCTGCTCTACGACATCCACGAAAGGAAGTGGGACGAAGACCTGCTCGAGTTGTTCGGCGTTCCCGCCGCCCTGCTGCCGCAGGTCTGCGCGTCGAGCGGTATCGCGGCACGCACGGCGGACAACCTGTTTCCCGCCCGCATCCCGATCGCCGGCATCGCGGGCGACCAGCAGGCCGCGCTGTTCGGCCAGCGGTGCAGCCATCCCGGCATGGTCAAGAACACCTACGGCACCGGCTGCTTCATGCTGATGCACACGGGCGGCGAGCCCGTACCCTCGCGCAATAAGCTGGTGACCACCGTGGCGTGCAGCGCCGGCGGCGCGCGCGAATACGCGCTCGAGGGAAGCGTCTTCATCGGCGGCGCGGTCGTCCAGTGGCTGCGCGACGGGCTCGGCATCATCAAGTCGTCGGCCGAAATCGAGCGGCTTGCGGGAAGCGTCGCCGACAATGGCGGGGTGTACCTGGTGCCGGCTTTCGCGGGTCTCGGCAGCCCGCACTGGGACCCGTATGCGCGCGGCGCCATCCTGGGGCTCACCCGCGGCGCGAGCGCGGGTCACATCGCGCGCGCTGCGCTCGAGAGCATCGTCTATCAGACCGCGGACGTGCTGGAGGCGATGGAAAGCGATTCGGGCATCCGGTTGAAGGAGCTGCGGGTGGACGGCGGTGCGGCGCGCAACGATGCCCTGATGCAGTTTCAGGCGGATGTGCTCGGTGTTCGCGTAGTGCGCCCGCGCATACACGAGACCACCGCGCTGGGGGCCGCCTATCTGGCGGGATTGGGCGTGGGTTTCTGGACGAGCGCCGATCAACTCGACGCGCAATGGCAGGTCGAGCGGGTATTCGATCCGGGCATGAGCAGGACGGACGTGGAGGCGCTGCGCACCGGATGGCGCAACGCGGTCGCGCGCGCCAGGGACTGGGCGAGGCCGCCCGCGTAGTATTCCGGGTGCTCTACCTGTGGCGCACGCCGATGTGCGCGATCAGGCACATCACCATTGCCGATGCGCGGTGACGCACTGCAGAGCACGTCGCCGCAATCCGGTGGAAGAACACCGTCAGCAGTGCGATCAGGATGACGACCGCGTCGATCACAAATATCACATCGGCAAACGCCGGCGAGAACCCGCTGCCCAGAAGCATGGTGTGGACCTCTCTCCCGCAGGATCAGCAAGCGGCGTGCCAGGACGTGCTCGCGCGCAAGTGCCTGAATATGTTTTGGATGTCCTGGCGGTAAGGTTGCGCCAGGCACCGCCTGTGTGCGTGCGGCCGTGCGCTGCACCAGCACGAGGACCGGTACAATCATGGTTGAAGAGGAGCGATCGATGTCTGTCAGGAAGGGATACGGCGGCAAGACGGTCTACGGCGCGCGCGTCGGCATACTCATGCTCGACACGAAATGGCCGCGCCCGCCGGGCGACACGGGGAACGCGCTGACGTGGCCGTTCCCGGTGCTCTACAAGGTCGTGCCGGGCGCCAGCGCGCGGGTGGTGATCCACGAGCAGGGCAGGGGGCTGGGGCCCGCGTTTCTCAAGGCCGCGGAGGAACTCGTCAAGGAGGGTGCGGACGGCATCACGACCACGGGCGGATTCCTCGCGATTTTTCAGCAGCAGCTCGCGGAGCACGTCCAGGTACCGGTGGCGAGCTCCTCGCTGATGCAGGTCCCCCTGGTGCAGCGGCTGCTGCCGCCGGGCAAGCGCGTCGGCGTCCTGTCGGTGCAGGGCGATCGCATCACGCCGGACCATTGGGACGCCGTGGGCGCGCCGCACGACACCCCGGTCATGGGCACCGAAGGCGGACGCGAATTCACCCGCGTCATGCTGGGCGACACCATGGACATGGATTACGAAGCGGCCGAGCAGGATATCCTCGAAGCGGGCGAGACGCTCTTGAAGCGCCATCCCGACGTGGGCGCAATCGTCACCGAGAACCACAACATGGCGCCGTACGCCGCGGCACTCAACCGGAGGCTGCGTATCCCGATCTACACCGTGTACACGTTCGTGACGTGGTTCCACGCGGGGCTGCAGCCGCGGGAGTTCGGTTATCCCGGGTCGTCAGAGTCGCCCATGTGGCGCGAGCGCTAGGGGGATGGCTTGTCGGGGCGGTCAATTGACTGCCCGGTCCACGACTTTGCAAGTACCGCTTTCGGACTTCTCCGGCAGCACAAGAAATTCGTTGCAACTCTCGCCTCGCGTCTTCCTGCAACTGGCTGCATCGGCAGAGGCAAGCTTGACGAGGTAGTTCATTTCGGCGGCTCCGGTTACGCGATTGAGCCGGAAATCGGTCGAGTCCTGCGGAATGTCACGCGACTGCATCTCGCGAGACGCCCAAAGCTGCGTGGACGTATTGCGAGTTACTTTGAATTTCTGAGTCCCTTCAACCCAGAACAGGGTTGACTTCTCCGGGTCGAGAGCGAAGGAGTACTCGTTCCGCGTGTTCTCGGGACCCGTCAGCGAGCAAGCGAGATACGTCTCGCGGCTACTGGCGCTCAAGCTCTCGCCCGCGAGCGCCACGACGACAAGAACGCGCAATGGCCGGATCATACTTGCTCCGCAGACACCTACTCTTCATAGACTCTTCAAGCCTTGCTGGAGTTCGGGCGCGCCGCGCTCCAGCAGTGACCGAGGCTCGCTCAGGGTCGATTGGTGACGAACCCTATACGAATCATCCGCTTATGAATACCACCTAGGCTGAATAGTTAATGGAATGTGACAAATCTTCTTGCCAAGCCCCTGATTCCGGGACTAATCTTATGCCCCCGGGGGCGATGTGGCCAAGATTGCGGTATTCAATCAGAAGGGCGGCGTGGGGAAAACCACCACGACGCTGAATCTTGCTGCGCTTCTTGCCCGGCGCGGCCAAGACCCCCTTGTCATAGACCTCGACCCGCAGGCCCACCTCACGAACGTCTGTGGTGCGTCGGTCACCGCGCCGGAGCGCAGCCTCTACGGTTTCTACTGCAACTCAGCCTCCCTGGCTGGCTTGATCAAGTTCATTAACGCGGGCCTGAAGGTCATCCCCGCGCACCTCGACCTGTCGAAGGTGGACACGCAATTGGGAAAAGGGCCCAACGTCCTGAATCGGCTGAACGCCGGCATCGTGCGCGAGAACCTCAATACCGACCGGCCCATCCTCATGGACGTCTGCCCCATGCTGGGCGTGCTGTCGCTGAACAGCATATTCGCGGCTGACCGCGTGCTGGTTCCGGTCTCGGCCGACTTTCTCGCCACCAAGGGCGCCGGGGAGCTGGAACGCACGCTCCGGGCGCTGGAACACGTCCTGAAGAAGCGCATGGAGCGCCGCTACGTCATCACGCGCTTCGACGCCCGGCGCAAGATGTCCTGGGATATCGACCAGAAGCTGCGGGAATGCTACGGCGCCGAGGTGTGCCAGACGCGTATCGCGGAGAACGTGAGCCTCGCGGAAAGCCCGTCGCAGGGAATGGACGTATTCACTCATGCGCCCGCGAGCCGCGGCGCGCAGGACTACCAGGCGCTGCTCGACGAGCTCGAATCCACCGGCTTCATGCAATAGACCCTGAACCGTGACCAAATACGGCTTCAAGATACGCACGCGCGGCGGCATGATGGTGGAGAGCCTCCAGGTGCACGCGCGCGACCGCGAGGAGGCGGAGCGCAAGATCAACCAGATCTACCATCAATGCGCGATCGTCGAATGCCAGGAATTGACGCCGGCGTCCAAGCCCGGCGGGCTGGACTTCGAGGACGTGATCGCGCTCATCAACAAGCAGGAGAGCGCCTGACCCCGGCCGTGCGCGGACTATGGTTCGCGGTCTTTCAACGCTCGTCGTCCGCGCGTAACCCTGTCTTGTAGCGTTTGAACTGCTCCACGTAGGCATCGGCGAACGCATTGATGCCCCTGATCTCCTCGGGAGACAGCCGGCGGACGATTCTTCCGGGGGAGCCGACCACGAGCGAGCCGTCCGGGATCTCCTTGCCCTCCGTTATGAGCGTATTGGCGCCGATGAGGCAGTTCCTGCCGATCTTCGCGCCGTTCAGGATCACGCTCTTGATGCCGATCAGGCTGCCGTCGCCGATCTCGCAGCCGTGCAGCATCGCCAGGTGGCCGACGCTGACGCCTTTTCCCACCGTCACCGGCACGCCCGGATCCACGTGCACCACGCAGCCGTCCTGCAGCTGCGAGTTCTCGCCGATGGTGATGGTGTCGTCGTCGCCGCGCACCACGCAGTTGAACCAGATGCTGACGTTGGCTCCCAGTACCACGGAGCCGATCACGACCGCGCCGGGGGCGATGAAGTAATCGCCCTGGCACACGACCCTGCGGTCTTCGAACGCGTATTTCACTGCTTGCGCTTTTCGAGCAGCGGCTCGGTCACGCCTTCGACGCCCGCCAGGCCGAGCAGCGTGAGCACCACGTTCTGCGGCCCGAGCCAGTTGTTGCTCGGCGTGTACCACTCGCCCGACGAATGGCTGCCGCCGCCGACGCCCGCGCTGGACAGCGTCACCGCGGGGATGCCGAGGCTCATCGGCAGGTTGGAATCCGTGCTGGAAGCGGCGACGAAGGGATTCTTCACGCCGACCTGCTGCAACGCGAGGCGCGCGGCCTGCACGATGCGCGAATCGACCGGAGTAGTGCCCGCCGGGCGGTCGCCGACCAGCTTCACCTCGAAAGTAATCGGGGTCTTGGCATTCCAGTGCCGGTTCTCTTCCTCGACGGCTTCCTTGATCGCGGCCATGATCTGCTGCTCGAAGGCGAGAAGCGCCTCCTGGCCGTTGGAGCGGATGTCGAGCGCCATGGTCGCGTCGCCGGCTATGGCGTTGACCGACGTGCCGCCCTTCACCGTGCCCACCGTGAAGGTCGTCTTCGGCTCCGCGGGCGGCTTGAGATCGCCGATCTTCGCGATGGCGCGGCCCATTGCGTGGATCGCGCTCGGCAGTCCGAACGCCCCGAAGCTGTGTCCGCCCGGGCCCTTGAACTCCACGAAGTAGCGGTGGCTGCCGGTGGCATGGTTGACGATGCGGCCGAGGCCTACGCCATCGAGCGAGATGAAGCCGTCGATGTCCTTCATGTCGCGGAACAGGGCTTTCACGCCGCGCAGATCGCCCAGCTCCTCCTCGCCGACGGTGGCGACGAACACCACGTCGCCCACGGTGCGAATGCCGCTCCGGTTCAGGTACTCGATGGCCGTGAGCAGGTTCGTGAGCCCGAGCGCGTCGTCGTAGATGCCGGGACCGTAGAAGCGGCCGGCTTTCTCCCTCACTTTGACGTCGGTGCCCTCGGGGAACACGGTGTCGAGATGCGCGGAAACGACGAGCCTGGGCCCCTTGCCGCTGCCGCGGCGCACGCCGACGACATTGCCTTCCTTGTCGATGTAGGCGTCGGCGAGGCCCGCTTCGCGCACCTTCCCGAGATAGTACTCGGCACGCACCCGCTCCTTGAACGGCGGGGCGGGGATCTCGTTCAACCGCACCTGCTCTTCGAACATGCGCACGCCGCTGACCTTCAACGCCTCCAGTAATTTCACCACGGGCGGGTGCGCGGCGATCTGCTGGAACGCGCGCTCGACCTCCGGCGAAACCGGCGGCAGGTCCGCGGCGCAGGGCGCGCCGCCGGACAGGCACGAGGAGAGCGCCGCCGCTGCGATTGAAGCTGCCGGTCGCATGGCGCTACGCACACGGCCTACAACAGCGGCACGATCAGGAGCGCGACGATGTTGATGATCTTGATGAGCGGGTTCACCGCGGGACCGGCGGTGTCCTTGTAGGGATCGCCGACCGTGTCGCCGGTCACCGCCGCCTTGTGCGCATCGGAGCCCTTGCCGCCGTGGTTCCCGTCCTCTATGTACTTCTTCGCGTTGTCCCACGCGCCGCCGCCGGTGGTCATCGAGATGGCGACGAAGAGACCGGTCACGATCGTGCCCATGAGCACCCCGCCCAGCGCTCTTATGCCGGCGCCCGGCCCCATCAGCCAGTTCATCCCGAAGGCGACGACGATGGGCACGAGCACGGGCAGGAGCGACGGCACCAGCATTTCCTTGATCGCGGCCTGCGTCAGCATGTCCACGGCCCGCGAATAGTCGGGCTTCGCGGTGCCTTCCATGATGCCCTTGATCTCCCTGAACTGCCGCCGCACTTCGACGACCACGGAGCCCGCAGCGCGTCCCACCGCTTCCATTGCCATGGCGCCGAACAGGTAGGGCACCAGGCCGCCGATGAAGAGGCCGATGACGACCGCGGGGTCGGAAAGATCGAACACGATGGGCTTGCCAGCGGATTGCAGCGCGTGCGTGTAGTCCGCGAACAGCACGAGCGCGGCCAGTCCCGCCGAGCCGATCGCGTAGCCCTTGGTCACCGCCTTGGTGGTGTTGCCGACCGCGTCGAGCGGATCGGTGATGGCGCGTACCTCCTTTGGCAGGTCCGCCATCTCCGCGATGCCGCCGGCGTTGTCCGTGATCGGGCCGTAGGCATCGAGCGCGACGATGATGCCGGTCATGGAGAGCATCGCGGTAGCGGCGATCGCCAGGCCGTAGAGCCCGGCCATGTGATACGCGGCGTAGATGCTCGCGCACACCGCGATGACCGGCCACGCCGTCGCCCGCATAGAGACGCCCAGACCCGCGATGATGTTGGTCGCGTGGCCGGTCGTGGAGGCCGACGCGACGTGGCGCACCGGGGCGTACTCCGTCGCGGTGTAGTACTCGGTGATGACCACCATGAGGGCGGTGAGCACGAGGCCTACCATCGCGGCGCCCAGGAGCTTCAGCGGAGTCAGCTCGGGATATTGCGCGCTGATTCCGCCCATCATCCAGTAGGTCACGACGGCAAAACCGATTGCGGCGATGATGCCGGAGACGATTACGCCCTTGTAGAGCGCGTTCATGATCTTGGAGCCGGGGGTCGCTTTCACGAAGTAGCAGCCGATGATGGACGCGATGATCGACACTCCGCCCAGCGCGAGCGGGTAGGCGACCGCCAGCGGCGCGACCTCCGGCTTGGACAGGAGAAGAGCCCCGAGCAGCATGGTGGCTATGATCGTCACCGCGTAGGTCTCGAACAGGTCGGCCGCCATGCCCGCGCAGTCCCCGACGTTGTCGCCCACGTTATCCGCGATCACCGCGGGATTGCGTGGATCGTCCTCGGGTATGCCCGCTTCGACTTTGCCCACCAGGTCGGCGCCGACGTCGGCGCCCTTGGTGAAGATGCCGCCACCGAGACGCGCGAAAATCGAGATCAGCGAGCCGCCGAAGGCAAAGCCGATCAGGGGATGGGCGATCTCCGAGATCGAGGCGCCGTGGGGCGCCGCGCCGTGCAGCACCCAGAAGAAACCCGTGACGCCGAGGAGTCCCAGCCCCACCACCAGCATCCCGGTGATGGCGCCGCCGCGAAAGGCGACGGTGAGCGCCTCGTTCAAGCCCTTGCGCGCCGCCTCGGCCGTGCGGACGTTCGAGCGCACGGAAACGTTCATGCCGATGTAGCCGGTCAGCCCCGAGAGGATCGCGCCGATCGCAAAGCCGACCGCGGTCGACCACGACTGAAGCCCGAAGCCGATCAGGACGAAGAGTATGACGCCGACGACGCCGATGGTCTTGTACTGGCGGTTGAGGTAGGCGGACGCTCCCTGCTGAATAGCCGCGGCGATCTCGCGCATGCGCTCGTTGCCGGTGGGCTGCGAGAGTATCCAGTTGATCGAGATCGCGCCGTACGCGAGGGCGATGACGGCGCAAACGAACGCAAACAACAGGCCCTGAGACATGAAGATTCCCCTTTGGTTATTCTTTGTCCGGCATCCGTGGCCGGACGAATGCTTCTCGCCTGACGCCTAACGCCTGACGCCTAACGGTCGCATCTAGATCTTGAATTCGGTCTTGAGCTTCTTCGGCACGGCGGTATTCTTGAGCCTCACGTAGGCCGGCAATCCACCGCGGTACGGCGGGTTGTCTTCTCCCGCGATGAGCGGCGCGAGGTACTGGCGGCACTTGGCGGTGATGTGGAAGCCGTCCTCGCTGATGAAATCGCGCGGCATCTTCTTTTCGGCGTTGGCCACATCCTTCAGGTCGGCCACCCCGATAGCCCAGCGGTAGGGCTTGTTGGACTTGCGCACGATGACCGGCATCACGCCCGTTCTGCCCTTGACGGCGAGCTCCACGGCGGACTTGCCCACGGCGTAGGATTGCTCGACGTCCGTCTTCGACGCGATGTGGCGCGCCGCGCGCTGCAGGTAGTCGGCGACCGCCCAGTGGTATTTCTGCTTGAGCTTGCTCTGCACGAGTTGCGCGATGAGAGGAGCCACGCCGCCCAATTGCGCGTGCCCGAACGCGTCGCGCAGGCCGGTTTCAGAAAGAAACTTGCCGTCCGGCCATTGCAGGCCTTCGGACACGGCGACGGTGCAATGGCCGTGCTTGCGGACCGTTTCGTCCACCCTGGCAAGAAACCTGTCCTGGTCGAACGGGATCTCGGGGAAGAGGAGTATGTGCGGTCCTTCTCCGTCTTCCTCGGCGGCGAGCCCGCACGCCGCGGTGATCCAGCCGGCGTGCCGTCCCATCACTTCCAGGATGAACACGCGGGTCGAGGTCCGCGCCATCGAGGCCACGTCGTAACCCGCCTCGCGGATGCTCGTGGCGACGTATTTCGCCACGGAACCGAATCCGGGGCAGCAATCGGTGACGGCGAGATCGTTGTCCACGGTTTTCGGGACCCCGATGCAGGCGAGGGGATAGCCGAGCTTGCGGGCGTACTCCGAAACCTTGTACGAAGTGTCGGCGGAATCGTTCCCGCCGTTGTAGAAGAAGTAGCCGATGTCGTGGGCCTTGAAGACCTCGAGGAGCCGCTCGTACTGCGCGCCGTGCTCCTCCGGCCCCTTCAACTTGTAGCGGCAGGACCCGAAAGCGCCGCCCGGGGTATGGCGCAACGCCCGGATGGCCGCCACCGATTCCTTCGACGTGTCGATCAGATCTTCCGTGAGCGCACCGATGATGCCGTCGCGGCCCGCGTAGACCTTGCCGATCGTGCCGCGGTGCTTGCGCGCGGTTTCGATGACGCCGCAGGCGGTGGTGTTGATGGTGGCGGTGACCCCGCCTGACTGGGCGTAGAACGCGTTCTTTCGAGGCATGATCCGGATGCCGGTTTGAAACGGTCGCTATTCTACCCCAGATGAGGGCAGTGCCAGGGTCGAGAACAACTTGTCGCGAACCTGTTCCACGGGACCCGAAGCGCTGAGTTCGATGTAGCGGGGTCCGCCGTCTTTCGACCGCTCCTGGTAGTAGTCGACGAGCGGCTTGGTCTGCGCGTGGTAGGTCGCGATGCGGTGTCTTATCGTGGCCTCCGCATCATCGGGCCGCTGCACGAGATCCTCTCCCGTGACGTCATCCTTCCCCTGTACCCGGGGCGGGTTGTAGAGCACGTGATACGTGCGGCCGGAAGCCGGATGCACGCGCCGCCCGGAGAGGCGCTTCAACACCTCGTCGCCGCTCACCTCGAACTCGACGACGTAGTCGAAGTCAATGCCGGCCTCGTGCAGCGCTTCGGCCTGTGCAATGGTGCGGGGAAAGCCGTCGATGATGAAGCCGCCCGCGCAATCGGGCTCCTTCACGCGCTCCTTCACCAGCTCGATCACGACGCGGTCGGGAACCAGCGCGCCCTTGTTCATGTACTGCTTCGCTTCGTTGCCCAGGCGCGTTTCGGCCTTGACTGCCGCGCGCAGCATGTCCCCGGTCGAGATCTGGGGAATCCGGTACCGGTCGATGAGAAATTGGGCCTGCGTGCCCTTGCCAGCGCCCGGCATGCCCAGCAGCATTATTTTCATTCAGCGCTCCAGCGCGGACTGTACCATGAGCCATGGGCTACGAGCTACGGGCTTCGAGCGAAAGCCTTGCCACTTTGGCTCGTGGCTCGTAGCTCGCGACTGGCAGCCTATTTGAAAAACCTGCGCACGCGCCGGAGGTCCGCAGCGGTATCCACGCCCGGATACGGCGCACGGCGCGTTACCTCCACGGCGATCCGGTAGCCGTGCGCCAGCGCGCGCAACTGCTCCAGCGCCTCGAAGCGCTCGATGGCCGCCGGCGCAAGACGCGTGAAACGGCGCAGGAATCCTGCGCGATAGGCATAGATGCCGAGATGCCGATAGACGGGAAGGCCCCGGGGAATGGCGCGGATACCGCGCGCAAACGCCTCGCGCGCGTACGGTACGGGCGATCGGCTGAAGTAGAGCGCATAGCCCTTTCTGTCGAGCACGACCTTGACGGCGTTCGGGTTGGCGAGCTCGCGCGCGTCACGCATCGGGTGCGCGGCCGTCGCCATATGCGCTCCGCGGTGGCGCGCCAGGCTTGCGGCAACCTGGCGGATCAATACGGGATCGATCAACGGCTCGTCGCCCTGGACGTTGACGACGATATGCCCGGCGGCGTAGCGTCGGCGCGCGGCGACTTCAGCCAGCCGGTCCGTTCCGGACGCGTGGCTTGCGCTGGTCATGACGGCCTGGTACCCGTGCTTCGCCGCGGCGGCGGCGACGCCCGCGTGGTCGGTAGCGATCAGGATCTCGTCGGCGCCGCTCCGGCGCGCGCGCTCCGCCACCCGCACTATCATCGGTTTTCCAGCGAGATCGACGAGCGGCTTGCCGGGGAGGCGCGTGGAGGCGTAGCGGGCGGGAATGATTACCGAGAACTTAATCGTCATGCGTCATGGGTCATGGGTAAAGCGTGTCTCGCCCCGCCTGACGCATGACGCCTGACCCATGACGGGTTTTCAAACTTCCTCCTCGGGAGGAAGTTTGCGGGCCTCGTCTTCCAGCATCACCGGTATGCCGTCGCTGACCGGGTAGCCGAGACGGCACGCCTTGCATACGAATTCGCCCGGCGTCTTGCGGTAGACGAGCGGTCCCTTGCAGATGGGGCATACCAGTATGTCGAGGAGCCTGCTATCCACGGGAAAAGTCCCCCAGCTTTCGCAGCACGAACTCGCCGAAACGATCATCGATTGCAGCATCGACCGGCAGCACCCAGTGCGTGTCCGCGGCGAACACCTGGCATTTTACCGCATCCTTTTCGGTCATTACGATCGCGTCGGCTTCGGCGTACTCGATATCCGCGGCGCGGTACGCGTGATGGTCGGGGAATGAATGCGCGACGAACTCGAGGCCCAGGTCTTGCAGATGCCGGAAGAATCGCCCGGGATCGCCGATACCCGCAACCGCGTGCAGCCGCCGGCCGCGCAGCAGATCCGGGCCGATCCGATGGCCGCGATTCACCAGGTTGTAGAGTTCGCGCCCTTCGAGCGTCATCCCGAATCGCGGGATTTCCGGGTGGCCCGCGGCGCCGGCTCCCATGGCACCGGGCGCCTCCGTGCCGCCATTGATCACGATGGCGTCTACCGTGGCGAGACGCGAAGGCGGCTCGCGCAGCGGCCCGGCCGGCAGCAGCCAGCCGTTGCCGAGCCCGCGCGCGCCGTCGAGCACGCAGATCTCGAGATCCCGCCCGAGCCCGTAGTGCTGCAGGCCGTCGTCGCTCACTAGCACGTTGCAGGTCGGCTCCGCCGCGAGCAGGGCGCGCGCGGTGGCCGCGCGGTCGACGCCCGTCCATACGGGGGAGCCGCTGCGGCGCGCGAGCAGGACCGGCTCGTCCCCGAACGCGTAAGGATCGGAATCCGGCGTCACGTGGCGGGGGGAGGCCTGTGTGCCGCCGTAGCCGCGGCTGACTATCCCCGGGCGGTATCCATGCTCGCGCAGGTGATGCGCAAGCCACAGCACGGCGGGGGTCTTGCCGGTGCCACCCGCGGTCACGTTACCGACGACGATCACCGGCACCGGCAACCGGTGCACCGCCGCGATCCCGGCCGCGTATGCGGTGCGCCGCAGCGCGACCGCGGTGCGAAACAGAAGACTCAATGGGGACAGCAGGGCGGAGACGGGGGTGAACCGGTCCCAGTGCGCGGCGAGCCACATCCCTCACTTCGGAGTGGCCTGCGTCGTAAAGGTGATCTTGCCGTAACCGGCCATCCGCGCGGCTTCCATCACCGTGATCACGGACTGGTGCGGCGCGCGGGCGTCGGCGCTGATGACGACAACCGGATCCTTCATGGCCGCGCCGAGCCGCCGCATCTCCTGCGAGAGGGGCGCCGACCCCGTGAGCAGCACGGCTTTCTTGTTTACCGAATAGTTTCCCTGGGAGTCGACTGCGACATCGATCTGGTCGATGCGATCGGGCTGGCGCTCGGCTTCGGCGGTCGGGAGATTGATCTGAAGCTCGGCATAGCGGGAGTACGTGGTAGTAACCATGAGAAAGATCAGGATCACCAGCAGCACGTCGATCAACGGGATGAAGTTGATCTCGGGCTCCTCGCGGTACGCCCGCGGACGCAGCCTCATGCCTGGCGCTCGCCGTGAATGATTTCCACCAGCTTGATCGCCTGCAGCTCGATATCCACCAGCATGGCGTCGACCTTCGACCGGAAATGCCGGTAGAAGATCATGGCGGGCACCGCGACCACGAGTCCGAAGGCCGTGTTGTAGAGGGCGATCGAGATGCCGTGAGCGAGGACCAGCGGGTTGCCGCCCTGCGGCGTTTGCGATCCGAAGATCTCGATCATCCCGATCACGGTGCCGAACAGGCCGAGGAGCGGAGAGATGGAGGCGATCGTGCCGAGGGTCGTCAGGAAGCGCTCCAGGTCTATCGAGACCGACTGGCCCGCTTCCTCGATGGCTTCCTTCACCACGGCCGGCGGGCTCTTGATGTTCTTGAGACCGGCCGCGAAGACCTGGCCCAGTGCCGGCCCGCCCGTCAACCGCGAGAGTAACTGCGGGGTCAGGCCGTTCTGGCGATATTCGTGCACGACCTGCGGGAGCAGGTTTTTCGGCATGACTATGGAGGTCCGTAGCGACCACAGGCGTTCGCCGATGATGGCCAGCGCGATGACTGAGGCGAGGATGATGGGCCAGATCGGCCATCCGGCGGCTTCGATGAGTGCGAACACGCGGGTGCCCTCTTAAAGTTTGCCGGTAATTTATCCGCGCTATGAGAATTCAGCAAGCGGAAATTGAGAACTTCGGTTAAATATGCTCTGTAAGGTGCGATGTTAAAAGCCTATTTTTGTCTGCGGAGTTATGCACCGACCGTGCGCTGGCGGGTGTTTCGGTTGAGGGAATACCGCTGGCTCGCACCCCGGATGCGACCAGAAATTGTCATGATATTCAATGCCGTGCGCGCACACGAGGCGCTGCCGCGCTCACGCTCCCGGGCGTTGGGTGGTGTGGGCAAGTTGTGGACAGCCTGGGGACGGTCGCGGCGCGCGGAGGAGCGTAGCCGTTGAATTCACGCTGATAATCGCCGAACAGCTAGAATCCCCCCGATGCTCGATGCCCCCCAGGAATCCCTGTTTCCAGCCCAGCCGCAGGTCATCTCGGTTGCGGAACTGAACCGGCTCGCGCGTAACGTGCTGGAGCGGGAGCTTCCGCTCATGTGGGTGGCGGGCGAGATTTCGAACTGCAAGCGCTATGAGTCCGGCCATTGCTACTTCACGCTGAAGGACGCCAACGCGCAGGTCGACTGCGTGATATTCCGCAACAAGGCGCAGTTGCTGGGCTGGCTGCCGCAGGACGGAATGCAGGTGGAGGTGCGCGCGTGTCCGACGCTGTACGAGGCGCGGGGCAAGTTCCAGCTGACCGTCGAAACGATGCGCCGATCCGGGCTGGGCGCACTCTACGAAGCTTTCGCGAAGCTCAAGGTCAAGCTGGAGCGTGAAGGCCTGTTCGACGCGGCGCGGCGGCGCCTGCTGCCGCGTTTTCCCCGTGCGATCGGCATCGTGACTTCGCCGCAGGCCGCCGCCCTGCGCGACGTGCTGACGACCCTCCGGCGCAGGATGCCGGGACTGCAAGCCGTCGTCTATCCGACGCCGGTGCAGGGTGGTGCGGCCGCGCGCAGCATCGCGGCCGCGATCGGGGCGGCGAGTGCCCGCGCAGAGTGCGACGTGCTGATACTGTGCCGGGGAGGCGGCAGCATCGAAGACCTGTGGGCCTTCAACGAGGAGATCGTGGCGCGCGCGATCGTCGCGAGCGCGATTCCGGTCGTGACCGGCATCGGCCACGAAACGGACTTCACCATCGCGGATTTTGCCGCCGATTTCCGGGCGCCGACGCCGACCGGGGCGGCCGAGCAGGTCAGTCCGGACCGGGGCGACCTTGCCCGCCTGCTGGCGCAGGCTGCGGCGCGGCTCGCGCGTTCCACCGTCCGCGGCCTGGAAGACCGGATGCAGCGCCTCGATTACCTGTCGCGCCGGCTGACGCATCCCGGCGAGCGCATCGAAAGACAGCTCGGCGAATTGGGTCATCTCGCGCGCCGGCTCGGCGCCTGCATGCGGCACGGTCTCGACGATCACGCATGGCGCGCGCGAGACCTGGGGCAACGCCTGGTGGCCGGCGCGCCCGACCTGGCTCAGCTCACCGTCGCGAACGCGGAGCTGGCCCGCCGCCTGAGGCACGCCGGCCGGCACCGCGTCGAGATTGCGGCAACGGCGGTCGCGAGCGCGGGAGCCCACCTCAAGCATTTGAGCCCGCAACACGTGCTCGATCGGGGCTACAGCATTACCGAGACGGCGGCGGGAGCGATAGTGCGTGACGGCTCCCGCCTCACCATCGGGGAAGTCTTGAAGATCAGGTTCGCGAGCGGGTCGGCCGCTGCCGAGGTGAAAAATAAGGCGGATGACGGCGAGCGGTGACTTGGGCTCCGAGCTGCACCGCACTGGTAATATTGGCGAAGAGACCCCGAGCCTAGTCAATGGAAGACCTGGATTTTTCCGCGGCGCCAAAGAAAGCGATCTATGACCCGGCGGTGGCCAGGGCGTTTTTCAAGATGGCCGGATCCGAGGAGACCGTTCCTCACGGCAAGTCGTTTTTCGTCGAGAACGAGAAACCCGGCGGCCTGTTCGCGAAGAGCGCCAAGATGTATTTCCTGGTGGACGGCGAGGTGAGCCTGACCGCCGGGAACAAGGTCATAGGCACCGTCGGCGCCGGCCAGATCTTCGGGGAGATGGCCTCGATAGCGCAGTCGCCGCGCACGGCGACCGCGGTAGCGAAGACGGACTGCCGCGCTATTTCCCTCGACGAGAAGCAGTTTCAGAGAGCCATCCAGAAAATTCCCGAGTTCGCCCTCATGCTGATGAGCATCCTGATCGACCGCCTGCGCGACGTCGGCGCGCGCGTGACGGGAAGCGGGCTCACGGACGAAACGACTCTCAGCAAGCGCAGCGTCTTCGAGAAGAAGATCCTCGAGGATCTGCGGCTGGAATTCGAGGGCCGCGCACCCGTGCACGCGGCGAAGGGCAAGGTCTTCATGACGCAGGGCGAAGCCGCCGCCTTCATGTACGTGGTGCTGGACGGGCGCGTCGCGATCTCGTTCAAGGATCGCGTCGTCGAGCGGGTGGGGACGGGTGGCGTGGTGGGGGAGATGGCGCTCATCGATCAGTCGCCGCGAGTGGCGACCGCCACGGCGGAAACCGACTGCACGCTGCTTTCCATCAACCGCAAGGATTTTCTGTTGTTCATCAAGACCAAGCCCGACTTCAGCATGTCTCTGCTGAAGTCCCTGGCCGAGCGCCTGCGCCACATGAATACGCAACTCAAGTAGACAACAGGGGGGGACATGGAAAATCCGGAGGCGACGAGGGTTCCGTACAACGATATCTACGATCCGGCCGTCGCGCTGACGTTCTTCAAGTCTGCCGGGACGGAGGAAAAAGTCGCGCGGGGCAAGCGGTTCTTCGCCGAAAACGACAAGACGGGAGGATTGTTCTCCAAGGGCGCGAAAATGTACTACCTCGCCGACGGCGAGGTGGAGCTGACCGTCGGAAAGAAGAGCATAGGCGCGATCGGCAAGGGCCAGGTCTTCGGCGAGATGGCCTCGATCAGCCAGTCGCCGCGCAGCGCGACGGCCACCGCGAAAACGGACTGCAGCGTCATCTCCCTGGACGACAAGCAGTTTCAGAGAGCCATCGCCCAGGCGCCGGAGTTCGCCCTGATGCTGATGAGCATCGTCATTAACCGCATCCGGCAGATCGTCGCCGCGGTGTCGGATGCGAGCTTGACGCCGGACGACAAAAGCCCGGGCAATCGCAGCGTGTTCGACCGGAAGCTGCTTGCCGATCTGCGGCGGGAATTCGACGGCCATGCGCCGGTGTATGCGCCGATCAACAAGGTCATCATCAAGGAAGGCGATGCCGGCGTCTTCATGTACGTGGTGCTGGAAGGACGCGTGGCGATCCACATCAAGGACAACCTGGTCGAGAAGGTCGGGCCGGGCGGGGTGATCGGGGAGATGGCGCTGGTCGACCAGTCGCCGCGGATCGCGACCGCGATCGCGGAAGCGGATACCTCGATGCTCGCCATCAACCGCAGGGATTTTCTGACGTTCGTGACGACCAAGCCCGACTTCAGCGTGTCGCTGCTGAAATCGCTGGCGGACCGGCTCCGGTTCATGAACACCCAACTCAGGTGAAGCGAGGGAGACCATGAATCAGGCACCGCGGCTGAAGCCGCTCACCGAGAGCGAGATGAGCGAGGCGCAGTTGAAGGCAGTACGCGAGTTCACGAGCGGCCTGCGCGGCCAATTCAATCCCTGGGGGCCGAACGCCGCGCTGCTGCGCAGTCCGGAGCTCATGGAGCGTGCGCAGAAAGTGGGCGAGTACCTGCGCTACAAGAGCTCTATCCCCGCGCGTTTGAACGAGTTCGCGATACTGATAACCGCGCGGCAGTGGACTGCGCAGACCGAATGGCACGCCCATCATCCGCTGGCGCTCAAAGCCGGGCTCGACCCGGCCGTCGCCGCCGACCTGGCGCAGGGCAGGCGCCCCGCCGGCATGAAGGAGGACGAGGCCATCGTCTACCAGTTCTGCAAGGAGATCCACGACAACAAGGAAGTCGGCGACGCCACCTACCAGGCGGTCGTGGAAAAATTCGGCGAGCGCGGCGTGATGGACCTGATCGGCCTCACGGGCTACTACACGATGCTGGCGATGGTCCTCAATGTCACGCGGCAGCCGCTTCCCGATGGCGCGAAGCCGCCGCTCGCGCCGTTGAAGCAAAGCTGAGCCGCCAAGACCGCCATGCCCGCGAAGGAAGGCGTTACGGCGGGACACGAAGGCCGGCACCAAACCTTCTTCCTCCTGGCCTCACTAGCGCTTGCCACCTCCGCGCATGCGAGCTACGGCCAGATGCGACTGGACGGGATTGAGCTCTTCCTGGCCTTCGCGCTGATCATTGTCTATGGCCTGATCGTGGACGTGGCATTGATTGCCAGGATCTTCCAGTACCGCGCGGCCCTTGTCGTCGGGCTTGTCCTCGCCCTTGCGATAACATCTTTGCTCCTGATCCAGGTTGCGCCTCCCAGCGTACGGGCAGGATTCTTCAAGGTGCACCCGGGTGGGTGGGAGCAAGTCGTGCTCGTAGCGACGAGCGCGGTATTCCTGCCCTTCATCCTCATCGCACCGTTCGTGCAGTACCTGGCCATGCGCGAAGGCAGGCGCTGGCCGGTTTGGATCACTGCGGGGATGGTCCTGCAGTTGGCGCTGCTGCCTGGTTTCCTCGTTCTAGCGAACATGGAAGAGCATTTTTGGAAGCAGGACTACGCTGCGGGGCAGGCCGTGCGCCGTGAGGTCAGGGCCGGCGGACTTGGCGGGATACTGGAACTCGCCGAACAACGGCATGAACGCATCTGGGGCACCGGATGGCTCTACCCCTGGCGGCAGAAAGCTCCGAGCAGCTTTTCTTACTCACGTTCCGCGTGGAAATCCGGTCTGGCAAAGAGCGTGGACGATTCTGCGCTCATCGCGGCGAATGAACCTCTGGGCGAGCCAGACCGCGCTGCGCTGCGCACACTGATCGAGCGGGACTTCGCTGGATACGCCGTTCCGAATATCAGAGTCAAGCTGATCTGGGATGCGCTCGAACCCGGCGCCTTTTCCAAGCAGCTCGCCCCTCGCGGGTTGAACGAGCCGGGTGTGGTAAGCGAGGAGTTAATCCCGGTGTTGCTCGAACGGCTTGAGAAGTACAGCCCAGTGCGTCTGTGTCCCGCCGGTCGGATGTTGGACGCCGACCGAATCTTGCTGAATCAACTGGTCCTGGCCAAGGTGCGCGCCTATGACGAAGCGAAGAAGCGCGAGCTTGACGCTGAGCTAGAGGCGAAGAAGCTCGAGATTGAGATGTCGGAAGCCCCATTTCCATACCGCCTCATGTGGAAAGCAGCGCACGCGCTGGGAAATGAGTACGGAGGGCAACCTGTTGGGGTTCCGGATTGGAGCGGTTATCCGCAGCGGGTCGAGCGACTTTGCCGCGGGCCGGAATAGGAGGGGGAGGCTCCGCAACCTAACAACGCGCTCCACCCGACCTGCTACAGCGGGCTACGCCCACTTTCGCAGGCGGGTGAGCTCGAACGTTAAAGGGCCAATCGTGCGATCGTTCTTTGCGTGCATGTTTCTTTGCGATGCAATGCTTGGGCGGTAAGCTCCGCACCGATCTGTGTCCATTACTTCGCTTGGCGTTGTCTTCGCGTTCGTCTTTGGGTTTGAATCTATTATTATCCCTTCGCGGTCTTCGCGGTAAGGCTTTCCTGCGCCTCCCTTGGCGTTCCTCGCGATGTTGGCGGTGAGGCTTTTCTTGTCAGCCTCACGAAAAAGGCCGCCCGCAGGCGGCCGTTTTTCTGCAACGTAGTAGGTGCGCGCAATCGCTAGGGCTTGGTCCTGGCGTAGCCGATCGCGTCGTAGAACTGCCGGTACTCCTCCATGCGCACGGTGAGGTATTTCGCGAACTCCGCGCTGCCCATGAAGACATCCTCGAAGAGGTTGCGCGCCGCGATTTCCTTCCACGCGGGGGAGGCATGCGCCTTTGCGAGCGCGCCTTCCATCGTGGCGACCGCCTCCTTCGGCACGCCCGCCGTGAATGCAAAGCCGCGTATCGTCCCGGCGGTGATGGGGTAGCCCAGCTCCCTCAGGGTCGGCACGTCGGGCGCCTGCGGCAGCCGCTGGTTCGACGTGACCGCCAGCACGCGCAGCGTCTTCGATTCGACGAAGCCGAGGCCTTCGCTCAGGTTCTCGGTCGTGAATGTGGTATGTCCGCCGGCGGTCGAGGTGACCGCTTCGCCGCCGCCCTTGAAGTTCACGAACCGGAACTTCGCGCCCGGCACGGCCTTCTCCAGCAGGAATATCACCAGCCGCCCGGTCCCCTGAAACGAGGTGGTCGCGCAGACCAGCGTGTCGGGCGCGCTGCGCGCCGCCTCGACCAGGTCCTTCACCGACTTGTACGGAGAATTTGCCGGCACCATGATGGTCTGCGGGTCGATCGCCATCAGGGCCAGCGGCCGGTAGTTTTCGAGCCCGATCTTGACGTCGGGCCGGTACGCCATCGCGAGCATCGTCGCGGTCACCGACATCATGCTATAGGGGTCGCCGCGCCTGGTCTTGAAGTACGTGTAGCCCAGCACGCCCGCGCCGCCGACGCGATTCACGACCACCAGCGACTGCGGCAGGAGCTTCTCGCGGCGCACGATCTCGCTCACGGCGCGCGAAACGAGATCGCCGCCGCTGCCGGGGGAGGTGGTGACGATGATCTCGATGGGCCGCACGGGATAGGCCTGCCCCGCCGCGGGCAGGGGGCCCAGCACCGGCAGCATGCAGGCGATCCAGCAGACGGTCCTGCGTGAATGCTCCATGGGTCTTCCTCCGAACGAAGAGTGCGGCGGCGACCAAAGCTGGAACCACCGGCACCCGGGGGTGCGGGGCTTAGGGTTCGGGAGACGCGTCTCCCGAGGCCCTAGGGGGAAGGCCCCTCGGAACTTCAGGAAGGGGCCCGTTCCCCCTGCTTCACCCGATAGGCCCGTTTCCCCCTGCTCCTCAGGTCACAGCAGCCGCGTGTGACGAGAAGGACACCGTACCGGCACGGGCCGTGTCGTCGGTCTTGACGTTGACCAGCGCGACCATTCCTTCGTCCACTTTCTTCTGCGCGCGCACGAGCGCCGGTCCGATGTCCTCCGGCTTTTCGACGAACTCTCCGTAGCCGCCTAGCGCTTCCGCCATCTTGTCGTAGCGGGTGTAGCCGAGATCGCGGCCGACCTTTTCCTTCTTCGGGTCCGCGGTCCAGCCGCCGTTCAGGCTGATCACGACCAGCAGCGGCAGCTTGTGGCGTATCGCCGTGTCCAGCTCCATCGCGTTCAGCCCGAACGAGCCGTCGCCGTGCACGCAGATGACCTGCTTGTCCGGACACGCGGTCTTCGCGCCGACGGCGAACGGCATGCCCACGCCCATCATGCCGAACGGGCCCGAATTGAGTCGATGGCCCGGCGCGAACGTCGGCATTGACTGCCGGCCGAAGTTGAGGATCTCCTGCCCGTCCACGACGAGGATCGCGTCGCGCTTCATGAAGTTCTTCACTTCCTCGCACAGGCGCAGCGGATGGATCGGCGTCTTGTTCATCGACATGCCGCCGCCGGTCTCCTTCTTCTTCGCCGAATCGCCCTCGGCGAGCTTCTTGCGCCAGTCCATGAAGTTCTCGGGGTTCACCCGCTTCGGCAGGCCCTCGAGCAGCTGCTCCAGCACCGCTTTGCAGTCGCCTTGGATCGGGATGTCGATCTTGCGCGGCGCGGTTGCGAGCTCGTCGCCGTCGATGTCGATGCGCGCGATCTTCGCGTTGCCGCCGAAGCGCGGCGCCGACCCGTGACCGATGACATAGTTCATGCGCGTGCCGAGAATGATGATGAGATCGGCGTCCTTGAACGCAGTCGAGCGCATCGTCATGAACGATAGCGGATGATCGTCCGGCACCACCCCGCGACCCTGCGGTGTCGTGTAGAACGGGACGCCGGCCTTCTCCACGAACTGCTGCATCTCCTTCCACGCCTGCGAAAAGATGACGCCGCCGCCGCTCACCACGAGCGGCTGCTTTGCTTTCGCGAGCGCGTCGATGAGCTCGTTCACGCGGGCCGGTTCGCCGAGCGGGCGCGGACGGAGCAAGGGCCGGCCGGAGAGCCGCCAATCGACCTGGCTCTCGTCGACCTTCTCGTAGAGCACGTCGGCGGGGAAATCCAGGTAAACCGGTCCGGGCTTGCCGCCCATCGCCCTCTGGAAGGCGTTGTTCACCATCTCGGGGATGCGCTTCAGGTTCACGACGCGGTCGGCCCACTTCGTGATCGGCTTCATCATCGAGAGCTGATCGATCTCCTGGAACGTCTGCCGTCCGTAGAGGCCGATCGCGCTCGAGCCGCCGAGCGCAACGATCGGGGCGCAATCGATGAACGCGTTCGCGATGCCGGTCGTGAGATTGATCGCGCCGGGGCCGCTCGCGCCCATGCATACGCCGGGCTTCTGGAGAAGGCGCGCGTAAGCCTGTGCCGACAGCGCGGCAGCCTGCTCGTGCCGCACGTCGATCATGCGTATCTCCTCCGTACGGCACGTCGTCTGCACGAGCTGCATCGGCCCGCCCATGATGAAGAACAAATCCTTGGTGCCCTCCTTCTTCAGGCATTTCGCCAGGATTTCTGAGCCTGTCACTTCTGCCATTTCATCTCTCCTTGTGTTGAGCCCGTATCGAATGAAGGATACGGGCCCTGATGTAGGGGAGCATGAGGGGAGCTATCCCCTCATCTCGTTGGACTAGGCCGCCGCCTGGCCGACCTGGGCCTCGGCGTTGCCGTGAATGATTTTCTCCGCCTGCAGCGCGGCTACCTGGCTCTCGGTCATGCCGAGCCAGTCCTTCATCACTTCCGCGCTGTGCTGGCCGAGGAGCGGCGCCGGTTTTACCGCTATGGTCTGGCCGTCGAAGCGCACCGGCCAGCCGGCCATCTTGAAGTTCGGGCGGTGCGGGTGCTCCACGGGCTGGATGATTCCGCGCTCGACGAAGTTCGGATCGTTCAGCAGTTCCAGGGTGTCGCGCACAGCGCCTGACGGTACCGCCGCGCCGATCACGCGCATGCACTCGTACTTGTCGCGCTTGCTCGTGAACTCCGTGATGATCTTGTCCAGCTCGGCCTGGTTCTTGACGCGGGCCTCGGCCGTGGCGAAGCGCGCATCGCCGATGAGGTCCTTGCGGCCGATGGCCTCGAGGAGCCGCGGCCAGTGCTGCGGGTTGGCGCGGCTGGTGTAGACGTAGACGTAGTCGTTCGACCCGCCCGGCGCGCACGGGTAGATGTCGCAGGGCGGATTGTTCGCTTCGAGCGTGGCCGCGCCGGCGCGCCGCGCCGGCTTGCCGGTCTTGTAGGTGATGCCGAAGGAATTGCGGATGTAGTGCAGCATCGCATCCTGCATGGCCACCTGGAGGTGCACGCCCTTACCGGTCACGTTGCGCTTGTGGAGCGAACCGAGGATGCTGACCAGCATGAGCACGCCCGTGCCGGTATCGCCGATTGTCGGACCCGGCTTCGCGGGCGGCCCGTCGGGCTGTCCGGTGATGCTCATGGTGCCGCCGCAGGCCTGGGCGATCATGTCGAAGGCGAGATTGTTCTCGTAGGGTGTGCCCGCGCCGAAGCCTTTCACCTGCCCGTAGATGATTCCGGGATTCAGCTTGGAGAGGACGTCGTAGCCCAGGCCGAGCCGCTCGATGGCACCGGGGGCGAAGTTTTCCATGAAGATGTCCGCCTTCTTCGCCAGCTCTTTCACGACCTCCAGTCCGCGCGGTGATTTCAGATTGAGGGCTACCGAGCGTTTGTTGGAGTTGTAGTTCAGAAAATAGGGATCGTCCTGATGCGGCTTCGTAGCGCCCGCCCGGCGCCCGGGGTCGCCGCCCTGGGGGTTCTCGATCTTCACTACGTCGGCGCCGAGCCACGCCAATACCTGCGTGCAGGATGTGCCTGCCTCGAATTGGGTGAAGTCCAGTACCCGGACGCCGGTCAGGCAGCCGGGCTCGAAAAGGTTTGCCATCGAGTCCTCCAACGTGGATGAGGTGCGGGAAAGGAAGTGCAGACTTATCGTAACGTACCGGTATAGCATGCGCCGTGCACGCTGCACATTCAAGTGCGGCGCAAATCCCGAACGATCGGGAAAAATCTTCAGCGAAAGGGGCCACTATGCGGACGAATACGCTCAAGCAGAAACTGCGGGAAGGCAAACCCGCTTTCGGCGTCATGATCACCTTTCCTTCTCCGCCCGTCGTGGAGATGCTGGGCTGCATGGGATTCGACTGGGTGCTGATCGACAACGAGCACGGCTCGATTACCATCGATACGGCGGAGGACATGATACGTGCCGCCGAGTTAACCGGCATCGCGCCCATCGTACGGCCGGTGACCAACAGGCCGGACGCGATCGCGCAGTTTCTCGACCGCGGCGCATGGGGCGTGCAGGTCCCGCACGTGAACACCCGGGCCGAAGCGGAGGCCGCCGTCGCGGCGTGCAAGTACCCGCGTGAGGGACAGCGGGGCATGTTCAGCGGCGGGAGGCCTGCCGAGTACGGCATCCGCGGATCGACCCAGGACTACGTGGCGAAGGCGAACGCCGAGACGCTGGTATGCCTGATGCTCGAAGAGGTCGAAGCAATCGAAAACATCGGGGAAATCGTCAAGGTGAAAGGCGTGGACGTGCTCTTCATCGGCTCCGGCGACCTCTCCGCCTCGATGGGTTATGCCGGACAGAACACTCATCCCGAGGTGCAGGCGCTGATGGAAAAAGGCGTGAAGCGCATCCGCGACGCGGGAATAGTGGCGGGCGTGAGCTGTCCGGATGCACTGATTCCCAAGTTCCTGGGGCTGGGCGTGCAGTACTTCCACAGCAGCGTCGGCAGGCTGCTGCATGGCGCCGGGGAAGCGTACCTCAAGACCGTGCGAAAAGCCGCAGGGTGAGGAGCAAGTTGTTTACGCTTCGTGTATCGCCGTAAGACTGGTCCTACAGAAGATCGCGTGGCTCACCGCTCCCCCTTCGACCGGCCGGGGGAGACAATCGAATCGCATCAATGTTCCGCTCCCGCGGATAAGCGATTCGAAAGGGGATCACATGAGCAAGCTGCCGATCGCAGGTATTCTGGTCCTGATGCTTCTTATCGTGAGCGGGTACGTCGCGAGCGAGCCCGCCGAAATGGCGGACGAGGCTCTTGCCGACAACGTGGTGCTATCCTTGGACCCGCATGTGAATTACTACCAGCAGCACCTGCTCACGCTGGAAACCACTCGCTCCGCGCTCTGAGGCCGCGGGTTCACGCCGCTCGTTGCTCGTCCGGCCGTCTCGCAGTTCCTATCCCACTTTGCGCGCGTCCGCGGCGTCGTCCAGCGGACGGCGCGCCTGCATGAGCGCAAGGTCTTTTTCGTTCGTCAGGTCCAGGCGCAGCGGCGTGATGGAAACGTAGCCGCGCTCCACGGCCCACAGGTCGGTGCCTTCCTCGGTTTCGGTGAGCGGCGCTACCGTGAACCAGAAATGCTGCCGCCCCATCGGATCCTTTCCCGCGACGATCTTGCCGTCGTAGAACTTGACCGCCTGCCGAGTCCACAGCATCCCCTTGGGGTTTTCGTGCGGAAAATTCACGTTGAGGAGGCGCGGGGATTCCTTGAGCAGCACCTTCAGGACCTCCCTCACCGAAGGCTTGAGCATCTCGAAATCCGGTTCGTCCTTCGGTACCGGTATGGAGAGCGCGATCCCGCGCAACCCCAGCAACGCGGCCTGCTTGGCGGCGGCGAGGGTCCCCGAGTGCCAGATGGCGTTGCCGAGATTGCTGCCGAGATTGATCCCGGAGAGCACGACGTCGACTTTCTCCCACTGCGATACGCCCAGCGCCACGCAATCCGCCGGCGTGCCGTTCACGCGATAGGCTTCGACGTTCTTGTTGGGCGTGCGCTTGTAGGACAGCGGGCGGGCCGCGGTGATCGAATGCCCGGCGGAAGACATCTCCACGTCGGGCGCAACGATGCGGGTTTCTCCGAATTCGGCGGCCACTTCGGCCAGCGCGGCGATTCCGGGGCTATAAACACCATCGTCGTTCGCAACGAGTATGCGCATGGTCTGGTTCCTGGAAGTCCTGCAATTTTGGCCACAAACCGCGGTCATAGTTCCAGCTGTTGCCCGGGATCGACGGTAACTCCATGAAAGTCGCGTTGATTCACAACCCGAATGCGGGAGACGACAGCGGCGCCACGGCAGGGCAGCTCGAGGCTCTGATCCGCGAGGCGGGGCACAAGGTGCGTCTGCAGTCGATCAAGGAAAAGAACTGGCCCGATTCGGCAGGCAAGAGGGCCGACCTCGTAGCGGTCGCGGGAGGCGATGGCACCGTGGGCGAGGTCGCGCGCAAGCTGGTCGGCAAAGGTATTCCCATCGCGGTCCTGCCCATGGGAACCGCCAACAACATCTCGCGGACCCTCGGGATAGTTGACAAATCGGTTCTCGAGTTGATCCCCGGCTGGGCGCGTGCGAAGCGGCTCCACTTCGATGCCGGCATCGCCACTGGTCCGTGGGGCTCGTCCCATTTCATCGAGGGGATCGGGATGGGGCTGTTCGCGCGCGCGCTTCCCCGCATCAGGGGCAACAAGACGATGGCGAGCCTGGCCGACGGCGACGTGAAGCTCTCCTACGCGCTGCAGTTGATGCGGGAGCATCTGGAAAACAGCCGCCCCATGAAATTGAACGCGACGCTGGACGGAAAGGACATCTCGGGCAAGTACCTCCTGTTCGAGGCGATGAATACACGCTACATCGGCCCCAACCTGTTCCTCGCGCCGCACGTCGCGCCCGGTGCCGGGCTGCTCGACATCGTGTACGTCGCGGAAAGGGACAGGAAAAAGCTGGCGCGATTTCTGGCGAAGTGGCAGGAAGGCAAGTTCTGGCCGCCGGACCTGGGGGTAGGGCGGGGCAGGCGGCTCGAGCTCGAGTGGACCGGCTTTCCGCTCCACCTGGACGACAAGTTGTGGCCGGTCAAAGGCAGAAAGCGGCCCAGGCCGCCGGCCACGATCGGAATCGAGCTGGAACCGGCGGCGCTGGAATTCCTGGTGCCGGAGAAGCCCGACGATCCTCCGGAGAGGCATCGGACTTCAGACGGGAAGTCGCGCAAGCGTGCACGGCACTGACAGATCATCCCTCAAGTTGACCCGTCGGTCGCATCGGCCTAGGCTTCCGCCCAGATACCAGGGAGGGGCAGATGCCTGACGACGGATCGTGGAGTATCTCGGCAAGCGAAGCTGACCGCGTGCGGCAGCGGCCGGAGGCTTTCGGCACGCGCGGCATGGTGGCGTCGGCCCATCCGGTGGCGGCGTTCATCGGTCTCACCATTCTGCAGCGCGGCGGCAACGCGTTCGACGCGGCGATCGCAGTGGCTGCGGCTGAAGGCGTCCTGCTGCCGATGAAGTGCGGGCTGGGCGGCGATGCCTTCGTCGTCCTGCACGACGCGAAGAAGCGCGAGATGGTGGCTTTCAACGGCAGCGGTGTCGCGGGCAGGCACGCGACCGCCGACTACTATCGCAGCCGCGGCCACAAGAGCATGCCGTTGAAAGGCGTGCATTCGATCGGCGTGCCGGGCGCCGTCAGCGTCTACGAGGCGTTCTGGAAGCGTTATTGCACCATGCCCTGGGCCGAGCTTTGGGCGCCGGCGATACGGCTGGCCGAGGAAGGCCTTGCGATTACCGCTTACATCAGCGCGCGCTACGCGGACGAGGCGGAAACGCTGGCGCGCTACCCGCACTCAGCAGCGCAGTTCCTGCCGAAAGGCCGCGCGCCGGAGCCGGGCGAGCGCTGGGCAGCGCCCAATCTTGCGCGGACGCTGAAGGCCGTCGCAAAAGGCGGAGCCGACGCGTTCTACCGCGGCGAGATCGCGGAGAAGATGCTCGCGTTCCTCAAGCAGGAGGGCGCGCCGTTCGAGGCGGACGATTTCGCGCAGCAGCAGGCGGTCATCTACACCCCGATATCGAGCGACTATCGCGGCCTGACCGTGTACGAGACCGCGCCGCCGTCACAGGGTTTTCTCGTGCTGGAGCAACTCAACATCCTCGAGGGCTACGATCTCGGCGCGCTCGCGCCGTTCGGCGCAGAGCGCATGCACCTCACCATGGAAGCAAAGAAGCTCGCGTTCGAGGACCGTAACCGCGTCGCGGGCGACCCGGCGTTCGTAAAATGGCCGCTCGAGCAGTTTATCTCCAAGGGGCACGCCGCGGTGCGCCGTAGCGAGATCGACTTGAAGCGCGCGCGTCTGCCGCAGGGCGCTCTGGTCGCCGAGCACGGCGGCGATACCAGCTACTTCGCGGTGGCCGACGGCGACGGCAACGCGGTGTCCTTCATCCACAGCCTGTCGAACGCGTTCGGCTCGGGCGTCGTCGGCGGCGAAACCGGCGTGACGTTCAACAACCGCGCCGGGCGCGGCTTCAGCATAGACCCGAACCATCCCAACGTGATCGCGCCGGGGAGGCGCACCATGCACACCTTGAACGCGTACCTGATTTGCCGCGACGGCAAGCCGTGGCTCGTGGGCGGCACCCCGGGCGGCGACCAGCAGACGCAGTGGAGCACGCAGGTGATCACCGGCATCGTCGATCACGGCATGTCGCTGCAGGAGGCGGTCGAGGCGCCGCGCTGGCACGGCTTCCCCGGAACGGATCCCGCGAGCCTCGACAAGCCCCAAGTGGTGAAGGTGGACGAGCGCGTGCCCGAGGCTGCGCGCAAGGCGCTTGCCGC
>DASRJL010000178.1:0-10751 GCA_035649495.1 Burkholderiales bacterium | reverse complement strand
CCGCCTGTTCGCCGTGGCCGACCACGCCGGCAACGAGAGCCTCGTGGTGGACAGCATCCACGACGACGACGGCTACCGCCGCGTGCGCCAGCTCCTCGCACTGCAGCACCACTACGACGTGATCGTTCCCGACATCCAGGTTGCGAACTACAACCGCAACGGCGACCGCACCCTCACGCTGCGCCACCAGGTGCTGCGCGGACGTCCTCTCGCCAGCGACGACGCGGACCAGGTGCTGAAGCACCTGGGCCGGCTGTGGGGCTTCACCGTGCGCCTGGAAAGCGTCGACGGGGAAGGCGAGGCGAGCAAGGTGCGCGAATGCGTGCCCACCATAGCCGCAGCAGCCTAAGATTCTGATAAGTTGATCGGCTGACCCCGGGAAGGCAGTGACGGCACGCCAGGAACATTTCGCTCCTGCAGTCCATCGCAGGTCCTGATTCAACGCATCAAATTTGTTAGTCGGCGATTCCAAGCTTCCCGCGTTCTCGGAAGATGGCTTGCGATCACGCGTGCCATGGCGATCCGATGGTCCAAACTTGATGGCACTGATACTGTGCTGCCCCGCGCGCCTGCGGGTCATCCCAAAGGCCGTCGGATACTTCGGAGCGCGGTGATCAGGTGCGCGAACGTATTAATGGGGGCGACCGCTTCTAGTCCGCCACGCCCACTGTGAAGTAGAAAACCGCTCCCTTGCCCGGCGCGCCATCCGCCCATATCCGCCCGCCGTGGCGCGTCATGATGCGCCGCACCGTGGCGAGCCCGATACCGCTGCCCTCGAACTCCTCCGGGGTGTGCAGCCGCTGAAAAGCCCCGAAGAGATTGCCTGCGTAGGCCGTGTCGAAGCCCGCCCCGTTGTCGCGCACGTGATAGACGGTCTCACCGTCCACCTCCCCGGCGCCGATCTCGATGCGTGCGCGCGGCTCGTTGCCGGTGAACTTCCATGCGTTGCCGATCAGGTTCTCCAGCGCGACCCGCATCAGGCCCCGGTCTGCGTTGATGGCGAGCCCGTCCGCCACGACGCATTCGACGTACCGCTCGGGCTCTCCCGAGGCGAGGCTCGCCAGGACGTCCCGTGACATCGCGGAGAGGTCGATTTCGCCGCGGACGAACGTTTGCTGATTCACCCGCGCCAGCTTGAGCAGGTCGTCTATCAGGCGCCCCATGTGCTGGATGGAGTAGCGCACGCGCGAGAGCAGACCCTGCCCCTGCTCGTCGAGCCGGTCCGTGTGGGACATGAGCAGGATGCGGCTGAAGCCTTCGATGCGGCGCAGCGGGCCGCGCAGGTCGTGCGATACCGAGTACGAGAACGCCTCCAGCTCCTGGTTGATGGCTTCGAGCTGGAGCGTGCGCTCGCGCACGCGCTCGCCCAGCTCGGCGTTCAACCGCCGTATCTCCGCCTGCGCGCGCTCGCGCGCGAGCGAGCTGCCGAGGATATCGGCCACCACGCGCAGCAGCACGGCCACGTCGTCCGGCCAGCGTTTCTCCTGGCGCACCGAGTCGAGGCCCAACACCCCGAGCAGCCGTCCCTCCAGCCTGATCGAGACGCGCAGGCTCGACTGGATGCTGGCGATTTCCAGCACCCGCCGGACGTCGCTGCTCTCCGGCGGCAGCTCGCTCAGCGTGACGTAGGCGATCTCGTCGCGCTCTATTCCTTTCCAGAGATTCGCGGTCGGCATGCGGCTCCGGACCGCGCGCTTGGAGGCTATGCCTTCCGCGCACCACTCGGCCGCCAGCGAATAGGTGTCGCCGGGCTCGTCGAGCAGGCTCACGTAGCAGCGGTCGGCGGCGACGAACCGACCGACATCGGCCAGCGTTTCGTCGACGGCGCTGGCCTGGTCCTGGCGCGCAAGCAGAAAGCGGTTGGAGATCCGGAAGATCAGGTCGTCCAGGCGATGACGGTATTGCAGCGCTTCCGCGGCGCGCTTGCGCTCCGTGATGTCCACGTCCATGCAGACGAAGGTGGGCGCGCCTCCGACGCCAGGTATCTGGTACATGGTGTAGATCACGGTGAGCTCGGCCCCGCTAGCCGCGCGCAGCGTGATCTCGTCGGGCCCGTGGGGGATGCCGGTGTGCTCGATCGTGGCGAGCCTGTCCAGAAAGAGGGCCGTCTGCTCCGGAGCGATCAGGCCGATTTCCATCAAGGTGCGCCCCTCGGCGTCGGCCGCCGCGATGCCGTAGATGCGCTCGGAAGCGGGGTTCCAGAACTGGATGCGGCCCTCCCGGTCGAACCATTGCACCGCGACGCCGGGAGTGTTGCGGAGCGTGGCACGCAGCCGTTCTTCGCTCTCGCGCAACGCCTCCTCGGCGTGCCTGCGTTCGGTGATGGCGTCGAGCCGTCCCGGCTGTGCGCTCCGCGGCTGGGGATCCGTTGCGTCCGGGCACATGTCGGGCTTTTCGCAGGTATGGTGGGCCGGGGGCGAACCGGCGTCTTAGTCTACCCCAGGGATGATCCGGGATGACTCCTACGAGAAAAAACCGCCGCGGCCCAACTCCGCGGTGAGGGCGCGATAGTCGCGTGCGCCCGGGCTCGCCGGCGCATGTGCGTAGATGTCCTTGCCGCGCATCGGGCTTTCGGCGAGGCTGACGTTCTCCGTGATCCTCGTCTCGCACACGTTGCCCCCGAAGAGAGTGCGGATGCGCGCGTCGATCTCGCCCGACAGGCGCCGCCTGCCGTCGAACCGTGTCACCACCACGCGGCGCTCGAACGTGCGCTTCAGTTTCGTCTCGAGCACGTTCAACGCGCGGTCGAGCCGCTCCACGCCCTGCAGGGACAGGTAGTCGGCCGATACCGGGATCAGCACGCGATCCGCCGCGATCAGCGCGTTCAGCGACAGCACGCCGAGCGTGGGGCAGCAGTCGATCAGCACGGGCGCGGTGCGCCCGAGGAATTCATCTATGCCCTGCTTGAGACGCGTCGCGGCGCGCGGATCGCCGCCGTGGAGCGTGTCGACCTTGGATAGCTCGGGCGCGGCCGCGATCAGGCGCAGCCCGGAGGGCAAAGTCTGCACCGCGCTCTCGAGCGGCGCGTCCGGCTGGAAGAACGCGCAGGCGCTCGCTTCCGCGGATACGGCGGTAACGCCGCAGCCGAGCGTGAGATGTCCCTGCGGGTCGAGATCGATGCCGAGCGGCGCCAGGTTGAGTTGCGCGAGCCCCGCGCACAGGTTGAGCGCGGTCGTCGTCTTGCCCACGCCGCCCTTCTGATTGAATATCGCGATGACCGCCATCGGATCGTTTTTCCACTACAGGGAGGCGCCAGCATAGCCGCCCCGAGGGGTGCGCCGCGGCCGGATCAATGCGTAAAACCCGTGTCTATTCAGGGTTTTCGGACTTGTCGGACAAACTCCTACATCGTGTCGGGCTTCCTCTACACCGTACACGCAGACTCTCTCCAATTCAGTTTCCACGGGCGCAGCGGAGAATGCACCCATCGTATTTCACACGACACAGGGAAGAGGAGACGAACATGAACACCGAGCAACTGCTGAGCGAGATCCGCGAAACCAACCTGGCCTACCTGCTTCTGGCGCAGCGCATGGTCAAGTCCGACAAGGCGAGCGCCATGTTCCGGCTGGGGATCAGCCAGGATGTCGCCGACATACTGGACCAGCTCTCGCCGGGCCAGATCATGAAGATGGCGGCGTCCAACCTGCTCCTGTGCCGCTTCCGCTGCGACGACCGCATGATCCTGGGCCTCCTCTCCGATCATGGCCAGAGGAACCCGATGGCGCAGACGCACGCGGCGGTGCTGATGGCCGGCCAGCCTGCAGCGGCGCTGGCATAAGAAACTCAAAAACTCAACACTCAACACTCGACACGGACAGCGGGAGACGAACATGCGGAACAAGAGCGTGGTGACGGAAGCGAAGGAAATCAATCTGGCGGTCGAGCTCGTTCAGCTCGGCGCGCGGCTGCAGGTGCTCGAGGCCGAGACCAACATCTCCCGCGAGCGGCTGCTGAAGCTCTACAAGGAAGTAAGGGGCGAGTCGCCGCCCAAGGGCATGCTCCCGTTCTCGACCGACTGGTTCATGAGCTGGCAGCCCAACATCCATTCCTCGCTCTTCATCGACATCTACCGCTACCTCACGGGCCACGGCGGCGTCGCCGGAACCGAGGCGATCGTCAAGAGCTACCGGCTCTATCTCGAGCATCTCCAGGTTCACGGCCTCGAACAGGTGCTCTCTCTCACCCGCGCCTGGAGCCTCGTGCGCTTCATGGAGGCGAAGATGCTGACTACCGTGCCCTGCACGGAGTGCGGCGGCCATTTCGTCGTGCACACCATGGATCTCCACCAGGACTACGTGTGCGGCATGTGCAACGTGCCCTCGCGCGCCGGCAAGACCAGGAAGAGCTGCGCCCCCGAAGCGGCGCCTGCCGCTGTTCCGGTTCGATCCGTGGCCCCCGGCAAGACGCCCCGTGACGACCGCGCGCTCGACGCCGCTGTCGCCCGGCTCGGCACGTCCACCCGGCCGCTGCGCAAGGCTGCCTAGTTCCTGCCGGGAGCTGCGAGCCGCCGGCCTCCAGCTAACAGCGAGCGCGGTACATGGCTCGCAGCCGGTAGCTGGCAGCTGGTAGAACAGGGGCCCGTTTCGGGCCCTTTTCCACTCTTTGACCGGCAGGTGCCCGTATTAACCTGCCGTTGTGCAATAGGCGCTCTCCGGCCTTCGCCCCCGGGAGTCCGCGCGCCGCGCACGCATAACGGAGACAGCAATCCGT
Source organism: Burkholderiales bacterium (assembly GCA_035649495.1). GTDB lineage: Bacteria > Pseudomonadota > Gammaproteobacteria > Burkholderiales > SG8-41 > SG8-41. The sequence continues at coordinate 6,038 of DASRJL010000178.1, read as the reverse complement.
GTTCGTCATTGTCGGATACATCATCGTCTGCGCGTCGGTGTTCGGCGGCTTTGTGCTGGCCGGCGGCCATCTTTCGGCGCTGTTGCAGCCCGTCGAGCTCCTGATGATAGGGGGCGCCGCCGCCGGCGCCTTCGTCGTCGGCAACACGTCGAAGGCGGTGAAGGCGACCCTCAAGGTGCTGCCGATGACGTTGAAGGGCTCGAAGTACACGAAGGCCATGTACATGGAGCTGATGGCGCTCCTCTACGACATCCTGGCGAAGGTCCGCAAGGAAGGCCTGATGACCATAGAGGACGACGTCGAGAAACCGGCCCAGAGCCCGCTGTTCGGCAAGTACCCGACGATCGTCAGCGATCACCACGTGCTCGAGTTTCTCACCGACTACCTGCGGCTCATGGTAGGCGGCAACCTGAACGCGTTCGAGATCGAGAACCTCATGGACAACGAGATCGGGACCCATCACCAGGAAGGCGAGGTCCCGATACACAGCATCGCCAAGCTGGGCGACGCGATGCCCGCTTTCGGCATCGTTGCCGCCGTGATGGGCGTGGTGCACACCATGGCCTCGGTGGGGCTGCCACCCGCCGAGCTGGGAATACTGATCGCCAACGCGCTCGTGGGGACCTTCCTCGGGATATTGCTCGCGTACGGTTTCGTTGGCCCGCTCGCAGCCCAGCTCGAGCAGAAGCTCGGCGAATCGACCAAGATGCTCGAGTGCGTCAAGGTGACGCTGCTGGCGAGCCTGAACGGCTATTCGCCGGCGCTGGCGGTGGAGTTCGGCCGGAAAGTCCTGTATTCGACCGAGCGCCCGTCGTTCCTCGAGCTCGAGCAGCACGTGAAGAAGAAGTAGCCGCCGCCCGCATCCCGTCCGCATCGCCATGGCCGACAACACCCAGCGCCCGATCGTCATCAAGCGCGTCAGGAAAAGCACCGCGGGCCACCACGGCGGCGCGTGGAAGATCGCGTACGCGGATTTCGTGACGGCGATGATGGCGTTCTTTCTCCTGATGTGGCTGCTGGGCTCCGTCACGCGCGGCGACCTGCAGGGCATCTCGGATTACTTCCGCACCCCGCTCCAGGTGTCATTCTCCGGCGGCAGCGGCGCGGGCGACGCCACGAGCATCGTCAAGGCCGGCGGCACGGACCTGTCGCGTGCCGACGACCAGCAGATGCGGCGCGGCCAGATGCCTCCGAAGAAGCAGACGATCAACGCGGCGGTGGCGCGCGCCGCGGTGGCGCGGGAAGACGGTCAGAGGCTGAAAGGGCTCAAGTCGCGCGTCGAAGAGGTAATCGACCTGAATCCCCTGCTGCGCCAGTACCGTAACCAGCTGCTGGTGGACATCACGAGCGAAGGCCTGCGCATACAGGTCGTGGACGAGCTCAACCGGCCCATGTTCGACCTCGGCAGCGCGCAGTTGAAGCCCTACGCGCGCGACATACTGCTCGCGCTCTCGCCGACCCTGAACGGCGTCCCGAACGCTATCAGCCTGACCGGGCACACCGACGCCAAGCCCTACGCCTCCGGCGAGCGCGGCTACAGCAACTGGGAGCTGTCGGCAGATCGCGCCAATGCTTCGCGCAAGGTGCTGGTCGCGGGCGGCATAGACGAAGGGAAGTTGAAGCGCGTGGTCGGCATGTCCTCCGCGGTGCTCTTCGACGGCAACGATCCGTTGAGCCCCGTGAACCGGCGCATCGCGATCATCGTCCTCACCCGCCAGGCCGAGGAAGCCCTCAAGAAGGACAGCGGGGGGATCAACAAGGACAACGGCGGACCCGGCAACGAAGCCGGCGCAGCCGTGACTGCATCCACCGAACCGGAGAAACGCAATGTCTACAATCGTTGAACGGCTGCCGCGCGGCGACCTGCCCCCGGTTGCCACCGCGGCGCTGGTGCATGGCCTGCTGTGGGCCGGCCTGCTTGCCGTAGCCGCCCTGCTGCCGGCGGCGACGGTTGCCGCGACGCCCTGGTCCTGGATCGAAGGGCCGCTTGCGGCCGTGCTGGGCTTTCTCGCGCGCCTGCCGCTGTGGTGGGTGCCGATCAATCTCGTGTTTTTCCCCGTGCTCTTCGCGGCGCTCGGCCTGGAGATCGCGCCGGGGCTGGTCCTCGCCGCGTTCCTCGTCCTGTACTCGCTCAATTCCGCGGCCTGGCGCCAGCGGGTGCCCCTGTTCGCCTCGGGCCTGCGCACGGCGCGGCAGGTGGCCGGACTGCTGCCGCGCGGACGCGGGGTGCGCGTGATCGACCTGGGGTGCGGCGGCGGCGGGTTGCTCCGCGCGCTCTCCGCCGCCCGGCCGGACGGCGTCTACCACGGGGTGGAGCTGTCGCCGCTGCCGTTCCTGGTGGGCCGCCTGCGCGGGTGGTTCTCCGGCGGCGCCTTCTCCGTGCGCTGGGGCGACCTCTGGATCTGCGACCTGTCGCAGTACGACGTCGTATACGCCTACCTGTCGCCGCAGCCGATGGAGCGTCTCTGGGCGAAGGCGAGCCGCGAGATGCGGCCCGGCACCCTCTTCATCAGCAAGGGATTCGCCGTTCCGGGGGCGGAAGCCAGCCTGACGCTGGCGACCGGTGAGCGCATGGATCCCGCGCTCTACGTCTGGCGGATGTAACAGGGCAAATTCCAAATCCCAAGCACGAAATCTCAAACATGCTCCAAGTCCCAAGCACCAAATCACAAACCAGTGCTGCATCGTCGCGATGTGGGACTTGTTTGGCATTCGGGATTTGGAACTTGAGATTTGTTTGCAATTTGGGATTTGAGATTTGGAATTTGTAGTCATGGACCACGGCATCCCGGAACGCATGCAGGAATGGGTGGCGGCGCTCGACATCGCCGCGCTGCCCGTGCTGCCGCGCCTCGCGACCGAGCTCGCCGACCTGAAGGCGCGCGAGGACCGGATTACCACGCAGCACGTCGCCAACGTCGTCCTGCACGACCCGATCATGACGGTCAAGGTCCTGCACTACCTGCGCCAGCACCGCACGCGGCGCCAGAGCCAGGACATCACGACCATCGCGAACGCGCTGATGATGCTCGGGCTCTCGCCGTTCTTCTCGCATTTCAGCGAACAGCCCACGCTCGCCGACCGGCTCGTCGGCAAGGGCCTCGCGCTGGAGGGCGCGCTCTCCGTGGCGCGCCGTGCCCGGCGCGCCGCGCTCTATGCACGGGACTGGGCCCGCCAGCGCTTCGACGTGAATCCCGAGGAGATCATGGTTGCGGCGCTGCTCCACGATCTCGCCGAGATCATGGTGTGGTGCTACGCCCCCGAGCTGGCGCTCGAGATGCGCAACCGGCAGCGGCGCGACCGCACGCTCCGCAGCGAGTCGGTTCAGCTGCGCGTGCTCGGCTTCCGGCTGATCGACCTGCAGCTCGAGCTGGTACGGGCCTGGGACCTCCCCGGGCTGCTGCGTACGCTGCTCGACGAGCACCATGCGGCGAGCCCGCGCGTCGTCAACGTCGCCCTCGCGGCGGCGCTGGCGCGCCATGCTTCGAACGGCTGGGACGACAACGCGCTGCCTCAGGACTACCGCGCCCTGTGCCGCTTCCTGAACCGGCCCTACCGCGCGGTCATGCAGCGCGTGCTCGAGGTCACCGGGGAGAGTGGATCGGAAACCGAGTGGTACGACGTGCCCGAAGAGGGCGCTGAACCGCCACAGGACGAAGAGACGCCCGTCTCCTAGCGTTTCCCCCTGGCCACGAGCTACGGGTCGCGGGCTACGAGCCCCGGGCTACGGGTCACGAGTCACTTGTTGCCGGACGGCGGCCTCTGTCAGGGTAGCGCGAGATCCGGGTGGATCACGTCGGCCGCCCCGCGCGTCACCGGGGGTGCCGCTGCGACTCGGTGTGCGCAGCAGGGTGCGGGAGCAGCGAGCGGCCCCGGAAAGTGGAAGCGCATGAGACGCAGCGGCTCTGCGCCCCGTCCCGCACCACCGTTCCGGAGACCGAGGCCGGGGCACATCCCCAACAAGAGACGGCGGGGCCCCTCTTCCGCCCCTCGACGCGCCATTTCCGGCGGCGCGTCGAACCCTCAACGGCATCCCTCGAATAGGCCTCCATATGCCCGTTTATTTGGGCGATGGGCGCGCGGCCTTCCCCCCGATACTTGCCGTCGTATCGGAAAACCCGTATGGCCGAAGAATCCCATCTTGAACGCACCGAACCAGCTTCACCACGGCGCCTGGAAAAGGCGCGCGAGGAGGGGCAGGTTGCGCGCTCTGGAGAGCTGAACACCTGCGTGATGCTCCTCACGGGCGCCGGCGGCCTGTGGCTGACGGGCGACCATCTGTACACGCAACTGCGCTCGGTCGTGAAAAGCGGGCTCACGTTCGACGCGGACGGCCTCGCGAGCTCCGGGCAGATGCTCGCACCGCTCGGGCGCCTTGCGGCGGACGCGCTTCTCGCGTGCGCCCCGCTCCTCGCACTGCTGGTCATCGCCGCGCTCGCCGCGCCGCAGCTCCTGGGCGGATGGCTCTTCACCGCCAGCGCCCTGCGCTTCGATTTCGGGCGCCTCGACCCGCTCGCCGGGTTCGGACGCCTCGTTTCCTGGCAGGCGGTGGCCGAGCTGGCGAAGGCTCTCGCGAAGGCCGCGCTGGTGTCGGGGGTCGCCGTCGCGGTGCTGTGGCATTACAAGGACCCGCTGCTCGAGCTCGCGGCCCTGCCGCTCGAGTCCGCCGCCGCGCAAGCGGCGCGGCTCGTGGTGGCGAGCCTCGCGCTCATCGCCGGGGCGCTCGCGGTCGTCGCGGCGGCCGACGTGCCGTTCCAGCTGTGGCGCCATGCCGACGGCCTGAAAATGTCGAAGGAAGAAGTGCGCCGGGAAAACCGGGAGACCGACGGCGACCCGCACGTGAAGGCGGCAATCCGCTCGCAGCAGCGCGAAATGGCCCGCCGCCGCATGATGGCCGAGGTGCCGAAGGCGGACGTGATCGTCACCAACCCGACCCACTACGCGGTCGCGCTGCGCTACGACGACGGCGCCATGCGCGCGCCGCGGGTGGTCGCCAAGGGCGCCGACGCCGTGGCGGCCAAGATACGCGAGGTGGGCGAGGAGCACCACGTGCCCGTCCTCGAGTCACCGCCGCTCGCGCGGGCCCTCTACCGCCACACCGAGCTGGGCGACGAGATCCCGGCGGCGCTCTACACCGCGGTCGCCGAAGTCCTCGCCTACGTATTCCAGCTGCGCCGCCATAACCTGCACGGCGAAGCCGCGCCGCAGCCGCTGCGCGAAGTGTCGGTGCCGGCCGAGCTCGATTCGAAGGGAGCCGCGTGATGCTCGCTGCGCTCAACCTGCCGCGCCTGTCCCTGACCGAGATGCAGAAGAGCATGGCCGGGCCGGTCCTGATCGTCATGCTGCTCGCGATGATGGTCCTGCCGCTGCCGCCGCTGCTGCTCGACCTGCTCTTCACGTTCAACATCGCCCTCGCGATCATGGTGCTGCTCGTCAGCATGTCGGTCGTGAGGCCGCTCGAGTTCGCGGTATTTCCCACGGTGCTGCTGGTGACGACGCTGATGCGCCTGTCGCTCAACATCGCCTCGACGCGCGTGGTGCTGCTCGAGGGGCATACCGGCCCGGCTGCGGCCGGCAAGGTCATCGAGTCGTTCGGCCATTTCCTCGTCGGTGACAACTACGCGGTGGGGCTGGTCGTATTCGTGATCATGGTGGTGATCAACTTCGTCGTCATCACCAAGGGCGCGGGCCGCATCGCGGAAGTCAGCGCGCGCTTCACGCTGGATGCGATGCCCGGCAAGCAGCTCAGCATCGACTCTGACCTGCGCTCGGGACTCATCGACAAAGACGAGGCGAAGCGCCGGCGCGGCTTGCTCGAACGCGAGAGTCAGTTGAACGGCGCCCTCGACGGTGCCATGAAGTTCGTCAAAGGCGATTCGATTGCCAGCATCATCATCGTCATCGTCAACCTGATCGGCGGACTCACGATCGGCGTCTTGCAGCGGAAACTCGCTGCTGGCGATGCGATGCAGGTCTATTCGATCCTCACCATCGGCGAAGGCATGGTCGCGCAGGTGCCGGCGCTGCTGAGCGCGATG
>DASRJL010000177.1:0-41559 GCA_035649495.1 Burkholderiales bacterium | reverse complement strand
CACCCGCACCGCTTCACCCGCACCGCTTCACCCGCACCGCTTCACCCGCATCGCTTCACCCGCACCGCTGTTACTGCTTCTGCATCTTCGCGTCCCGCGCCACCTTGTCCCACTTGACCAGGTCGGCCTTGACCATCTCCTTGATCTCGGCGGGCTTCCTGATCTCGACTTCCGCAGCCTCGGCAGCGAACCGTTTCTGTGTGTCCGGAAGCTTGAGTACCTCGGCGATCTCGGTGTTCAGCTTATTGAGGATCGGAGCGGGCGTGTTCGCCGCCGTGGACCACGCCCACCAGATGGAGGCTTCGTAGGGAAGTCCGGCTTCCGTCGCGGTCGGGATGTCGGGCAGGACAGAGAGGCGCTTCGGGGACCCGACCGCCAGCGCCTTCAACTTCCCGCCCTTCAGGTACGGGTTCACGGTCACCATGGTCGCGATTGCCATGTGCGCGTGGCCGCCCAGCACGTCGGTCAATGCCGGTGCGCCGCCCTTGTAGAGCGCGATGGTCGCGTCGATGCCGGCCTGGCTCTTGAACATCGCCGATACGAAATGCATGAAGCCGCCCGCCGACGCCATCGTGATGTGATTCGGCTTCGCTTTGCCCAGCGCGATCAGTTCCTTCAGGTTGTTGACCGGCAGCGACGGCCCCGCCACGATCACGACCGAGCCGCGGCCGAGCATGGCGGGCCAGTCGAAATCCTTGACCGGGTCGTAGGGGAGCTTCTTGATCACCGCCGGATTCTGCACGAACGCGGTCGAGGTCATGAGCAGCGTGTAGCCGTCGGGCGCCGCCTTGGCAACGGTATCGGTGCCTATCATCCCTTCCGCCCCCGGGCGGTTGTCGATCACCACCGTTTTGCCGAGCCGTTCGCTCACCTGCGCCCCGATGTAGCGGGCGAAGATGTCGTTGCTGCCGCCGGGCGCCTGCGGCACGATGACGCGGATCGGGCGGGACGGATAGTTATCCGCTCCCTTCGCCGCTTTCTCCGCGGCAAGCGCGCCGTTGACGGAAGCCAGCGCGAAGACGACACCTATTGCGAGACTGCACTTCATTGATTCCTCCATGTTCGAGTCCAGCTTGCGAACCTGCACCAGGTTAGCCTGCGTGGACAGTATCACAACTGCTCGATGGTGAGCTTCGCGTCCTTGATGACCTTGCCCCAGCGCTGCTGGTCTTCGCGGATGAAATCGCGGAACGCCTCGGGCGTACCGGGGGCGGCTATGACGCCGTGCGCGTAGAGCTTCTTCTCGGTTTCGGGCAGGGTCAGCGCGTTGTTGATGGTCTTGTTGAGCAGCTGGACGATTTCCTTCGGTGTGCCCGCGGGAGCGTGTACGCCCCACCAGCCGGTGTTGATGAATCCGGGCACGGTTTCGTTGATCGCGGGAACGTCCGGCAGCGATTTGACGCGCGTCGGGTGGCCGACGCCCAGCATCTTGAGGCGCTTGCCGGACACGTAGGGCAGCGCCTGCGGCGGCGACGAGAACGAGCAATGCATCTGCCCGGAGAGGAGATCGATCATGGCCGGGCCGCCGCCCTTGTACGGCACGTGCACCATGCTGATCTTCGTGAACATCATCAGCATCACGCCGCCGAGGTGGTTGGGCGTGCCCGTGCCGGGAGATGCGAAGTTCAGCTTGCCGGGCGAAGCGCGGGCGAAATCGATGAACTCGCGCATGCTGTTGGGCGGCAGGCCGCCGAAGGTCACCAGCGTGTACGGAACGTAGACCAGAAATCCGACAGGCGCGAAGTCGCGGGCCGGATCGTAGTTGACCTTTATCCCGAGCGCGGGCCCGGACACGGTTCCTCCGGTAGTCGCCAGCAGTATCGTGTAGCCGTCCGGGGCCGACTTGGCGGCGACGCCGTGTCCCAGCGTTGCCCCGGCACCGGGCCGGTTGTCGATCACGACCGATTGCCCGAGCGCCTCGGTGATGCGCTGGCCGATCTCGCGCGCTATGAAGTCCGTCCCGCCGCCGGGTGGGTAGGGGACGATGAAGCGTATCGGCCGGTTCGGATACTTCGATTGCGCAGCCGCGATCGTCGGCAGCGCGGCCAGTATTCCCGCCAGCGCGACCGCAAGACAGGTCCGCGCGCTGCTCGCATGAAATGCCGGCATGGCAACTCCTCCTTCTTCTGGTTGGGCACAACGCCATTGTCCGTCATCCGCCGCCTCCGTCTTGCGCCAAACCGGGTCGCACGCTCGCGAAAACGCACCATCAGGAGGCTGTTCATTCGCCTCAACTCCGTGATTGTGTAGAAATAACAATGACAAACGAGCAATCAGGCGGTGGCACGCACCTTGCCCGGTTGTAAACGAAATGAGCGTATATTTCCCTCATACTCCGCGTATGACTTCCGAGCCGATGGTTTTATCGTTCACCATACCGTCTCCGGGAAAGGAATAGCCATGTTGCGCACTGCGTGCATTGGCATATGCCTCCTGCTGCCGATCGCGGCAGGTGCGGAAGATGCGCTCAAGACGCCGTTGGCGATCCCCGATGCGATCTACAAAGGGGTCGTCGGCAAGGCGCTGGATGTCGTGCCGATGGACCCCGATCAAAGGGTGGCCTTGCAGCGGGGCAACGCGGTATTCAGCAATGCGTTCACCGGCCGGTCGCTTGCAGTATGGGCCGGGTTAACGAATCCGCTTCTGCTGATCGGCGGCCTGGCGTGGGGGCTTTTTGCCGCTTCCAACATCAAAGCGGAAGTCGCATCGAAGCTCAATACGACCCTCACCGGACCAGTCGCTTGCATCGAAGACGCACTGGAACAGCTCACGCTCCTGGAACCTTCACCGCGGGACCGGCAGTGGCCGGCGGTTTCGTTCAAAGACCAGTGGTAACTACAGCTAACCCCAATTCAGGGACTGGGGACCAGAGACTAGAGACTGGTGAGGTGTTCCACTAGCTCTGGTATCCCCGCTCACTGCGGCTGTATCCCAGCCTTCTGAACAACTTTTCTCCACTTGGCCGTTTCGCGCAGGATCAGCGCGCGATATTCCTCGGGCGTGCCGGCGACCGCTACCGAGCCCTCGGCTACCAGGCGCTGGGTAACTTCCGGATTGCGCATCGCCGCCACGGCGGCGGCGTGCAATTTCGCCACGATCTCCTTCGAGACACCCGCCGGGGCGATGATGCCGTGCTGGCCGCCCTCGTCGAAGTCCTTCAGGCCCAGCTCGTGCAGCGTCGGCAGCTCGGGCGCGGCGGGCGAGCGTTCGCGCTTGGAGATGGCGAGCGCGCGCGCTTTGCCGTTGCGCACGTGCGGCATCATGGTCACCATGTTGGCGAGATAGAGCTGCGTCTGTCCGGCGATGAAATCGATGAGCGCCGGGCCGCCGCCCTTGTACACGATCTGCTCGAACTTGATGCCGGTAAGCTGCGCGAACCACTCCATCGCGAGGTGCGGCCCGGTGCCGGTGCCGCCCGAGGCGTGATTCAGCTGTCCGGGACGCGCCTTGGCGAGCGCGACCAGCTCCTTCACCGATTTCACCGGAAGCGACGGGTGTACGGTCAGTACGTACGGCGTCGCCGCCAGTAGCGACACGGCGGTGAGGTCCTTCTCGAAGTCGTAGGGCAGCTTCTTGAAGACCGCGGGGTTGATCGAGATCGTGTTGGAGACGAGCTCGATGGTGTAGCCGTCCCCCGGCGCTCGCGCGGTGGCCTCGGTGCCGATGATTCCGCTCGCGCCGGGACGGTTCTCCACGATGATGTTCTGGCCGAGGGCCTCCGTCATTCTGGCGCCCACGATGCGAGCGATCGTATCGCTCGGGCCGCCAGGCGCGAGCGGCACGATCATTCGTATCGGCTTCGAGGGATAGGCGCCCTGGGCGTGGGCCTGCATCGAGCAACCAGCAAGTAGCAACGTGCAAGCAAGATTCCGCACGCGCGAGGTATTTTTCCCCTCCTTCATATAGGAGGGGTGGCGCGCGTAGCCCGCCGGGGTGGTCTGGATAGCGTGCAGAAGGTCTTCTCCCACCACCCCGTCACCTCCGGTGCCACCCCTCCTCGGGCAGGAGGGGAATGTCTCACAAACCCTCCACGATTCTGAGATCGCGCTCCGCCCCGTCGCCCAGCGCCTTCAGCGCCGCCTGGTAGCCCGGGCTGTCGTGGACCTCGATGGCTTTCTGCACGCTCTCGAACTCGATCACCACCACGCGTCCCGCGAGACCCGCCTCGTAGAATTTCGTCGGATCGCCGCGCACCAGGAATTTTCCGCCGGATGCCTGCATCACCGGACCCGCCAGAGCGCGGTAGGCCTCCACCTTCGCCGGGTCCTTCACCTTGCGGAAAAAGTTGATCCAGTAGCCTTTGGCCATGACGCGTCTCCTCTCGAGGGAATGGACGGGAACGCCAATATAGCAAAGTCCAGAGAGGGAAAGGGTGATGAAAGAGGGTGATGGAAAAGGGTGATGAATAATGGTGATGTACCAACGGTTCTTCATCACCCCTATCTCATCACCACTACCTCATCACCAGTTGTCATCACTCTTCCCAGCTATTCGGTCGGTATGCGCGCTTCCTTCACCGTCTGCGCCCATCGTTTCGATTCCGACGCGATGTGCCGCTGGAACTGGCCGGGCGCCTGCGCCACCGGGTCGAGCCCGGTATTGCGCAGCCGGTCGAGCGTGTCCTTCTGGGTGAGCGCGCGCCCGATTTCGTCGTAGAGCCGCTTGACCACGGGCGCCGGCGTGCCCGCGGGCGCCACCACGCCGTACCAGTTGGTGACGACCACGTCGTAACCCAGCTCGGTGAGCGACGGCAGGTTCGGCAGCGTCGCGTTGCGCCTGGTCGAAGTGACGACGAGCGGCCGCAGGCGGCCGGCCTGCACGTACTGCAGCGAGCCGCCCATGCCGATGAACGTCGCCTGGATCTGGCCCGCGAGCGTGTCCGCGAGCGCGGGGCCGCCGCCCTTGTAGGGTATGTGCGTGAGGTCCAGGCCCGCTTTCAGCTTGAACAACTCCAGGGTGAGGTGCAAGCCGCCGCCGTTGCCCGAGGATCCCACGTTGATCTTTCCCGGCTGCGCCTTCGCCTGCGCCATGAACTCCTTGATCGTCGTCGCCGGGAAGCTCGGGTGCACCATCAGGATGTACGGCGTCTCGGCGATCATCGCCGCGGCGACGAAGGCTTTCAGCGGATCGGGCGGCGCCTGCTTCGTGTAGTACACGGGGTTGATGGTCAACGCCAGGTCCGCCAGCAGCAGCGTGTGGCCGTCGGGCGGTGACTTCGCCACCAGGTCGGTGCCCAGCATGCTCGCCGCTCCGGGACGGTTGTCCACGACCACGGTCTGCCCGAGAGACTCGGTCAGCTTGAGCCCGATGATGCGGCCGACCACGTCGGAGCCGCCGCCCGGCGGGAACGGCACGACGAGGCGTATGGGCCGCGCGGGATAGTCGGCCGCGTGAGCAGGCGGCAGCAGGCCGGCCAGGGTCATAACGAGAATTGCGGCGACACCGGTCGACTGCATGGCGTTACTCCTTGAGGGCGCGTGATGAACGGGTCATTATCTCGCGTTGGAAAGCGTGCCGGGAAAAGGTGTCCGGCGCACGGCGGTTTCTCGATTCTCAATCCCAAGGGGGGCACATGAAAAAACTCACCGCGGTTTCACGCAGGGAAGTCCTGAAGCTCGCCGGGGCGGCAGGCGGTCTGACCATTGCGGCGGGCTTACGCAGCGCGTGGGCGCAGTCCGCCCCGCGGATCGAGCGGCTCGACCCGGCGCTCGACCGGATACTCTCCACGTCCCAGCCGGTGCGGGAGCTGGGCAGCGGCTACGGCGGCGCCATGGGGCCGGCCGAAGGTCCGGTGTGGTGGAAGGAGGGCGGTTACCTGCTGTTCAACGACATCCACAACGACCGCCGGCACCGCTACACGCCGGGGCAGGGCGTCACCCTCGTCAAGCAGGGCGTGAACCGGGCGAATGGTCTCACGCGCGACTTGCAGGGCAGGCTGATTTCCTGCGAGCACGACTCACGGCGTGTCACGCGCGAGGAGCTCGACGGCAGCCTCACGGTCGTTGCGAACCAGTTCCAGGGGAGACGGCTCAGCCGGCCGAACGACGTGATCGTGAAGTCGGACGGCTGCATGTTTTTCACCGATCCCAACCACAACCTCGTGCCCGAGCAGTGGGACATACAGCTTCCCGGCGTGTACCGCGTGACGCCGGATCTCGGCACGATGACGCTGATCAGCGATAACTTCGCGGGCCCCAACGGCCTCGCGTTTTCACCCGACGAGAGCCTGCTCTATATCAACGACGTCCGACGCCGCCACATCCGGGTCTTCAACGTGCAGCCGAACGGTATGCCGGCGCGCGAGTCCGACCGCATATTCGCGGACTTGGGCGGCGCCGAGCCCGGCAGCCCCGACGGCATGAAAGTGGACGTGGAAGGCAACGTCTATTGCGGCGGCTCGGGCGGGCTCTACGTCATGGATGCGAAGGGGAAGAAGCTCGGCCGCATCGCCCATGGGCAGCCCGCAACCACCAACATGGCGTTCGGCGGCGACGACTGGAAAACGCTCTACTTCACCACCCGCACGCACCTGTTTTCGGTCAACGTCAACGTTGCGGGCCTTCCCGTGCCCGTTCAGGCCCGCAAGAAGTGATGAATACTGGTGATGAGGTACTGGTGATGGAAAGCGGTTGGTCTTCATCACCATCTCCCATCACCATCTCCCATCACCATTTCACATCACCATCTCCCATCACCATCTCACATCACCATCTTTCATCACTTCTTCGCGTGTGCGGCCTACGCGCGCACGTGCTTGTTGAAAAAATCCACCGTCCGCTGCCACGACAGCTTCGCCGCCGCCTCATCGTAGCGCGGCGTGGTGTCGTTGTGGAAGCCGTGCTCGGTGTTCGGATAGAAGTGCGCCTCGTGGCGCACCTTGTTTGCCTTGAGCGCGGCCTCGTACGCCGGCCAGCCGGCGTTGATGCGCTCGTCGTTCGAAGCGTAGTGGATCAGCAGCGCCGCCTTGATCTTTGCGGCGTCATCGGCCTTCACCTGTATGCCGTAGTAGGGCACCGACGCCGCGAGATCCGGCAGCCGCACCGCCAGCAGGTTGCAGATGCCGCCGCCGAAGCAGAAACCGACGGCGCCGATCTTGCCCGTGCTTTCGGGGCGCGCCTTGAGAACGGCTGCCGCCTCCACGAGGTCCTCGGTCCGCTTTGCCGCGTCGAGCTTGGCGAACATTTCCCTCGCCTTGTCTTCGTCACCCGGGTAGCCGCCGACCGGCGCGAGGGCGTCCGGTGCGAACGCCACGAAATTGAGCACCGCCAGGCGCCGCGCGACGTCCTCGATGTACGGATTCAGGCCGCGGTTCTCGTGTATCACGAGAATGCCGGGCAGCTTGCCGGCCGCCTTTGCCGGCTTTGCGAGGTAGCCCTTCATCGTCCCCGAGCCCTGCGGCGACGGATAAGTAACCGACTCGGTCCTGATCCGGGCATCGTCCTTCGCGACCTGCTGCGCCCACGCGAAATTGGGCTTGAGGCTCTCCAGCATCGCGGCGGCGGTAAATCCGCCGACCGCGTACTTGCCGGCGCGATCCAGAAAATCACGGCGGGAGAGCCCGCCATGCACGTAGCCGTCGAAGAGCTTCAGCACTTCCCGCGGAAAATCGCTCGCCTTCTTGCGTTCCATGGTGGTCTCTCCTTTCAGTGAAAATTGATGTTCCAAGGGTATCGCATCAGCGGACGGCAATGAAGGGGTGATGAAAAGAAGTGATGAAAACTGGTGATGGGAACTGGTGATGAGGTCCTGGTGACAAGTGGTGTTCATCACCATCATTCATCACCCTGTTACATCACCCTCTCTCATCACTTCTCGCTCGGCGGCGCCGGGCAAGCAAGCTGCCCGATCCCAGCATCGCGGCATTGAGCCAGAACACCGCGGCGAGGCCTGCCGCCGAGGCCAGCATCCCGAACAGAACAGGGCCGATGAGTCGGGTGAGGTTGTCCCCCGTGAGCCGCAGGCCCAGCGCCTCGCCCGAGCGGCCCTCGGTGGATTGCGAGAACATGAGCATCATCGTGACGGGCCCCATCAAGCCCAGGCTCAACCCGATCAGGAAGGAAACCAGGGCAAGCACCGCGGTGCTCTGGCAGAACGGCACGAGCAGCACCGACAGGGCGCTCACTACGAAGGCATAGCGCAGAACGTTTTCTTCTCCCAGGTGCGAGATCAGGCGCGGCAGCGCGTAGCGCACCGCGAAGGCCGCGGCGGAGTACGCCGCCAGCACTACGCCTATCGCGGATGCCGACAAGCCGGCGTCGTGCGCGTACACGGGCATGTAGAACTGGAAGAGATCCGTGCCGGTCTGCCCCACGCTGCTGATCGCGAGCACCCGCCATACGCCCGGCGCGCTGACGGCATGCCAGAGGCCGCCGGCTGACCTGGCCTGTCTTCTGCCCCGGGGCAGGGCCTTGCCGCGCAGCACGAGCATGGCGAGCGGCACCACGGCGAGCGCCATGACGACCAGGCAGGCGCTACCGAGGCCTGCGTGATCGATCGAGAATCCGGCGATCAGCGGCCCCGTGAACGCGCTCAACGAGTTTGCCAGGGTGTAATTGCTGAAATTCCGCGCGCGATTGGCCGGTGTGCTGAGTATCCCCACCAGGTTCTGCAGGCACACGTTGCAGAACGACATCGAGAGGCCGGAGAGCACGCCCGCGGCGAGTATGGCCGGGAGGCCGGGCGCGAAGTACGGCAGCAGCATGCCCGCCGCGCTGCCGCCCACCCCGATCAGGAGCAGCCAGCGCGCGCCGAACCGGTCGGACCAGCGCCCTGCCACCCAGGAGAGGCAGACCGGTATTACGCTGAAGCCCGCGGCCAGCATGCCGATGAAGACCGGCTCCGCGTCGAGCTTGATCGCGTAGAGCGTGAGGAGCACGCGCCCGGTGCGCACGCTGGTCATGTTGAACAGCGCCAGGGAGATGATGAAGCGGACGGACACTACAGGAGTGACCCGTGACTCGTGATCCGTGACACGGGAAAGACAGCGCATGGTATGGTCATGCGCAGCATTCTATCTCTTGCACACGAGGAGTCCTTATGGACAAGCCGCTCGACGGGATGAACCTGCCCAGCGCGCCGGGAGAGCGCGTGATCGACAAGCCGGAGCTGCCCGCCGGCGGGATTACCACCGATCAGGAGGTCTACACCGAGGTGGTCGAGGGCGAGATGCACCTCAAGGTCGGCAAGTACCGGCACTTCGAGGTCTACAGCGACGAAGCACAGAGGATCGGCGGCACGGACAAGTACCCTTCGCCGATGACTTACATGTCCATGGGGGTCGGATTCTGACTGCTCACACAGGTTGCGCGGTACGCGCACATGATGAAGATCGAGGTGAAGAAGGCGAGCTGCAAGGTACGCTTCCGCAAGCTCCTCGGCGGCTCGGTGCTGAAGGGAACGGTGTTCTGCCGGTGGGACGGGGTCGATACGCATCTCTCGATCGAGAGCGATGCGCCGCCGGAGAAGCTGGCCCACCTGATACGCAACGCCAAGGCCGGCTGCTTTGCCGAGGGCCTGATCGTCCAGCGGGTGCCGTTGAACAGCACGATCGAGGTGAACGGCAGACCCTTTGCGATTCCGTCAGGCGTGAAGGGTCAGGGGTCAGGCGGGTAAAAATTCGTGGAATGCTATGATTTCTGATCGATCGTATTGAACCGCGCGGAGGCGCCATGTCCCTCGTAGTCGCATTCGATGAGATCACGCCCGACAAAATCCGGAAGAATCCGGGCGGGCCGGATCGTCCGGCTTCGACCAATTACCCGTTCTTCCGGGCATCGCCGGAAAGGCCCGACACTCCCAGCGCTTTCCTCGCTCAGTATGACCCGGGCGACAGGTCCTGCACGCATTTCCACCAGGTCGATCAGTTCCAGGTCCTGGTGCAGGGCGCCGGTGAGTTCGGCCGGCACGAGGTCGCGCCTTACTACGTCCATTTCGCGCGCGCCTTCACGCCGTACGGTCCGCTGCACGCTGACGAGAAGAAGGGTTGGACCTTTCTGACGCTGCGCTCGCGCTACGACCCGGGCGCGCAGCGGCTGCCGGGCGCGCTGCCCAAGCTGAAAGCTGCAGCGGACCGCAGGCCCTGGCAGGTCACGACGAACGCGACGTTTCCGGAAACGGTCTCGGGCATCAGCTTGCGCGACATCTCCGACATCGCGGATGACCAGGGCCTGTTTGTAAAGTCGCTCACCATGGCGCCGGGCGCGCGCACGACCGCGCCGTCTCCGGCCGGTGGCGACGGCCAGTTCGTAGTCGTGGTGAAGGGCAGCACAATGCATGCTGGAACTGAGCGGCGCGCTCTGACCGTGTCGTTCGTGAAGCCGGACGAAGCGGCGCTGCAGATCGAAGCCGGCGCGGAAGGGCTGGAAGCACTCATACTCAACTTCCCGCGCGTCGCGCCGCGCGCGCTGGAAGCGGAGACGAAACCCGCCGCCGGGTTCAGGAAGTGGCAGTGCCTGTTGTGCGCCTTCTACTACGACGAGGAAAAGGGCCTGCCCGAGGACGGCATTCCCGCCGGCACGCGCTGGGCCGATGTGCCTGATACCTGGACCTGTCCCGACTGCGCGGCGCGGAAGGACGAGTTCCAGATGTGCGAGGTTTGACCTTCGAGGTGATGACGCTCCTGACGCCGTTGGTGACGAACTTCGCAGTGATGAGCTTTGCAGTTATGAATTTTGCATCGCGCAGCTCGTCACCGCAGCGCTCGTCACCGTGAAACTCGTCACCGCGCAGGTCGTCACATCTCTACTTGTCTCCCTTCCCGCGCTTGTCGCCCTTGTGTTGCTGTTCCTGGTGATCCTTCTTGCGGTCTTCCGCCTTGCGCTGCTCCTGGCGTTTCCCCTTGCGATCGTCCGCCTTCCGCTCTCTTTCCTGGCGCTCCCGCTTCTGCTCGTCCATCTTGCGCTTCTGCTCGTCCCGGGATTGACGGCGCTCCGCCTGCCGCTCGTCGGCTGAGCGCTGTTTCTTCTCCTCTCCGGCCCGCTGCTTCTCGTCGCGGCGCTGCTCGAGCTGCTTGCGCTCTCCCTTGTCGGCCCCCTTGGCGCCCTTGCCTCCGCCCGGACGCTCGGCCCCGGTCTTGCGCCGCTGCTCGATGAACTGGCGGCGCTCCTCCCGCTGCTGGTCGAGCTGGCGGCTCACCCGCTCGTGCAGACCGGTGAAGCGCGCTTCGTTGCGGGTCGGCCGGAAGAACGCCGGGACGCGATCGAGCACTTGTGGGCGTTGCGCTCCCCTCAACGCGGCGAAGCCCGCCTGGTTGGGGCGAACCGAGACCGTGCCCTGCTTCGTCCGGATCTCCGTCTCTCCGGCATGCACGCGATCGTAGGTGCCCGGGTCGCCGAGCTTGCTGCCTTCCGGAATGACGAGCGGCTCGTGCTCCGTGCCGCGTATGCCTATCGTGGCCGTCGGCGTGTTGATGACCGCCCGATCCCGCCTGTCCTTGGCAATCCAGCCCGTCACCGAGCGGAACGACCCCTGCAGGAGCGAGATGACCGAGCGATCCTCGGCGTCGGCCTGCGCCCGGAAGTTCACGATGCGCATGCGCGTGCCGGGGCGCACGGCTATGTAGCCGCCGTCCTCCATCCGCAGGTGCACTTCCCCGTCTGCGCCGGTGGCGATGCCCTCGCCCTCGTAGATGGCGTCGCCGACGCGAGGGCGGCGTAGCCTGTTGGCGGCGTCGGCAAACCGCACGTCTCCCTCGGTGAGCTCTACCTTGCCGGCGGCAGTGCGCTCGGCAGTGGCCGCCCCGGCGGCCGGGGCGCCACCCGCGGTCTGGGCAGCGGTATGTGCGGTAATGCACAGAAGCGCCAGCGCAAGGAGCAGCCTGACCATTGAAACCTCCCCCTGCCCGCTGTCATGCCTCCGCCGGGCGAATAGAAATCAACGCAGCACCGCCTAATCGGATGACCGGGCGCGAGGGCGGGCCGCCAATCAGGTCCGCGTCGCCACGGGCACGTCATTCGTGGACGGCTCCGGCTGCGTGTCGGCCCGCGTTTCGTCGACGGGCGGCTCGTCGGGAAGGTCCGTCGCCGTTTCTTCGGCGGCGAGATCGTGCACCAGGAAGCCGCCCGACTGGTGCCGCCACAGCTTCGCGTAATGGCCGTTCAGGCGCAGCAGCTCGTCGTGCGTGCCCTGCTCTACGATGCGCCCGGCGTCGAGCACGACGAGCCGATTCATGCGCGCGATCGTGGAGAGGCGATGCGCGATCGCGATCACCGTCTTGCCTTCCATCAGCCCCAGCAGCTGCTCCTGTATGGCGAGCTCCACTTCGCTGTCGAGCGCCGAGGTGGCTTCGTCGAGCACGAGTATCGGCGCGTCCTTCAGGATCACGCGCGCGATCGCCACGCGCTGGCGCTGTCCGCCGGACAGCTTGACGCCGCGCTCGCCCACGTGGGCGTCGTAGCCCTTGCGGCCGTGCCAGTCCTGGAGTCCGGTGATGAATTCGTGCGCGTGCGCCTTGCGCGCGGCCGATTGCACTTCCTCGTCGGTCGCGCGGGGACGGCTGTAGCGGATATTGGACGCGATCGAGCGGTGCAGGAGCGACGTGTCCTGCGTCACCATGCCGATGGCCGCGCGCAGGCTTTCCTGCGTCACATGACCGACGTCGTGCCCGTCGATGCGTATGCTGCCCTGCTCCAGCTCGTAGAACCGCAGGAGCAGGTTGACCAGCGTGGACTTGCCCGACCCCGAGCGCCCCACCAGGCCCACGCGCTCGCCGGGCCGGATCGTGAGGCTCAGGTGGTCGATGACGATGGGGCCGTCGCGCCGGCCGTAACTGAACGTGATGTCCTCGAAGCGGATCTCGCCGCGCCTGACCTCCAGCTCGCGGGCGCCGGGACGGTCCGTACCCGAATGCGGCACGGCGATGGTCTGCATGCCTTCCTGCACCACGCCGATGTTCTCGAAGATGCCGGTGACTTCCCAGCTCACCCAGCCCGCGACGTTGGCGATCTGCCATGCGAGCGGCAGCGCGGTAGCGACCACGCCCGCGCTAACCGCGCCACTGGCCCACAGCCAGATGCCGATCGCGGCCGTGCCGGTCAGGAGCAACGCGTTCATCACCGAGAGCGCGAACATGAACTGCGTGATGAGCCGCATGTGGGCCCCGATCGCGGCCTGGTGCTCGTCCACGATCTCGCGCACGTAGGCGTCCTCGTCGGCCAACCGCGCGAAGAGCTTGACCGTGAGGATGTTGGTGTAGCTGTCCACCACGCGCGCCATCACGTGCGAGCGGACCTCGGAGCTGGCGCGCGCGAGATCGCGCATGCGGGGCACGAAGTAGCGCAGGAACACGAAGTAGCCGCAGAACCACAGGAGCGTGGGGATGCCGAGCCGCCAGTCCGCCAGGGCCATCAGCACGAGCGCGCTCACGCCGTAGACCGCGATGTACCAGATGGCGCGTATGCCCGCCATCACGCTCTCGCGCAGCGCGTTGGCTGTCTGCATGACGCGGTTGGCGATGCGCCCGGCGAAATCGTTCTGGAAGAACGGCCAGCTCTGGCGCACGACGTGCCAGTGGCTCTGCCAGCGGATCAGGCTCGTCGCTCCCGGGATGAGGGCGTTGTGGCGTATCGCCACGTCGACCAGCAGCGCCAGGGGACGGACGATCAGCACCAGCGCGATCATGCCGGCGAGGAGGGGCCATTGCGCGACGAGCGCCGCCTGCCGGTCGGACGCCTCCATGAGCGACACGAGCTTGCCGATAAACACCGGGATCACCGTGTCGATCAGCGCCACCGCCAGGCTGGTAACGAACATGCACGCGTACAGGCCCTTCGTCTGGCGCGCGAAATGCCAGTAGAAGGCGATGAGCCCCGGCGGCGGCGCGCCGGGTCCTGTGGCGGCCGTGCCGCGGACTATCGATTGCAGGTAGCTGAACATGGGGGAGGGTATGTGACCCCGTTTCCGCATTATCGGGCCGGCGAGGGATCGGTGACCAGTGACCCGCGACGAGTGACCGGTATCGAGCGACGAGCGACGAGGGTGAGGGAACGGACGGTCTACAGCGCCTCGATTTGGGCTAGCGTATGGCGATGTTGAATTCCATGAGCCGGGAGAAAGCGACAAGACACCAGCTCGGCAGCTCGATCGGCGAGCAGGTCATCATGCTCGCGCTCGCGGCGGTCGGAGAGCGGCGGCACCCCACCGCTTGTGGGAAAGGTCCGGCAAGGCATCCGGTGTAACACGGACAAGGCAGCGAGCGACACCTCGTCTTGGCGCCTGTCGAACTCACAAGGCTACGAGAGGAGCCCACGTTGATCGCGATCGCATTGCTCAGGTTGATTGCCGTCCTGACCGTTACGGCATCGTTCGTGCCGGTCGCCGATGCGGCTCGCGCCGGGGCCGCCGCCGGGCCGCTCACCCCCGAGGCGGTCAACGATGTCAGCCTCGTCCAGCCCGTCGGGCCGAATTCGAAGGGCGCTGCTGTCCTGCGCGCCCAGGTGCTGCTCGACCGCGCACGCCACTCGCCCGGCGAGATCGACGCCGCGTACGGCTCCAACATGCAGAAGGCCATTGCCGCCTTCCAGAAGAGCAACGGGTTGGATGCCTCCGGCAAGGTCGACGCCCCGACCTGGGAAGCGCTCAACCGCGATCCCTCGCCGGCCCTGATCCGCTACACGATCGCCGATGGCGACGTCGCCGGCCCTTATGAACGCATTCCTGAAGACATGATGGAGAAATCGAAGCTGACCGCGCTCGGCTACGCGAATCCTGCTGAAGCGCTCGGCGAGAAATTCCATGCGAGTCCGAAACTGCTGCAGCAATTGAATCCCGGCAAGGACTTCCGGCGTGCGGGCGAGGAGATCGTAGTGCCGAACGTCGAAGTGCCTGTGCTCCCGAAGGCGGCCAGGGTCATCGTCGACAAATCGGAATCCGCCATTACGCTCGTCGACGCCACGGGAAAGACCCTTGCGCACTTTCCCGCCACGGTAGGCAGCGAATACGATCCGCTCCCGCTGGGTACGTGGAAGATCAAGGGAATCGCGAAGAACCCGGTATTCCACTACAACCCGAAGCTGTTCTGGGATGCCGACGCGAAGCATTCGAAGGCGAAGATCGCGCCAGGCCCGAACAATCCCGTGGGCGTCGTGTGGATCGACCTGTCGAAGGAACATTACGGCATCCACGGGACGCCGGAGCCGTCGAAAATCGGCAAGACGCAGTCTCATGGCTGCATCCGCATGACCAACTGGGACGCCCTGGCTCTGGCGCAGGCTGTTTCAAGCGGAACGCCGGCGAGCCTGCAGTAGGCAGAGGCCGGGCGGAATGAAGCCCATCCTGCTGGTCACGTTCGGAACCTTGTGCGGCGCCGCGCTCCTCTCGGCCATTCTGCCGCGATCCGCTCCCGAACATGTTCCGCGCACTCAGCTCCCGGCAGCGGCGGCCCCCGCGACGGCTGTCGAGAAAACCGCCACGGGAAATCTGCCGCAGGTGAGGCCGCTGATGATACCGGTGCCCGGCATACCCCCGGGCGACTTGCACGACAGTTTCGGCGATGCGCGCGGTGGTGCGCGCCATGAGGCGATAGACATACACGCGCCGCGCGGCACGCCGGTCATCGCGGTCGACGACGGCAAGATCGTGAAGCTCTTCACGAGCAAGCCCGGCGGGCTGACGGTTTACCAGTTCGATTCCCGGCAGGAAGTCGCTTACTACTATGCGCATCTCGACCGCTATGCCGCGGGCCTCGCGGAAGGGATGGAGTTGAAGCGCGGCGATCTCATCGGCTACGTGGGCAGCACCGGTAACGCCAATCCGGCGGCGCCGCATCTGCATTTCGCCATCTTCGTGCTCGGACCGGAAAAGCGCTGGTGGCAGGGAACCGCCATCAATCCCTATCCCCTGCTCGGGGGGCGTCTCTAGGTCGCCGGCCTGTTGCCCGTCGTCACCGTCCACCCCGTCGACCAGGTGCCGTCGATGGGGAGCGCCGCGCCGGATATGTGCGCGCCCGCGTCGCTGCACAGGAACACGCCAAACGCCGCTATGTCGGCCGGCATGATGGGCCGGTGGCTCGGCTGGCGATCACGTTGCAGCCCTGCGCGGCGAACGCGCGCGCGAACGCTTCGCCGATTCCGCCGGTCGAGCCGGTGACGAGCGCGGTTTTGCTTTTGAGCATCGTTCCGACCCCTCATCGTCAGAATGCAAACAGCGTTCGAGTATACTCGCAGGACCGATGCGCGAATTCGAAACGGGAACGTATCATGCGTAGAAGAATTTCCTGGCTGTCGCTCGTCGCCCTGACTGCCGTTCCAGGTGTTTCTCCCGACGGAAATGCCGCGGAGCCCGCGTACCCTCAGCGGGCCATACGCCTGCTCGTGCCGCAGGCGGCGGGCGGTGGTTCCGACACGATCGCGCGCTTCATGGCGCAGAAACTCGGCGACAGCCTGGGCCAGCAGATCGTCGTGGACAACCGCCCTGGCGCCGCGGGCATGCTCGGTGCGGAGATGGTCAGGCAGGCGACGCCCGATGGTCACACGTTGCTGCTGTGCGCGATCGACACGATCACCGCGCCGATGGTGAGCCGGCGCAAGCCCTTCGACGGCGTGAAGGATTTTGCGCCGGTAACGCAGCTCACGCTGTCACCCAACATATGGCTCGTGAGCCTTTCGTTCCCGGCGCAAACGATGAAGAGTCTCGTCGACATGGCCAGGGCGAAGCCGCGCCAGATCGATTTCGCGTCTTCCGGCGTCGGGAGCATGCAGCACCTGGGCGGCGAATTGCTGAACCGCATGGCCGGCATAGAGCTGAATCACGTTCCGTACAAGGGCGGCCCGCCGGGCCTCGTGGACGTGCTGGGAGGGCGGGTGCCGACGATACTGTCCGGCACCCAGGGTGCGCTGCCCTATATCAAGGCCGGAAAGTTGCGCGCGCTGGCGGTGACGACGCCGAAGCGATTTGCAGCAGTGCCCGATCTGCCGACAGTCGCCGAAGCGCTGAACCTGCCGGGATACGAGGCGACGAACTGGCAGGGACTGCTGTTCCCGCTGGGCACGCCCCGGCCGATAATCGAGCGTGTGGCAGGCGAGACGATCAAGATCCTCGCCCTTGGTGAGACGAAAGCGCGCCTGGAAACTCTCGGCTACGATCCTTCGGGGCCGACGCCTGCCCAATTCACCAAGCTCATGGTCGCGGAGCAGAAGCGGTGGGCTGAGATCATCAAAGCGGCGGGGATTACCTCCGACTAGAATCGGTGACCGGTGACCGGTGACCCGTGACCAGGAACCTCGACCATCCATTCGTAGATCAGCAATGAGCAGGAAACGGCTCGTCGTACCCAAGGGTTACCGGCTGACCACATCCGTCATCGTCGACCCGGGCGGCTCGTGGGGCGCGCGGCTCGCAACGGGCGAACTGGTGCGCTTCGTCGACCTGGAGGGGCAGCAGGCGGTGGATTTTCTCTGCTATAACGCGCTCGACGCGCGCGACCGCTACAACGCGGCCAACACGATGAAGATGGCGGAGAACGTCTTCATCAACCCGGGCACCGTGCTGTATGGAGAGTACGCCACCGCGCTCATGAAGGTGGTGGCGTCGAGCTGCCCGAACCACGACACCATAGGCGGCTGCTGCAGCGTCGAGATGAACTGGCTTCGCTACGGTAAGCGCACGCACAGCTGCCGCGCGAACTTCCTGCACGAGCTCTCCAAGCTCGGCATGGGCGAACCGGACATCGTGGCGAACGTGAACTTCTTCATGAGCGTGCCGGTCGGCCGTGACGGTCGCATGGCGATTTCGGACGGTCCGTCCAGGCCGGGCGATTTCGTCGACGTCGAGGCCCTCACCGACGTGATCGCGGTCATCTCCAACTGTCCGCAGAAATACAACCCCGCATGCGGCTACAATCCCACTCCCGTGCGGGTCGAAACGTACGCGAAGCAACGCGCGCGCAAGACCCGCTGACCGGCGTGTTCGCAAGGGCAGCCGCATCCTCAAGGAGCAAACAGATGGCCATCAAGCGCGGCAATCCGCCGGGCATGAAGAATGTCCGGGCTACCGTCTACAATCACTATGTCCGTGTGGACCAGCCGAAGAGCATGATCTTCGTCTCGGGCCAGGTCTCGCGCGACAGCGACGGCAACCAGGTCGGCGCGGGCAGCATGCTCGAGCAGACGCGGCAATGCCTGCGCAACATCGAGAAGAACCTCACGGCCGCGGGGGCATCCCTGTCGGACGTCGTATGGACGACCGTCTACACGACCGACATCCGGGAATTCAAGCAGATCGTCGCCGCGCGGGAAGAGTTCTTCAAGGACAACCTGCCGACGAGCACGATGGTCGAGGTCAACCATCTTGCCGATCCGGGATTGCTCGTCGAGATCACGGTCATTGCTGCCGTCTGACAGAAGTAACCCGTGACCCGTGACCAGTAACGTTTTGGGAGCGATGAAAAAATGCTGATGAGCAGGACCGTCCTTATTGCGGGTGTTTTGGTGGCCTTTTCGCCGGTGATTGCGATCGGGCAGGCGTATCCGACCAAGCCGGTGCGCATGATCGCGCCGTATCCGCCGGGCGGCTCGAGCGATGTGCTGACGCGGATCGTGGCGCAGAAGCTGGGCGAAACGCTCGGGCGGCAGGTTATCGTCGAGAACCGCCCGGGCGCCGCGAGCAACATCGGCCACGAAGTGGCGGCCAAGGCGCCGCCGGACGGCTACACGCTGCTCCTCACCAACGTTGCGGCGATGGTCACGAACCAGTTTCTCTACAAGAAGCTTCCCTTCGACCAGTACAACGACTTCGCGCACATCTCGCTGGTGGCGACCGGCGCGCCGATGCTGGCGGTTCATCCCAGCGTGCCCGCCCGCAACGTGAAAGAGCTGATCGTGCTGGCGAAGGCCAGGCCCGGGAAGCTCAACTACGGCTCGGGCGGCGTCGGCACCACCGCGCACATCATCGGCGAGGTGTTCCAGGTCGAAACGGGAACGAAGATGGTGCACGTGCCGTACAAAGGGGGCGTACTCGCAGTCAGCGATCTCGTCGGCGGCCAGATCGACCTGTGCTTCGCCGACATGGTGCCCGGTGTACCGCAAGTGAGGGCCGGGCGAATACGTGCCCTCGCCGTCACGAGCGAACGGCGTTCGGATGCGCTGCCGGACGTCCCGACGATGGCCGAGTCGGGCTTCACCAAGCCGCTCCCGAGCCAGTGGTGGGCGGTTGTCGCACCCAGGGGGACGCCGCCGGCGATTCTCCAGCGCATCAACGCCGCGATCGGCGAGATCATGAAGTCCCCGGACACACAGGAGAAGTACGCAAACATGGGCATCTTCACGGCGCACACGACGCCCGAGCGCGTCACGGAGATCATGAAGACGGGCGCGAAGCAGATGGGCGCGGTGGTGAAGGCGGCAGGGATACAGCCGGAGTGAGCACGACAGCGGGGAATCCATGAGCAGGTTATTCGAGCGGCTGGGAGCGGGCGAGACGGCCCTGGGGGTGTGGATCAAGGGCGGCCCGACCTGGGTATCGACCATCGCGCGCGCGGGTTTCGACTTCGTCCGCCCCGACATGATGTTCTCCTCCCTCGACTGGGGAGAGCTGCACAACATCCATCGCGCGGCACAGGTGGCGGGTCTCACCACGTGGGTGCGCGTTCCCGCCAACCCGTGGCTCTCCGGCACCGAGCAGCTGCAGGTGACCGTGGAAGTGCAGCGCGCCTTCGCGATCGGCATAGAGATCGTCGGCGCCTCCATCGCCTCCGCGGCTCAGGCGCGCGCGTGCCTGCAGGTCGCGGGCGACTGGCACCGCTCCGGAGCGGGCGAGTACCCCAACTCCAACGAGACGTTCAAGGCCATGCACAGCAAGCAGGCCGACGCGGCCGTGTTCGTGCCCCACATCGAGGCTGGCACGGCGGTGCACGAGATCGACGAGATCCTCGCGCTCGACGGCATGCGCATCCTGATGCTCGCGATGACCGATCTCAGCAAGGCGCTGGGTCATCCGTTCCAGTACGAGCACCCGGACGTCTGGCGCCACGTGGACACGATCGTCGCCAAGGCGCAGGCCCGCGGCATCGTCATTGCGGCGAACATGGGGTACGACTACACGACGCACGAGCGCATGACGGCGCGCGTGAAGCGCATGCATGACCACGGCATCCGCATCTGCCTGATGCAGGGCGCGGACAACATGCTGGAGAACTTCGCGAAGCCGATGCTGGGCGATATCCGGACGGCGACTGCATGAGGCGGCAGATCATTGCCATGGGCGGCGGCGCGCTGCCGGCGGAGCTGGACAATCTGCTCCTCGTCCGCTATTTCCTGGCGCAGACGCGCCGCAGGAAGCCGAAAGTCGCCTTCATCGGCGCCGCGGGCGGCGATTCGGACGCGGGCAGGCTGCGCTTCTACGCCGGGTTCAGCCAGTTCGAATGCCGGCCCGCGCATCTGCCGCTCTTCGCCCGCACCCCGCGCGACCTGGAGTCCTTCGTGCTGGAGCAGGACGCGATTTTCGTCGGCGGCGGCAACACCCGCAGCATGCTGGCCGTGTGGCGCGACTGGGGGCTCGACCGCCATCTGAGGACCGCGTGGGAGCGCGGCGTGGTGCTGGGCGGGGGCAGCGCGGGCTCGATCTGCTGGTTCGAGCACGGCGTCACCGATTCGGTCGCGGGGCCGCTGACGGCACTGCCTTGCCTCGGGTTTCTGCCCGGCAGCAACTGCCCGCACTACGACTCCGAGCCGCTGCGCCGTCCCGCTTTCCGGAAGCTGATCGCGAGCGGCACGTTGCCGGACGGGGTAGCCGCTGACGACGGCGTGGCGCTGCACTACATCGATGGCCGGCTCGCGCGCGTGGTTTCGAGCCGCTCGCGGGCAAAGGGTTATCGCCTCACGCGCGTGGGGAAGCGGGCGGTCGAGCGGGCATTGGCCACCCGTTACCTGGGTGGCAAAGGATGAAGGATGAACGTGGAAGGATGACCTGTTGAGAAACCAAAGATGAAAACTACGACAAGTGCTTTGCTAAACACCTGGAGGACGTACCTCGGTCGGCTCGCGAAGCCGAACTGGTTCAAGGTCATCCTTCATCCTTCCACGTTCATCCTTGGCTGCGCGCTCTCGGTCGCGGCGGGCGCGCAGCAGTATCCAGTGAAGCCGATACGCGTCATCGTCCACTTCCCCCCGGGCGGCCCCACCGATCTCGTCGCGCGGTCGGTCGGGCAGAAGCTCACCGAGGCGTGGGGGCAGCAGGTGATCGTCGACAACCGTCCCGGCGCGGGCGGCGTGATCGGCGTGGAGGCCGTGGTGCGCTCGGCTCCCGACGGCTACACGATACTTTTC
Organism: Burkholderiales bacterium; assembly: GCA_035649495.1. Lineage (GTDB taxonomy): Bacteria > Pseudomonadota > Gammaproteobacteria > Burkholderiales > SG8-41 > SG8-41. Next base: position 20,302 of record DASRJL010000177.1, on the reverse strand, counting down.
GCCACCGGCGGCAGCATGTCCATCGCGCCGGCCATCGGGATCAAGGCGCCCTACAACGTCTTCACCGATCTCGCGCCGATCTGCCTGCTCGTGATCAACCCGCAGCTGCTCGTAGCGCATCCGTCCGTGCCCGCAAACACCGTAAACGAGCTGGTGAAATTCGCGAAAGCGAAGCCGGGCCAGATCAACTATGCCTCGGTCGGACCCGGCAGCCCGAATCACCTGGGCGTGGAGATGCTGAAGTACATGGCGAAGATAGACATGGTGCACATCCCCTACAAGGGAACCGCGCCCGCCGTCACCGACGTCCTGGCCGGCCACGTTTCGCTGATGTTCAACAGCATGCCGACGGTGCTGCCGTACGTCAGAGCCAAGCGGCTGAAGGGCATAGGCGTAAGTAGCGCGAAGCGCTCCCCCGCGGCGCCCGAGATCCCGACGATCGGCGAATCCGTGCCGGGATTCGAGTACGTGACGTGGTACGGGCTATTCGCCCCGGTGGCGGTGCCCAAAGACATCATCGCGAAATGGAACACCGAGGTCGTCAGGATTCTCCAGGATAAGGAGCTTGCCAGGCGCTTCGCGAGCGAAGGTGCGGAACCCGCGCCGGGCACGCCCGAGCAGCTCGCGAAATTCATGCGCGCCGAGCACGAGCAGTGGAAGAAGACGATCGCGGCGGCGAAGCTGACGCTCAATTAGTGCCGCTACACTTCAATTTCGAAACGATTCCATTAGGTTAGGGAGACCATAAGCCGCACGCGCAGACATGTGCCGACGCGTAAAGGATTAGACAGCAAGAAACGGATGGTTCGGAAGCGCTGAGCACCGCACACTGGCCCTTGTCGATCACTCCAAGAGGTCCGCGCGGTGGTTACGGACGCCCGAACACATTTGCCGCCGTCCTTCAACAGGCTGGCTTGGTCCAATCTAGCGGCGCAATCGGCAGAGCAGATCGCGGTCGCCGCAGCCCCGATCTATACCGTCCTTGCTCTCGGCGGCGGCGCTCGCGAGACTGGACTTATCCAGACTGCACAGACGCTACCGCTCCTGCTCTTTGCCATCCCCGCAGGCATGCTGGCTGATCGCATGTCCCGTCGAAGGCTCATGGCCTACGCCGAGGCGCTGCGTGTCGTCTCCCTCATCGCGATTCTCGCGCTCGCGGAATTGAGGCTCCTTGCGTGGCCGCTGCTCGCGCTTCTTGGCTTCATCGGGGCATGCGGGACGGTCGCATACAGCGTGGCAGCCCCCTCCCTCGTGCCGGCGATAGTGCCGCCTGAGGCACTTGCCAGCGCAAACTCGCGAATCGAACTCGCCCGAGCGCTTGCCTTCGCCGCCGGGCCAGCGTTGGGTGGTGCACTTATCGGCTGGTCCGGTGCCGTGTCCGCGTTCGGTTTTGCCGCAGCATTCTCTGCCTGTGCAGTGCTTCTGCTGGCCGGCCTGAATGAGCCGCCGAGGCCTCCACGTCCACCTCGTCATCCCCTCGACGACATCCGCGAGGGGGCCAGGTTCGTTTTTCGTCATCCGCTGCTGCGACCTGTCTTCGTGACGCAATTTTTGTTCAACACGGCATTCTTCATTCTTCTAGCGGTATTTGTTCCGTACGCTATCCGTTCACTCGATCTATCTGCCTCTGCCGTAGGCGTAATTCTCAGCACCTATGGTGTCGGCATGGTCGTCGGCGCGCTCCTGGCAGGTCGCATCATTCGCTCGTTCCGCTTCGGCATTTGCGTTGTCATTGGACCGATTGCTGGGCTCATGGCCGCGTTCGTGATGGTTCTCACCATCTTGATACCTTCGCCTCTGCTCGCAGGATTCAGCTTCTTCCTGCTCGGCGCCGGTCCCATCGTTTGGGTCATCAGTACGACCACGCTGCGCCAAACGGTCACGCCGCCCGATTTGCTTGGGCGTGTATCAGCGATCAACATCATGGCGCAGGGGGCTCGGCCGATCGGTGCCGGAATTGGTGCGTTCATTGGCGGGTCATTCGGGACGGAGCTCTGCCTGGTCGTGGCAGCCTTCGGGTTTCTCGCACAAGCCGCCGTGATCCTCGTGTCACCGGTCCTCCGTCTTGCGCATCAGCCTGAGATGGTCAAATATCCGAAGCATGCAGGCTCGTGCTAGGCTCAGCGTTATCGGTATCCTCAGGAGGAGTGTTCAGCCATGACAATGCCAGCTATGCAGAAATTCACCGCCGGTTCGCTCACCTTTATCGTCAGCCACGAGCTCTGGGACGGCAACCTGCAGGACCATGCCGACCAGGGGGTATCGATCGTCGTGGCGGGGAATGTCGAAGGCAAGCAGACGGCGCTCCTGCGCTTCAACTGTTTCGACGTTGAGAAGAGCTACGTCTACGGCCCGGAGAACCCGAAGCTGCATGCGGATGGCCTCGGGACGCCGGGCGGGCGCACGGGCTCGTCGCAGCCTCGTATCTATCGCATGGATTCTGTCACCGACGGCAACCCGATCGGCTGGACCGTTCGCACGCTGGGCACGAAGCTCGACAAGATGCTCGAGCGCGCGGGCTACCCGGACATCGCCGCGGCGACGAACCATGCCGAGGTCGCCCGCGTCCTCCCGCAGATCGAAGCCTGTGCAAGAACGCTCCATGCAGCGAAGCGCAACACCGTCAAGCACAACCGGGGTACGCAAATTTTCGAGGCGGGCAACATCCGGTTCGGTCTGGAAATGCGGCGGCAGGCGGGCGGCGACGGCGGCCTCGCCGTACACGTCCTGGCCGATGTCGGCGGCTCGACGCAGAGCGCGTATGTCGAAGAGACCGAGATCCTCGCCTTCGACTGCTTCTGGGACGGTCCGCACTACCACTACGGTCCGCGCAACAAGAATCACCGCATCTACTGGGACAAGACCCTCGTCGACGATCCGCTCGGCTGGGTGCTCGAGCAGTTCGAGAACCGCAGACTCGGCGCCATGATCGAGCGCGCCGGCTATCCCGGCATCGCTGCGGACCTCGACCTGGAGAAGATCGCCGCCGTGTTGCCGGCGATCAGGAAGAAGGCCCGCGAAATGCAGGACGAGGGCATGGCGCTGACCGGGCACCCCGGACTGCCGCTCGAGCCCACGCCGAATCTGGCGCGGCAGGAGGCTGCTGCGGTTTGATTCGGGCAGCGCGTCAGGCAGGCGGCGCGCCGTCCTTGAAGGCCTTTTTCAGTTGACCTCGAAATTCCGGCGTGTCCTTGTGGCCGTGAACGGCCACCGCGTGCTGCAGCGCAATTTCCAGCAGCTCCTTTTCGCTGTCCGCGGCGATGGTGACGGTGCACTTCGACTCGCTCGGAAACTCCCTGCAATCGATGTACTTGCGTGCCATGATGGGCTCCTGGTATCTGTTCAGGTGGTCAGCAATTCAGTGTGAAACCCGGTGCGGTCGCGTCAGCCGCGCTTGGCATAGCTGCTTGCGCCAAACCAGTCGACCACGACGGCCGGCTCGTCGCCCACGACCCACGCGTCATGACCCTTGGGCAATGACGTGATGTCGCCCGGGCCGGCAACGAACTCGGTTCCATCGTCCATCCTTATCGCCAGCCTTCCGGAGACGTGATACTGGAAGTGCGGCGCCTCGCAGCTGGCGGTCCTGGCCAGGGGCTTGACGTCGTTGGACCAGCGCCAGCCTGGTTGAAAAACCAAACGACCCACTTCGGAGTCGCCGACCTTGAGTATCTCGGCTCTCCCGTTCGGAAAATTACGCACTTCCTCGGGACGGGCAAACGACTTGTGCTCGGTTTTCTGATCGTGGCTGTGCATAGTATCCTCCTGCTCGTGTTGATAGGACCGGTCCCGCGCCGTGACCCGCACCGGGACTCGTGGCTATTCTACCTACTAGTAGGTTAGAATCAAGTGGCCATGCCCGCAGCACCGGTAAAACAGACCCGGCCCTCCCCCCCGCCGCCTTCGACCGAGGCGGCGAAGGCCATCCTCGACATCGCCGAGGAGCTGGCCCAGACCCGCGGGTATAACGGGTTCAGCTACGCCGATATCGCCGCGAAGCTGGGTGTCACGAAGGCGAGCCTGCATTACCACTTCGCCTCCAAGGCGGAACTGGGGCGCGCTCTGATCGCTCGCTACCATCACGCATTCGGCGCGGCTCTCGACTCGATCGACAAGCGGCCTGCCACTCCCCCGGAGAAGCTGCGGCACTACGTCGAGCTCTACGATGGGGTCATACGCAACGACCGGATGTGCCTGTGCGGGATGCTGGCAGCGGAGTACATGACGCTGCCCGCGCCGATGCAGGAGGCGCTCAAGGGGTTCTTCGATCTCAACGAGCGCTGGCTGGTCACGGTGCTTCAGCAGGGCATGAAGTCCGGATCGCTTGCTTTTGCAGAATCAGCGAAAGAGCGGGCAAGAGTGCTTCTGGGAGCGCTCGAGGGCGCCATGCTGGTAGCGCGGTCGTATGGTGAGCCGGACCGTTTTCATGTCGCTGCCCAACAAATCCTCGAGGACCTTGGCGTCGGGAGGAAGATCAGGTCGAACGGGACGAGAAAACGGAATCGCTAAGCCACACCGTGCGAGAATAGCTGCCATGAAATGGATCGAAGTAAACGGCGTCGGCCTGCGCTACGAGCTGGCCGGCAGCGGCGAAGAGACGGTAGTGCTCGTGCACGAGATGGGCGGCTCGCTGGAGAGCTGGGACGCGACGCTGCCCGCGTTTCAGAAGAGCTTGCGCACGCTGCGCTACGACCAGCGCGGCTTCGGCCAGTCGGAGAAGCCGACGGGGCCCCTCGCGCTTGCCGACATGGTGGGCGATATCGCGGCATTGCTCGACGCGCTCGCGATCGGGGGCCGCTGCCACGTCGTGGGATCGGCGCTCGGCGCGGGCATAGCTGCCGCGTTTGCAATACGCCACCCGTCGCGCGTTGCGCGACTCGTCGTGCAGAGCCTGGTGGCACAGTCGAGCCGGACGTTCCGGCCGCAGATGATCGAGCGCGCGGCGGAGACCGAGCGCACGGGGATGCGGCCGCAGGCGAAGACCAGCCTCGACCGCTCCTACCCGGATGTGCTGCGCGGCGACCGCGAGAGCTTCGAGCAGTATCGCCTGCGCTGGATCGCCAACGACCCGCGCGCGTTCGCGGCGATGAACCGCATGCTGCTCGAAATGGATATCAATCCCGAGCTGCCGGCGATCAAGTGTCCGACGCTCGCCATCGGCTGCGTGCATGACCCGCTGCGGCCGCCTGACCAGGTGAAGGAGCTGGCGGCAAAAATCCCCGGCGCGCGCTACGTCGAGGCCGACTCGGGACACTTCATGCACTTCCAGACGCCGGAGCTATTCGCGGAACTGGCAGTGCCGTTCCTGCTCGGGAAAAAGTGATGAGATAGTGGTGATGAGGTAATGGTGATGAGATAGTGGTGATGTACAACCTGAAGTTCATCACCAGCTTTCATCACCAGTTTTCATCACCAGTTCCCATCACCCCTTATGGTCGCCGGCGAGCGCCGGCTCAGAGCTTGCGCACTTCGTCCAGCATCTCCTTGCTTTCCGGAATCTTCCCCGGCTCGTAGAGCTTCATGTAGCGCACTTTCCCCGTGGCGTCGAGCACGAAGGCGGCGCGCTTGTCCATGCCGCGCTCGTCGTTGAAGACGCCGTAGGCCTGGCCGACCGCACCGTGCGGCCAGTAGTCGGAGAGAAGTGGAAAGGGCACGCCGCCCAGTTTCTCGGCCCACGCCTTCAAGCTGGGCGCGGGATCGGCGCTGATGTTGAGGATCTCGCAGTTCAACTTCTTGAATTCTTCGTAGTTCGCACGGAACCCGTTGACCTGGTTCGTTCACCCACCGGTGAAAGCGAACGGCATGAACGTGACTACGACCGGCCTGCCTTTGAAGCTGGCGAGGCTGACCTTCTGGTCCGATAAATGCGAGGCGAGCGAGAAATCGGGCGCTGCGCTGCCTGTCTGGACTGCCATGTGAGTTCTCCCGGTTGTGTAAAGCCAGTGCAGAATACCCCGGAACGCCGGGCATCGGAAGGGGCTGGCCCCGGCGGGGGAGCCTCGGCGAAAATGACCGGAAGTATCGGCGCGTTGGACTCCAAGGGGGTGTAATGAAAGGCGTATGGTCCGGCCGGCGTTGCACGTTGCGCGCCATGTTGCTGGCTGCTGCCCTTGCGCCCGCGGTGGCCTCGTCGCAGGGGTATCCCTCTCGACCCGTGCGCTTCATCGTCGGCTTCGTGCCGGGCGGCGTCGCGGACTTGATGGCGCGGTCGCTGGGGCAGAAGCTGTCCGAAGCGTGGGGCCAGCAGGTGATCACCGATAACCGCCCCAGCTCGGGCGGCGTGTTGAGCATGCAGATCACGGCCAACGCGGCTCCTGACGGCTATACCTTGCTGCTGGGTTCGTCGACTCAGTTCTCCATCACGCCCGCGCTGCGTCCGAACCTGCCCTACGATCCGGTCCGCGACTACACGCCGATCAGCCGGATCGCGATGACGCCGGTCATCCTCACGGTGCAGCCGTCGTTCCCGGCGAAATCGATTCCGGAGCTGATCCAGGTCGCGAAATCGAAACCGGGCCAGATGAACTACGGCTCGCCCGGCTACGGCGGCGCGCCACATATCGCGGCGGAGCTCCTGAAGCGCACCGCGGGCCTGGACATTGTCCACGTCCCGTTCAAGGGCGGCGGCGAGTCGATTGTCGCGCTCCTGGGCGGGCATCTGCAGATGTTGTTCGGCGCGGTTTCGACTTCCCTGCCGCACGTCAAGGGAGGACGGTTGCGCGCGCTGGGCGTCACCAGCGCGAAGCGCCTGACCGCCACGCCGGACGTCCCGACGTTTGCGGAATCGGGGCTGCCCGGCTTCGAAGTGGAGCAGTGGTACGGCATATTCGCGCCACCGGCCATGCCGCCGGCGATCACGCGCAAGCTCAATCAGGCGCTCGTCCGGATCCTGGAATCGGACCAGCTCAGGAAAGAATTTTCCGGGCAGGGCATCGAGGTCGTCAGCTCGACGCCGGAGTCCCTCGCCACCTACGTCAAGGCCGAGCGTGCGCGATGGGGGAAAGTGCTGAACGATCTCGGCATCAAAGAGCAACCGTGATTCCGGCGGGCCGGAACAGTTATCATCCGGACAACGAACAGGAGCGAGACGATGACTTCCCCCGATTTCTACGATGTCGCGATTGTCGGCGCAGGGCTGGCCGGTCTCACGGCGGGCGCGCGGCTCGCCGAGCGCGGCGTCCGCGCGGTGGTGCTGGAGAAAGGCGCCGGTGAGGACTATCCCTGCAACGTGCGGATTGCCGGCGGCGTGTTCCATATCTGCTTCCGTCACATCAACGACGACGAAGCGGCGCTCCTGGAAGCGATAAAGCGCAACACCCAGGGCTACGCGCAGGACAACCAGGCGGCGCTCGTTGCCAGAAACACGCGCGCGGCGGTGCAGTGGTTCAAGGAGAAGGGCGCGCGATTTTCGAGCGGAGGCGCTACCGAAGGGTTTCGCGAGATGACGCTCGCGGCGCCGCCCACCGATACCACGCGGCCCTGGCAGGGCCACGGCGGCGGCGAGCTGCTGCGGATACTGACCGGTGTGCTGGAAAAAGGCGGCGGGAAGCTGCTCCGTGGGGCGAGCGCGAAGCGGCTGCGCATGGAGGGTAAGCGCTGCGTCGGGCTCGATGTGGAGCGCGAAGGCGGGTCGCTGACGGTGGCCGCGCGCAACGTCCTGCTCGCCGATGGCGGCTTCCAGGCGAGCCCGGCGCTCGTGCGCGAGTACATCGTTCCGCATCCGGAGAAGCTGCGGCAGCGCAATTCGGGATCGGGAGGCGGGGACGCGCTCAAAATGGCGCGGGAAGTCGGCGCGCGGCTCGTCGGCATGGACAAGTTCTATGGACACGTGCTGGCGCGCGAGGCGATGCAGAGCGACATGCTGTGGCCCTATCCCATGGTCGATCCGATCTGTGCCGCGGGCGTGGTCGTCGATGGATCGGGCCGCCGGTTTGCCGACGAGGGGCTGGGCGGGGTCTGGATGACGAACCGCATAGCTCATTTGCCCGATGCTCTGTCGGCCGTGACCGTGTTCGACGAGAAGATATGGAACGGCCCGGCGGCGTCCGGCCATATCTACGGCGCCAATCCGGGACTGGTCAGAGCCGGCGCAAACCTCGTCCAGGCACAGGATCTTACGGCGCTCGCGCGGGCGGTCGGCCTGCCCGCGGAAGCGCTGGAAGCGACGATCGCTGAATACAACTCCGCGGTGGAATCCGGACAGACGGGGCGGTTGAACCCGACGCGCACCGCCGCGACCTACAAGCCCTTCCCGATCGCGAACCCGCCGTACTATGCGCTGCGGCTCTGCGCGGGCCTCACGTTCACGATGGGCGGCATCGCGGTGGACGAGGTGGGGCGCGTGCTTAACGAGCGGAGCGAGGCGATCCCGGGACTATACGCCGCGGGTTGCTGCACCGGCGGCCTCGACGGCGGCCCCCATGCGGGCTACGTCGGTGGGCTGGCGAAGTCGGCGGCGATGGGGCTGGTTACCGCAGACCATCTCGCGGATGCCGTGCGCCATTGAACGTGGAGCGACCAACGCGGACCAAACATAAGGATAAAGGCGGAAGGATGAAGGATGACCCGCTCGGTGTTGACCAGGAAAAACAGGTCATCCTTCCACGTTCATCCTTCATCCTTTGAGTGCACACGGGTACTGCACGCTGATATGAGATCTCACCAATGAGCAGGATCATGGATTCGCCCGCAGCATGGACCGCCGCCGAGCTGGACTCTGATCGGCGCTGGTTGTTTACGCTGGACGACCAGGCGCGGCGTGATCTCGTCGCCGCTGTGCGCAAGGCGCAGGACCCCGGTAAAACGCTTCTCGACTACCGCCGGGAGGAATTCGATCTCGGGTCGGCCTCGCCCGCAATCGCCGCGGCGTTCGAGGAGGTACGGCGCGGGCGCGGGGTGGCGCTCGTGAAGGGATTGCCGCGCGCGGGCCTGGACGAAAAAAGCTTCGAGCTCCTGACCTGGGCCATCGGCTTGCACGCCGGCGTCGGGCGGCCGCAGGGCAAGGCGAGCCACTATCTATCGGCCGTGCGCGACGCGGGAACGGCATACCGCACGGGGACCGGGCGCGGTTATTCCTCGAACGCCGAGCTCGACTTCCACACCGACTCCGCCGACGTCGTCGGACTGTCGTGCTACAACAAGGCCGCTGCGGGTGGCATGAGCATCACCACCAGCTCACTCGCTGCCTACGCCCGGATGGTGGCGGAACACCCCGCACTCGCGGAGTGGCTGCGCCGGCCGGTCCATTTCAGCCGGCAGGGAGAGCAGGCGGCCGACGAAGCGGCGTCCTATCCGCATCCCATCTTCGACGAAGCGGAAGGACGGCTCTTCAGCAAATGGAACTGGAACCGCGTGACCTCGGCGCAGAAGCTCGAAGGCGTGCCGCGCATCGACGCGGAGCAATGGAAGGCGCTCGAGACGTTCGACCAGGTGGTCCGGCAGCCCGATCTCGCTCACACGATGTGGCTCGAGCCCGGCGACCTGCAGATCATCAACAGCCACGTCACGCTGCATTCGCGCACGGACTTCACGGATCACGACGACCCGTCGCAGAAGCGGCTCCTCTTCCGGCTCTGGCTCGCGCCGCCGAACAGCGACCGGTTGCCGGAGAGCTGGCGCGTCCTCTACAAGGCCGTCGAGCCCGGCGCCGTGCGCGGCGGCATCACCGGCCAGCACCACGACGAGCGCTGCAAGGCCTTCGAGGCACGCCAGGCCCGCGCGCTTGGCATGACCGTCACATCATAAGGATGAAGGATGAACGTGGAAGGATGACCTGATTTATAGTCAACAACGAGCGGGTCATCCTTCGTCCTTCCACGTTCCACGTTCAGCCCGACGAGCAGCGCTACGTCGGGCTCGCGGCCATCGGCGTCCCCGCCTTCGGTGGATGCGTCACGATCGATTTCAGCGCCGGCGTGGGCTTCGTGAGCTTGCCGATGTCGGGCACCGGCCGCCGCAGGGCAGGTATCGCCGCAAATGCCAGCTCCAGCGCGTGCGCGGCGCCGAGCAGCGCGCGGTCGGCGCGGAACGGCCCCACGATCTGCAAGCCGAACGGCATGCCCTTGTGGTCCACACCGCAGGGCACGGAAATCGCCGGATTCGTCACGAGCGTGATCACGTAGGTAAGCGACAGCCAGTGGTAGTAGTTGTTGAGCGGCTTGCCGTCCATCTCCGCGAGGTAGAGCTGCGTCCACGGGAACGGTGAGACCGGCGTGGTGGGCGCCAGCACGAGATCGTATTCGCGGAACGTCTGCTGGAACCGCCGGAAGATCCGCGTCTGCTCCACGTGCGCCCACGCCACGTCGGCCATCGTCATGCCGGCGGCCATCTCGTAGTTGACGCGCACGTTGGGACCCAGCGAGCCCGGATCCTTCTCGTACATCTCGCGGTAGCGCGCCGCGTAGCCCATCGCGCGGATCACGTCGAAGCAGCGGTCCGCTTCGCCGAAATCGAACGCCATCTCGTCGCAGGACCGGAAGAGATGCCGCATGGCTCCGATCCGGTCGCGAAACACTTTGCGTATCGGACCGTCGACGGGGCACACGCCGAAATCCTCGGTGTAAGCCACGCGCAGCGAGCCCGGGTCGCGCGGCTGGGGCGGCGTGAACGTGCGCGCGTCGACCGGATAGGACAGCGGATCGCAGTCGTCGAGCGCCGCCTGGGCCGCCAGCAGCAGGCAGGTGTCAGACACCGTCCGGCCCATCGGCCCTACCACCGAGATCGGCGTCCAGCCGAGCGGGCGCCGCTCCACCGGCACGAGTCCGGGGGAGGGGCGGAAACCGACGACGCCGCACTTCGCCGCCGGGATGCGCAGGGAGCCGCCGGTGTCCGACCCCGTGCAGACGGGCAGCATGCTGCACGCGAGCGCCACCGCCGAGCCGCCCGACGAGCCGCCGGGATTCAACGTGGGATCGAACGGATTGCCGGTAGCGCCCCACACGACGTTGCGGGAGTTGGCGCCGGCGCCGAACTCCGGCACGTTGGTCTTGCCGACGACGATGGCGCCCGCCGCGCGCACGCGCGCGACCATGGCGCCGTCGCGCTCGGGAACGAAGTCGCGGTACGCCGGCGAGCCGAAGGTCGTCAGCAGGCCCCCGGTTTCATCAAGATCCTTGATGCCGGCCGGCAGGCCGTGCAGCAGGCCGAGCGGCTCGCCGCGCAGCGCTGCCTTCTCAGCACCGGCGGCTTCCTGCCGCGCGCGCTCGTAGCAGGTCGCCGTGACGGCGTTCACCGCCGGGTTGAGGCGCTCGATGCGCGCGATGCAGGCTTCGAGCAGCTCGACCGGCGATATTTCCTTGGAGCCGATGCGGCGGCGCAGCTCGACGGCGGTTTCGGAGAGCAGTGATTCGTTGGCGGGCACGGTGGTTCTCCTCCGATGGCGAGTGGGGATTCTTCAGACCCTTCTAGCATGCCAACATACCGCATACAACCAGGGTCCACGTCAAAACGGAAAGCCGACAGGATGAGCAGGATGAAGCGAATTACAATGCCTACGGATGCTTCCTCCTGATCTGATCCTGCACGGCGGCAAGATCATCACGCTCGATCGCAGCTCACGAGTCGCGCAGGCGATCTCGGTGCGATCGGGTCACATCGCAGCCGTCGGCGACGATGCGGCGCTTCTCAAGGACGCCGCTCCCGGTACACGGCTCATCGATCTCGAGGGTCGCTCGGTGCTGCCGGGGTTGTTCGACGCGCATCCGCACGCGGACCGGGAAGGTCTCAAGGCGCGGGGCGGCATCCCCATTGCCGGGCTTCACTCCGTGGTAGATATCGTCGATGTGGTAAAACGTGCGGCGCAGACGATACCAGCCGGCGAGTGGATCGTGCTCATGCCGATGGGCGAGCCGCCGCACGAGTACATCAGCCGCCCCGAGCAACTGGCCGACGGCCGCTTCCCGACCCGCCATGACCTCGATGCCGTCGCTCCCGACCACGCCGTCTACATCCGTGCGGTGTGGGGCTGGTGGAGCCGCCGCCCGTTTCCGTCGGTCGCCAACTCGCTGGCGCTCAGGCGCGCCGGCGTGACGCGCGATACGCCCGCTCCGCACAACGTCGAGATCTTGAAGGATGCGCGCGGCGAGCCGACGGGTGTGTTCCTGGAGAGAAACTTCGTGCCGGTCCTGGAGTACACCCTGTTCCGCGGCCTGCCTCGCTTCAAGTACTCCGATCGGGTGGACAGCGTGCGCCTCGGCGCACAGGCCTATGCAGCGGCGGGAACGACGTCGCTCTATGAAGGTCACGGTCTCACGCCCACCGTCATACGCGCGTACCGCGAGAATGCCGAGATCGGCGTCTTGCCGTTGCGCATGCACGCCCCGGTCAGCATGCCGAGCGCGGCGTTCGACGACAAACGGCTGCTCGACCTCTTTCACCACTATGCCGCCGTTGCCGGCGGCCGGGGCCGCGGCGACGATATCCTGCGCGTCGAAGGAATCAATCTCGGCGGCCATGCCGACAGCACGGTCGCGGACATCATCGCGGCGGGTTATCCCTATGATCAGTGGGCGGGACATTTCTACCAGGCAATGACACAGGAGCGTTTCGTTAAGCTCGGCGTCGAAGCGGCCCGGCTCGGCCTGCGCGTGAATTGCGTGGTCAGCCGCGATCTCGAATACGCTCTCAGCGCCTACGAGGCCATCGACAAGGAGGTGCCGATTCGGGACCGCCGCTGGGTGGTCATCCACGTCAACCAGGCGAGCGACGCGCAGATCCGGCGCATGAAAGCGCTCGGCGTCATCGCCACGGTGGTGCCGGGTTTTCTCTGGATGGCGGGCGATCGCTACGGTCTCGACCAACTCGGCGACCAGGGCATCCCGATCCGGCGCATGCTGGACGGTGGCGTGCCGGTCGCGCTTTCGACCGACGGCGTGCCCTATTCGATGCTGTGGACGGCGTGGGAGGCGATTGCGCGCTGGGACGAGGATGGTCGGCGACAACTCGGAGACAGTCAGCTGACCCGGGACGAGGCGCTGCGGATGGCAGCGCAAAGCGGGCACCGCCTGACCTGGAACGAGGATAGATACGGATCCCTCGAGGGCGGGAAGGTTGCCGACATGGTCGTGCTCGCTGAAGATCCACTTTCCTGCGACCTGGATCGACTGAAGGACATCCGTGTCGATCGAACTTTCCTTGGCGGGCGTGAGATCTTCAGGGCGGCTTGAGAGAGGAAATTCTGTTCAACGTCTCATGCGGAGTCGAAGGTGGCCGTCCGAGACGGGCCGTTGACCGTACTCCGGGCGCTGATCTAATCCTTGCGCAGCCAGTACTGGCGCATGAGCTCGGTCGACCAGTCCGGCTGGCGAATGGGCTCTCGCGGCAGAAACTCGGCCATGACCGGCTTGATGTCCAGCACGGGCGTGCCGTCGATGGCGTCGAGCTCCGTCACGTGCAGGGTGGTGCCGTCCACGCGGACGAGGCGGCAGACCGTGCTGCCGATTCGATTCGGGCGGTTCTTGCCGCGCTGAGCGAAGATGCCTACCGCGGGCCAGGCCTCGTTGTTGCGAGGATGCCGCGCGCCGGCGACGATTCGCGAGGGATCGACCTCGTGGAAGAGGAACAGGACCTCGACGTGAGAAAAATCGGCAAGGCCTGCGAGAGCCTCCGCGGTGAACGTCGCGGTCAGCGTGATGGAAGCTTCTTCTCCACCCCAGAAGTCGTCCTCTGCGTGCGGGCGCGGCGCGGAGACATAACCAATCGGCTCTATGTTGGAGATCGCCATGGTTGTCCTCCTGTGCACAGATCATGGAGTCGCGTCCGCCCCTCCTATATGAAGGAGGGGCGAGCCAAATTTCCCTCCCCCACGCACCAACCTTGGCGTTGTCTTCGCGACCTTGGGGTAGATCTTAATATCGTTCCCTTGGCGTCCTCCGCAGGTAAAGCTGTTCCGCCTTCCTTCGCGGTTTCGAGCACTCCGCGGTGAAGCTTTGCCGCCTTCCTTCGCGGGCCTGGCGTTCTTGGCGGTGAAGATTTACTCAGGGCGACCCGGGCTGCACGTTGACCGCCAGCCAGTAGTAGCCGGCCCGGCGGACGATCTCGGCGAACGCCCCGAAGTCGACGGGCTTCATCATGTAGCTGTTGACGCCGAGATGATAGCTGTCGGCCATGTCGCGCTCCTGCGACGAAGACGTCAGCATGACCACGGGAATCCGCCGCGTCCGCTGGTCTGCCTTGATGGCTTTGAGCACCTCGACGCCATTTACCTTCGGCATGTTGACGTCGAGCAGGACAAGACGCGGTATTGACTGGGCACGATCCGCGTACTGTCCCTCCCGGAACAGGTAGTCCAGGGCCTCCTGTCCGTCCTTGACCCAGAGAAGGCTGTTGGCCAGCCCGCCTGTCTTGAGAGAGCGCATGGTGAGCTCTGCGTCGAGCGGGTTGTCCTCGACGAGCAGGATCTCCAGTTCCTGAATATTCTGGTCCATTGTTCCAGTATACCGGGGCAGCCTGTCATCCCCTATTTCTGCCCCGCGATTACCTCCGCCTTCTCGAGCGCCGCAATCTCTTCCGGCTTCATCCCCAGCACCTCGCGCAGCACCTCGTGCGTGTGCTGGCCCAGGAGCGGCGACGGCGACTTGATCTGCGCGGGTGTTTCGGAAAGGCGCACCGGGCTCGCCACGGTGTGCACCGTGCCCGCCCGCGGGTGCTCCATGGTGCGCAGCGCATTCCGGGCTTTCACCTGTGGATGCTCGGCGACCTGCCCGATGTTGTTGATGGCGCCCGTTGGAATGTCGTTCTCGAGCAGCAGCTTTTCCCACTCGTCGTAGGTTCGCGTCAGGAACGTTTCCTGCAGCGTCGGGATCAACGTGCCGCGATTGGTCATCCGGCCGGTGGTGCTCTTGTAGCGCGGATCGTCGGCCAGCTCCGGACGGCCGATGACGGGGCAGAATTTCCGCCACAGCTTTTCTCCCGCGATCGCGATCGCGAGGTCCTTCGTCTTCGTCTTGAACGTCTGATACGGGACCACGACGGCGTACGCGTTGCCCATGGGCGCCGGGACCTTGCCGGTCGCGAAGTAATTGTAAAAAGACGTGCCGAGCAGCGAGAGCTGTCCCTCCAGCATCGAGATGTCGATCCTCTGGCCCTCGCCGGTCTTGTCCTTCACCCTCAGCGCGAGCATGGTTCCGTAGGCGGCATACATACCCGCCGTCAGGTCGGCGATCGAGACGCCGGCGCGCGTGCCGCTGGTACCCGGCTCGCCCGTTACGCTGATCATGCCGCTCTCGGCCTGGAGGATCAGGTCCAGCGCCGCGCGCTCGCGGTACGGGCCGTCCTGACCGAAACCGGAAATGGAGCAGTAGATGATGCCCTTGTTGCGCCTGCGGGCTGCTTCGTAATCGAGGCCCAGGCGCTTCAGGGCGTCCACGCGGAAGTTTTCGATCACGACGTCGCACTTCTCGACCAGCTTGAAGAAGACCTCCTTGCCTTCCGGTTTCTTCAGATCGACCACGATGCCCCGCTTGTTGCGGTGCAGTCCGACGAAATACGAGGTCTCGCCGTTCTTCAGGGGGATGCCCCAGCCGCGCGCGAGATCGCCGAATCCGGGCGGCTCGAGCTTGATCACCTGCGCGCCGAAATCGGCGAGCATGGTCGAGCAGAACGGGCCGGCGAGGGCGTGCGTGAGGTCGAGGATTTTGACGTCTTCGAGGGGCAGCATATGTAGTGATCAGTGACCAGTGAGCGGGGCGCGTCGAGGGGCGGAACAGGGGCCTCGATCATACATGATCGGGGATGTGACCCCCGGTGGCGCGCCGGCGGCCGACATGTCCGTGTTAGATCTAGCGATTTCCTTTCAGAGGCCGCCGTCCGGTGGATTCTCGCACGTAACGGTTATTTCCGCGCCTGGTTCTCTATCCACGCTTCCATCCGCTCGCGCGCCATGCTCAACGGCATGTGACCTTCCGCGAGGAACGCATCGTGAAATGCGCGCACGTCGAAGCGCGATCCGAGGCGCCGCTCGGCGCGCGCGCGCAGGTCGAGTATCGCAAGCTCTCCGATCTTGTAGCCGAGCGCCTGGCCCGGCCAGACCATGTAGCGGAGGACCTCGGCGGTCGCGCCGCCTTCCGTGGAGCCGCATTCATCCGCCATGTAGCGGATGGCGCGCTGCCGCGGCCATTCCTTCGCGTGCAGCCCCGTATCGACCACCAGGCGGCACGCACGGAAGAGCTCGAAGGTATAGCGGCCCATAAGCGGCAGCGGGTCCTCGTACAGGCCGAGATCGTGGCCCAGGTACTCCGCGTACAGGCCCCAGCCTTCGCCAAAGGCGTTGATCCACATCCACCGCCGGAATTCGGGAACCTTGTTCTCGAGCTTGATGCCGCCGTCGAAATGGTGCCCGGGCATGCCCTCGTGCGCGAGCAGCGCCGCGAGGGTGAGCGTCGACATCTCCTTCGGATCGAGAACGGGAATCGTGAAGACTCCCGGACGCGTCCCGTCGTCGGAGGGGGGATGCCATTGTGCGGGCGTCGTGGCTGCAAGCTCAGGCTCGGTCGGCCGTATCTCGAACCGCGCCTTGGGAAGCCGCCCGAACAGCCGCGGCAACTGGGGAACGATGCGCGCATGGATCCGGTAGAGATAGGCGATCACTTCGCCCGCCGTGCTGAAGGGGTAATTGGCAGGATTCTCCCGGATCCAGCGATGCAGATCGCTGATGGGACCGTTGAAACCCGCCCGCTTGCCCGCTTCCAGCAGCTGCGCCTGGATCCGCGCGACTTCCCTGAGACCCAGGTCGTGGATCGCGTCAGGCGTCATGTCGGTGGTGGTCTCGCTCCTGACGGCGAGGCGGTACATCTCGGCGCCTCGCGGCAGGGCCGAGATTCCGTCCGAGGTGCGGGCGAGCGGCAGGTACTCGTCCCGCACGAACGCGGCAAGGCGGCGGATCGCCGGAAAAACCGCCTCCGCGAGGAGCTTGCGGTAGTCGGTTTCGAGGCGCGCTCGTGCCGGGGCGTCTACTGCGGACGGAATGTGCGTCATGGGCTTCCACAGCGCGCTCTTCTCCATGCCGGAGGGATCGGGCGCCAGCGCTTCGAGCTGCTGCAGCGAGTTCTCGACTATCACGCGCGGTATCGTGACGCCGGCCCCGGCGCCCTCGCGCATGGTGCGGGCGGCGCCGTCCAGGAATTCCGGATAGCGCGCGAGGCGCCTGAGCCACGCGCGGTAATCGGCCTCGTTCCGGAACGGCTGCCGGGACACGAGGCGGATGAGGTGGGAGGGCACCCCGCCCAGCTGGATAAAGATGAAGTGCTGATGAAAGGGATACTGCAGCCACTCGAGCGAATCCCGGCTCCGGTAGGCGAGAAGCTGATGGGTAAGCTTCTCGCTGGCTGTAAGCTCGCGCTCGGGAATGCTGTCGAGCTGCTGAAGCACCCAGCGGTGATGGGCTCTTTGCCGCTCGCGATGCTCCGCCGTGAACGGCAGCTCGACGCGGTCCTGGCGCGGGCCCGCGCCGCGGCCCATGGTTTCCGAAACGGGAAAGAGATCGAGCGTCCGCTCGTTCGCTTCGACGGCAAGACGCTCGAGGCGTTGCGAAGCCGATTCGGCTCCCCATGCACCTGCGGAATGAACCGCGACAAGCGCCGCGGCGAGTATGGGCCACAAGGTCATTGTCATGAGTAGTCTGGCAGCGCTTTGCCGCGAGCCCGCAGCATACTCCACCTGCGCTGACTTGCCCGGACCACCCCGGCGGGCTTCGCGCGCCACCCCTCCTCATCGGAGGAGGGGAAGGTAGTAACAGAAAATCCCCTCCTTCATATAGGAGGGGTGTCACGAAGTGACGGGGTGGTCGGGAAGCGTGCGTGTCGGACCGATGCCCTCATTCCCCGCGCGCGCCGGTGGCTTTCACGACCGGCGTCCACTGCGCGATCTGCGCCTTGATGAACGCGCGGTACTCCTCGGGCGTGCTCGCCGCGACGTCCATGGCGAGGCCGGCCAGTTTCTCCTGCACGTCGGGGCGCTTGAGTATCGCCGTCGTTTCCGCATGCAGCCTCGCGGTGATCGCTTTCGGCGTCTTCGCGGGCGCGTGCAGACCGTGGAAGTTGAGCGCGTTGTAGCCCGGGAGGACGCTCGCGATCGGCGGCACGTTCGGCAGGCTGGGCGTCGCGCGCGCGCTGGTCACGCCCAGCGCTCGCACCTTGCTGGTCGCGACCTGCGTGAGCGCGGTCGAGACCGCGACCATTGCGTAGTTCACTTCTCCGACGAGGACGCCGATCAGCGCGGGGGCGCCGCCCTTGTACGGCACGTTGACCACCTTGACGCCTGCCATGCTGCACATCAACTCGTTGAAAATGTGCGATGACGTTCCTATGCCCTGCAAGCCGTGCTTCAGGGTACCCGGCCGCGCCCTGGCCTGGTCGAGCAGGTCCTTCAACCCGCTGATGGGCGCTCCGGCCTGCACAACCAGGGCCAGAGGGAAAGAAACCCACAGCCCTATATGCTCGAAATCCCCCATGGGGTCGTACGGCAGCTTCGGGTACATCGCCTTGGCGAAGGCCATGGTCGCAATCGATCCGATGAGCAGCGTGTGACCGTCCGGCAGCGCCTTCGCGACGACGTCGCTGCCGACGGTACCGCCTCCCGCCGGTCGGTTGTCGACGATGACCGGTTGGCCCACGGACTCGGACAGGCGCTGGCCGATGATGCGTCCCAGCACGTCGGTCGAGCCGCCCGGCGCGAAGGGCACGACCAGGCGCACGGCGCGCGTCGGATAGGTTTGCCCGAGCGCGGGGAGGGAGCACGCGGCAAGCGCGATCGCCCCCGCGCAAATGGCATATTTCGGTGGAAGTCGCATGCGCCGATTCTACACGCAAGGAAAAAGCGGCCCCGATGAAGCGGTGCGGATGAAGCGGTCCAGATGAAGCGGACCAGGTGAGGCGATTTGGTAAAACGTTGTAGACTCGCCTTCGAGCCGTAGTATCTGAACCGCAGTACCTGCACCGCAGTATCCGCACCGCAGTTAGGGAGACTCAATGAAGATCAGCAAGCTCGAAACATTCATCGTCGACGGCGGCTGGCGCGCGTGGACCTACGTCAAGGTCGAGACCGACGAGGGCATCACCGGCTGGGGCGAATGCTCCGACACGCGCGTACCGAACGCCGTCTGCGGCGCGGTGCGCGATCTCGGCGCCGTGCTGATCGGCCAGGACCCTCGCGCGTACGAGGCTCGCTTCATCGACATGCTGCGCAACACGCGCTCCAGCCCCGGCGGCATCGCGGCGCGCGCCATCGCCGGCATCGAATGCGCGCTGGTGGAGATCAAGGCGCGCTCGCTCGGCATCTCGGTGGCCGAGCTGCTGGGCGGACCGACGCGCAACCGCGTGCGCCTCTACTGGTCGCACTGCGGCACCACGCGGGTGCGCCACCCCGACATCGTGCGCAAGCCGCCTATCGAGAGCTGGAGCGACGTCACGGCGCTGGCGAAGGAGGTGGTCGCACGCGGGTTCACGGCATTGAAGACCAATATTGTCATGCCGGGGAAAGGAGCGACGTGGCAGAGCGGCTTCGACGACTCGATGGGAGCCAACGACGAATGGGCGCCCAATTGGCTCATCAGCCACATCGAGAAGCACATCGGGACCATACGCGACGCGGTCGGACCGGATTTCGACATCAACCTCGACCTCAACTTTCATTTCAAACCCGAAGCGTGCATGCGCATAGCGAAGGCGCTGGAGCCCTACAACCTGCACTGGCTGGAAATCGACACTCCCGATCCGGACGCGCTCCTTCAGATCAAGCAGTCCACCTCCACGCGGATCTGCACCGGCGAGACGTTGATCCACATGAAGGAGTACCTGCCCTTCTTCCAGCGCCACGCCGCCGATGTCTTCATGCTCGACATCCCTTGGAACGGCGTCGCGCAGGGCAAGAAGGTCGGTGACCTGGCGGCCACGTTCCAGCACAACATCGCGCCGCATAACCATTACAGCCACCTCTCGACCTACATGAGCGCGGCCGTGTGCGCCTCGCTGCCCAACGTGCGCATCATGGAGATCGATATCGACGACGTCCCCTGGAAGGATGACCTTGTCAGCAAGCCGCCGGAGATCGTCGGGGGTTACATGAAGATTCCCGACGGCCCGGGGTGGGGAATGACGGTCAACGAAGAAGCGGTGCGGGCGCATCCGTGGAAGCCGGGGCAGGCGGCGCACGTCCCGAAGAGGTGAGGGAATAACCGCAGGGCATACCAGGGGAGACGACGATGAAACGACGCGACTTCGTACTGGGAACACTCGCGGCGGGCGTGGCAGCGCGGGGCGGCGCGGCGCTGGCCAAGGCCTCGCAGCCGGCGACGCCGGTCAACTTCGCG
>DASRJL010000176.1:0-10268 GCA_035649495.1 Burkholderiales bacterium | reverse complement strand
ACGTACTGCGCAGGGAAGCCCTTCGCGGCGAAGATGAAGGCAAGCAGCGGCACCATTGCCGAGCCGCCGCCGATGCCGAGCAGGCCGCTGAAGAAACCGACGAACACGCCTACCGCGAGATAGGCCCACCACCAGTCCATGTTTTCTCGAAGGGCGTGATTGGTGATTCGTGATTGGCGATTGGCGTGGAAGAAACTGCCGCTTGCTCATCGCCGCCTGCCCGACAATAACATGCGATGTACTGTATCCCTTCGCGGGCGATTTCATCGGCTAGAATAGCCCGCACAGCACCAATCACCATTCACCAATCACGAATCACGCTTTTCCGGACATGCGACTAGGAGTCCTCCTTCCCCACCGCGCGGTGGTGCTGCAATCGGCGCGGCGCCCGCCTGTCGAGGAGTGCTGGGCGGTCGCGCGCTTGTGCGACGAGGCCGGCATGGACTTGTGGGTGGGCGACAGCGTCGTCGCGAAGCCGCGCCTCGAGCCACTCACGACCCTGGCCTATCTCGCTGCCATCACGAAGCGCGCCCGCCTGGGCACGGCGATACTGCTTCCGGCGCTCCGCCAGCCGACCGTGCTGGCGCATGCGCTTGCCAACATCGACCAGCTCTCGCAGGGGCGGCTCGTGCTCGGGCTGGGCGTCGGCTGGGGCCTGCCCGAGATCGAGCGCGAGTGGGAAGCGTGCGGCCGCGAGCACAAGCGCCGGGCGAAGGACCTCGAAGAGCATGTCATCGTCTGGCGCATGCTCTGGACGGGCGAGCCGGTGACGCACGAAGGCCGCGGCTTCAGGCTGAGCGGTCATACCATAGGCCCGCTCCCGTGGAGCGAAGCGGGGCCGCCGGTGCTGATCACGGCGGGCAACCGCGGCGAAATGATCCCGGCGCAGATAGACCGCGTAGGGCGGCTCGGCGATGGCGTCGTCACTACCTACCTCACCGACGGCGATTGCCGCAGGCTGCGCGAGCTGTGCGACGAAGCGCTGGCGAAGCACCACCGCACGCGTCCCGGCTTCCCCATGTGCGTCTACACCACGGTCCGCATTGAGGACGACGTCGCCAGGGCCGAAGCGCAGACGCGGGAGTTCCTGCAGAAGTACTATGGCGGCGGCGTCAACTTCAAGGGGTTGATGGGGCTGGGGCCCGCCGGAGCGGTGGTCGAGACGCTCAAGCGGTATGAAAATGCCGGTGTCACGGACCTCTGCATCCGGTTTGCCGGCACGGACCAGCTACCGCAACTCGAGCGCTTCATCAGGGATGTCGCGCCGGCGTTTGCCGCCTAAAATCGAGGGTGGAAGAACCATGAAGCATTTCATCAGTTTGTCGGGGCTCGTGCTGGCAGTTTTGAGCGGCGCAGGAATCGCTCAAAATTATCCGGTGAAGCCGGTACGCCTCGTCGTCGCATTTGCCCCCGGCGGGGCGACCGACACGTTTTCCCGGGTGACCGCCGCCGAAATGAGCAAGACCATGGGCCAGCAGGTCGTGGTCGAGAACCGGCCCGGGGCAGGCACCACCATCGCCGCGGAGCACGTCGCGAAGTCGGCGCCGGACGGCTACACGCTGCTCTTCACCGATCTTTCCACGCACACGATCATGCCGTCGATCTATGCGAAGCTAGCGTTCCATCCGTTGCGGGATCTCACGGCGGTCGCCCCGGTGTCCACGTCGCCGCTGATCATGGTCGCGCACCCTTCCGTGGGCATTAAATCGGCGAAAGACCTGATCGCGCTGGCGAAGAGGCACCCGGGCGTCACCTGCGGCAACGCCGGCATGGGCACGGTCACCCACATGGCTTCGGAGAAATTCCGCTGGCGCGCGGGCATCAGCCTGACGCCGGTCAACTACAAGGGCGGCGCCACCTCCACGATATCGCTCCTGACCGGCGAGATCGCGCTGATCGTGACCACCATCCCGGCGGCGCTCGAGTACGTGAAAACGGGTCGGCTGGTCGCGATCGGCCTGACGTCGGAGAAGCGCTCGGCCCTGCTGCCCGACATTCCGGCGCTGGGCGAGACCGTCAAAGGCGTGGACGCTGCCGTGGTCGCGGGGGTGCTCGCTCCCAACGGGACACCGCGCGCCGTGATCGATCGCCTGAATGCCGAGTTCGCGAAAGCCGTCGACGCCCCGAAGGCGAAGGAAGTGTTTGCCACGAACGCCGCCGAAGGCATGAAGACGCCCCCGGACGCCATGCAGCGTGCGCTGGAGCAGGACGTCAGCACGTGGGCGGACGTGGTGAAGGCAACCGGCGTTAAACTGCAGTGACGCCGGTCGGAAATGCGGCTCAGATGCGGCGGCTCAGATAACACGGCTCGGATAGGACGGCTCAGATACGGCGCGCTTCACTTGGGCCGCATTATCTGGGCCGCTTTACCTGGGCCGCTTCATCTGAGACGCTCTATCTGGACCGCCTGTGGATAGCAGAAGCGAATGGACCAAAAAACCATAGAACGTTGGATTACGGCGCCCGCGGCAGCGCTGATGCCGGAGGCTGCGGCGTTGCGCGACGCCGCGCACGGCCGCATCGTTTCCTACTCGAGAAAGGTGTTCATTCCCCTGACACGGCTGTGCCGCGACGTCTGCAGCTATTGCACGTTCGCCCGTGCGCCGCGCCCGGGCGAAGCGGCGTACCTGGCGCCGGATGAAGTACTTGCGATCGCGCGCGCCGGGCGTGAGGCCGGTTGCCATGAAGCGCTCTTCACGCTCGGCGACAAGCCCGAGCTGCGTTACCGCGCGGCACGCGACGCGCTCGCGGCCCTGGGCTACGCGAGCACGCTGCAGTACCTCGCCGCCATGTGCGAGCTCGTGCGGCGCGAGACGGGACTTCTGCCGCACGTCAATCCGGGCGTGATGACGCGGGAGGATATCGGACGCCTGCGCCGTGTGAGTGCGTCTCAAGGGTTGATGCTCGAGAGCACGTCCGAACGCCTGTGCAAGCGGGGCGGCCCGCACTTCGGCTCGCCGGACAAGCGGCCGGCCGCGCGGCTGGAAACGCTGCGACTGGCGGGCGAGCTCGCCGTGCCGTTTACCACCGGCATCCTGATCGGCATCGGAGAAACGCGGCGCGAGCGCATCGAGGCGCTGATGGCAATCCGCGTCCTGCACGAGCGCTACGGGCACGTGCAGGAAGTGATCGTGCAGAACTTCCGCGCGAAGCCGGGGACGCGCATGGCGGGGGCGCCCGACGCCGCGCATGAAGAACTCCTGTGGAGCGTAGCCGTTGCCCGGTTGATCCTCGGTTCCGCGATGAATATGCAGGCGCCGCCCAACTTGAGCCGGTCGGGCTGCGCGGAGCTGATAGACGCAGGGATCAACGACTGGGGCGGGGTGTCGCCCGTCACCCCCGATCACGTCAATCCGGAAGCGCCGTGGCCAGCGATCGCAGAACTCGAGCGCGTGACCGCATCGCGCGGCAGGATTCTCGTCGAGCGTCTTCCCAGCTATCCGCAGTACTGTCTCGATGCGAAGCGCTGGCACGAACCCGATATCGCGACGGCGATCGTGCGGGCGAGCGACTCGGAGGGCTACGCGCGCGCGGACGGCTGGTCGCCGGGGCTCGCCATGCCGGACTCCCCTCCTGCCCGAGGGCGAGGCGGGGTTTCGATGAACGTGCCTGCGCACGTTCGAGCCGCCGAGCGCACGCCGCCTCTGTGCGGCGGGCCGGGCGGGGTGCCCGCGCATGCGGGCGGGGTGGTGGGAGCGCAATTCACTGAGCTGTCTGATATCGTCGCGAAGGCCCGCGCGGGCGCGACGCTGTCTGAATGCGAGATCGAGCGCCTGTTCCGGGCGCGCGGCGGGGAGTTCGAATTCGTCTGCGAGGCGGCCGACCGGGTGAGGCGCGAGCGCGCCGGCGAGGTGGTGCGCTACGTCGTCAACCGCAACATCAACTACACGAATATCTGCTCCTACCGCTGCACCTTCTGCGCCTTCTCCAAGGGCACGCATGCTCGCGCCCTGCGCGGGGCTCCCTACGAAGTGCCGCTCGCCGAGATCGAGCGGCGGGTCGCCGAGGCATGGCGGCGCGGCGCGACCGAAGTCTGCATGCAGGGCGGCATCCATCCATCGTACACGGGAGAAACCTATCTCGGGATACTGCGCGCCGCGAAGCGGGCGGTTCCGCAGATGCACGTGCACGCGTTTACGCCGCTCGAGGTGTCCCACGGGGCGGCGACGCTGGGCCTGACGGTGCGGGACTTCCTGCGCGAGCTGATCGCGGCGGGACTGGGCAGCCTGCCCGGTACCGCGGCGGAAATCCTCGACGACGAGGTGAGGCAGGTGATCTGTCCCGACAAGGTCACCACGGCCGAGTGGCTCTCCGTGATGGCGACGGCCCACGAGCTGGGGTTGCGCTCCACCGTCACCATCATGTTCGGGCACGTGGAAGGACCGAAGCACTGGGCGCGACACCTTGCACGCATCCGGGAGCTGCAGGCGCGGACCGGCGGCTTCACCGAGTTCGTCCCGCTGCCCTTCGTCCACATGGAAGCGCCGGTGTACCGCAGGGGGCAGGCGCGCAAAGGACCGACCTCGCGCGAGGCGATACTCATGCACGCTGTGGCGCGGCTCGCGTTGAATCCCGTCATTCCGCACATCCAGGTATCGTGGGTGAAGATGGGCGCTACCGGCGCCCGTCTGTGCCTCGCCGCGGGCGCCGACGATCTCGGCGGCACGTTGATGAACGAAAGCATTTCGCGGGCGGCCGGCACCCAGCACGGGCAGGAGTTGCCGCCGGAATCCATGGATGCGCTCATACACGCGGCCGGGCGCGTGCCCGCGCAGCGGACGACGCTCTACGGCACGCCACCCGCCGGGCAGTCGGCGCGCTCGTATCGAGCCGAACCCCTCGAACGAACCGTTCAGAATTCTCCCTCGCGCAACCGTGACGGCGTGCGGGCAGGGACGGCATGACGGACCGCTACAGGATCGGCGTGCTCGGCGGAACGGGCGCCGAGGGCGGCGGTCTCGCGCTCCGCTGGGCGCACGCCGGCCACGAGGTGATGATCGGTTCGCGCTCCGCCGAAAAGGCGGCGACAGCGGCCGAGGCTCTGAACCGGCTGCTGCCGGGGAACGCTAACATTCGCGGCATTAGCAACGGCCAGGCCGCACAGGCGGCGGATATCGTCGTGCTCACCGTTCCGCCGGATGCCCAGGCAGCGACCGCCGGCGAGGTACGCGAGCATCTCGAAGGCAAGATACTGATCGACGTTACCGCCCCTCTCGTTCCACCCCGGGTCGACGTCGTTCAGCTGCCGAACGGGGAGTCGGTGGTATACGCCCTGCAGCGCCGGCTCGGACCGGGCGTCAAGGTGGTCTCCGCGTTTCAGAACGTCGCGGAACGCCATTTGCGCGACCTGGCTCACGAGATCCAGTGCGACGTGCTCGTATGCGGCGACGATGCCAGGGCACGCGAGACCGTCATAGGCCTGGCGCGTGACATCGGCTTGAGGGCATGGCACGCGGGGCCGCTCGCGAACTCCGCCGCCGTCGAGGCGCTCACGTCCGTGCTGATCGCGATCAACAAGCATTACAAAATACCGGCCTCGGGCATCCGAATTACCGGCGAGCCCCGCGCGGTCAAGAAGTGAAGTCGGACTGGCGAGAGTTGCGTCGGCCGGTATTTTGTTAGGGATTACCTCTCAAAATGCGTGAGATGACCCTGACGGCGCTCCCCGGCATCCCGGAAGTCACCGTCGGCGCCGATCTCGCCGCGCTGGTCCTGGAAGGGCTGGGGCGCGCGGGCCGGAGCCTGCAGAACGGTGACGTGCTGGTGATCGCGCAGAAGATCGTTTCCAAGTCAGAGGGCCGGACGGTGCGGCTGGCCGATGTCACGCCCTCGGCGCGCGCGCAGGAGCTTGCGCAAAGGGCAGACAGGGATCCCCGCTTCGTCGAGCTGATCCTGCGCGAGTCGCGCGCGGTGCTGCGGGTCAAGCCGGGCGTGTTGATCGTCGAGCATAGCCTCGGTTTCGTGATGGCGAGCGCAGGCATCGACCAGTCCAACGTTCCAGGGGAGGACGGCTCGGTGCTGCTCCTCCCGGAGGATCCCGACGCCTCGGCGCGCCGGCTCCGCGAAGACCTGGTGCAGAAGACGGCCGCCGACGTCGGTATCGTGATCAACGACAGCTTCGGCCGTGCGTGGCGCAACGGCGTGGCGGGCGTCGCCATCGGGGTGGCTGGCATACCCGCGCTCGTCGATCTGCGCGGTCGCGCGGATCGCGGCGGCCGCGCGCTGAAAGTGACGCAGGTCGCGGCGGCGGACGAGATCGCGTCCGCCGCGTCGCTCCTGATGGGCCAGGCGGAGGAGGGATTGCCCGTAGTGCTCGCCCGCGGATTTCCTTACGCGCGCCGGGCGAGCGCGGCGTCGGAGCTGGTGCGCCCGCGCGCTGAGGATTTGTTCCGGTGATCGTTGCACTCGCCGGCGGAGTGGGTGGCGGGCGCATGGCGACAGGACTCGCGGCCGTGCTGCCGCCGCGCGGCCTGGCGATCGTCGTGAACACGGGCGACGATTTCGAGCATCTCGGTCTCCACGTCTCGCCCGATCTCGACAGCGTCCTGTACGCGCTGGCGGGTGTCGATAACCGCGAGACGGGCTGGGGCCGGGCGGGAGAGACGTGGAATTTCATGGAAGCGCTGCGCGGGCTGGGCGGCGAGGCCTGGTTCCGGCTCGGCGACCGGGACCTCGCGGTTCACGTGCTGCGCACGCGCCTCCTGGCGCGCGGGATCCCGCTTTCCGGGGTTACGCGGATGCTGGCCAGGCGACTCGGCGTGCGGCATGCCATCGTGCCGATGAGCGAGACGCCCGTGCGTACGCGCGTTCGTACCGGTCGCGGCACGCTCGCCTTCCAGGATTATTTCGTGAAACTGGGATGCCGGCCGCGCGTGCGGGGTTTCCGCTTTCAGGGCGGCCGCGCTGCACGCGTGCCGCAGGCGTTGCGGCGCCTCCTGCGCCCAGGCCGCATCCACGCCGTGGTGATCTGCCCCTCGAATCCGTATGTAAGCGTCGCGCCGATACTGAGCGTGCCCACCATCAGGGCGTGGCTCGAGTCCCGGTCGTTTCCGGTAGTCGGCGTCTCGCCCATCGTCGGCGGGGCGGCGGTAAAGGGTCCGGCGGCGAAGATCATGCGCGAGCTGGGCGCCGAGCCCTCCGCCCTCGGTGTGGCGCGACACTACGGCGGACAGGTGGACGGCTGGGTCATAGACCGCAAGGACGCCGGCCTCGCGCGCGCGATCGCGGAGGAGGGAAAGGCGGTGCTGGTCACTGATACGATCATGAGCGATCGTGAGAAAAGCGCGGCGCTGGGGCGGCGGGTGGTTGCGTTTGCCTTATCTCTTGCTGAAAAACAAGACTGAACCGCCAAGACGCCAAGGCCGCCAAGAAGAGCAAAATGGAACCGCCGACGCACGCCGATACACGCCGATAGGACCAGAACGGATTTTGTCCGCGATGTCACGAGTCACGGGTCACGAGTCACCAGTCACGCCGTCTGGTCTTTGGACCGTTATCCCGGTCCGCGGCATCGCGGAAGGAAAGTCACGGCTGGCCGGAGTCCTGGATCCGCCGGCACGGGCTCGACTTAATCGGCAGCTCCTCGCATCCACGCTGGACGCGATCGGTAAGTGGCGCGGCGATCTGAGCCGCTGCGTGGTCGTAAGCTCCTGTCGCGAGACCCTGGCGACGGCCGCGCGTCTCGGTGCCGCCGTTCTCGACGAAGGGGCCGAGGCGCGTGGTTTGAACGCCGCTGCCGCGCAGGGCACCACGTACGCCGGCGGCCACGGCGCGCGCCGGGCACTGGTCCTCGCCTGCGATCTGCCGTATCTCAACGCCGATGCCCTCGCCGCCATGATCGACGCAGCGGAATCGGAGCGGCACATGGTGATCGCGCCCGACCGGCACGGAACCGGAACTAACGCGCTCCTGGTGAGCGTGCGGGAGTCTTTCGACTTTTATTTCGGAGAGGGAAGCTGTACGAAGCACCTGGCGCTGGCGGGCGAGCGCGGGTGGCCGGTAGCGCTCTGCCGGCGGCAGGAACTCGAGTTCGACCTCGATACGCCCGAGGACCTCGCCCGGTGGACGGAAACTCCCGCGGAAGAACGTTCCTTCGTAAGCAATTCGAACAGGAGTTAACGGAGGTAACAGAGGTTTTGGAACATGATTCTCCGTTCTCTCTGTTTCCTCCTGTTAAAAATCGGCCCATGCGTACTCAGAACATCAAGGTACCGCTGCGCGACGGGGTGATGGGCGCGCACGTCGCTTTTCCCGACCGCACGCCTGCGGGGGCGATCGTCGCGATCATGGAGATCTGGGGCGTCAACGACACGATGCGACGCCATGCGGCGGAGTTCGCGGAGGCAGGCTTCGTCTGCCTCGTGCCGGATCTCTTCTGGCGGCAGGAACCCGGGGTGGAGCTCTACGACTCCAGGCCGGAGGACGTGAAGAAGGCGTTCGACCTCTACTACGACTTCGATTACGACCTCGGCGTGCGCGACATGGAGGACACGGCGAAGTTCTTGCAGGCGATGCCGGAATGCAACGGCAGGGTCGGCGCCGTGGGCTATTGCCTGGGCGGCAAGCTCTGCTACCTGATGTGCTGCCGGACCGACATAGACTGCGCCGTCGCCTATTACGGCACCTACATAGAGCACCGCATCCGCGAAGCCCCCAACCTCCACCGGCCTTTCATGCTGCACATGGCCATGCGCGACCGCTGGGTGCAGGCCGAGGTGAACGACCTGCTGGAGCGCCGTTTGTCGCCCAACCCGCTGGTGACCATCCACAAGTACCCCGGGGCCGACCACGCGTTCGCCCGCCACGGCGGAAAGACTTACAGCAAGCCCGAAGCGGATAGAGCTCTGGTTTTGACAGTCGATTTTTTCCGGCAGCACCTTTCCAATTCCAAGGATGAAGGATGAACGTGGAAGGATGACCTGATTTTTTACTGACAAGAACAACAAAAGGTCATCCTTCATCCTTCCACGTTCCATGTTCAAGGAGCTCTCTACCGTGCCATTACTACTGACGATAGACACGCACGCGCACTACTTCCCCGAGTCCTACCTCAAGCTGATCGCCGATCGCGGTCAGCGCTGCGGCACGACGGTGACCGGCGACGCCTCGGGGGCGAGGTTCATCCAGGTCGGGCTCCTGCTGCGCACCGGTCCCATCACCCGCGAGTTCACGGACCTCGACGACCGATTGAAGACGATGGACGCCACGGGCGTGCGCATGCACGCGTTGTCGCTGACGCAGCCCATGGTGTACTGGGCCGACGACGACTTGGGACACGAGCTGTGCGTCGCCTTCAACGACGCCGTATCCGAAGCGCATCGACGGCACCCGGACCGTTTCATCGGGTTTGCCTGCCTGCCGCTGCAGAACGCGCGGCTTGCCGTGGAGGAGCTGGAGCGCGTGGCGAAGCTGCCCGGAATACGCGGCCTCTACATGGCGACCGCCGTGCGCGACCGAGAGCTTTCGGACCGCAGCTTTTTCCCTGTGTACGAGCGCGCCGCGGACCTGGGACTGCCGATTTTTCTCCATCCGATGATGATCAACAACGAGCGCCTCAAGCAGTACTACCTCATCAACCTGCTGGGGAATCCGTTCGAAACCGCGATCGCCGCTTCCCACCTCATCTTCGGCGGGGTGATGGACGCGTTCCCGAAGCTCGAAGTGAGTCTGCCGCATGCCGGGGGCGCGCTGCCGATCCTGCGCGGCCGGCTCGACAGGGGTTTCGAGATACGGGGTGAATGCAAGGTGATCAAGCGCCCGCCGAGCGAGTACCTCAAGCGCTTTACCTACGACACCATCGCCTACTCGGAGCCCATCATGGATTACCTGGTCGGGCTGGTGGGCGCGGACCGCATCCTGATGGGGAGCGACTACTGCTTCGACATCGCCTTCAACGACCCGGTCGGCGTCGTCAAGGGGATGAAGTCATTGAGCGAGGCTCAGCGCGAGCAGGTGCTATGGGGGAATGCCGCGCGATTATTGCGGCTCGACGGTCCGCAATAATCGCTAAGGATGAACGTGGAAGGATGAAGGATGACCCGCTTGGTGTTTTGCATGTAGAAAAACAGGTCATCCCTCCACGTTCCACATTCATCCTTAGCATTCAGCGTCTTCCTTCAGAAGGCGCTGAATGCACTCCCACTCCGCCTTCGTCACCGGCGTGATGGAAAGGCGGTTGCCGCGTCTGAGTATCACCATGTTCTTCAGCTCTTTCCGTCCGCGCAACTCCTCCAGCGTAACCGTGCGCGTTTTCTTCACGAACTTCACGT
>DASRJL010000175.1:0-27014 GCA_035649495.1 Burkholderiales bacterium | reverse complement strand
TCCCCTCCGAACTTCTTCGCCAGTATCATCGTCATCGCCGCCGTCAGCGTCGTCTTCCCGTGATCCACGTGTCCGATCGTCCCCACGTTCACGTGTGGCTTCTTCCTCTCAAACTTGCTCTTCGCCATTTTCTTCGCTCCGCAATCGCTAGATCACACGCTGAATCTGGTGCCCACGGCGCGGATTGAACGCGCGACCTCTCCCTTACCAAGGGAGTGCTCTACCACTGAGCTACATGGGCGTCGGGATGTGCCTGCCTGCAACCTCATCCGCTCATTCATCGCAAGGTCATCACATTCCCGTGACTGACGGCTTTCTGGAGCGGGTGAAGGGAATCGAACCCTCGTCGTAAGCTTGGAAGGCTTCTGCTCTACCATTGAGCTACACCCGCCTGCATCCAAAATCGAGGCCCCGATTCCCCAGATCTTCGAAATTCCCGCCCTGCATTCCGCTAAACCTGGTGGAGGGGGTAGGATTCGAACCTACGTAGGCGCATGGCCAACAGATTTACAGTCTGCCCCCTTTAGCCGCTCGGGCACCCCTCCGAACGAAGCCGGCTATTATCTGGAAGTTTCCCATTAGTGTCAAACACTTTAGGGCTGTTTTTGCATCGCGGTAGAGCCAATTGACGCGGCTGCCCATGTCTTACGACCCCCTGTTCGCCCCAAGCCCCGGTAAAGGGCTTGCTCACCCCCCGTCCTACTGGGCGGCGACCGCTGGGATCTACCCCGGGGACGACGGTTCCGCGCCGTCACGCACGGAAACCGAGGTCGCGGTCATCGGCGGCGGCTACACGGGCCTGTCATGCGCGTATCACCTGGCGCGTCACTGCGGCATACAGCCTACGGTGCTGGAGGCGAACCGGCCCGGCTGGGGCTGCAGCGGTCGCAACGGAGGCTTCGCCCGGATGGCGCTGGGGCGCTACTCCGCCGGCCAGATGCTGGAAATGTGGGGACGCGATGCCGCCCGGCGCGCCTTTGGCGAGACCATGGCCTCCCTCGAATGCGTTCGAGGGCTCATCCGTGACGGCGGGATCGATTGCGATACGAGCGAGGCCGGGCACCTCAAGATCGCGCATCTGCCGGGCCGCGCGCCACAACTCAAAGCCGAGGCTGAGCTGCTCCAGCGGGAGTTCGAGTACCCCGCGCAGTTCCTGTCCGCCGCGGAGGTTCACGATCGGCACATAGGCGGCGCGCAATCGCACGGGGCGTTGCGTATTCCCGACGCACTCGCCGTGCACCCGCTGAAGCTCGCGCTCGGCGTTCTGCGGATGGCGCGTGCGGCGGGCGCGGTGGTCCACGCGGCAAGCCCGGTCACCGCATGGGAGAAGCGTGGGGCGGAGCACAGGCTCACTACACCCCACGGAGAGGTGCGCGCGAGGACCGTCGTGATCGCAACGAACGGTTATACGCCCCCGGCGCTGCACGCGGCGGTTCGTGCGAGGCTGTTTCCCGTGCTCTCGCATATCATCGTCACCCGGCCCCTCACTGGCGCGGAGACCCGCGCCACCGGTTTCGTGACCCGGCACGTGCTCACCGACACGCGCAAGCTCCTGTACTACTGGCGACGGTTGCCCGACGACCGCATCATGTTCGGCGGCCGCGGCATGGTGTCGGACAACCCCGCGGCGCACGAACGCCAGCGCGATTTTCTGCTGGCGGAGTTGAGGGCCAAGCTGCCCGGCCTCGAGGAGGTCACGGTAGATTACGACTGGCACGGCTGGATATGTCTCACGCGGGATTTCCTTCCTCACGTGAGCCGCGCGGAGGACGACGAGAGCGTTCACTACGCGCTCGGCTACCAGGGCAGCGGCGTGTCATTCTCGCTTTACGCCGGTAAACTGCTGGCGTCGCGCGCGGCGGGCCGCGAGCTCGAGGATCCAGTACCAGCGGTAACGAGGCCTCTCAAGCGCTTTCCGCTGCACCGGTTTCTGCGGCTTGCCCAGGCGCCGGTGTACGGCTACTTCCGTATGCATGACCGGATGGACCGGGCGTGAAAACAACAGCGATGCGCGCGCAGAGTGAACCCCAGTGGCTCAAGTCCGCGGTCCTCACCGGTGTCGTTGCGGGCGGCTTGCTGTTCGACCAGACGGTGGAGGTCTGGGGACAGCACCTGACCAGCATCGCGATGTGGATATTGTTGATCTACTGGATGCGGGGCGCGGAGCCACGCGAGCGTCTGAGCCTCGGCGTATGCGTGTTCTACGCCACGCTGGGTGAGATCTTTCTTTCGCTGGTCTGGGGCCTCTACGAGTACCGGTTGTCGAACATTCCACTGTTCGTCCCGCCGGGACACGCGCTGCTTTTCATGCTGGGCATCATTCTCGCCCGCCATGCGCGCGACTGGATCGTCTGGGTAGTGCCGCTTGTCGCCACGCCGTTCGTTCTCCTCCTCGCCGTCACCGGGCTCGGCACGCTCGATGCGCTGCTCTTTTCGCTGTTCCTCCTGTGCCTCCTGTCCGGGCGCGCGAGCAAGCTCTACGCCGTCATGTTCGTGCTGTCGCTCGCAATGGAGATCTACGGCACCTGGCTCGGCAACTGGACGTGGGCCGCGGAGGCGCCCTGGCTCGGATTCACGACCGTCAATCCCCCGCTTGCGGCCGGCGCCTTCTACTGCATGCTCGACATGCTGGTAGTGGCGACGGTCGCCGGGCGCCAGCGCTCGCCGGCGCTGCAACCGGGTTGATTCCGCGGTGCAACTGGGGTTCGAGGCAGCGCCCGAACCGGCAAGCCTGGCGCTGATGGCCACCGGTCTCGGTCTGCCGGGTGGGGTAGCACGGCGCCGTAAGCGGTAAACTGTGGGGCAGGCGACGAGGACCTTCAAGGAGCTCTGCCATGTCCGCCCACGCTTTGCGCATCCTGCTCGCTCTAACCCTGGCCGCAGCGGGCGGAGCGTCCGCACAGGATTTCCCGACACGCGCCGTCACGGTGCACGTCCCGTTCACGGCCGGCGGACCGACGGACACGCTGACGCGCCATCTCGCCGTGGCGATGGGCGGCGCGCTCAAGCAGCAGGTGATCGTGGAGAACTCGCCCGGCGCCGGGGGCACCATCGGATACGCCAAGGTGGCGAAAGCCAAGCCCGACGGCTACACCCTCCTGATCGCCCACATCGGGATGGCAACTGCACCGGCGTTGTACCGCAAGCTGTCGGTCAATCCGCTCACCGATTTCGAGTACATCGGGCAGGTCGCCGACGGGCCGATGACGCTCATCGCGAAGACAAGCCTCCAACCGGACAATCTCAAGGACCTGATCGCCTACATCAAGGCCAACAAGGGCAAGATCAACCTCGGCAACGCGGGAGTCGGGTCCGCCTCTCACCTGTGCGGGCTGCTGTTCATGTCGACGATCGAGACCGACCTCACGACGGTGCCCTATTCCGGAACGGGACCGGCCATGACCGCTCTGATGGGTGGACAGATCGATCTCATGTGCGACCAGACGACCAACACCACGGCGCAGATCAAGGCCGGCAAGGTAAAGGTGTACGGCGTAACCTCGCGCCAACGCGTTGCGTCATTGCAGAACGTGCCGACGCTGCAGGAACAGGGATTGAAGAACTTTGAAGTCGTGGTCTGGCACGGCCTCTACGCACCGAAAGGCACGCCCAAGCCGGTTCTGGACAAGCTGAACGGCGCGCTTCAGGCGGCGGTAAAGGACGCGGGACTCAAGGCCAAGCTCGCTGAACTGGGCGTCGTGCCGGTCGCGCCCGAGCTGGCGACGCCCGAGGGATTGCAGAAGCAGCTCAAGTCCGAGATCGACAAATGGGGGCCGATCATCAAGAAGGCCGGCGTCTACGCCGACTGATCACTCGACCCTCGACTCTCGTCACTTGATCGTTAGTGATGCGTATCCGGATCCGGCGTCGGCGCCCCGTGGTGCAGGAAGTCGAAATCGCATCCCTTGTCCGCCTGGGTAACGTGCTGCAGGAACACCGAGCCGTAGCCGCGTGAGTAGTGCGGCGCGCGAGGCTTCCACTCCGCCTTGCGTTTCGCCAGCTCCTCCGAGCTCACCTTGAGTTCCAGCTTTCGCGCGGCCACGTCGAGCTCGATCAGGTCGCCGTCGCGCACCAGCGCGAGCGGACCGCCGACGTGCGCTTCCGGCGACACGTGCAGCACGCAGCTGCCGTAGGAAGTCCCGCTCATGCGCGCGTCGGAGATGCGCACCATGTCGCGGACTCCCTTCTTCAAGAGCTTCTTCGGAATCGGCAACTGCCCCCACTCCGGCATGCCGGGCGCGCCATGGGGACCGCCGTTCTGCATGACCAGGACCGAGTTCTCGTCCACCTTGAGGTCGTCGGAGTCTATCCGCTCCCTCAAGTCCTCGAAGTTCTTGAACACCACCGCGGGCCCCGTGTGCTTGAGCAGATGCGGCTCGGCGGCAAGCGGCTTGATTACGGCGCCGTCAGGGCACAGGTTGCCGCGCAGCACCGTCAGGCCGCCGCTCTGGGAAAGCGCTTTCTCGCGCGTGCGGATGACGTCGGTGTTGTAGATCTTCGCGGACTCGATGTTTTCCCCGAGCGTCCTGCCGTTGACAGTGCGGCAGTTCGTGTGAAGCAGCGGCGCGATCTCCTTGAGGAGCGCCCGCAGGCCGCCCGAATAGTAGAAATCCTCCATCAGGTACTGGCCCGCCGGCCGCAGGTTGGCGAGCACCGGCACGCGCTGCGCGAGCTCGTCGAAGCGGTCGAGCTTGAGCTCGATTCCGGCGCGCCCCGCCATGGCGATCAGGTGTATCAGCGCGTTGGTCGAGCCAGACAGCGCGTGCACCACCGTGATCGCGTTGTCGAAGGCTTCGCGCGTCAGCATTTCGGCGGGCCTCAGGTCTTCCCACACCATGTCGACGATGCGCCGCCCGGTCGCGCTCGCCATGCGTGGATGGCTCGAATCGGCCGCAGGTATCGACGCCGCTCCCGGCAGCGTGAGCCCGAGCGTCTCCACGGCGGAGGTCATCGTCGAAGCGGTTCCCATGACCATGCAATGGCCGTACGAGCGCGCGATGCCTTCCTCGACCTCGCGCCAGTCGTCGTCGGTGATCTTGCCGGCACGCAGCTCCGCCCAGTATTTCCAGCGATCCGTGCCGGACCCGAGCTGCTCGCCGTGCCAGTTCCCGCGCAGCATGGGCCCCGCGGGCATGTAGATGAACGGCAGGCCCATGGACGTCGCGCCCATGACGAGAGCGGGCGTGGTCTTGTCGCAGCCGCCCATCAGCACCGCGCCGTCTATCGGGTGCGAGCGCAGCATCTCCTCGGTTTCCATGGCGAGGAAATTGCGGTACAGCATGCTGCTCGGCTTCTGGAAGGTCTCGCTCACCGCCATCACCGGCAGCTCGACCGGGAACCCGCCCGCCTGCCAGACGCCGCGCTTCACTTCCTCGGCGCGCGTGCGGAAATGGGCGTGGCACGGGAGGAGATCGCTCCACGTGTTGATGATCCCGATTACCGGCTTGCCGCCGAAATCGGTGCGCGTGTATCCCATCTGCAGCGCGCGCGAGCGATGGCCTTGCGCGCTCAGGTCCCCGCCGCCGAACCACTTGTGACTGCGCAGGTCTTCCGGTTTCAATCGAGGACGTGTCATATTTGCTCAAAAAAGCGTGATGAGTGATGGGTGCTGGGTTTCACTGGTCACCGGTCACTGGTCACCGGTCACTCAGGTACATACTGCTTGCCGATCGCCGGCTTGCTGCGGCCCATGCCGGGCAGCTCCCAGATTCCCGCGCCGCCGGGATTCAGGTCGCCGTCGATATTGGCATCGATGACGTACGGCTTGCCGCTTGCGATCCCCGCGCGCACCGCATCGGCGAGGTCGGCCGCGCGATCCACGCTCACTCCCGCGACGCCTGCCGCACGCGCCATCGCCGCAAAATCCGGATTGTAGGGCTTGCTGGTGCCCGGGTGCTTGAAATCGGTGGCGAGCTCGCGTCCGCCGAGATAGCCGCGCTGGAGCCCGCGGATCGAGCCGTAGGCGTAGTTGTTCCATACCAGGTAGACGACCGGTATTTGATACTCGTAGGCGGTTCCCAGCACGTTCGCGTGCATCAGGAACGCGCCGTCCCCGACCACCGCCACGCAGGGCCGCTGCGGAGCCGCGAGCTTCGCGCCCAGCGCGCCGGCCACGCCGAAGCCCATCGGGCCGAAGCCCATCGAGCCGATCAGTGAATCGGGACGCTTTGGCTTGCAGAACTGGATCAACCAGTTGTGATGCACGCCGATGTCGCTCACCAGTATTGCGTCCTCCGGGAGGACGCGGTCGATCTCGTGCGCGGCGCGCTGCGGGGGGATCGGCGTGGCGTCCGCCTTGAAGCCGGGCGCGATGAAGTCCTCCCACTCCTGGCGGTAGCCCGCGATGGCGTCCAGCCACGCGCCGCGCTCGGCCGGCATCTGCCCCCGGGCAAGACGCGAGTCGATCTCGGCAAGCAGTTGCCGCAGGAACGTGCGCACGTCCGCCATCAGCCCCAGGGCGACGGGATAGTTGCGCGCGATCTCGTCCGGATCGATGTCGACGTGGATCAGTTTCGTCGGCGGGATGGTGAACGAGAAACCCGGTATCCAGGAGCTCGACGTGCGATCGTCGAACCGCACGCCCAGCGCAAGCAGCACGTCGGCCTGCCGCGCCGAGTGGTTCGCCTGATAGGGGCCGTTCCGCGCGACCAGGCCGAGCGCAAGCGGGTGCTCCGCGTCGATGGCGCCGGTCCCGCTCGCGGACATGGCGACCGGAATGCGCAGCTTCTCGGCAAGCTCGCGCAGTTCCCCGGTCGCGCGGCCGTAGCGCACACCCTGCCCGACGAGGATGACCGGGCGCTGCGCCGCCATCAGCATGTCGGCGGCTTTCGTGACGCCTTCCGGATCGGCGCCGCAGCGGCAGGAGATATTGGCGTTCCAGTCCTCCGGCCGCGGCGTTTCCTCCGGTATCGGCTCGTTGAACATGTCGAACGGCACATCGAGCACGACCGGACCCGGCCGTCCCGTCACCATGGTTTTCCACGCCTGGCGCACCGCGACCGGCAATTGCGCGGCCGTCGTGGGCTGGAACACGCGCTTGCAGTAGGCGCGCACCGTGGACGGGAAATCCGCCTGGTAATGGCGGTAAGTCTCCTGGAAAGCGCCGCGGTTGAACTGGCTCGTCGGGATGTTGCCCGTCACGGCGTAGAACGGCACGGAATCGAAGAAGGCGTTGGCAAGGCTGATCGGCAGGTTCGCCGAGCCCGGCCCGCACGAGGTAAAGGTCGCCGTCGGCTGGCCCGACACCCGGTAGTAGACGTCCGCCATGAAGCCGGCGACGCTTTCGTGGTGCACCGAGACCGTCTTGATCTCGCGGGCGCGCGCATGCAGCGCGTCGATGAACCCGATGTTGCCGTGGCCGCACAGGCCGAAGACGTACGGCACTTTCTCGCGGATCAGATAGTCGACGATGACGCCGGCGCCGTCATGCGCGACCTTTCCTGGCGCATTCATCGGGAACTCTCCTCGTAGAGGTTCATCGGTGGACATACAACGCGCAGAGAATAGCAGATCACCTTCCATCCGCCTTCCGCATTTCTCCTTCCACCTTGACTGCAGCCTCACCGCGCCCTTGGCCGCATCAATATGGATGATACGGGGGTGTAGAATCCCCGACGCCTACCACTAACTGGAACGCATCCCATGAACGCCCCGAACCAGGCTCCCGTCCTCGCGCGTAACGTCACCCGTCTCTCGCATCTTGATCTGCCCGGCGCCGGGCAGGTGTACGTGGACGGCAAGTACGCCTATGTTGGCCACATCACCAACAAGGAAGGCCTGGGCACGAGCATCCTCGACGTCTCCGATCCGGGCAAACCGAAGCTTCTTTCGCAGGTCCCGGTAGGCGATCCGGACTCCCACAGCCACAAGGCGCGCGTCGCCGGCGACATCATGATCGTCAACGCCGAGCAGAACATGACGGGCATAGGGCGCAAGGCGGACGAGCTGCCGAGGCTGCGCGCGCAGCTCACCGCGACCCTGGGACGCGCCCCGTCCCACGCCGAGCTGGCGCAAAAACTGGGCGTGGACGAGGCCGACATCCCCGCGGTCGAGGCCGCCGAGAAGAAGCCGTACGCTCAGGGCGGCTTCAAGATCTACGACATCTCGGATCGCAGCAAGCCGAAGCTGATCAGCCATCACCGCACGCACGGCCGCGGCGTGCACCGTTTCGACATGGACGCCGACTATGCGTACATCTCCACCGAGATGCCGGGCTATATCGGCAACATCCTCGTCACCTACGACATCCGCAATCCGGTAAAGCCGGCGGAAGTGTCGCGCTGGTGGCTGCCGGGCCAGCACCTCGAGGGCGGCGAGAAGCCCACGTGGTCGGGACGCCAGCACCGCCTGCACCACGCGCTGCGCCAGGGCGACACGATGTGGGCCGGGATGTGGCACGGCGGCGTGCGCATCATCGACGTGACCGACATCCGCAAGCCGCGCACGGTCGGCGCATACAACTATCACCCGCCGTTCCCGGAGCCCTCGCACACCTTCATGGGCGTGCCGGACATCAACGGTCGCAAGATCGCGATCGCGATCGACGAGGAGGACCACGCCCACAGCGCCGAGGAGATGGCGAAGCGGCGCGGCCGCCCGCACGCCTGCCTGTGGGTGTTCGACGTGACTGACCGGTCGGACATCAAGCCGCTGTCGGTCTACGAGGTGAGTGAGCTCGACTCACCGTGGAGCCGGGCCACGCCGGGCCGTTTCGGGGCGCACCAGTTCCAGGAACACATGAAGGGCGGCGACACGCTCGTCTACTGCGCGTGGTTCGCGGGCGGCCTGCGCATCGTGGACATCGCCGATCCCTCGTCACCGCGCGAAGTGGGCCACTACATACCGGAGCCCGCGGCGGGCAAGGCCTGCCCGCAGAGCAACGACGTCGACGTGGACACGCGCGGGTTGATCTATCTCGGCGACCGCTACAACGGGCTCGACATACTCGAATTCAAGCCGAATGCGTAATGGGTGCCGGCCAATGCGAGGGAGTTGAAAGGGCGAATCACGGCGCTCAGCTGTAGGTCAGTGGGCGCTGATTCCCATCTGCTTGATCGCCTTCGACCATTTCGCGATATCGGACCGGATCACCGTTCTGAACTCCTCGCTCGTTGTGGTGACGGGTTCGAGTCCCTGCTCGACCAGACGTGCCTGAACTTCGGGTGAGCGCACGGCCGTCACGATTTCCTCGTTGAGCCGGGCGATCACGGCTTTCGGAGTACCGGCGGGAGCCAGGATGCCAAACCATTCGACGATCTCCAGGCCGCGGACCCCCGCTTCGGACATCGTCGGCACGTCGGGTAGCGCGGACCATCTCCTGTCGCTGGTAATCGCCAGCAATTTCAATTTGCCCGCGCGCAATTGAGGCAATGCGGCAGCCAATGTGACAAAGGCGACCGGTACATGGCCCCCGATCACGTCCGTCATCACCGGGCCCGCGCCTTTGTAGGGCACGTGCACCAGGTCCACCCCGGCCGACAATTTGAATAGTTCGCCGGCGATGTGGTTGGGATTGCCGGTTCCGGGAGAAGCGTAGGTGAGCTTGCCGGGCGTGGCCTTCGCGAGCGCAACGAGGTCCTTGACGGAATTCGCTGGGAACGATGGGCTGACAATCAACGTCATCGGCGTCCGGGACAGCATGCTGATCGGCACAAAGTCTTTTTCCGGGTCGTAAGAGACCTTCGAAACCAGCAACGGATTGATTGCCACGCCCGTAGTGAAACCCAGCAGGAGCGTATGGCCGTCCGCCGGGCTTCGTGCGACGACCTCAAAGCCGATTACGCCGTTCGCGCCCGGGCGATTGTCCACGATCATCTGCTGGCGCAACTGTCCGGAGAGCCTGGGAGAGATTCCGCGCGCCAGAATATCGGCCGCGCCACCCGGAGGAAATGGAACTACCAGGCGTAACGGTCTCGAGGGAAAGTCCGCGGCGAACGTCCATCCTGGTACGGCTAGCGTTGACAGCACCAGCCACACCGAGGTTTGGAACAGAACCGTCCGTTTCTGATGCATTGCTCCTCCCTGGACTCTGCTTATGCGACCGTCCGGACGCCGCCCCTTAACGATTGGCGCTGCTGATTATCGCGAAGCGGTAAAGCCCGGATAAGGTGGCAAATGGTCGCTTCGTTGGTGAGTTTTTCTCTACAATGGACTCGTGACGACCCTTGATGCAGACAGCCTGACATTCCTGCATGCGATTGCCTGCGAAGCGAGCCTCTCCGCAGCGTCGAAGCGCCTCGGGGTGACGCGGTCAGCCCTCAGTCATCGCCTGCGGGACATCGAAAGGAAGATCGGAGCGTCCCTGTTTCATCGCACCACGCGCCGCCTTCTACTTACGGAGACAGGGGAGGCGCTATTTACCCATGCAGAACAGATTGCGACCCATGTCCAGGAGGCAAATGTTGCCTTGCAGGATTCGCTTGGTGTGATATCCGGGCACTTGCGGGTTACCGCGCCGCCTGTGCTGGGACGGGTATGGCTCGGTCCCATGGTCGATCGATTCCTGGAGAAGTATCCCGATATCACCGCCGAGGTTGAACTCACGGATCGCCAGGTCGACCTCATGGCAGAGAGATTTGACCTGGCTGTGCGTGTGGCGAAGTCCCTGCCGCAGGATGCCGTTGCGTATCCGCTCAGAAAGATGCGCTGGTTGCTCTGCGCATCAAAGCGCTATCTGGATCAATACGGGACGCCGAAGAACCTCGAAGACCTCCAGTCCCATCGGTATCTCTGTTTTTCCCGGGCGGAGCCCGATCAGCGATTGCGCGCCAGGATCGTGGGGAAACCCCGGGAAATCAGCCTCAAACCTTTTCTGACATGCAATGACGACGAGGTTCTGCTGCGAGCCGTCAGGTCCGGACATGGACTGTGCGTCTTCCCGGACTACCTGGTCGAAGAAGATATCGAAAGCGGGACTCTGCAAGTCCTCTTGCGCAGAGCGGAAATCGAGTCCGGCTTCGGGTCAATGGCGTACGTGATTTTTGCGCAGCATCGCGTATTACCCGCAAAGATCCGGGCTTTCCTGGACCACCTGAGGGCCTCAGATTCGAAAGCTGAGTAGCATCGCGCGCGTGAAGCTTACCGGTCCCGGCCACTGGTCACTCCGCCTTCGCCCCGGACTCCTTGATCACCTTCGCCCACC
The DNA here is from genome assembly GCA_035649495.1 of Burkholderiales bacterium. Classification (GTDB taxonomy): domain Bacteria; phylum Pseudomonadota; class Gammaproteobacteria; order Burkholderiales; family SG8-41; genus SG8-41. The sequence continues at coordinate 15,874 of DASRJL010000175.1, read as the reverse complement.
TCGGGATTTCCACCCGCGTGTAGTCGGTCAGCTCCTTCGGCGCACCGCCGATGGGGTCGGAGCCGAGAGCGGCGAGGCGCTGGCGCATGTCCGCCGTCTGCAGGAGCTTGTTGATCTCGCCGTTCAACCGCGCGATTGCGGGCTGTGGCGTGCGCGCCGGGACGACGATGCCGTGCCAGGTAATGGCGTCGAAGCCCGGCACGCCCGCCTCCGCGACCGTGGGCAGGTCGGGGAAATTCGGCGAGCGCTTCGCCGTCGTCACTGCCAGCGCCTTCAACCGGCCGCCCTTCAGGTACCCCGCTACCGACAACGCCGTCGCGAAGCTCAACTGGCACTCCCCGCCGACATTGGCGAGCATCGCCGGGCCGCCGCCCTTGTACGAGATGATGACGTAGTCGACACCGGCCATGCGTTTGAAGAGCTCCGCAGCGAGGTGCCCGGTCGTGCCCGCGCCCGGTGAGGCATAGCTCAACTGCCCCGGCTTCGCCTTTGCCAGCGCGATCAGCTCCTTGACCGAGTTGGCTGCCACCGAAGGGTGAACCACCAGGATATTGGGCTGCGAGGCGACCAGCACGACCGGCGCGAAATCCTTGAGCGGATCGAAGCCGATCTTCGGGTAGAGACTGGCGTTGATGGCGAGGATGCCGTTGTTTCCGAGGAGCAGCGTGTGCCCGTCGGGCACGCTGCGCGCCACGATCTCCGCGGCGATGTTTCCGCCCGCGCCCGGCCGGTTGTCTATCACCACCGGTTGCCCGAGGCTCTCCGCCATCCGCGTTCCAAGGAGCCGGGCCATGGTGTCGCTCGCTCCACCCGGCGGAAAGCCGAGCACGAAGCGGATCGGCTTGGAAGGATAGGCGGCGTCGGCCGCAGGAGTCCGTGCTGCGCTGCGGGAGGTCTCCTGCGCGTGCGTACCCGACGCAAAGATTACGCCTGCGAGCACCACCGCTGCGACCTTTACCTTCCCTGCATCATTGGCCATGCAAAATTATATCGCGGTGACAACGAGCAACCGTCTTGGGAACGCCGTGGCGGTGTGCTATTCTGGCCCGACGAATTCCAGTGCAGGCCGTTCCGGCCGCTGCCGCTACTCTAGGAGAAACTCATGTCCCAGCAACGCATACGCGGCGTGCTCTCGCCCGTGGTAACCCCGTTCAACCGCGATCTCTCGCCGGATCCCGAGCGCTTCATCGCGCACTGCCGCTGGCTCATCACCCAGAATTGCGGGCTCGCCGTTTTCGGCACCAACAGCGAGGCGAACTCGCTCTCGGTCAACGAGCGCATCGCGCTGCTCGACGCGCTGCTCGCCGCCGACGTCGATCCGGCGCGCATGATGCCCGGCACCGGCTGCTGCGCGCTCACGGATACCGTGCGGCTGACCGAGCACGCGGTGAAGGCGGGCTGCGCCGGGGTGCTGATGCTGCCGCCGTTCTACTACAAGGACGTGAGCGAGGACGGCCTCTTCCGCAGCTTCGCGGAAGTCGTCGAGCGCGTGGGCGATTCCCGGCTGCGCATCTACCTTTACCACATCCCGCCGGTCGCGGTGGTCGGCATCACGGTGAAGCTGGTCGAGCGCCTGCTGAAGGCCTATCCGACGGCGATTGCCGGCATGAAGGACAGCTCCGGCGACTGGAGCAACACCGAGTCCTTCCTCAAGGCTTTCGCGAAGAGTGGCTTCGACGTGTTCCCGGGCAGCGAATCGTTCCTTCTCGCCGCCATGAGAAACGGCGGCGCCGGCTGCATCTCGGCCACCGCCAACGTCAATCCCGCCGCCATCGACAGGCTTTACCGCGAATGGCAGAAGCCCGACGCCGACCTGCAGCAGGAAGCGCTGAACGTCGTGCGCAAGACGGTCGGGCAGTACGTCATGATCCCGGCGCTGAAGCAGGTGATCGCGTACCACTCGGACGACGCCGCGTGGGGCGCGGTGCGCCCGCCGCTCACCGAGTTGAACGCGATGCAGGTGCACAGCATCATCGACGGGCTGAAGAAGCTCGACTTCGACATGCCCGGCCTCGAGCGCGCGCAGGCCAAGGCGGCCTGAGCGTCAGGCGTCATGGGGCAGGGGTCAGGCGTGACGAGTGACGGGGTTTGACGAGGGGCGACAATGGATACGGGACTCAAGGGAAAGAACGTCCTCATCACCGGCGCGAGCCGCAACATGGGGAGCGCGGCGGCGCTCGCCTTCGCAGGGGAAGGCGCCAACCTCGCGATCTGCACCAGCGCGAAGATGAAGGAGCTGAACGAGGTGGCCGATGGCGCCCGGAAGCTCGGGGTCAAGGTCGTAGCAGAGAAATGCGACGTGACCGACGGGGCGGTGGTCGCGGAGTTTGTCCGGTCGGCGGGGAAAGCGCTGGGCGGCGTGGACGTGGTGATCAACATCGCGGGCTTTCGCGCGGAGAGCCCGTTCCTCGAAACGACCTTCGAGGAGTGGACGCACGCGATCGACGTCAACCTGACGGGCCCGTACTACGTGTGCCGGCAAGCCATTCCGCAGATGATCGAGAAGAAGTGGGGCCGTATCATCAACATCTCGGGCGTTTCCCCGTACCTGGGCGGCGGCGCCACCAAGGCGATGGTGAAGCTCGGCATAGTCGGCTTCACGCGCGGCCTCGCTCGCGAGTTCGGCAAGCACAACATTACGGCCAACTGCATCGGTCCCGGAACGATAGGCCGCGCCGAAAAAGATGCGCGGGAAAGCGAGAAGCACGTGCGCGACACGCAGCCGATCGGCAGGAAGGGGCGGGTGCAGGAATGCACGGCACTCCTGCTGCACCTCGCGAGCGAGAATGCAGGCTTCATCACCGGGCAGTGCTACCTGGTGAATGGGGGGTCGTACTTCCAGTAACGGATGGAGGGCGTGATCCGTATCAGACGATTCGCGCTTGAGCGTGCCGCTCAAGCGAAGAGCGCTCACTCAACCCCGCCCGCTACCGTCCTTCCTTGGCCGCTCGGCCGTCGGACCGCCGGACTTGCGCCACTCGCTGTAGCCGCCGGAGAGGTGGAAAACGTTGGGCAGTCCCATCTCCGTCAGCGTGGCGGCTGCGAGGACACCGCGCCAGTCGCTCTGGCAGTAGAGGATATAGGTCTTGTCGTCGGTGAACACCGGCTTGTAGTACGGGCTCTCCGGGTCCACCCAGAATTCCAGCATGCCGCGCGGCGCGTGAAAAGCGCCGGGGATCATCCCCTCGCGCTCCAGTTCGCGCACGTCGCGGATGTCCACGAAGACCGTGCTGCCGTCGGCGTGCCGCTTGCGCGCGTCCTCGACCGAGATGCCCGGCGCCTTCCCCTCCGCCTCGGCGAGCAGCTGCTTGTATCCCTTCCTCATCACAATCTCAGTCAGATCAATCGTTCTGTCTGTCCAATCCGGGATTTTACCCGCTGCCCGCGCCCGGCCGTTGCCGCCTCGCCCCAACGCGCGAGGAACGCGGTCACGAACCCATGCTCGCCCGCGGGTTCGACGGCGAGCGGGGCGAGAGCGAGCGCGACCGATAGCGCTATGTGGTAACCCTCGGAGCGCGACGCCGCCGCACGCTGGTACGCCGGATGCGCGCGGTTGACAAAGATCGTGGATTCCACCAGGCGGCCGAGCTCCGCATCGCCGGGCCGGTCCTCGATCTGCACGGTGAGTCCCAGCCGGATCGGGCGCGGCTTTGCTCGTGGGTCAGGGAGTCCGACGCCGTCAGGCAGCGCCTGCGAATCATCCACGGGCGGCGGCGAAGCGGAATCCGGCTCTCTTTGCGACGGCTCGGTTTCTACGTCGGAGATTTCCGGTTTCGTTCCTGGCGCCTCCGGTACCGCCGTGGATGACGCCGCGCCCGGCCCCGCCCCCATCCCCAAGTCCGGGCTCACCGCGAGCGCGAGGCGCTTTTGTCCGCCGCGCCGCTGCTCGACGAGCGATGCGAGCAGCGGAAATCCCTCGGAGAGCTCCAGCAGGACGCGCTCGAGGTCGCGCTCCAATGTGCGCATCGCGCGCGGCCGCGGCGCCTCGGTTTCCTCCCGGCTGTCTCCCCATGCGGCAAGCTGGCGCGTCACGGCCTCCTGTATTGCCTTGCGGGCGGCCAAGTACAGGGCCCCGCGCGGACCGGTCCGTATGAAATCGCCCTTGTTGAGAGTGAGCGCGCCCGCCAGTGCCGGAAATTCGATCAGCCCCCCGATGCGCTCGGGCGTGGCGGGCGAGACCCCGAGCCAATCCCAGCCGCGCTTGATGACCTTCCCGTAGGTGCTCACGGCGACGCCGCGCTCGTCCTCCGCGAGGCTCGCCGTTTCGCGGAAGAGATAGCCGGCGGCCGAGGGCTTGCGCTTTCTGCCGATGCGGATCGCGACCGCGGCAATATCGGGCGCGGAGCAGGGCTTGCGGTCGAGCATCGCGCCGTTCACCTCGAAAATGATCGCGTCCGGATAGTGCGTGTTCAACATCTCGGCGCATCCCGGGTCGAGCAGCGCCTGGAAGTGCCGTCGCAGCGCCGCCTCGACGAAGCCGCGGTCGGTGAGCGGCGAGAGCGCGTCGTTCAGTTCGAGGCGTACGGCGGTTCCCCGCTCCCCGAGCATTCCCGGCGGTTCCACCCAGCGCCACGGCGCGCGATGCCGCGACGCGAGGTGCCAGCTCGTCGCGACGTGGTTCCTGCCGCGCCGGCTTTCGGTCACCACCTCTTTGCACGCGAGGAGCGCGAGCTTGATGCCGACGCCCGCGAAGCCTATGCCCCGCCCTCTCTGCTTGGTGCTTGCGGCGAGATCGTGGAAGCGGCGCAGATCCTTGCGCGGCATGCCGCAGCCGTTGTCCAGTATGGTCAGGCTTGCGCTCGCGGCATCCGCCGTAATCCGGATACGCATCGCACCGGAATCGAGCGAGTTGGCGATGATCTCGGTAAGTATCGTCTCCTCGATGGAACCGGGATAGGCGTCGCGGAGGTCTTCGAGCAGGTGGAGCAGATCAACGCGGGTTTCGGCCACGGCGGATTGGCTCGGGCATCAGATCGGGACGCACGCATTCTCCCACATCCTACTGGCGCCAAAAGCGAGTCCGGGAAAACATACACCGTGATGGACCGGATGATATTGCGGTTGGAAACCGTTTCCGGACAAATTGTAATGGGCAGGCGCTACCGGTCGCTTACCTTGTTCTCATGCGTGCTGACATTCTCGGTAGTGGCTATACGATCGCGCCCAGGCCCGGGTGCAGCGGTCGAAGTCCACTGGTGAAGGTGGGCCTGCAGCACGGTTAGGCCCGCGGATGTGCATCCGGAAGGGCCATGCGCGGTACGATACGGTGGTCTCAGATAAGATGTATCGGAAGGCGATTCGCCCACTTCCTATGAAAAAAATTAACAAATACGGTTTGTCGCGGGATATTCCCTCAGAAGTAAAACGAGCTGTTCGCCAAAATAGCGGCTTCGGCTGTGTCTTATGCGGCCTGTCCCTCTATACCTATGATCACATTGATCCCCCTTGGGCCGAAGCACAAGCACACATGTCGGACAAGATCTGCCTGCTGTGCCCAAATCACCATGAGAGGAAAAACAAGGGGCTACTCTCCATGCAAGAAATCAAGGCGGCTTACCAAGCTCCGTTCGCGAAGACTGTCGGCTATAGCCACGATCCTGAGTTTCGGACCTGCCAGCGACCACTTGAGCTACGACTTGGAAATCTTGTCTTCAACGACCCGCGGGAGGTTCTTCGAATTGGCGGAGAGTTGCTCTTAGCGGTGGAAGACTTAGGGGACGGACACATCGCATTAAGCGGGCGTTTTTCGATAGAACTGGCCGACTCCTTCTAGAGATTTGTCAGAACGAATGGCGTTGCCTAGCTGGTAGCTGGGACATAGAGCACGTTAAGAATCGGTTCATCATCCGCGAAAAGGCACACAAACTATCGCTGCAAGTGATTGCGGAATCAAACCACGTTCTTATGTTTGACAATATTGCCACAACTATATGGATGTCGGCTTGGTGAGCCGCAAAGGCGATGCGATTCAGCTTAGCTACAAAGGTAAACCGGTAGTGGCGCATCGGCCAAGCGAGAAAGGTGGGATGGGAATTGAAACAAAGGGTTTCTTGGATATTGATGCAACCGGTCAGTTGAGGCCGATTGGTGGCCCGACAACCATTGGTGCAGGATCGCTGCGAATTGGCGACGTGGACCAAGGACCGCAGACGCAGGGCCAAAAAACGTACGTAAGAAGTGGGAGGAAGGTTGGGAGGAACGAGGCCTGTTCCTGCGGCAGCGGAAGAAAGTATAAAGACTGCCATGGGAAACCCGCCAACGCATGAATGGTTACGCCGATCTCGTTGGGCGCGCCTACACGCGGGCACCTGCTCAACCCTGCCGCGCGGCAAATCAGCGCGAAGTGTCCGGAGTCGGCGTTACTTGATCAGGCTGATTTCCCGCATGTATTTGAGCACCCCGGGGTGTATCAGGTCCCGGGTGGGCGCGGCCGCGAGCGTGTTCTCGAGCGTGGACTCCTGCGCCTGGTCGATCTTCGCGGCGAGCGCGGCGTGCCCCTTGTGAAGCGCACGCGCCAGACGGTACGCGACATCGTCCGGCAGCGAAGCGCGCGCGAGCACGAAGGGCCACGAACCCACGGACTCTATGGGACCGCTCTGCCCGGGATAGCTGCCGGCGGGCAGCGTACTTCGCTTGAGAAAGGAATGCTTCGTCTGGATGCGCTCGATCTCCTTCGCGCTCGGTCCGATGAAGCGCCCGCCGGCGGGGCCCTTCGCGATCGACGTGAACGGCGGCCAGCCCACGCCCCCGCCCCACATCGCCGCCGCGCGGCCATCCAGCACCATGGGCGGACCGTCGCCTGCTTTCTCCAGGAGGTGCGGCTCGAAATCCTGCTTCATGTCGAGACCGAGGCCGTCCATTACGTAGCGCGCCAGCACGATGAAGCCGGAGCTTGCCGCGCCCCAGGCGATCGGCTTGCCCTTCAAGTCGGAGATGCTGCGACAGGGGCTGTCCGCCTTCACCATGAACATGCCGGCCTGCGAAAACGTGGCGTTGATGATGCGCAGATTGTCTGCTTTGGCCCGGCCCAACCCGTTGATGGCCTCGTAGGTCACTTCTCCGGTGACGAGACCGAGATCGAACTTGCCCTCGTCGAGCGACGCGACGTTCTCGTTGCTGCCCTTTGTGTTGATCGGCTCGATCGCCAGCGTGGGATCCGCTTCGTTCAGCACCTCGGCGTACGGCCAGCCGTAGGCGGGAAAGCCCCCGCCCGGGGTGGCGGTTGCCAGTATCACTTTGGTTTTCTGTGCAGCGCTCATACCGTCCATCTCCTAGCTTTGGCCGTGCTTGAGCCAGTACGGCAGCAGCGTGGTGCAATTGCGCGCTCCCAGCCCCGCCGCGGACGCCCGGTCGTAGAGGTCCAGGGCCTTCGTCACGAGCGGCATGGGCTTGCCCTGAGCGGTTCCCTCCTCCAGCATCGTGCGCAAATCCTTGCGCACCGAGTCCACGTCGAAGAACACGCCGACCGCCATGTCGCCGGTGAGCGCCTGAGCGATGTTCGGGCCGAGCGGTTTCAGCATGTTGGGACCGCCGGAGGTATCGGAGAAGATGTCGACGATCCGTTTCGGTTCCAGGCCGAGCGAATCGACGAGACCGAGCGCCTCGCCGAAGACCTGCCAGTACACGGCAAGCGGCAGATTGATCGCGAGCTTCATCGCAGCGCCGGCGCCGACAGGACCGACGTGCTCGACGCGGCGGCACAACTGCTCGACGATGGGCCGCGCGCGGGCCACGTCCGCTTCGGCTCCGCCCAGGAAGCCGAAGAGCTTCCCCTCGCGCGCCGGCGCGGTGCTGCCGCCCACGGGGCATTCGACCAGCGCCGAACCCGTGGCGGCGACTGCGGGCGCGAGCGCGCGCTCGGTGGCGGACGATACGGTGCTCATCTCGATAAAGAGTTTTCCGCGAACGTTGCCGGAGAGCAGTCCGTCTCTGCCGTTGTAGACCGCGGCTATCGCGGCGGCGTCCGTCAGTATCGTAAGCACCGCGTCGCAGCGGCCGGCCAGCTCGGCCGGCGTCGCGGCCGACACGGCTCCCTGATCCACCAGGGGACGGATCCGCTGGGCAGACCGATTCCAGACGTGCACTTCCTGCTTGAGCTCGAGCAGGCGGGCGCCCATGGCGGTACCCATCCTGCCCGTGCCGGCGATGCCGATTTTCATTTCGTCCGTCCTCCGCTTGCGTGCCATAATGCCAGCCCCGCGAAGAATATCACGGAGGATTGAAATGAAGCTCTACGGCTATTGGCGCTCGCAGGCCACTTTCCGCGTGCGCGTCGCGATGAACCTCAAGGGCATACCGCCCTCCGAGAACGAAGCGCTCGATCTCGCGAAGGGCGACCAGTTCAACGAGGCCTATCGCAAGGTCAATCCCCAGTCCGTCGTGCCCGCACTGATCATCGATGGCGGCCCGCCGCTCACCCAGTCCATGGCGATCATGGAATACCTGGAGGAAACCCATCCCACTCCACCGCTCCTCCCGCGCGATCCGCGCGACCGTGCGCGCGTGCGGGCGCTGGCGATGATACCGATCGCCGAAATCCATCCGCTGATGGTCCCGCGCGTGCGCAACTACGTCGAGAAGGACCTCAAGCTCGGCGAGTCGGTGCGCGTCGAATGGGTACGGCACTGGGTCGGGCTCGGGCTGGCCGCCATGGAAGCCCTCTTGAACGGCGACTCGCGCACGGGCAAGTTCTGTCACGGCGATGCAGTCACGGTCGCGGACATCTGCCTGGCCGGCCAGGTAATCGGTGCGCAAAACTCTGATTGCGACGTGAAGCCGTACAAGACGATGCTGCGGATCCACGAGGCGTGCATGGCGCTCGACGCGTTCGCACAAGCGCATCCGCGCAAGCAGGCGGACGCGCCGAAGGCGTAGTGGAAATCTCGCCGCCAAGACGCCAAGGCCGCCAAGAAATCAGCATTAACCGCAGAGGCACAGAGGAACGACTTCAAATAACGGACAACTGTTATTGAATTCTCCGCGTCTCTGTGTCTCCGCGGTTCAATTTGAATTTGATCTTCTTGGCGGTCTCCGTGTCTTGGCGGTTCAGTTTTTGATTTTTGCCCGCATTCAGCGGCTGAAGTAATGAGCGAAAAGACCGAAGTCCGCGACGGCATGCGCATCCACTGGGACGTGCCGGTCAGGATGGAGGATGGTCTCGTCCTGCGCGCCGACGTGTTCCTTCCCGTCGCCGACGGCCGCTACCCGGTCATTCTCACCTACGGGCCGTATGCGAAGGGCCTCTCCTTCCAGGAGGGCTATCCCAGCGCATGGCAGCGCATGGTCGCCGAGCACCCCGACGTCGCTTACGGCTCGAGCAATCTCTACCAGAGCTGGGAAGTGGTCGACCCGGAGAAATGGGTGCCGCATGGCTACGCGTGCGTGCGCGTGGATTCGCGCGGCGCCGGGCGCTCGCCGGGCTACATCGACCACTTCTCGCCGCGCGAGACGAAGGATTTCTACTACTGCATCGAGTGGGCGGGCGCGCAGTCGTGGTCGAGCGGCAAGGTCGGGCTGAACGGCATCTCCTACTACGGCATGAACCAGTGGCACGTCGCGACGTTGCAGCCACCTCATCTCGCCGCCATGTGCATCTGGGAGGGCTCGGCCGACTGGTACCGCGACATGACGCACCACGGCGGGATACTGTCCACGTTCTTCGCCAACTGGTACGACATGCAGGTGAAGACGGTCCAGTACGGACTCGGCGAGCGCGGCCCCCGCTCGCGGGTAACGGGCGCGCTGGTATGCGGCGACGAGACGCTCTCCGACAACGCGCTGGCGAAAAACCGCTGCGATTTCGGGGACGACATCCTCGCGCACCCGCTCGACGATCAGTACCATCGCGACCGCTCGCCGGTCTGGGAGAAAGTCGTGACCCCGTTTCTCTCCGCGGCCAACTGGGGCGGGCAGGGGTTGCACCCGCGGGGGAATTTCGAGGGCTTCGTGCGCGCCGCGGCCAGGGACAAGTGGCTGGAAGCGCACGGGATAGAGCACTGGACGCACTTCTATACCGACTACGGCCGGCTCCTCCAGAAGCGCTTCTTCGACTACTACCTGAAGGGCGAGAAAAACGGCTGGGACCGCCAGCCGAAGGTGCAGCTCCAGGTGCGGCACGTGGACCGCTTCGTCGAACGCCACGAGAACGAGTGGCCGATCGCGCGCACGCAGTGGACGAAGCTCTACCTCGATGCGGCGGCGCAGAGCCTGGAACGGGCGGAGCCGCGCCGATCAGGGCAGGTAACGTTCGATGCACTGGGCGATGGAGCCACGTTTGTCTCTGCGCCGCTTACCGAAGAAACCGAGATCACGGGACCCCTGGCGGCGCGGCTCTTCGTGTCCTCGTCAACGACCGATGCGGATTTCTTTCTCGTGTTCCGCGTGTTCACGCCGGACCTGCGCGAGGTGACGTTCATGGGCGCGATCGATCCGCACACGCCGATCGCCCAGGGCTGGCTCCGTGCTTCACACCGCAAGCTCGACCGCGCGCTTTCCACGGAATACCGGCCGTATCACACGCACGACGAGAAGCAGCCGCTCGCGCCCGGCGACATCGTGCAGCTCGACGTCGAGATCTGGCCGACCTCCATCGTCGTGCCGGCCGGCCACCGCATCGCGCTCTCGGTGCGCGGCCGGGACTACGAATGGCAGAAGACCACCGGCGCGAAGCTCTCCAACTTCAAGAACGAGTTGCTCGGTTGCGGCCCGTTCCTGCACAACGATCCGCGCGATCGGCCGCGGGAGATCTTCGGCGGGACGACGACGCTGCACTTCGGACCGGACCGGGCGGCGTACCTGCTGCTGCCGGTGATCCCCCCCGGGTAGCTGAGCCGAGGATCCCTATGGAGCATTCGGTGAAGCTCACGCCCGGCTGGCGCGAGGCGGCGCTCGCCCTGCTCATGCTGGCGCCGCTCTGCTATCTGCTGTTCCTGTATGGCGGCCCCATACCCCAGGACCCGGGCTATCACGTGTTCGCGGACGCGAGGACGTGCCTGGGGCTGCAGAACTTCGGAAACGTCGTGTCCAACCTACTGTTCCTGGTCGTCGGTGCGGCAGGAACGCTGTGGTGCCTGCGCCACCCGGAAGCGGGCGCGATGCGCTCGTGGACGGTATTTTTCGCCGGCGTCGCGCTGGTCTTCTTCGGGTCGGCGTACTACCACGGCGCGCCCGACGACGACTCGCTCGTGTGGGATCGCCTGCCGATGACGGTGGCGTTCATGGGACTCTTCACCGCGCTGCTGTGCGAGCACATGGGCGCGCGGCTCGAGCGCGCGCTGCTCGTCCCGGCGATCGTCGTGGGAATCGCAAGCGTCTACTGGTGGAAGTACAGCGGCGATCTGCGGGTCTATGTCTGGGTCCAGTTTGCGCCGCTCCTCGCGATACCCTTCGTGCTCGCCGCGTTTCCCGCCCGCTACACGCACCGCTACTACCTTCTCTACGGCCTTGCCTTTTACGCCCTCGCCAAGGTGGCCGAGTACTATGACTCCGGTTTCTACTCCCTTACCTCGAGCATTCTGAGCGGCCACTCGCTGAAGCACATGGTGGCCGCGGTTGCGCCCTTTTTCATCTATTTCATGCTGCGCCGGCGGAAACCTGCCGCGATGACAGCTCCGCATTGACTAGAGGTCCCATGGATAGAATCGCCATGCATCGTCGGATCGCGCGCACCACGGCTCTCACCACACTCGCCGCGGCACTTGCCGTCTCGAGCGGCGCGGCGTCAGGTGCCGATCCCTATCCCGTCAAGCCGGTCCGGCTGATCGTGCCGTACGCGGCCGGGGGCACCGGCGACATCATCGGCCGCATGGTCGGCGGCAAGCTCGCGGAGGTCGTCGGACAGACGGTGATCGTCGAGAACCGGCCCGGCGCCGGCGGCAACATCGGAGCGGAGGCGACCGTCCGGGCCGCGCCGGACGGGTATACGGTCGTAATCGCGGCGACCAGCCTCGCCAGCAACCCGAGCCTGCAGAGGAAGATGCCCTTCGATCCGCTGAAGGACCTGGCGGCAGTGGGTGGATGCTGCGAGGTCGCGACGATACTCGTCGTGCACCCGTCGCTGCCCGCCAAGTCGGTCAAGGAGTTCATCGCGCTCGCGAAGGCCAATCCGGCGAAGCTCTCCTATGCGTCATCGGGTTTCGGCACGACCAGCCATCTCGCGGCTGAGCTGTTCAAGGTGCTGGCGCGCGTCGACATGGTTCACGTGCCGTACAAGGCCGACTCGGTCGCAATGCCCGACGTGCTGGGGGGCCGGGTGCCCGTGATGTTCATGCTGCAGACGACCGCCGCGCCGCAGATCAAGGCCGGCAAGCTGCGGCCGCTGGGAGTCAGCACGGCAACGCGCTCGCCGGCGGCCCCCGACCTGCCGACCGTCGCGGAAGCCGGCCTGGCCGGGTACGAGATCAGCGCGTGGTTCGGGCTGTTCGTCCCTGCCGCCACTTCGCGGGACATCGTCGAAAGACTCGGGGCCGCGTTGGTGAAGGCGGTCCGCTCGCCAGATATGAAGGAGCGCCTGCTCGAGCAGGGATTCGTGCCGATCGGGAGCCCCCCCGATCAGTTCGCCGCATTCTTCCGGGGCGAGGTGCAGAAGTGGGCGCGGGTGGTGAAGGAGGGCAAGCTCGCCCTGATTGACTAGGCCGCCTTGCGCCCTTCGGGCTGCGCCGCGCCGAAACACTTGCGGTAGACGCCGTCGAGCAGGAGCCGGCGCATCGCCGCCGCCTCCCTGACGACCCGCAGGCAGTTCGCGCGCGTTTCCTCGGTCGTCGCGTATTTCTCCACGATCTCGAAGCCGCGCTCGCCGTGCTCGTCGTCGGCGACGATGTGCAGCCGGAAGAAGGTGATCTGCTCGGGAGTGAAGCCGTATTTCTCGACGAGCGCCGGGGTGGTCCTGCGGTAGATGACCGGCACCTGCGCTTCGAGCCCGATGATCAGTCCCGACAGCGCTTCCACGAAGGGACGCGAGACCTGGCGGTAGCACCAGCTCTGCAGCCCCAGGGTCTCCGCCAGCACCTCCCCGTTCAATTGCGCGTCGATTATCTCCGCGCGCTTCGTCCCGCAATACCCGGCGAAGTCGAGCAGGAGGTCGGTATGGCGTACGGCCCCGAACTCGCCCATGCCGAGCAGGCCCTCTTCCTCGGCGATGTTTTCGAGCAGGAAATGCTGGACCTCCGGTTGCGGGCAGTTGCCGTAGACGAGACCGAGCCACTCGGAGAAATGGCTGACATAGTGGTAGTGCTGCTTCACCCACTCGCCCAGCATCCGGCGGTCGAGCTTCCCGGATTGCCACGCCTCGCTCCAGGGATGGACCGCGGAGTGGCGCTGATTGACGCTCTCTTCGAGGGCGAGGCGGAACGGGCTTTTGGCCATGGCGGATCTCCTAGACGCGCTCGACTTCGACGAGACAATCGTAAAACGTCGCGGCGCCGCCCATGTCCGCGAGCGCCTGCGAAGTGAGGTCGTTCGCGTTGCGGCCGTCGGGCGAGAGCTTCTTCCACCAGACCGACGGCGCGACCACCACGCCGGGACGTGCGCGGTCCGAAACGGCGGCCTTCAGCGTGTAAGAGCCGCGGTCGTTGAATACCCGCACGCGCTCCCCGTTCGCGATGCCGCGCAGCGCTGCATCGTCGGGGTGTATGTCGAGCCGGGGCTCCTTCTCCGATGCGCGCGCGAAGGGCAGGTTCGCGAAGCTCGAATTGAGGAAATTGCGGCACGGCGGCGAGATGAACGCGAGCGGGTAGCGCTGTGCGAGCTCGGGCGCCGACAGGACGTTTTCGCGCGGCGGCGTGTAGTTGGGCAGCGGATCGAGGCCGAGGCCAGCCGCGGTCTCGCTGTAGAACTCGCATTTGCCGGAGGGCGTCGGAAAACCGCCCTCGGCGAACGGGGCATACACTTCCGGCACCGCCAGCCGCTGCCAGCCGCGCTCCTTCAACGTGTCCCACTCGATGCCGCGCATGCGGGGCTGTTCCGACTTGAGCGCCTGCCGGCATACCTCCTCGTCGCTGTCGTCGAAGCACGATTCCGTGAAACCCATGCGCTTCGCCAGCAGGCGGAACACCTCGATGTTGGGCCTCGCCTCGCCGACCGGGGCGATCGCCGGGTTGTTGGCGAGGACGTAGAGATGCCCGTAGGACTTGTGCACGTCGTAGTGCTCGAGCTGCGTCGTGGCCGGCAGCACGATGTCCGCGTAGTCGGCAGTGTCGGTCATGAAGACATCGTGCACGACCGTGAAGAGATCCGGGCGCGAGAAGCCCGCGATCACCTTGTTCGAGTCCGGGCACACGGCGACCGGGTTGTTGTTGTAGACGTAGATCGCCTTCACCGGCGGTCTTGCGGAGGTGAGCGCGTCGCCCAGCGCGGACTGGTTGATCGTGCGCGGGTTGCCGCGCATGAGGTCGGGCCGCTCCAGCGTCGTATGATCGAATCCGTAGAAGTCGCTGGTCGAGAGCACGACGCCGCCGGCGGCCTCGCGCCAGGCGCCGACCAGGGCCGGCAGGCAGGCGATCGTGCGTATCGCCATGCCGCCGCCGGCGTGGCGCTGCAGCCCGTAGTTCACCCGGATCGCGGCCGGCCGCGTCGCCGCATATTGCCGCGCAAGATCCACGATCTCGTCCGCAGCAATGCCGCAGATACGGGCGACTTTCTCCGGCGGGTAGTCCGCGGCGCGCGTCTTCAGCGCCTCGAAGCCCAGCGTGTGCCGCTCTACGTACTCGCGGTCGTAGCGCTCCTCGCGGATGATGACGTGCATCATGCCGAGCGCGAGCGCGGCATCCGTCCCGGGCAGGAGCCGCACGTGCTGGTGGCACTTCTCGGCGGTCTGGCTGCGCCACGGATCGATCGCAACGAGCTTCGCCCCGCGGCGCTTCGCCTGCTGGCAGCGCGACCACAGGTGCAGGTTCGATACGATGGGGTTCGAACCCCAGATGAGTATCAGTTTCGCCTCGTCGAAGCGCTCGGGATCCATCCCCACCGAGCCGCCCAGGGTAATTTTCATTCCGGCCTGGCCCGCGGAGGCGCACAGCGTGCGGTCGAGGAGGCTCGCGCCCAACCGGTTGAAGAACCGGCGATCCATGGACTTGAACTGGAGCATGCCCATGGTCCCGGCGTAGCTGCACGGGAGTATCTGCTGCGGGTCCTCCGCGGCGATCGCCTTGAAGCGCGCCGCGATCTCGTCGAGCGCCTCGTCCCAAGAGATGCGCGCAAGCCGTCCCTGCCCGGGGCCCTTGGCGCCGACGCGGCGCTGCGGGTAGAGCAGACGCTCCTTCGAATACGTGCGGTCGAGATACTTGGCGACCTTGGTGCACAGCGTGCCGTCCGTGAACGGCATGTCTGCGCCGCGCACGTCCACGGCAACACCGTTCTCGACGGTCACCTCCATCGCGCAGGTGTCGGGGCAGTCGTGCGGGCACGCCGCCTTCACAATGCGGGTGGCCGGGCGGAGGTCGTCGGTTCCCATAGGAGAGGATTCTACGCCAGCTGTTTCCGTCGCCCTACCACGCGACGCCGAAGTGCTCCAGCAGCTGGCCGAACAGAGAGCCGGGCGGAATCACAACCGAATCGATCGCGCCGGCCCGCCGCCACATCTCCTGCCAGAGGTGGATGGAGTAGGAATCACCGGTGACCAGCGACCGGGCCGGCCGGGGATCGTCGGCCAGGAGCAGTTGCCAGTCCCACCACGGTATCGGGCAGAACACTTCCGGCTTCATGATCACATCGAGCAGATTGTTTTCGACCAGCGCCCGCGTGACGAGGACCGATCCGATCTCACCCCATTGGACCGTGCTGCGGTCGGCCTTGCTGGCAGCGTCGTAGCACCACGCCGCTACCGGGTGCCCCGCGGGCAGCTTCATGATGCCGCTCGCCACCTTCGCCTGCGGGCCGC
>DASRJL010000174.1:0-11495 GCA_035649495.1 Burkholderiales bacterium | reverse complement strand
CTCGCCTGGCTGCGGGGGCTCAAGACCACCTACTACCTGCGCACTCTGGGGGCGACGCACGCCGAGAAATCGACCGTGACCACGAGCCAGCTGAATGCCGTGCCGGCGGGCGACTACAGCGCGCCGGCGACGGACGCGAAGTTCTGCTCGATCGACAACCCCGAGTGCGAATCGTGCCAATAAGGAGCAGGGGGAATGGGCCCCTTCCTGAGAACTCCAAGGGGCCTTCCCTTAGGGCTCGGGAGACGCGTCTCCCGAACCCTAGGCCCCCGCACCCCCCGATCACAGGGATCGATAGAGACGCGGGAGATGAGCAATTGACTACAACCGGCGCGCGCCACTTCACCCATAAATCCCATCAAGAAGCGGCGCGCACCCCGGTTGAAATCCACCGACAAGTTCAATAAAGGAGACTCACGATGTTGCAGCAGCAGGGAGTAGCCACGGGCGTCGAGCTCTCGTTTCCTTCCACGGAAACAGTCACGACTTTTCCGCCGAAGGGGTTTCTCCACCCGCCGGTCTCCACCGGCGCGGAAGCGCCGGCGGTGGAGTTGCGGCGCGTCAACGTCGCCGACAAGCGCATCATCAACGGCAGCACCGACGTCAACCAGCTGGTGCCCTTCAAGTACAAGTGGGCGTGGGAGAAGTACCTTTCCGCCTGCGCGAACCACTGGATGCCGCAGGAAATCCAGATGAGCCGCGACATCGAGCTGTGGAAGAACCCGCTCGGGCTGACCGAGGACGAGCGGCGGCTCGTCAAGCGCAACCTCGGATTCTTCGTCACGGCGGACTCGCTGGCGGCGAACAACATCGTGCTCGGCACCTACCGGCACATCACCGCGCCGGAGTGCCGGCAGTACCTGCTGCGCCAGGCGTTCGAGGAGGCGATACACACCCACGCCTACCAGTACATCGTCGAGAGCCTGGGGCTCGACGAGGGCGAGGTGTTCAACGCCTACCACGAGGTCTCGAGCATACGCGACAAGGACGAGTTCCTGATCCCGTTCATCGACACGCTGACCAATCCCCTGTTCAGGACCGGCACGCTGGAGACCGACCAGCAGCTCCTGAAGAGCCTCATCGTGTTCGCGTGCGTCATGGAGGGGCTGTTCTTCTACGTCGGGTTCACGCAGATACTCGCGCTCGGGCGGCAGAACAAGATGACGGGCGCGGCCGAGCAGTACCAGTACATCCTGCGCGACGAGTCGATGCACTGCAATTTCGGCATCGATCTCATCAACCAGATCAAGATGGAGAATCCGCACCTGTGGACGCCTGAATTCCGCGAGGAAATCCGCGGGATCATGCTGAAGGCGGTGGAGCTCGAGTATCGCTACGCCGAGGACACGATGCCGCGCGGCGTGCTGGGCATGAACGCGGCGATGTTCAAGGAGTACCTGCGCTACATCGCCAACCGCCGCTGCCAGCAGATCGGTCTCGATCAACCCTTCGAGGGCGCGACGAACCCGTTCCCGTGGATGGCGGAGATGATAGACCTCAAGAAGGAGAAGAATTTCTTCGAGACCCGCGTCACCGAGTACCAGACCGGAGGTGCGCTCAGCTGGGATTGAATCGCAAAAGCCGGAGTGCGGCGTAGAGAACACGGCCTCAACCACGACAGGAGGGAAACCCCTTGGGAATGAGCTTGGTCAACCGACGTTACCGCAGCCGCAGGATCAGCAGCCTGCACACCGTCATGGAGTGCCGGGCCGAAGAAAACTACACGCTCTGGGTTCGCTTCGATGACGGCCTCGAGGGCCGTGTCTACCTGGGCGACCTCGTGCTCACCAAGTCCTACGGGACGCTCTCCGACGAGGCGATATTCAGCCGGGTGTCGTTCGACCCGGTATCGAACACAGTGACGTGGGCGGGCGGCATTTACCTCGATCCCGAGGTGCTCTACAAGGACCTCGCCACCAAGGCGCACGCGGCCGTGCATTGAGTCTCAACTGAGCGGCAATCGCCCTGAAGCCCGGCGTCCGTGCGGCACTGGGGCCACCGATAGGAGCTGGACATGGCGAAAGCGAAGAAAAGATCGGGAAAAAAGGTGAAGGCGAGCCGCGGCAAGCCGGCGCGGCGGGTGATGAAAAAGAAAGCTGCGGTGAAACGCACCAGCAAGACTGCGCCACGTGCCGCGCCTTCTGCTACGACGCACACGCCCATCGCGGTACCCGGGGCGTGGCCGTTTCCGATGCTCAGCAAGCCTTAGGACGACCGCCGCACACGGACAAGGGGAATGCGGCGGCAGTTGCGGCGGCGGTCGTCCTTACCTTTGACCGCAAGAGGATCCAACGGCAGCTCATAGCTCAGATGGACCGCAAGCGCATCAATTCCTCCACCATCCGCTCCGTCGGCTACGACGCGGGCAAGCAGGTGCTGGAGATCGAGTTCTCGAGCGGCTCGATCGTGCAGTACACGGGCGTCTCGGGAGAGGTGCACCGGCGCTTCATGAGCTCGCCCTCGCCGGGGAGTTTCTACCAGGACCAGATCGACGAGAATTTCCCCGCGAGGAAAATCCGCTGATCGCGCGACCTGGTCGCGTATTTCAGCCGAACAGACCCCCGACCCGTGCTCCGGCGACGCGATTGACGATATAGAGGCTCACCGCGCACAGCACGATCAGGATCACGCCGAGTGCCGCGGCCTGCCCGTGCGATCCCGCGATGTAGTAGGTGAAGATCCCGAACGGAATCATCTCCCAGCCGCCAAGGGTGAGGAACAACGTCGCCGATGCCTCCTGTATGGACATGATGAAGGAGAAGAGCGCTCCTACCAGAATGCCCTTCCAGACCAGCGGCGCGGTGATGTCCCGGAAGGTCGCGAATTTGGTAGCGCCGACATTCTCCGCCGCCTCTTCCATCGACTTGTGCACGAGCAGCAGGGAGGAATAGCTGCTGCGTACGGTGTAAGGCAGCCGGCGCACCGCGAGCACCAGCGGGAGAATGATCCACATGCTGGTGAGGGCCACGTCAATCGCCGGCAACGGATAGTGAAATGCGCGGATGTACGCGATGCCGATCGCCGTGCCCGGAATGGCCAGGATCAGCGTGGTGAGTGCGTCCATCGAGCCCCGCCCCGGCGCGCGGGTGCGCGCCATGATCCAAGCCATGGGCACGCCTACCGCGAGACAGATGAAGACCGCGATGCCGGAGTAGACCAGCGAGTTTACGATGAATCGAGGCGTCTCGATGCTTACCTGCCTGAAGTAGTCGAGCGTATATTGAACCGGGAACGGCGTGAGCGACCATCCTTTGCCGACGGCGGCAAGTACTACGCCGACCTGGGGAATCATGGACAGGAACATGAGCAGCCCGAGGACGGCGACGGCAAGCCAGCGCGCTATCGGGCCCAGCTGTCGGCGCTCGACGCGCGAATAGGCGAGCGAGCTGTAGTCCTTGATTGCCACGTAGTGCCGCGCCACCAGCACGAACACGATGGCGAGCACGACGAGCAGCGCCGAGATCACGATGCCCATGCGGAAAATGCGCCGATCGACGAACTGGACTATGTTGAGATAGGCCTGCACGGCGAGCAGGTCCTGCACCCCCACGACGAGAGGGGTCACGAAGTCGGCGAAGGTCCAGATGAAGACGAGCAGCGCTCCGGAAATGTAGCCGGGAGTCGTGAGCGGCAGCGTGATGTCGCGGAAACGCCGCCATCCCTTCGCGCCCACTATCTGCGCGGCTTCTTCCAGCGAGGGATCCACCTTGGACAGGGAGTCGAGGATGCTGAGCGTCATGAACGGGAAAAGATGCAGCGTCTCAACCAGCAGCACCCCGTGCATGCCGTACATGAAATTGATCGGGTGCAGCATGTCGAACCAGTCCATGAGCAGGATATTGACCGTCCCGGCACGCCCGAGGATGAAGACGAAACCGAGCACGCCCACCAGCGGCGGCAATATCATCGGCAGCATAGTGAGATATCCGAAGAGGTTCCGGTAGGGAAACTCGTAGCGGATGATCAGGAAAGCGACTCCGATGCCGATCACCGACGTCGTGAGCACCGTCGCGAACCCCAGGAGCAGGGAATTCCACAGCGAGCGCAGGTAAAACTGGTCCGTGAAGAATTCCTGAAAGTTAACGAGGGTGAACTGCCCGGCCTCGTTGGTGAACGCGTCGTAGAAGATGCGCGTGAGCGGGTACAGGACGAATAGCAGCAGGAACAGCCAGATCAACCCGAACCCGCTCACCGCGCTCGCCGGTGTGCGGCGCCATCCGGCACTGAAGGCGGAGACTTGTTCCACGTCGCGCGCTCAATCCACCGGGATAGCCAGCGTACTGCCGATCGTGCAGGAGAGCGTAATCGGCGTCCCGATCGCAAGCTGCTCGTGGTGCCATGGATCGCCGATATCGGCTTTGAAGGGCGTGGGGCCACCGACCTCCACGTCGTAGCGCAAGGTGTTGCCGAGGTACGCCGAGAGCGCTATGCGGCCGCTGAAGGAGTTCTTGCCGTTACCGGTCCCGCTATTCAGCGTGATGTTCTCGGGGCGTATGCAGATAACGCAGCGGTCTCCGGCGCGCAGGCGACCGTCGTGTATCGCCCCGATTTCGCCGAGGGCGGTAACGGCGCGCAGACCTCCCTCCTGCCCCCCCACTGTTGTCACGGTCCCGTCGATCAGGTTGTTGATGCCGATGAAATCGGCCACAAAGCGGTTGGCCGGCCGCTCGTACAGCGCCTTGGGCGGCCCGATCTGACAGGCGCTTCCCAGGTTGAACACCGCGATGCGGTCCGACATGGCGAGCGCCTCTTCCTGGTCGTGCGTGACGTAGACCGCGGTAATGCCCAGCTCCTTCTGGAGCTTGCGGATCTCGGAGCGGACCTGCACGCGGATCTTGGCGTCGAGATTCGAAAGCGGCTCGTCGAGCAGCAGCATCAGGGGATTCAACACCAGCGCCCGCGCCAGCGCGACGCGTTGTTGCTGCCCACCGGACAGTTGTCCGGGATAGCGCTCTCCCAGGCCGGTGAGTCCAACCTTGTCCAGAACCGCTCGCGCCCGCGCCGCCATATCCGAGGCGGAAACCCTGCGCAGCTTCAGCCCGTAGCAGACGTTTTCGGTCACCGTCATGTGCGGCCAGAGGGCATAGTTCTGGAAGACCATTCCGATGCCGCGTTCATGCGGGGGCACTTCGTTTACCACCCGGTCGCCGAACCGGATCTCGCCCGCGTCGGGCGTGTAGAAGCCCGCCAGGAGCCGCAGCAGCGTGGTCTTGCCGCAGCCGGAAGGACCGAGGAGCGTGAACATCTCGCCCTCCTCGACGGTGAGGCTGACGGCGTTTACTGCGGCCAGCGCGCCGAAGCGCTTCGTCAGATTGCTGATGGCGATGCGCATGAAGCGGGGAGGGATCTGGCTGCGGCTGAACTATTTTTTCTTCAAGTCCTCGACCACGGCCTCGATGTCCTTGCGGAACTGCTGGTTCACCGCCTCGTAGCGCTTCTGCGCCAGGTCGTCGTCGTAGATGTTCGTGACTTCGACGTCGAAATAGGAGCGCAGACCGCCCGTGAACTCCACCGCCATTTCCGCTTGAGAGCCGGGCTTGCCCTGAACTTTGTATTTGGGAGTGATGGGAAATACACCCCGCTCCATAGCCACCCGCTGACCCCGCTCGGACAACATGAACTCGATGAACGCGAGCGCAGCTTTCGGGCGCTTGGAGCCCGCGAGGATGCCGATTGGCTCGGGCGTGATCCAGGCGGTCTTCGGCGCCACGAACCTGATGTCGTGTCCCGCGAGACGATCCTCGAAGGCCATGTAGCTCGGCACCGCGAATCCTGCCGCGAACTCACCACGTGCCACGACCGCCGGCACGTCGCGGCTGCGCGCGGTAAACAGCCCCGTATTTCCGGCCAGCCGCTTCAACCAGTCCCAGCCCTTCGCCTCCCCGTCGCGCTGGAGGATCACTTCGTAGGTCGCGTGGCTGCTCGAGGAACGCGTCGGCGCGCATTGCACGACATTGCCCTTCAACTTGGGATGGAGCAGATCGTCCCAATCCTTGGGCGCCGGAACGCCGAGGCGCGCGAGCACTTTCGGGTGGTACACCAGGCCGTAGGGCTCCAGCACGGTGCCAATCCAGAAGCCGTTCGGATCCTTCAGCGGAATGGGCTTGGGTTTGCCGATGCTCGCGGGAATCGAATCCACGACGCCTTTAGGCAAATCCAGCTTCGCCAGAAGCTTCTGTTCCGCGAGCTTGTCGAAGAGCGCGCTTTCGCCGCCCCAGAAGATATCGGCGTCCGGCCGCCCCTTCCACTCGACGATGCGTCCGTAGGCGACCGGTGTACCAGCGGCAAGTGCGCTCGTCTTGACGTTGATATTCCAACGTTCCTTGGCGTACTTGGCGAATTCGGCGAGAGCGGGGTCAGTAAGTGTTCTCGCGACCGGCGTGATGAGTACCAGTTCATCCTCGATCGCCTGCGCCGCCGCGGGAGTTGCGACAACGAGCATCGAAAGCAGCGCCGCTCCAAGTGTTCTGGCGAATGCGATCATGACGCCCTCCTTTTGTGGAACGATTGTTAACGGTTTCGGTCCGGCGAAAAGCGACGCCACGGATCACGCCTGTCCGCGCCACGGACGCCTCCCCCAGGACCGTTTTTCGCTGTTATTGCGTAAACTCTACCACGTGATGCAGGGAAGGCGGCCGGCAGATCGAAGTACTGTCTTCCAGCCCTGGGGCGGATGGAAATGGGGGGAGGCGAGATGAGCGAGCAAGCGCCGGCTGCGGGCACGGTGATCGAGGTACTGCCGGACGGACCGTACCGTGTGAGCGGGCCGTGCCGCCTGCGCAACTCCCGCGGCGAAGAGGTGCCGGCGCGCGCGACGTTCGCACTGTGCCGCTGCGGCAACTCCTCACGCAAGCCGTTCTGCGACGGCACCCACACGAAGATCGCCTTCCATGGGGCGCGCCTGAACGTGGGGGCAACCGCTGCCACGGACGCGTACGCCGGCAAGCGGGTGACGATCCACGACAACCGGGCGATCTGCGCGCACTCGGGAGTCTGTACCGACAACCTGGCCGCGGTATTTCGCCTGAACACGGAGCCGTGGATAGACCCGCATGGGGCGACGGCCGAGGAGATCATGGCGCTCGTCAAGCGCTGTCCGTCGGGCGCTCTCAGTTGCTCGGTCGACGGCTCCCAGCTTCCTGCCGAGCCACGCGAGCGCGAGATCACCGCCTCGAAGGACGGGCCGTTGGTCGTCGCCGGCGCGGTGGAGCTGAAAACCGATGGCGCACAGCCGCGCTTTTCCGACCGCTACACGCTGTGCCGCTGCGGGGGATCGAAGAACAAGCCGTTCTGCGATGGCACGCACTGGGCCATCGGATTCGACGAGAGCCGCGGGCGGCAGGCGGGCGTCTTCGTGCCGCCACTCGGTGTGACGCGCTTCGCGTGGATCTGCGGCGGACTGTTGATCGCCGGAACGGTCGCTGCCGTTCTCGGGATCATGGCGGCGGGCAAGGAGACCGCGCCGGCGCTGGGCCCGGCCGGGCTCCTCTATGACCTCAACGTGATCCTGAACCTCCTGCTGATCGCCGGCCTGACCTTCGGTTACTGGCTCGCCCAGCGGGGCAACATCGCGGCTCACCGCTACAATCAGACCATCTGGATGCTGGTGAACGCGGTGCTCGTCGCGCTGATCATGGTGGGGAGCCTGGCGGAAATGACGCCCAAAGCCGCCGCCGACCTCGCCAGGCCGAACGTGCTCGTCCCCTGGGTGCACGCCGCGCTCGGCAGCGCCACGATCTTCTGCGGCCTGTGGCTCGTGCTGCAGATGAACGGCTGGCTGCCGCAGCGGCTGCACGTGCGCGGCTGGAAGACGATGATGAAGGCGACGCTCGCGGGCTACTGGGTGGTCGCGCTGCTGGGACTCGCCGTCTACTTCGTCTTGTTCTTTCCGTGAGCATGACCCGACGACTACCGGAGTCAAACCGGCGCAGCGCGTCCGGATTCAGCGCTACTTCAACGGGGCCTTGCCGCTCGAGATATCCATGATCATGCGCACGGCGAGATAGAGGCGTGGCTCGATCGAGCTCATCAGGATGTATTCGGCATTGGTCGTGTGCGAGCCGAAGCCGCGCAACCCGAAGCCCTCGATCACGGGCGCGCTCGTCTTGAGCGACGCATTGGCGGCATCGGTGAAACCGCCCGCGGAATCGTCGAGCACGTTCAATTTCAGCCCGAGCTCCGTGTAGATCTTCTGCGCATGGGCGCTCAGGGCCCGCGATGAAGGCTTGGGCTCGAGTGGGGGAAAGCGGCGCTCGAAGACGAGCTCGACGTGGGAGTCCGGCAGGAGCTTCTTCGCGATGCGCTCGCGCAGCCTTTTCTCGACGCCATCGTAGTCGGCGATACGGGCGACGCGCACGTCGGCGCTCGCCTGCGCCCCGGGCGGAATCATGTTGCTGACGAGACCCGCGCGTGCGAGCGTCCAGTTGACCTTCACGCCCGTTGCGGGATCCGAGAGATCGCGCATCTGGAGGATCTGGAACGCCAGCTCGTCGAGCGCGTTGACACCGCGCTCGGGCGCGGCGCCCGCGTGGGAGGCGCGCCCGCGCACGGTGAGGAGCGCGAGCGCGTGCCCGCTGGTCGCGAGCCGTACGCGGTCATCGTCCGGATTGCCGCCGCCCTCGAACGACATCACCGCGTCGTGGGCGGCGCCGAGCCGCGTGTGGTGATTGCGCGCGCCCGGTGAGCCTATTTCCTCGTCGCCGTTGATGAACACGGTCAGGGTGCCGTAGTCACGGTAATTCATCGCGCGCAGGATGGCGAGCGCGTGCAGTATGGTCGCGAGGCCGCCGCGGGCGTCGGCGATGCCGAGGCCGTAGAGGCGGTCACCGTCCATCCGGAAAGGCTGCTGGGCGAGCATGCCGCGCGGGTAGACGGTGTCCATGTGCGCGAGCAGCAGGATCTTCTTCGTGCCCGTCCCGGTAAACGTCGCGCGCACCATCCTGCCGATGCGCTCCGGCGTGTCCGACAGGCGATGCGTATCGGATTCCACCGGCTCGATCGTTTCGACCTTGGCTCCGAGTGCCTTCAGCTTCGCGGCGAGGACGCCGGCGATCCGGTCGAGCTCTTCCGGCTCGCGGCTGCCGGACTCGATGGCGGTCAGCTCCCGCAGCGTCTCGACGAGCGCGGGGCGCTCCTTCTTGGCGAAGGCCAGCACCTGGTCGTTGGCGGCACCGAACGCCGGCGCCGCGAACATGGCGGCGAACGCCGCCGCGGCGAGCAGCCCTGGAGCGACGCAGAAATTCCAGACCCTGAGCAGCGATTTCATGATTTGCAGTCCCTCATCCCTCACTGCAGGGGCGCCTTGCCCTGCGCAATGTCCATGATCATGCGCGCGGCGAGGTACAGCCGCGGCTCGATCGAGGAAATCAGGATGTATTCCGCGTTGGTGGTGTGCGCGCCGAAGCCCTGCAGGCCGAAACCCTCGACGACGGGCGCCATCGTCGTCAAGCCCGTGTAGGCGGCGTCGGTGCCCCCGCCGCGCGGCGTATCGGGCACGTTGAGCTTCTTGCCGATTTCGGCATAAATCTTCTGGCCGTGCAGCGCGAGCGCGCGGGAGATCGCCCTCGCCTCGAGAGGCGGGCGGCCGCGCTCGAAATTCAACTCGACCACGGCCTGCGGCAGGAGCTTGTTCTTGATGCGCTCGCGGAGCTTCGCCTCGATCCCGTCGAGATCGCCCGTGCGCAGCACGCGGATGTTGAGCGTCGCCTGCGCGCCCGGCGGGATCATGTTGCGCACGAGGCCGCCGCTCGCGAGCGTCCAGTTCGCCCGCAGGCCGATCGCGGGATCCGACAGGTCGCGGTTCTGCAGTATCTGGTGCGCAAGCTCGTCCACCGCGTTGATGCCGAGATGCGGGGCGCTCCCGGAGTGCGACGCGCGGCCGCGCACGGAGATGATGGCGTTGGCGCTGCCGCTCGTCGCGAGGGACAGGTTGTCGTTATCGGGCGGGCCGCCGCCTTCGAAGGACATCGTGGCATCGTGCTCGCCGCCCAGGCGCGTGAACACGTGCCGCGACGCGGGCGAGCCGATCTCCTCGTCGCCGTTGATGAGCACGGTCATGGTGCCGTAGTCGCGGTACTTCATCGCGTTCAGGATCGCGAGCGTGTGCAGAATCACCGCGACGCCGTGCCGGTCGTCCGCGATGCCGAGTCCGAACGCGCGGTCACCGTCGATCCTGAACGGTTGCCCGGCCAGCATGCCGCGGGGATACACGGTGTCCATGTGCGCGATCAGGAGGATTTTTTTGCGCCCGCGCCGGTAAACGTCGCTTTCACCATCCTGCCGATCTTCTCCGGCGTGCTGCTGTCGCGGTGCGCGTCCGGTCCGGGTGCGATGAACTCGACCTTCCCGCCGAGCGCGGCAAGCCGCTTGGCGATCACCTCGGCGATCCGGTCCAGGCCCTCGTGATCCGAGCTGCCGGACTCGATCTCGCACAACTGCTTAAGTGTATCGAGGAGGGGCGCCTTTTCCTTGCGGGCGAGCGACCACACCGGCTCCACGGCTGCGCCCAGGACGGGTGTCGCCAACGCGCCGAGCAGCATCCCTGTTGCGACGAAGAAAGAAAACCTGGCCGGCATATTCACGTTCTGTGCCTTGCTCGATGGTCCCAGCGCATGATAACCCGATGATGGACGCGGCTACCGCCCGGGGATGGCGAGGCGCAGTTCGCGGAACAGCCGTACGAGGTCCGGGAGCTGGTGGTTGGCGTTCAACCCGCTCGGATTGGGCAGGACCCACAGCACGGCGCCGGCAAGAGACTCGGGCTGGCGTCTCAGGGCGGCGCGCGGGAGCCCGAAAGCCGTGCGGTAGGCGCCTATCCCCAGCACCGCCACTGCCCGCGGTTGGTACCGCCGCACCTTGGCTTCGAGACGTTTGCGACCGGCGAGCAGCTCCTCGCCGGTCAGCTCATCTGCAGCGGCCGTCGTGCGGGCAACGAGATTGGTGATCCCGTAGCCGGATTTCAGCAGCTCCTGCTTCTCGGAGGGATCCAGCAGGCGCGAGGTAAAGCCGGCACGATGCAGCGCCGGCCAGAAGCGGTTGCCGGGCCGGGCGAAATGATGCCCCGTCGCACCCGAGTAGAGGCCCGGATTGATGCCGCAGAAGAGACACTTCAGCCCGGGAGCGATGACGTCGGGGATGCTTTTCCCGGCGGCGGCGAGCAGTTCTTCGCGGGTCGGCTTGCGCTTACGCACTACGCGGAGCGAAGAGGTCTTGGCGGTTAATTGTTCTTCCACACGCTCGCGAATGCGCTCACCGTCGTGTCCACGTCCGAGGCAGAGATGTGCCGGTGCGTCACGAAGCGCAGCGAGTAGGTATCGCACGGCGCCACCACCACACCCTTCTGCTTCAGGTCCGCCGACCACTGCGCGGCGCGCCGGCCGCTCTTTTTCACTTCCACGCGCACCAGGTTGGAGTCGACCTCCCGCGGATCGACGAGAGTGGGATCGATGCGATTGAGCCCTTCCGCGAGACGCTTTGCCGTGGCGTGGTCCTCGGCG
>DASRJL010000173.1:0-32902 GCA_035649495.1 Burkholderiales bacterium | reverse complement strand
GCTGGCCGCGGACATCGTGACCAAGTCGGTGCCGGATGGACACACCATATTGCTCGGCACGATCGCGCTCGTCGTCAACCCGAGCCTGACCGCGAAGATGCCGTTCGATACGCTGAAAGACCTCGCGCCCGTCACCCGCGCCGCCGATTCGACCAACATACTCGTCGTCCATCCCGCAGTCGCGGCCAAGTCCGTCAAGGAGCTGATCGACCTGGCGAAAGCGAAGCCGCTCAACGCCGGATCCTCGGGCATCGGCGGCACGGGTCACCTGGCCATCGAGCTGTTCAACCTGCAGGCCGGCGTCAAGATGACGCACGTGCCGTACAAGGGCGGCGGCCCCGCCATCATCGATCTGCTCGCCGGAAACATCCAGCTGATATTCGCCACGGGAGCCAGCTCGGTCGCGCATATCAAATCGGGAAAGATCCGCGCGCTGGCCGTGACGACGTTGAAGCGCACCGCGCTGATGCCGGACCTGCCGACGATCGCGGAGTCGGGCCTGAAGGGCTTCGAAGCGAACAACTGGAATGCTTTCTTCGTACCCACCGGCACGCCGCGCCCCATCATCAACCGGCTCAACAAGGACCTGACGGCGGCGCTCTCCCTGCCCGACATCAAGGAGTTCCTCTTCAACCAGGGACTCGATGCGGCGCCGGGCACGCCGGAGGAACTGGGCGCCTACGTGAAGTCGGAAATGGCGAAGTGGGCGAAGGTGATCAAGGCGGCGGGCATCCAGCCGCAATAGGATTGCGGCTGCAAGGATGAGGGATGACCTTGGCTAAATAGCTGTTGCAAAGGCAGGTCATCCTTCCACGTTCCGCGTTCATCCTTCCGCTGTCATCCCTGCTCGATCGGAAGCTCCGATCGGGAAGACCACTCGTGCCAGGAGCCGATGTAGTTTCGCACGCGCGTCAGCCCGGCGTGCTGCAGCGCGTAGTAGGTGTTGGCCGACCGCGCACCGCGGTGGCAGTACGGCACGATCTCGGCGTCCGTGTCTATGCCGCGCTCCTCGAGCAGGCCGCGGATGGCCTCCGGCTCCCGGAAGCGCCCGCCCTCCAGGAACTCGGTCCACTCGATGCGCACGGAGCCGGGGATGCGTCCGCGACGCGTGCAGCAGACGGTACGGTCGCGCCCGGCGTGCTCGTGCTCGTCGCGCACGTCGAGCAGCGTCAGGCCGCGTTCGTTGAGCCGCCCGGCGATCTCGTCGCAGCCGATGACGATCTCCGGTCGCTCCTGCACGAGAAAGCTGACGGTCCATTCGTCGGCCGGCTGGCCGCTCACCTCGCAGCCGGCCGCGCGCCACGCCGAGAAGCCGCCGTGCAGCATCCTGACACCACGGTGCCCGAGAAACTGCAGGATCCACGCTTCGCGCGCCGCGCGCATGCCCGTTTCGTCCTCGTACACCACCACCGGCCGCAAATTCGAGATGCCGGTTCCGAGGTAGCGCGCCGCCATGTCCTGCGTGAACGCGGCGAGCCCCTCCGGCCGCGTATCGAGCGCGAAATGGTCGTAGGTCGAGAAATTAACCGCGCCCGCGATGTGACCCTGCGCGTACGCCGCCGGCCCGCGCGCGTCTATGATCAGCGGCAGATCGCCACGGACCATCTCGTCGCGCAGCGCCCGGGGCTCGATCAGGCACGCGGTCGGCGCTCGGCTCACGGGAAGCGTCTCGGCAACGGAAAATCAGCGACGGAGATCATCGACAGCACAGAGAGTAGATAAGGCCGATGTTACAATCGCACGCTCTACATCACAATAAAGGCGTGATTGGTGATTCGTGATTGGTGATTGGTGATTGGTGATTGATAATACTTCCGCCTTCCGCCTTCATCCCTCATCCTTCATCCCTCATCCTTCATCCTATGAAGATCCTTGTCCTCCCCGGCGACGGCATCGGCCCCGAAATCACCAAAGCCACGCTCGCCGTGCTCGATCGCGCGAATGCGAAATTCATGCTCGGCCTGGAGTGGGACCAGCGCGACATCGGCCTCGTAACGCTCAAAGCGCAGGGGTCGACACTACCCGATTCCGTCATGGAAGCCGCGCGCAAGGCGCCCGGCATCATCCTCGGCCCGGTGGACCATCTCCAGTATCCGGCGCGCGAGAACGGAGGCATCAATCCGTCCGGCGAGCTGCGCGTGAAGCTCGATCTCTTCGCCAACATCCGGCCGGCAAAGTCCCGCATGGGCGTGGGACTTACCGGCAAGCCGGTGGACCTGGTGATCTTCCGCGAATGCACGGAAGGCTTTTACGCCGACCGCAACATGTTTTCCGGGCGCGGCGAATTCATGCCGACAGAGGACATGGCGATCGCCGTGCGCAAGGTGACGGCGCGCCAGTGCAACCGCATCTCGCGCGTGGCGTTCGACTGGGCGCGCAAGCGCCGGAAGAAGGTCACCGCCGTCCACAAGGCGAACGTGCTGCACATGTCGGACGGCCTGTTCCTGCGCGAGGTCCGGAAGGTAGCGCAGGAGTACTCGGACGTGGAGCTGGACGAGAAGATCGTGGATGCCATGGCGGCGCTGCTGGTGCGCGATCCCTCCCGCTTCGATTGCATCGTCACGGGCAACATGTTCGGCGACATCCTGTCGGATGAGGCCTCGGAAATCTCGGGCAGCCTGGGGCTCGCTGGCTCCACCATGGCGGGAGACGACGCCTGCTGCGCGCAGGCCCAGCACGGCTCGGCCCCGGACATCCAGGGACAGGACAGGGCCAATCCGACTTCGCTGATACTCTCGGCGGCGATGCTGCTCGAGTGGCTGGCGGCGCGGCACCGGCGCCCCGAGCTCGCCCAGGCCGCGCAGGTCATCGAGGGCGCGATCGACAGCTCGCTCCAGAGCGCGGACACCCGCACGCCCGACTTGAACGGCAAGCTCGGCACGCAGGCGTTCGCGAAGCACGTCGCCGGGCTGATTTGAACCCGTCAGCGGTCATGGGTCAGCGGTCAGGCGGGCCGGAAGCCGTCATGATTCTTGCGCGCTTGACAGCTTGATGCCTCGCGGGTGTTGAGGCGCCTGACGCGTCACAAACTGACTCGGACGGGCGTTGACACGCCTGACCCTTGACGCCTGACCCCTGACGGCAGTTAGCGCGACGGCCCCTTCAGCTCGACGACGTTTCCTTCCGGGTCGGTGAGGTACAGCGACGGGCCCGTGCCCTCGGCGCCGAAGCGCGGCTTGATCTCGCTGGCGGTAACGCCATGCGAGGCCAGGTGGCTCACCAGCGCCGCCGCATCGAACGGCTCGACGCGCAGGCAGAAATGATCGACGTTGCGGCCCTCGGTTCCGGCCGGCGCGCCCCCCTTGCGGCCCAACTCGCCGTCCACCGCCACGAGATCGATCATCGCCTCGCCCGCGCGCAGGTGCGTCAAGCCCAGCTCCTCGCGCACGCGCTCGACCTGGCAACCCAGGACCTCGCAGTAGAACCGCGTCATCCGCCGCGCGTCGCGCACGCGCAGGACGAGGTGGTCGAGACCGAGTATCTGGACCACCTACTTGTCCAGCCCGCCCAGGCAGAGGTACTTCACTTCGAGGAACTCCTCCATGCCGTACTTCGAGCCTTCGCGCCCGATGCCGGATTCCTTGATGCCGCCGAATGGCGCGACCTCGGTCGAGATGATGCCGACGTTGATGCCCACGATGCCGGATTCCAGTCCCTCGGCGACCCGCCATACGCGGCCGATGTCCCGGGCATAGAAGTACGCCGCCAGCCCGTACTGCGTGTCGTTGGCGAGGCGGACCAGCTCGTCCTCCGCCTTGAAGCGGTAGAGCGGCGCGACCGGGCCGAACGTCTCCTCGTGGGTGATCTTCATGTCCGGCGTGACGTTCGCGAGCACCGTGGGCTGGAAGAACTGGCCGCCCTTTTCATGCCGCTTGCCGCCGGTGACGATGCGCGCCCCCTTGGCCACCGCGTCGGCGATATGCTCCTCGACCTTCTCCACCGCCTTCTCCTCGATCAGCGGGCCCTGCGCCACGCCGGCCTCCAGCCCGTTGCCGACCTTCATGGCCGACACCTTGTCGGAGAGCTTCTTCGTGAACGCGTCGTACACGCCGTCCTGCACGTAGATGCGGTTCGCGCAGACGCACGTCTGGCCGGTATTGCGGAACTTGGACACCAGCGCGCCCTCCGCAGCCGCGTCGAGATCCGCATCGTCGAACACGATGAACGGCGCGTTGCCGCCCAGCTCCAGCGAAACCTTCTTGACCGTGCTTGCGCATTGCGCCATCAGCTGCTTTCCGACCTCGGTCGAGCCGGTGAAGGTGAACTTGCGCACCAGCGGGTTGGTCGTCAGCTCCTTGCCGATGGGGCCGGACGCGCCGGTCACCACCGAGATCACGCCCTTCGGAATGCCGGCACGTTCGGCCAGCTCGCACAGCGCGAGCGCCGAGTACGGCGTCATGCTCGCGGGCTTGATGACCATCGTGCAGCCGGCGGCGAGCGCGGGGCCTGCCTTGCGCGTGATCATTGCGTTCGGGAAATTCCACGGCGTCACCGCCGCGCAGACGCCGATCGGCTGCTTCAACACTACGATGCGGCGGTCCGTGGCCTGCGCGGGGATGGTGTCGCCGTAGACGCGCTTGCCCTCCTCCGCGAACCATTCGATGAAAGAAGCCCCGTAGGCGATTTCGCCGCGCGACTCGGCGAGGGGCTTGCCCTGCTCCACCGTCATGAGCACCGCGAGATCTTCCTGGTTGGCCATCATGAGGTCGTACCACTTGCGCAGTATCGCCGCCCGCTCTTTGGCGGTCTTCGCGCGCCAGCCCGGCCAGGCCGCGTTGGCGGTCTCGATCGCGCGCCGCGTCTCGGCGGCGCCCAGGGCGGGTACCGTGCCGATCTGCACCCCGTCGGCCGGGTTGTAGACGGCGAGGGTGGCCTTGTTGTCGGCATCAACCCACGAACCGTCGATGTAGCACTGCTCGCGGAACAGGCTCATATCCTTCAACTGCAAGGCAGATTTGACTTTCTGCAGCATGGCGGTTTCCTCACTGGTGGTCGTGTCGCGGCGGGTGGCCGGCAGGCGCCGGCCGGTGGCGAGCGCTGCCGCCGGGGTAGCCAGTATAGCAAAGGGTCCTGTAGGACTGCATCGACTTGACGCTCTCTTTTGACGGGGGCTATAAGGTGAGAGGGGAGGCTGGCGTTAGGCGTGTACGGGACTGGTTTTCAAACTCAACCAGAGGAGCGTAAACGATGAGAGCCTTCTACAAGCTGGTGGCAAAAGTACTGATCTTGAGCATGATCTGGATGCCGTTCTCGATTCAGGCAGGAATGGTCGGGACCGACCAGGTCGCAGCAAGCGCGCAGGACCAGATGAATCGCGACAAGGTCGCCTCCTTCGTGAGCCGCAGCGACGTCGCCAGCCAGTTCGAGGCCCTCGGACTCTCCGCCTCCACGGCAAAAGAGCGCGTCGACGCCATGACGCAGGAAGAGGTCAACCGCATCGCCGGAAAGATCGATGCGCTCCCCGCCGGGGCCAGCGACGCGTGGGCATGGGTGGCCGGCATCCTCATCGTCGGACTCATCATCTGGGCGGTGTGGTACAAGAAGTAATACCGAACGTGTCAGCGCTGTACCGGAAAGCCCGCGTCATAGCGGGCTTTCTGTTTCTGGGCGCGCTCCTGAACGGCTGCGCCCTCATACTGCCGCAGACCGAGGCAATCCGGGACAAGCGCCCGGCCGATCTGCCCGTCCACGCCGAGCTGACGGAAGTCCCGTTCTTCCCGCAGGAGGAATTCCAGTGCGGCCCGGCGGCTATCGCAATGGCGATGAACGCGGCCGGGGCGAAGGTGACACCGGAGGCGATGGTCGGGCAGGTTTACCTGCCGGCCCGCAAGGGCAGCCTGCAGATCGAGATGCTGGTTGCGCCGCGCCGGCATGGCCTGATCGCCTACGAGCTGGAGCCCCAGTTCGGCGATCTGCTGCGCGAAGTAGCCGCCGGAACGCCGGTCGTCGTGCTCGAGAACTATCGCTTGAGGGTATGGCCCCTGTGGCACTACGCGGTCATCGTCGGATACGACTTCGACAAGGGCGAAGTGATCCGTCGATCGGGCACCCGGCAGCGCCAGACCATGCCGTTCACGGTGTTCGAGTACGTGTGGAAGGACGAAGGCTATTGGGCAATGGTCGTCGTCCCGCCGGACCGGGTGCCCGCAACGGCCACGGAGGAGCGTTATGGCCAGGCGGTCGCCGCGCTGGAAAGAAGCGGGAACTTCAAAAATGCCCACATTGCGTACAACGCGATGCTCGGGCGGTGGCCGGGGAGCCTCGTCGGGCTGATGGGAAGCGGCAATACGGCCTACGCCCTGAAGGACCTCGCCTCCGCCGAATCATGGTTCCGGGACGCGACGCTGACCCATCCTGAAGCCCCGGCAGCTTTCAACAATTACGCCCACGTCCTGGCGGAGCGCGGCAGGCTCAAGGAGGCGCTTGCAGCGGCCGAGCGGGCCGTGAGCCTGGGAGGGCCGCTCCTGTCGGCTTCTCTGAAAACGCTGGAAGAGATCCGGCAACGCGGCCCGGCCGGACCACGTAAACCGGAATAAGGGGAGCTATCCCCCCGTTACCCTCGTTTCCTGCCCGCGCATTGCTGATATAATCCATTCTTACCGCTACTTACGTACAAGTACTTACAAACAAGAACACCGGGACGATCATAGATGGCTTCATCCCTCGCGCGTGTTCGTGCGCTGGTTTTTTGCGGGCTCGTATCGCTTCTTGTCGTCCTGTCCGGCTGCGCGGCGACCAGCAACAACCCGCGCGACCCCCTGGAAGGGCTCAACCGCGGCGTCTATCACTTCAACGACGTCGTCGACAATCTCTTCGTCAAGCCGGCGGCCATCGTTTACAAGGGCGTGGTGCCGCAGATTGCGCGCACCGGAGTCAGCAATTTCTTCTCGAACATCAACGACGTCATCGTCGCTCTCAACAACCTCCTGCAGGGCAAGTTCACGCAGGCGGTATCCGACGTGGGGCGCATCCTGGTCAATACCACGGCCGGCCTGCTGGGTGTAATAGATGTCGCGACCGAGATAGGCCTGGAAAAGCACAACGAGGATTTCGGACAGACCCTGGGCTGGTGGGGGGTGGCTGATGGACCGTACCTCGTACTCCCGTTTATCGGCCCCAGCAGCTTTCGCGACGGCATCGGCTGGCTGGCGGACTTCTACACCGACCCGATCACCTACGTGGATCCATCGCGCGACCGCAACATCCTGTGGGGCACCCGCCTCGTGAACCGCCGGTCCGAGCTGCTGGATACCGAGGAGATAGTCAAGACGGCTGCCCTCGATCCCTACGAGTTTATCCGCGATGCGTATCTCCAGCGCCGTCGCAGCCTGGTCTACGACGGCAATCCGCCGCCCGACAAGGACGACGACATCGACATCAAGGTCAAGCCCAAGTCGGGTGCGTTCCGCTGGCCCTGGTTCTCCGCGCCAGGCGCCGCGCAGGCTCCCGCCGCCGCACCCGGCAGCGACCGCGCGCTGCTGACCCCTGCCCAACTCGAGGAGCGCGAGCGTGAAATCGCGCAACGCCGCTCGGAAAGTACGCGCGCGGAGCCGCGCGCCGGGTTGACGCCCGCGCAACTCGAAGAGCATGAGCGCGAGATCACACCGCATGGCCAGCCGGAGCCGCGCGTCGAGACCGCGCCCTCGGAACGGCGGGCCAGCGTCGCGCGCGTCTGGCTTCCCTCCGCCACCCGCTAGGAAGTCATCCCCGCGCAGTCGGGGATCCCTTTTCGCGCATGCCCGCCGTCGCGAGGGCGATTCCGGCAAAGATGACCCCGGCGCCGACGAGATGGAAGCGCTCAAGTGTTTCGTCCAGGAAGACGATCGCGAGCGCGATCCCGAACATCGGCACGAGGTTCAGAAACTGCGCAGCGCGGTTGGCGCCGACATCCGCGACCGCCTTGTTCCAGAACAGCATCGCGAGCACCGAGGGAAACACCGCGACATACGCGATGGCTGCGATGACCCCGGCTGAAAATTTCACGGGCGCGGCGCTCGCGGCCTCCCAGAGGTACAGCGGCGCCAGCGCAAGCGCGCCGATCGCGATCGTCGCACCCGCGAACGTGAGCTGATCCAGCTCGCGGGGACGCCAGCGCAGGCACGCCGTATACACCGCCCACGCCACGGCCGCGATCAGCAGCAGCACATCTCCGCGGACCAGCTCCAGCCCGAGCAGCACCTGCAGGTCGCCGCGCGCGACGATTACGACGACGCCGCAGATCGAGACCCAGAGACCGATCCACTGCCGCCAGCCGGCACGCACGCCGAACATGAGCCGGTTCACGGCGATGATCATGAGGGTGCAGGCGCCGTTGATCAGCGCGCTGTTGGTGACGGTCGTGGTGTGCAGCGCGACGTAGTTGATCGTGTTGTAGGTCGCTATCCCCAGGATGGCGAGGAATACCATCACTTTCCAGTGCGCCAGTATCGTTCGCCACTGCCGCGCGAGCGGACGCGCGACCCACGGCAGCAGGATGGCGAACGCGGTGCACCAGCGCCAGAAGGAAAGCGCGATCGGCGGCACGTCGTCCCGCAGCGCCCGCCCGAGCACCGAGTTGCCGGCCCAGAAGAGACAGGTGAGCGTAAGAAGCAGATACGGGGAAGTCCAGATGCGCGGCATGGCTACAATTTGCCGCCTGTCACCGCGCGGTGAACGGCAGCCGAGCGTCCGTTCGAACGCGCGGAGTTAAACCGGCTCGAAGAGTCCGGATTTAACCTCAATTCAACCTGGCAGCGAGCCGCCGCAGCTCTGCCACCTTCCCGCTCACCGCCTCCGCGTCGTCGGCCGTCGGGCGCAACTGCAGGTAGTGCTCGTAGTCCGTCAGCGCCGCCCTGAAGCACTCGAGCTCGAGATAGATGGCGCCGCGATCCCGATACTCTTCGGCCGCCCGGGGATCGAGCGCGATGATGCGCATCGAAGCCGAAAGCGCCCGTTCGAGCTGCTGCTTCTGCCGGTAGATCCCCTTCAGGTTGCGCAGGACCCGCGCCAGGATGTCCTTCTTGCCGGCGGCCGCGAGCATCCGGCGCAGCTCGTCGTCGCTCGCCTGCACCGCTTCGCCCTGCACCGCCCGTATCCGCTGCCGCAGATCGTCCATGCCGAGCGACGCGCCGCGCACATACGGGTCGAGCACGATCGTCCCGTTGCGCACCGCGCACTTCACGAGGAAATGCCCCGGGAAGGACACGCCGCGCAGCGCCAGGCCCACCCGCCGTCCGACCTCGACGTAGACGATGGAGAGCGTGATGGGGATGCCGAGCCTGCGGTCGAGCACTTCGTTGAGATAGCTGTTGCGTGGATCATAGTAGTCCGCGGCGTTGCCGGAAAATCCCAGCTCGTCGAAGAGGTAATGGTTGAGCGCGATGATGGTATCCGTCGTCGTGATGTCGCGCCTCAGGCGCTGCCCGAGCGTGGCCGCCATCTCGTCGATGCGGGCGAGGTAATGCGGGATGTCGAGCCCGCGATACTCCTCCGCTGCGATCGCAAGCGCCGCCTCGGCGAGGTCGATGTCCTCCTCTTGCCGGGCGACGATCTCCTCCCAGCGGCGATCCGGATTCAATCCAGGTTGGGTTTCCATTTGCAAAATGGCTTCAGTCTTCAGATGCGGCGCGCCAGCGGCAGGTTCAGGAGCAGGTTCTGCGGCTTCATGCGCAGCGTTCCGTCCGGCGCCATGGCGAGCCCCAGGAATACCGGCGCCCCCGCCACTTCGGGCCGCATCACGACGGGGTCCCGGAATTCCATGCGGTACAGGCCGATCACGCGCTTCATCCGCTCCTCCCCCACCTCGCCGCCATTATAGATGTCGTTCAACATCGCGCTCGCCTCGGCGTCGAGACCAGCGTGCCACACCCAGTCGTCGTCCGGAATCTCCCGGATGGACTCGACGGTCACGCGCACGCCGTGAAAGTGCGCGATCCACCGCTCCAGCACGCGCGCGAAGGCGAGGCATCCCGGCTGGCCCGGGTTCAAGGCAAGCACGGTATCGAAGCGCTCGTCGCGCTCGAAGTAGCGCCCCGCGCTCTCGGTGTCCAGCACGTCGAGGTCCACGGTTCGCGCCGGGATCTCTCCCTGCCGCAACAGTCTTCCCAGGTCGCCGAATCCCCCGCCCGTGGCGTGCCGCGCCACGATCTCGGCGTCCGCGAGCATGATCGCCCCATCGTTCACCGTCACGCGCTGCATGCGGAAGAACATCTCCGCCGCGCGCGCCTCCAGACCATCCTGCGTTCCGTCCAGT
Organism: Burkholderiales bacterium; assembly: GCA_035649495.1. Taxonomy (GTDB): domain Bacteria; phylum Pseudomonadota; class Gammaproteobacteria; order Burkholderiales; family SG8-41; genus SG8-41. The sequence continues at coordinate 22,671 of DASRJL010000173.1, read as the reverse complement.
ATCGCGCGCAGGATGACCTGCGCCGTGTGATGGATGAATTCCGGCGGTATCGCGATCTCCTCCTGGAACAGCTTCGCGTAGAACGCTTCCAGGGTCGGCGCGGCGAGCAGCCGCTCGCGGAAGCGCAGGAGCACGGCGTAGTTCTCGCGGGCGTCCGGGTCGGCGATGGCCTCGACCTCGGCCGGGGCGACCTCCCGGTGAGGCTCGTCCAGGAGCGCGGCGTGCAGGCGCAGCTCCGCGTCGCACGATTCCGGGATCGGGGCCAGCTCGGGCCGCAGGTAGTAGAGCCGCAGGTAGTCGTTCGTCACGACGAGCCGGCCGTCGGCCCCCTTGCGCAGGAGGTTGAAGCCGCAACTCGGCCAGAAATCGCTCATCGAAAAGGCGTTACTCCTTCGCCGGCTCCGAGATCTCGACGAGATTCCCGTCGGGATCCCGCACATAGACGGACCGGATCGTGAAGCGGGCGCCAGCGCGGTTCGACGGCCCTTCCACGATGGTGACATTCTCCCGCTTGAGGTGCGCGATCACCTCGTCGAGCGGCCGGTCGGCGAGAAAACACAGGTCGAGCGAGCCCGGCGTGGGCACCCGCGCCACCAGGTTGGCGTTCAAGCCCGGGGGATGGACGTTGAACTTGTGGTCACCGAAGCGGAGCGCAATCCGCCCCTGCCCGTAGCGCTCGACCCGCATGCCGAGCACGCGCGTGTAGAAATCGAGGCACTTGTCGAGGTCGGCCGTCGTGAGGACGACGTGGTCAATGGATTTGAGCATGTCGGGCTGTGAGCCTATGAGTCATGTTCTCTTGAGTGTCTGAAGATCTCGTATCACTTCCTGCGAGTTCGTCGAGGCGTCCGCCGGCGCATAAACCTTCGCGATTCGGCCCTGTGGATCGATCAGGAAAGTGTTGCGCTTCGCGAGCTTGAAGAGACCCAGGTTGTAGATCGATCCGTACTGCGTCGCGACGCCACCGGTGGTGTCCGCAAGCAGCCGGAACATCAGGCTGTAGCGCTTCGCGAACGCCCCATGGCTCCTCACGTCGTCCACGCTCACGCCCACGACCGCCGCGCCCATACCGTCGAGGGTGCGCCAGTCATCCCGGAACGCGCAGGCCTGCCGCACACATCCGGGCGTGTCGTCCCTGGGATAGAAGTAAAGCGCCAGCCACTTCCCCCGGAACCGCTCGAGCGTGTGCGCCTGGCCATCCTGGTCCGGCAGCGAGAATCCGGGCGCCGTTTCGCCGACTTCCGGCACCTTGCCCGCCGAGAGCTTCCAGACCAGGAAGCCGATGGCCAGGACGGCAACGGCAGCAACCAGCAGCCATCCCATGCGACTTTCCCCCCGATTCCTCATGATTCTAGCTCACGGCCGTGAAGTCGGTCACAGGCCGTAAGTGCATGCCCTCACACGTGCCAATATTACGCATCCCGCGTGTGTGGCGCTTCATATCGTGCAGGCGCCCGGCCCCTTAGAGTTGGATCCAGCCATTCGATGGCAATAACTACAGCTCAAGGGAGAACACCATGTCGACCACTCAAAACGATGTCAACGGAATCTCGAGCTTCGCCCGCCTGATCGCCGCCATCCTTCTCGTGCTGATGGTAGGAACGGGCTACGCAATCTCGCCGCGGGTTGAAGGCGCGGTCGATTCGCCGATTCAAGTGGAAGAGCAGGACACCGCCGGAGCGCCGTATCCCGCGTCAGGGTGTGTGGCCAATGGGCTCGTGTTCGCCGACTGCAACCTGGACTCCTAGGAAATACCGCGCGCAATGTCTGAATCGCTGCCGGACCGGCCAGATCCGCTCGACACGCTGGTGCCGGCCCTGCGCCGCGCCGGCACGAGCGAAGCAGGAATCAAGTCGTTTGTTGTTCACTGGCGCACCGTTCTCGCCAGAGCGACAAAACGTCCGTGCCCCTTTTGCTATGTCGCGGGCGGTTGGGGCGATCTGCATCCGGTCGCGGGTCGCGATGACATCTTTTACGAGTGCCTGATGTGCAAGGCCAGGTTTGAGGTGGACGGCACCATAACCACTCAATAGGCAGCGTCCATACGCTGCGCCCTCATCGCCGCCGCCGCCTCCGGCGTGCGCAGGAGGAACACAATCAGCGCCCTGGACGCCTCGATGTCCCGGGCGCCGGCCATGATCGCCGCCGCAAAGACGACCGGGTCCTGCAGATCGGCGGGTAGCGGGCCGACAATCTCGATACCCGCGGTCCGGCTCAGATTCTGGAGTTGCGCAATGCCGACCTCGGCCGCGCCGCTCGCAACCAGTTCTCCGATATTGAGCGAGCCGGGCAAAACCGTCTTCGATTTCATCTCGTCGGTGATCCCCAGGCGCTCGATCACCCGCGTGAAGTGAATGCCCAGCGCGGGGTTGCCCGCCAGGTTGCTCGGATCAGGATACGTAATCGATTTTGCGGCGAGCAGCGTGCGCTTGAAGGCTTCGGGCGACGAGATGTCGGGCTTCGCGGCGCCCTGGCGCACGGCTACTCCCATGCCGGCGCTCGCGACCGCGGTCACACTGCCCGCGGCCGCCTTGCCGTCTTTCGCGAAGCCGTCGATAGCGGTCCGGGGGCCCAGGACGACATCGAACATCTCGCCACCCTGGACACGTTTTACGATTGCGCCGAGCGTGTCGCTCGAAACCGCAAGCTTGTGTCCGGTCGCGCGCTCGAACGTCGGCCCGACGTCTCGCATGACCGGGACAAAGCCGGGGGATACCATCACCTTGATTTCAGCGGCCTGCGCCACGACGCTGCCTGCAAGCAAAAAGAGGAATCCGGTATTGGTCGCTCGGACCAGTGAAACTATCTTCATGACATGCGCCACAGAAATTCGCGGATCCGGCACCGGATCATTGCGCGCTGATTCCAGAATCCTTGATGACCTTGCCCCACTTTATCAGGTCCGCGCGGATATACGCAGCGAATTCCTCGGGTCGATCACCGCCGACGGTGGCGCCGGTCTCGATGATCTGATTTCTGATCACGGGATCGTTCAAGGCTTTCACCACCTCCCGGTGCAGGAGGTCGATTACCGGCTGCGGCACGCCGGCAGGCACGCAGACGCCATTCCATCCGGTAGCTTCCGCGCCCGGCAGACCGGCCTCCGACATCGTCGGTATAGCAGGCGCCGCCTGGAGGCGCTTCGCACTGGCGACAGCGAGCGCTCTGAGCTTGCCGCTGTTGATATGCGGGCCAAGGATATTGTAGTAGTTGAGGGTCCCGTTGATGTGACCGCCGAGTACATCGGGTATTTCCTGGGACGTGAACTTGTAGGAAATTGCTCTGATATTGATGCCGGCCTTCGACTTGATCAATTCCCCGAGCAGGTGAATGACACTGCCTTGTGACGAAGCGGCGTAACTCAAGGCACCGGGCCTGGCCTTTGCCAGGGCGATGAATTCGTGCAACGACGCAGCGGGAATCGATGGGTTCACGGCCAGAATGGGCGGCCCTGATGTGAGCCGCGTAATGGGAACAAGCTCCTTGTTCAGGCGGGACGATGGATCCGGATTGAGCAGGTCGTTCAGCGCGTGCAGGATAGTGCAATTGAACAGCGTATAGCCGTCCGGCGCCGCCCTTGCAGCCAGCTTCGCCCCGATCGCGCCATTCGCCCCCGGCCGGTTGTCTACGACCACCGGCTGACCCAGCGATTCCTTGAGTTTTTCCGCGACCTGACGGACGCGCATGTCCGCCGGCGACCCCGCACCTCCCGCAATGAATCTGATCGCCTTGGTCGGGAAGGTCTGCGCCAACGCAGGTGTTGGCGAGGTGGCTGCTGTAACCGCCACCAGCAATGAAATTGCGATTGTGCGAAAGCCGTCCACAGATTCCCCCGTCGTGAACGAGTGGGGGTGAAACCACCTTCTGCACTCACCGCCACTTTATCGCCGGCGGCTGAAAGCGGTCAACCGCGGGATCCACACCGGGGTCTGACCCGCGCAACTCTCTGATCGCGCGGAATAAGGCGATCCAATATCGTCCGTTTGGAGCCTTAGAAGGCCATTTTCCCAGCCTAAATCGCCGCTCTAAGTGAAGGAGAAAATCACTCCGGCTGGATCTTTGCCACCTGCGCGGCCGTGGCCCATTTCTTTGTTTCCGATTTCAGCTTGTCCACGTAGTGCGCCGACGTGGACGGGGTGACGTTCAGGCCTTGGGCATCGAAGCGCTGCTGCACGCTTGCCGTATTCAATTGTGCCACGGTCTCCTTGTTGAGCCTGTCCACGATGGGGCGCGGCGTGCCGGCCGGCACCACCAGACCGTACCACACGGTGAATTCGTAACCGGGAACGCCGGCCTCGGCTACGGTGGGCACATCCGGCAGCAGGCTCGCCCGGCTGAGCGCCGTCACGCCGAGGGCGCGCAGTCGTCCGGTTTTCACGTACGGCAGCGCCGAAGCGAACGTCGAAATGAGCATCGTGGTTTCGTTCCCTAACTGTGCAGTGACCGCGGGCCCTATGCCCTTGTAGGGCACGTGGATCATGCTGCGCTGGATGCCCATCAGCAGCAACTCCGTCGCCAGGTGGGTGACGGTACCGACGCCGGACGAACCGTAGGTGAGCTTCCCGGGATTGGCCTGCGCGTACGCGCTGAACTCCTTCAATGTTTTCGCAGGCAGCGAAGGATGGACCACCATCAGGTTCGGCTGCTCCGCGACCAGCGATACGGGGAGAAAATCGCGCAGGGGATCGTAAGGCAGTTTCTTGAAGAGCGAGGGGCTGGCAGCCAGGTCGAGGGTGTTGAGCAGCACGGTGTACCCGTCGGGCGTCGCCCTCGCGACGATGGCGGTGCCTACCGTGCTGCCGCCGCCGGGCCGGTTGTCGACCACGACGCTCGTGCCCAGAGCAGTGCCGAGGCTCTCCGCCAGCAGGCGCCCAACGATGTCCGTGCCGCCCCCGGGAGCAAACGGCACGACCATGCGGATCGAGCGGTTCGGATAATCCCTGTTCTGCGCAGCGGCGATCACGGGCGCCAGCGCGATAACGCCAGCCATGATTGCAGCACGTATACAGCGATAGGTAAGCTTCATGCCTCTTCCATCCTTGTCTCACCGCTGCCGCGGCCGATCAACATGATCCTGGACCTGCACCGGGACCTGCAGCGTCACTGTCTGTGGCAGATGGCAAAAGGGACGATGTGGTGACGCTCGAAAGTCCGGCAAGCTCTTCTGCAGCTCGACGAGCTGCGATTGTCACAAGTGCTCCGTGAACGGCGACGTATCGAACGCCCTCAGATTCACCGCCCGCCACACCCGCTCCGCCGTCAGCGGCATCTGCACCTGCTCCGCCGCCGCGCCCAACCCAGCGCAATCGAGCGCGTCGATCACCGCATTGACCACCGCCGGCGTCGCGCCTATCGTGCCCAGCTCGCCGACGCCCTTGGCGCCCAGCGCGTTGGTCAGGCACGGGATCGAGGTGTCGAACTCGGTCTTGAAGCCGGTGAAGCCGTCGGCGTGCGGCAGCGCGTAGTCCATGAAGCTCGCCGACAGCAGCTGGCCGGACGCGCGGTCGTAGCGCACCGCCTCGCACAGCGCCTGGCCAATGCCCTGCACCGCGCCGCCCTCGACCTGGCCGCGGACGATAGCCGGGCTGATGACGCGGCCGATGTCGCTGACCGACGCATAGGCCACTATCGCCACCGCGCCGGTGGCCGGGTCGATCTCGATCTCGCAGACATGGCAGGCGTTGGGCCAGCTCGGGCCGCCGGCGGTGGTGGTGGCGCCGACGCGGATACGGGTCTCGGGCTGGCGTGCGGCGAGCTCGAACAGGCCGATGCCGAGGTCGGTGCCGGCGACGCTGAATCGCCCGGCCGCGTACTCGATATCGGTGGCCGCCGCCTCCAGCGCCTCGCCGGCCAGCTTCTTCGCTTCGGCGATCGTGCGGTGCGACGCCGCGTCCACCGCCGCGCCGCCGGCGAAGAGCGAGCGCGACCCCGCGCTGCCGAAGCCGCTGGCACGATCGGTGTCGCCCTGCAGCACGCGGATGCGGTCGATGCTCACGCCGAAGACGTCCACCACCAGTTGCGCGTAGCTGGTCGCGATGCCCTGACCCATCGCCTGGGTGGCCGAGTCGAGCTCGATGTAGCCGTCGGCGGTGACGTTCACCGTCACCGTTTCCTCGAGCGCCATGGCGCCGGTCCACTCTAGGTAGGTGGCGATGCCGCGGCCGCGCAGCCTGCCCTTCGCTTTCGACGCCTCGCGCCGGGCGGCGAAGCCGTCCCAGTCGGCCAGCGCCAGGCCCTGGTCGAGGATCTGCGCAAAGCGGCCGCTGTCGTACACCTGTGCCATCGCGTTGGTGTAGGGCATCTGCTCGGGCCGGATCATGTTGCGCCGCCGTAGCGCCGACGGATCCTGGCCCAGGCGGCGCGCCGCGGCGTCCATCAACCGCTCGATGATGTAGATCGCCTCGGGCCGGCCGGCGCCGCGGTAGGCGCCGGTGGGGGCGGTGTTGGTCATCACCGCGGTGAAGCGCAGGTCGATGAGCGGGATGTCGTAGATGCTGGTCGAGACCCAGGGGCCGACCAGCAGCTGGATCGCGACCCCGACTTCCAGCGCGTAGCCGCCGACGTTGGCAATGCCACGCACGCGCAGCGCCAGCACCTTGCCTTGCGCGTCGAGCGCCAGCTCGGCACGGCTCTTGACATCACGGCCGTGGACCGCGGACAGGAATTCCTCGATCCGCTCGGCGCGCCACTTGACCGGGCGCTTGAGTGTCCACGCCGCCCAGGCGACGGCGATGTCCTCGGGGTAGTAACCGGTCTTCATGCCGAAGCCACCGCCGACGTCGCCGACAAGCACCCGCACCTGCCCGGCGCTCAAGCCCGGCAGCGCGTCGGCGATGGCGTCGCGTACGCCGGTGGGCATCTGGCTGCTCAGGCGAATCACCAGCCGTCCGCTGCCTTCCTCGATCGCAGCATTGACGCAGCGCGGCTCGAGCGGGCACGGCGCCAGGCGCTGGTTGTCGATATCCACGACGATGTGGTGGGCCGCGGAGGCAAACGCTGCGGCGGCCTTTGCGACGTCGCCGTGGCGCATCTCTGCGGCAATGTTGTCGGGCGCGGCGTCGCACAGCTGTGGCGCACCTCGCCGCAGCGCGTCGAACGGTTCGGTCACTGCCGGCAGCTCTTCATAGTCGACGAGGATCGCGTCGGCGGCAGCGTACGCGGCCTCGCGCGTCTCGGCGACGACCAGCGCCACGGCCTCGCCGACGAAGCGCACGCGCTCGTGCGCCAGCGCGCGCAACGGTGCCGACGCGGCGGTGCTGCCGTCCGGGCGCGTGAACCCGGCCGGCCCCGGCATCGCCTTGACGCCCGCAGCGACCAGGTCGGAGCCGGTGTACACGGCCAGCACGCCGGGCATGGCGCGGGCGCTGTCGACATCTACCGATTTCAGCACCGCGTGGGCACAGGTCGAGCGCGCGAACGCGGCATGGGTCTGCCCGGGCAGTGAGATGTCGTCGGCGAACTGGCCGCGGCCACTGACCAGCGCCGGATCCTCGATCCGGCGCACCGCATGGCCGCTGCCGAAGCGGCCAGGCTCGATGACTGCGCTCATGGTTGGTGCTCCGTCTGCGCCGCCCGGCGCGCTGTGGCGACGATGGCCGGTGCAGCGGCAGCGTTCAAGCGCTTGGGGCGTGAGGAGGCCCCGCGTCCTTCGCCGCCGCGGTCAGCGGCAGTTTTTTTGGCACCTTGTTTGCGTATCCGAGGCTACGCGGCGTGGAGCAGTTCCAGGTACTCCTCGTAGACGGTCATGTTCTTGCCGAAGGAAATCGCCGCGGCCTGGGCACCGCAGACCAGATGCATCCAGCGCCAGGGCTCCCGGGTGGCGTGGAATTCTTCCACGATCGCCTGGTGATGCTTGAAGGCATGCATCTCGGTGAAATTATCGTGGCAGACAATCTCGGCGAGACGCGCAATCAACGCCTGTGCGTCATACCCGCATTGCACATATTGCTGGGCGAGGTTCACTGTCCCTTTGACTTCCGGCACCGCCATCATCCGGCCGAGATTGGTCACCTTGGACCAGTCGGTCGGAGGCTGGTTGTAGATGCTGTGCGCGATCGCGTCGAGCAATTCGTCCTGCGTGCGCGGCGGAAGCGCGGCAACGGCGGTCATATCCGGCTGCGGAGCCGGCTCCATGCGATTCGCGGTCGAGCGGATCTCCGGGCCGGTATGCCAGGTCAACAGCAGCAGCACCTTGCTCTTCAGGGCCAGTCCGTCCTGCCGCAGCAGGAAGCGCCGCAGATTGATGCTGGTGTGGAGGTGGACATCCATTGGATTCCCGCCGAGGGAGCGGAGGAACAGACCGGCGGCCCCGATGGACAGGGCTTCGCCGCCGCCTTCGAGCGACAGCCCATCCGCCAGTGCTTTTGCCATCAACCGGGGAATCTCGGCAAACACGTCGACCCGCCTGATGGCTTCGCCGAGCTCGCCGATCGCCGCAGTCTCATCCTCCCCGCTCCGCTGGCGGAGGATGCGGCTCAACAACTGGTGCTCCTCGATCAGGGCTTCGATCTCCGGCAGCGGCGAGGGCATCGGGTTGCTCGGGGGGACGGGCTGGCGGGCCACATAGCGCACCACCGGCCGCATCAGGACAGGAAGCAGCGCTTTGTCGAGCACTCCGGTCTCGAAGGAGCGCCACAAGGCGCCCGGAAACATGAAGTAATGGTCATCGTTCCAATTCTTCGGGATCGCCACGCTCATCAGCAGATCGAAGGCCTCTGTCGCCGGCACGTTCTGCCAGAGCCATTGGAAGAGATGGTCCGAGTTGTTCCACTCGCCGCGCCCGACCGCTTTCAGGAAGGCCGCCTTGGTCTTCTCGACCCCGCCCGCGTCCAGCGGCGCGAACTCCAGCAGCTGGTATGGCCCCATCTCCGGGTGGTTGATGTGCTTGTTCGCGAGCGCCACGTGTTGCAGCACCGGTAGAAAGCGCTGCTCGCCCTCCAGGCGCCCGACCGTCTTCGATACGGCGTACAGGCCTGCGAGGGCATGCAGCGCGCCGCCGTGATGCCCCGGCGGCATGTCAGTAGAGCGGGTCACCGCAAGGGCCGAGGCAGTCAGCATGGTCTGCGTCGGTACCCCGGAACGCAGCTTGTCCAGGGTGCGATCCAGAATCTCCGAGGGGGGCGTGTCCTCGATAAACTGGACCAACGGCTCGATAGCATCGGAAAACCGGATACGTTGCGGTGTGGGCATGGCGAGTTTCTCCCTAAAGTGCGGCTATCTCTGGACGGCTGGTTTCACCCTTTCGATTGGCGCTGAAACACGTTGTAAGAGTCTAGATTAGTTGAGCATATTGAATCAAGTAGCGATTTCAATAACGTAAAAGGGGCCAGGCTCAAATTGGCTCGCGACAGATCCCGTCCGACCTTACCGCTAATTAAGCTTGGCCCCTTTTAGGCCACTCCCATCCTCGCAACAGATCGATGTTCCCACCGTCGTTAGAAACCCAGCTCCTGTTTGCGCGCGTCGGCTATGACGCGCTCTGCATCATCCGCCAGCAGGAAACCCTCCTGCTGCATCCGCTTCACGGCGGCTTCGACGAGCGCAACGTATTTCTCTTTGCTGCCGTAGCGCTCTTCGAGCGATAGACGAGGATCGTCACCGCGCTCAGCTCTCTTGCGGGAAAAAGGAATGAACGACCCGTTGAGGTAGCACGAGCGGTCCTCCATGTAGCCCTTCCGCCGCAGATTCCAGCCCATATATGTGCCGAGCGGCACCTGCAGCGCGACCGAGCGTATACCGCCGATTTCGTTACCGTCGCGATCGACTTTCGGCACGTACACGGCGTATTGCTTATCCGGCACGTGGCGCGGCGGCTGCACGCTCTCATCGTTGACGAAAAGGTGATTGGCCTCTCCGGTATAACGATGCCCGGGGATCTGCGGAAAGCCGAATTCGCTCGCGGGAAGCGGCCGTGCGAGCTCGCCTGCGGCGAGCGTCGGCATGCCGCTCGGTCGCGGCGACTTGCCGGTGTCGATCCAGTTCTGCATCGCGACGAGCAGCGCACGCATCCCTTCCTTGTACGGATTCGGGTTCGTGAGGTTCTGGCAGATGCGCGCCCCCTCCACGGTGGCGGGCACGTGCTGAGTACTCGCGAAGTAATAGATGCGGACGTTCGCCGGGATGGCCACGTCGAATTTGCCGAGCGGATCGGTTGCGACAAGCGATGCCCGCGCGCCCCACGCCTCCGTCGCTGAATCCCAATGCATGATTTTGGGACAGGCAGCCTGCTCGCGGCATTTGCGCAGCCAGCCATCGCTCCGGCCCGTGATCGGATCGCGCAAAGTCTCATAGGTGAACGGAAACTGATCGCCGGCGGAGAAATGTCCCACGAGCGGCGTGGAAAACCGCCCCGGCATCGAGAACTCCTCCATGACGTTCGTGCGCCTGGAGCCCCCGGTCAACGTGATGACCCCGTCGAACACGATCCTCTTCGCCTCGTCCTGATTGAAGCCGCGATAAACGAAATCCTTCACGAAGCGACCGCTTTGCGAGCGTCCGAAACCGATCGCGCGCCGGATCGTGTTGGGTTGCCGTGCGCGGCCGGAGTGGGCAACGAGCGGATTTGCCGGACTGGTGTCATAACGCAGAAAGGAGACGATATCGCGCGTTGCGGCGAACGCGAGGCCCATCACCAGTGGATCCTGGGCTTCATAAACGAGGTAATAGACGTAATCCCCCGAGAAGCCTTCGGGGAGACATAGATCGACGTTCGTCGGCGTGATGGTCTTGCCATCGGGGCAGCGCCCGAAAGACCACTGATCGCGAGGGATTACTTCGTCCACTGCATGCGCGTGCGTGCGCTTGATGAGCTGAGCATTCGCCATGCCGCTTTCGACGGCCGGATGCGGGCGCAGCGAGCCACCGTTGTCCCACCCAATAGAGAGCGTGTAGGTGGGCTGGGTGACGATGAACTCCGCGGTGATTGTCTTGGTGATCGGCTTGCCTCCGCGCGTGGGAACGGGATAGCTCGCAATGAAGCGATTGCCTCCGCGCAGGACATCGCCTTGCCAACCGCTTACGACGAGTGTGTAACCCTGCCGCAGCAGAAAGCCGTCTCCGCTGTCCGCGGCGGTCGACGGATCGTTACCGCCGGGCGCACCCACATGAAATACGTCGAATGCGCGGCGGGACCCGCGATTCACGACGTCGTAAAAGAGCGTGCCATTGCCTTTTGCGGGGTCGGCCGGCTTGATGATGCTGATGTCGACCGCGTATTCCACGTGACCGCGGGCGTTGCGCGGCGCCTCCTTGATGTAGGGGATGTCGGCATGGAGCGGATTCGCGGGATCCACTTCGCCGAACGCGCGTCCCGAGAGCTTCTCGTACTGACCGGTGTCGCCAAAGCTGAGTCCTGCGAAAGTCGGCGCTTCGATGCGATCGATTACGATTCGGGTAATGCCTGCATGCGCCGGTGCGCAGACCGCGCAGGCGAGCAAGGCTGTGAGGCTCAGCAAATGCACGTGATTGGTCATCAGGACGCAGGCGTATGCACGGCAGTCGTAACTCCTCGCTGTTTCAGCCAGCCAGTGAGCGTCATTCCGGCGTGATACCCAGCTCTTTCACGAGCTTCGATGCTCTCGCGTGCTCCGACTTGAGGTAGGCGGCAAAGTCCTCGGGCGAAGAGCTCGCCTGCAACTCTACACCCTGCTGGAGGAAGCGCGTGCGTATGTCCGGCGCCTGCGTGAACTTCACGATTTCGCCCTGGAGGCGCACCAGGATTTCTCTCGGTGTGCCGGCAGGGGCAGCCAGGCCATTGAAGACAGTCGACTCGAAGCCAGGCAGCGTTTCCGCGATCGCGGGCACATTGGGCACCAGTTCGGAGCGTCTTGCGCTGGTCACACCCAGTGCGCGCAGCCGGCCGGCATTGACGTGCGCTATCGCCGTGCTCGTGTTCTCGAACTTGAGCGGCAACTGCCCGCCCAGCACCTGGATGAGCGCCTGCGCATCCCCGTTGTAAGGGATGCGCGTCAGGCGCACGCCGGCTTGCCGGTTGAAGAATTCCATCGAGAAATGCGATCCCGAGCCATTGCCGGAGGTTCCGCAATTGAGCTCTCCCGGACGCGCCTTAGCCAGCGCGATCAGCTCGCGCACGCTATGCGCCGGCACCGAAGGATGTACCACCAGAATTTGCGGCAGCTTGGCGATAAGGCTCACCCCGGCGAGATCACGCAACGGATCGTAGGGCGGATTGCGCATCATCAGCGGCCCCACCAGGGAGCTGCCTGCAATCATGAGCACAGAGTAGCCGTCGGGCGCTGAGCGGACGACATTTTCGGTGCCGATAGTGGTGTTGGCTCCCGGCCGGTTCTCAACGATCACCTGGCGTCCCAGGCCCTCGCTCAACTTCTGCGCGACAGCACGGCCGAGCAGATCGAGATTGCCGCCGGGATTGACGGCAACGACGAGCCGGACAGGTTTCGTCGGGTAGGACGCTGCGGTGGGCTGGGCGGCGGCATCCGGAATGGCCGTCGCGGCGAAGACCCCCATGGCCGCCAGTGTCACGGGGAATTTCGCAATAATGACCGTGCCAGCGACCGATACCGTCGCCATGTGAGTTCCCTCCGGAAACAATTGCGCGTGCGGAGTTTACCCCGCCGCAGTGGCTACTTCGCAGGTCGGCAAGATCACACGAGGCGAGCGGGCAAACGGGGCGACGTGGTCGAGCGGTGCGGGAGCCGGTCAGCGGGGCCAGTAAAGCAATCCTGCAATAAACATCAGCGCGATCAGAATGGCAACCAAGTACCACTGAAGCTTTCGCGACTCAGCCATCAGCTGTTTGAACTGCTCGTCTGTCATAGGGCGACTTCTGCGCTACGTGGTTGAGCGGGTGCGCGACGATGAAGGTGGGTACTGGCGCGAAACGATAATATCAGCCTGGCGGAGTTCCCGCCGGAAAGACTAAGTCATTGAATTAGCGAAAGACTCGACGCAGGAGGTCGTCAGGACTCAAGCCCCGCGGGTCGGATGCCGTAATCGTTTCCGACACCTGTTGAATCTTGCGCCACGGGGGCCGTCGCCATGCATGCCACGCTTGCCACGCCAAAGACCTTTGATTCGCCGCCGCCTATTTCTATCGAAACACTGGTCACCAGAACCGAGCATTTGTTGTCGTTGCCCGATGCCGCAATGCGCTTGAATGAGCTCCTGACCGACCCGGACGCGGCGAGCTCAGACATTGCCGAGGTGGTGAACCTGGATCCAGTGCTTGCCGCCCGGCTATTGCGCGTTGTGAACAGTGCCTCTTTCGGTCTGCGACGGCCGGTCGACACGATATCGGAGGCGGTCGTGATGATCGGGATCGGCGAGCTGTATTCGCTCGTGCTGGCTACGTCGGCCGCCCAGACGTTCAGGAATATCTCGTCGAAGCTGGTCGACATGGAATCGTTCTGGCAGCACAGCGTACGCGCCGCGCTGGTTGCACGGGGTTTGGCCGAGTCGAGCTTGGGCCGCCACCACGAGCGGATATTTATCTCGGCCCTGATGCACGATGTCGGCAAACTCGTCCTGTATCACCAGCTCCCTGTCATTTCGACTCAAATCCTGGAAGCGGTGCGCGCCGGTAAGGTGCAAGACGAAGCCGAAGCCGAAGCCGCCGTGCTCGGCTTTACTCATGCGGATGTCGGTGCACTATTGCTCGAGCACTGGAACCTGCCTGCGTCGCTGACCATGCCCGTGCGCTTTCACCATCGGTACGGAGATGCGGCAGCGTTCAAAAAGGAAGCGGCATTGGTTCACCTGGGCAGCAAAGTGTCGCATCTGATGGCCAGTGACCGGGCGGCCATGGAACCGGCGATGGCGATGCTCGACACGACGGCAGAAGCATGGGCGCAGGCCGGATGCTCGCCGAGCGACCTCGATGAAATCGTCATCGATGTCGACATGCACTGGCTGGAAGTTATGGAGATAATCGCCCCGGCCTCGATGCTGGTCTACTAGTTGACGGTCAATTGCGCCGACGCAGGATCGCCTAGGGACAAAGGTGCCATGGAAAGACAGGCCTGCCTCCTGCGGGCCTTCGTTTCCGGCGTGCGCGCTGCTCACTTGTTGTTGCTGGAATCCTCCGCTACTTCGCGCGCCTGAGTCGCCGTGTGGGCATCCGTGCGGTGGTCAACGAGGATTTCCAGCATAGCCATGAAACTCTGGACCTCCGTGACCGCATTGCGCACGTCGTCCTCAGTGACGCCGTGCGATTGGTACCATTCGCGAACCTCATCGTCCTGTTCGAGATCGATGCGGTCGCGGCCAACCTTGCTTTCGTCTGACATTTTGCCTCCTGCCGGAATTGGTTCAGAAGCGTACCGCCAACAAGGTGGCGCCGCTGTCAGCAGGCTGGTATTCGCTTGTAGTTAATGTGGGCCGAAGGTTGCGAAGAATCCTTTACTTGCCGCGGAAGCGCCCTGGAGGCGCTCGCGCTTCGGTTGTCCCGTTCCGCCGTCAGAGAATCGACGCGTCCTGCGGCCTGCAATGCCGGCAGGCGGACCGTTACTTCTGATCGAGCTTTCAGCCAGCCGCGTTACCGCTGCAGACGGATCCACGCCCGGCCGGTTGGGGCACGCGATCGTAGCTCACTCCCGCCGCTACCTTTGCTTCCCGATAGCGCCGCGGCCCGCCGTGGCGATTGCGAGCTCGATCGCCATGTGGATCTCTCTGGGCGCGCTTACCGGCGCCTTAAGCGTCCTTTATATCCCAAACGCGATTCCAAAGGGCGCGCTGTCGGGCAATCACTACAAGCGAATGGGCCTCTCACTGACGGCGCACATCATCCCGCCCCGCATATTCTCCAGCCGTCCACTTCCAGGGAAGGTAGCGAGCCTATGCTAGCAATGCCCCAGCTCATCGAGATCGACTACGACGCCCTCTTTGCTGCGATGAAGGCCGACATGCCACGGGCTCGGCGGAACACCTTCCCGACGGCGCTAGCGCAGCTCGAAGGGGTGGGTGCGATTGTTGTCACGGTCACAGAAAAGGCAATTACGGTAAGCAGTGCCCAAAAGCCCGGGGCCGCGATATATCAAGTCAGCAGGCCGTAGTACTACTAGCTCGCGATTCAACCGTCAGGACGATGCAAGCCCGCGGCCTGCACGCAGAACGAAGTCCGCGGCCCGTCCATAGACGGCAGCTTTCCACGCCGGTGTATCCATGTAGAAAGCATCCCGGACCTGCCGCTCGATTTCATCGCGCAGCGGTGTTTGTCGGTCGGGAACGGCATGCAGCCAATGGTCGGCGCGGAGGGCGGTAAGGACGTCCAGGATCGGCCGCGTCCCGTACTCCAGAGCCAGGTAGGTCACTTGAACCGCGGGGGCCAGATCGAGAAAAGCTCCTCCAAGAGCGCCGGTGACGATCGCGGACGTCGAATTGTCCTCCACAAAGGTGGTCAGCTCCGGCCCGTACCACTTCTTCGCCCGTTCGAGGCTCTCTCCCGGCGGACCGCCGTACAGCGGCTCCCCGTAGCCCGTCGGACCGAGGCCGGTGTGAAAATCGAGTACGGCCAACTTCCTCGCAGTTGGCGCGAGGTGTTCCCTCAAGATGCGTCGGAGGGTGGTGTTGGACCAGCTTTCTCCGGTTCCGCCGTAAAAGAGCCCCGCCGGCCGGGTGTACTGGCCACCCGAGATCGCTGCCTGGAACGCAGGCATTCCACGCTCCTGGATGTACTTCTGCAGCGCGGCGTCGGCCGCTTGGCGGCTCGCGCCCTCCCATTCCTCGGGGATCAGCCACTCGTGAATCGCCTCATACGGTGATGAATCCGGAAGTGGTCGTGCGAAGTCGCAGAAGTTGCGGTTAAGGTCGACGTTGTCCTCGTTGACCCGGCGCAGCCAGGCGAAGCCATACGGGTTGAGGGCGTGAATCAGGATCGTGCTGGTGCCGGGAGGCAGCGAGCCAAAAAGCTGATCGGCGAGATACCCGACCTGACAGCCCGACCCACAGAACCCCTCCACTCCGTGGGTTGCCGAGATCAGGAGTAGCACCGCGTCAGGCGCGTCGGGGCCGAGTATGGCGACGTCGGTGCCAAGCAGCTCGTCTCGTGGGCCGCGACGCGCGGGTAAGCAATACGTGGCCAAGCGCGCGCCGGCCGCGCTGGCCGCCTCCAGGAACTTACCCCGGGCCTCCGCATACGTGGCGCTGAAGAAATCACTGGTAGGCATATGAATTCTCCGAGATGGTAATAGCTCGGGTCGGACCAGGCCAGTACCTGCAGCCCCACTACACTCATCACGCGCGGCGTGCCGAGCGCAGTATGAAGTCACGCGTCTCCCGCGCGCACCGTTCCGGATCCGTCGCCGCGACGTGAAACGAGTCGCCCGGCAGGGCCAGCAGCGTCGAGTTCGGAATCTTCTGCTGCCAGGCCCGCATGCTCTCCACCGAGCCCAGCGCGCTACCTTCGGTCGTAATGACGAACGTCGGGCACTGGATACGCGGCAGATCCGCGGCGACATCCCAGGTAGGTATCGTCTCGACAAACCCGAACCACGTCGAAAGCGGCGTGCGGCCCATCAGCTTCACCCACCACTCCTGGCCCGCGGCGGTGAAGGTGCTACCGAGCCGTCCGGACATCGTGCTGCGCGCCCAGCCCTCCACGCCTTCGCGCTCCGCAAGCGCGTGCCATTTGGCGACCGTGCCATCCGCATGATCGCGCCGGGGCGGCGGGGCGCCGACCAGTGTGAGAGTCCGAACCCGATCGGGAAAGCGCGCTGCGAATCGGCGCGCGATGGTCGCGGCGATCTTGGCGCCGACCAGGTGGAAGCGCTCGATGCCGAGATGGTGCATAAGTGCGACGAAGTCGTCTATGATCCGGTCGAGCGGCCACGGATAGTCGCGCGGCATCGGGCTCGAGGCGCCGAAGCCGCGCATGTCCGGGCGTACCACGCGGAAGTGCCGCGCGAGCTGCGGCACCCAGCCGAACCACATCGCGCTACTCTCTGAGCTGCCGTGCAGCAGGAGCACCGTTTCCGGATCGCCCCAGGGATCGGTATAGTCGTCGACGAGGTAGTGCATCTCGAGGTCATCACCTACGCGGATCATGGGCATGGCTGTGCTCGCGGTGGATGCTATCGGCTGACCGTGAACATATCACGGTGCGACGAGGAGGTACGTTGTCTTACTGCCCGGATCATTGGAGTCCCGCGCGCTCGATGACCTTGGCCCACGTTGCCACCTCGCTTTCGATCAACCGCCCGAAATCACCGGGAGGCTTGGGCGCCGGCTCTGCTCCTTCGCCCGCGAGCCGGTCGCGCATGTCGCGCTCGCGCATGACGCCGGTGAGTGTGGTGCTCAGCTTCGCGATGACATCCGGCGGCGTGCGCGCAGGCGCGACTATGCCGAACCAGGACGTGACAACGTAGCCGGGAAACCCGGCCTCCGCCACGGTGGGCACGTCTGGCAGCGCGAGCGAACGGCCCTGGCCGCTGGCGGCAAGTGCCCGCAGCTTGCCCGATTTCACGTGCGGGACCACCGCTGTCACGTTCGAGAAGGTGAGATGGATCTGCCCGGCGATGAGGTCGGTGACCGCCGGTCCGGAACCCTTGTACGCCACGTGTACCATGTCGATCCCGGCCAGGCTCTTGAAATACTCCGCGGCAAGGTGTGTGGAATTGCCGTTGCCGCCGGAACCGAAGTTGAGCTGGCCGGGCCGGGCTTTGGCCAGCGCCACCAGCTCCTTCAGGTTGCGCACGGGCAGCGAAGGGTGAACCACGACGATGTAGTGGCCGGTGGTGGCTTGGCCCACGGGCGAGAAATCCCGTATGACGTCGTAGGGTAACTTGCGAACGAGCGTTGCATTGATGACGAAGGACGGCGCTGCCATCAGCAGCGTGTATCCGTCGGGCGTCGACTTCGCCACGTGCTGTGCGCCGATCGTGCCGCCGGCCCCGGCGCGATTGTCCACGAAGAGCTGCGTGCCCATCGCTTCGCTCATGCGCTGCGCCACGAGGCGCGCGACGATGTCCACGCCGCTGCCGGGGGACGAAGCGACCACCAGTCGGACGGGCCGCGTCGGATAGTCCTGGGCGAACGCACCACCCGCCAATGCGAGAGCGAGCGACAGTATCGCCATGTCCCCAGCTCTCCCGGCTCTGCCGGGGATATTTACCTGGTATCGTTTCGTTCTTCGCCCTTTCTAATGGCCTGCGTGATCGCTGTGCTGGTTGAGGTATCGTAAATGCTTAGCACTTCAAATGACCCGGTGGTCTTGTCACTGCTAACACAGAATTTGCGAACTGCAATACGAGCTACTA
Source organism: Burkholderiales bacterium (assembly GCA_035649495.1). Taxonomy (GTDB): domain Bacteria; phylum Pseudomonadota; class Gammaproteobacteria; order Burkholderiales; family SG8-41; genus SG8-41. The sequence goes on along the minus strand of DASRJL010000173.1, from coordinate 4,441 downwards.
CCGTCCACTCGTCGTTTGCCAGATCAATTGGAGCATCCACGGGGTAAATTCGGCTTCCATCCTTCTCAAAATCGTAGGTCTTACCTTCTTCTAACGAAGAGGTTTGCCCTTGGCCCTTCCCTAACTTGAGTATGTAATTTATTTCACATCGAAACCCCACGGAAGGTCCTCCTCTCCACTATGGTACCTAGGACCCGATCCTACCCTACCCGACTCCCGGCGCGCCCTGCGCGTTCCGATTGCCTCGCGGCGGAAGCGTCGGCGGAGCTTGTCGTGGCGGAAGCGTCGGCGGAGCTCGGCGAGCAGCGCTCGCTGCCGCCCCAGGCGCATAACGGGTATCAAATTCCTTATGGGAGACCACCCAAACATGCTTACGCGCAATGAACCCGTTTCTCATGGCGTTCACCAGCGCGTTGCTGAGCCCGATGATCGGTCCTTCCGACCGCCGCTCCACGACTCCGCCGACTTTGCGGTGCCAAGTCCAGACGTCCCCCGCCGCCTCCAGGTCGCGGAGGAACTCCCATATTTCCGAATCAGCCTCAGGCATATGCCCCCCGGGTTCGAATTGACGTGACCCCGGAGCGCAACCGTGCGCAATCAGACGGACCGTCCATTTATCAGCACGGAATACCTGCAATCCAAGGACGATTGCGCGGTTTTCCTACTCCGGGGGACTACGCAGCAAAAAATGCGCCATGCGGGCTGCTGTCGTGGCGCCGGGCTGGCGCTTGCACCGCTGCCCGTGGTCCGGACCCGTCTATCCTATTGATTCTCTGGCACCCCAAGGGATGAAGCTGGGCACCCTAGGGTTGAGGTTGTTTCAGTCGCCTGACCTGCGCGGCGTTACCGAGCGGTGACCCCGAACTGTAGATTCAGAAGAAAATGCGCATCGAGAACAGATTACTGGATGCCGGCTTTCGCCAACATGACGAAATCGAGGCGTCAGCGACGATTTTCAACAAACTGTCAGCCTTCACGTCCGCTTGAAAATCAAGCTGAAGTTGTTTGCCGGCATTTCGACGATCTCGGCCAGTAGGAATCCGGACGAAGCGGCAGCCGCGGAGACCGCTTCAAGGTCGCGAAGACCCCACTCGGGATCGTGCGCACGAAGGTCAGAATCGAACTGCTCATTACTCTCGGACGTGTGTCGACCGAAGCGGCGGTATGGTCCGTATAAGAACAGAACATGCTCGGTCGGAAGCAAGGCCCTCGTGCCGTTGAACAATGCCAGCGTGGCGGACCACGGCGCCACGTGAATCAAGTTGATGCACACGACCGCATCGGTCGTCTGCAAAGGCCAAGGGAATCCGGTCACGTCAAGCTCGATGGGCGGATTGACGTTTGCCAGCTGTTCCTCCCTGACGCGCAGTGCAATGGACTCGCGAAGTTCCGGATCTGGATCGGACGGCTGCCAAGTGAGGCGCGGGAGCGCCTTGGCGAAATGAACGACGTGCTGTCCCGTACCGCTGGCTATCTCCAGCACAACGCCCCGGGTGGGCAGAACGCGCGAAAGAACATCGAGTATCGGGCCTTTGTTGCGCTCTGACGGGGGGAGGAACCATTTCCCGTCAGCTTGCTTCTCGCCACGCTGCCGAAGCATCAGTGCTCCGTGACGGCTAACAGCCTGTTGAAAAACCCTCCGAGCGATGCTTTTGTACTAAAGTGGCAAAGAGGGCATTGTTCGGGAGGGAAAGGGCGGGCGCGCCTACGTCATGGGGCGGTCTCGAAGAACGCGCCGTTCGACAGCGTCGTCGCTTCAGCGATCCCTGCGCTGCCGTCACGAATCGGAAACAACCTCGTTGATCAGGTTATCGACGACAACGGGACTCTCAAAATAGGTCACTGACGGTAGTGCCCCGTACCGCTCGCGAATGGAGTTTACCCATTCAGTTGTGTAGAGACGCTCGGCGTCTTTTTTCGATTTCCACAAGTAGACCCCGCCCGCCGTGCCGCCGTCCTCGGAGAGGAGGTAGTACTTGCGAATGAGCCCGGATGTTTCACGGTACTTCGGCGCGGTGCCCACAAAGAGCTGCTGTGCTTTCTCACGAGTGACCGGTTGGGGAAGCTTGAACTGAACGAGAGCGGTAATCATGAATACCTCCCTAAAGAGCTTTTTCCGTTGGATGATTTGACCCTTGGTAGCGTCGGAGAGCAATATCGGTCATTCGAATTCGGAGGGGTAGCCCCCTCCGATAACTAAGATATATTTGGGATCTGTATGAGCGACCGTCTCCTGGCCCTTCGGCTTTTCACGCGCATTGCCCGCACGGGAAGCTTCTCCCGGGCCGGGCGGGAACTTGGCCTTTCCCAGCCCTCCGCATCGCGCATCGCCGCCGAACTCGAGCGTCAGGTGGGTGCGGGCCTGATGACGCGCACCACTCGAGGCCTAACCCTGACTGAGGCGGGCGCGGACTACCTGGCGCGAATCGAGCCGATATTGGTGGCGCTGGAGGAGGCCGATCACGCCGCACGCGGCACCGGCGAGTTGCGTGGAACTCTGCGCGTCTCGTTACCATTGGGTTTCGGCGTGCGGGAAGTGATTCCGCGGCTGCCGCCCTTCATGGAGCTCCATCCGGCGTTGCACATCGATCTCTCGTTGAACGATCGCTACCAGGACCTGGTGACCGAGGGCATCGATATAGCGCTTCGCTTCGGAGCGTTGGCGGATTCGAGCACCGTGGCGCGCCGGCTGGATAGTTGGCCTCGCTTGCTTGTCGCCTCGCCGGCCTACGTGGCAAGGGCGGGAATACCGGACACGCCCGAAGGCCTTGCCAACCATCAGGTGATCGTGGGCCCAGCCGGTATCGGATTGGACTCGTGTACCTTTCAGCGAAACGGACGTACTACGACAGTCCGCGTCCAAGGCCGTCTGACCACTTCCGCAAACCAGGGCGCCACTGCCGCCGCCGTCGCCAACCTTGGCATTGCATTGGTGTGCCTTGGGGAATGCCGCTTGGAGCTCGCAAGCGGCACCCTCGTGCAAGTACTCGGCGACTGGCAGATGGAACCGTTCGAACTCCACGCCGTTTTCGCGGCAGGTCGTGCGGCGAAACCCTCCGCGCGCGCCTTCGCGGACTATCTGGCGACCGCCCTTCGCGAATAGCAGGGATACGATCTGAAGGCAGCTGCCTCCAAGCGACGGCTCGATGACCGAGCGTCACCTGTAGGCCATCACTGAAGTTGAGCACCCCAAAGGGGATGAAGCTGGGCACTCGTGCGAAACGGTGACATTGCCGTAAGCAGTTGCTTAAGACGCGATAGAGCTACGGTCCCTGAAAAAGGTACACAAGCAACCCAATACCTAGAAACGCCACAGCCACGTTGGCGAACACGCTTTGATGAATGGCATACCCCTCGGGGATTTCAATAGGTTTCAGGGTTCGCAGGACTTTTCTATATTGCAAGATTGAGACGATGGCAAAAACGGCGCCGAGGAGGATGAAGGCAAGGCCAATCCAGAATGAATAGTTACGTTCAAGCACCGAGATGCGTTGCGGCTCCAGTAAACGCACGAACAACCCGAAGCGTTCGACCACGAATCCAAATGCCATGAATGCGAGGCAGGTGCGATTCCAGGCTAGCAAGGTGCGCTCGGCCGCAAAAAACACTCTCGGATCGTTGAGATCAGACATCGTGTGGACAGTAAACAAAGGGAGATTGTAGCCCGTGGGTGCGTCGCATATTTGCTGTTTCAAGATCTTGTGTAGAATTGCCGTGGGTGTCCTCGCTGCGCCGTGCAGTGAGACAGGTTAACGCGCTGGTCGGGCCGCCACGCAGGGCGTGGTGCGGCCATGACCAGTTTCTCTGCGATCCACGCTGCCGGCAGTGCGCCGGCGGTGCTCGGAATCCCGTTGAGTTCATTCTGTTTGCCCTTACGCTGATTGGCGTAGCGGTTTTTCATCGCCGTACGCTGCAGGTCGCCCTCGTCGGGCTCGCTGCCATCGCTCTCTACAAGCTTTCCAATAGCTCGGGTCGGACCAAGCCAAGTACCTGCAGCCGCGAGGCTTTCCAGAAAGCTGGACGTGTTTTCTGAGCTTAGAACGCCAATATCAGTATCGAAACCGTAATACTAAGGCGCAGCGATGCCGGCCACGGCATGGAGGCTCTCCTTTAGAGCACCGCTTTTGGCGCAGAAAACTGCGTTCTAAGGTTCATTAGAGCCCGAATTCGACTAGCTTGTCGCGCCGGATCAGGAGGTTGGGCTGGTCCGACCCGGTATCACGAGAAAAAAACTGCGTCCTCTACCTCACGTTCGCATATGGCGGCAGCAATACCCAGTTTTCCGATGCGAACGAAAGCGGGCGAGTTTGACCTTATCCCGAGAAAGGCATCGATCGAAGGAATCCCAGAGCGCCGGAAGCCCGTTGAGAATTCCCGGTAGTCGACTGGCTTTATTCCGCAGTTGGCCGAGACTGTGTAAAAACGTGGGGATCTCGTAGAC
>DASRJL010000172.1:0-12890 GCA_035649495.1 Burkholderiales bacterium | reverse complement strand
AGGCGCCGTACCGTAATTTCGAGCAGGTGGGCCTTGGAGGAATCGTGGCGAAGAAAGCAGACAGGTCTTACAGTGCCGGACGCACGGATTCCTGCGGCGCTGAGTAGCAGCCCCCCCACGGTTTTGAACGTCCGCTTTCCCACAAAGTGAACGGCAGCAATCGGGAAACCGCGAACTGCAGGTACCGACCGAGACTGTGTGAAAACTATCTGCGATGCCTGCGGTCAGATGGCGCGTCGGGTTGTTGGGGCCGTGTATGGGGCGATACATCGACGGGCAGGATCGAGGGCAGAGTGTTCTGTTTCCGGAGCGGCTGGACGACTGGATTGACGAGGACAACCCGGTACGCGCCGTTGACCTGTTCGTCGACGAACTCGACCTGATTGATCTCGGGTTCGGACGGGCCCAGCCAGCAGAGACCGGCAGACCGGCATACCACCCGGCCACCCTGCTAAAGATCTACATCTACGGCTACCTGAACCGCATCCAGTCCAGCCGGCGGCTGGAGCGCGAGGCCCAACGCAACGTTGAGCTGATCTGGTTGACCGGGCGGCTAATGCCCGATTTCAAGACCATCGCCGACTTCCGTAAGGACAATGGCGGAGCGATCCGCAAGGTCTGCCGGGAGTTCGTTTTGCTGTGCCGCGGCCTGGGCCTGTTCGAGGAAGCGACGGTGGCCATCGATGGCAGCAAGTTCAAGGCGGTGAACAATCGCGACAAGAACTTCACCGAGCGCAAGCTGCAGGCGCGCATGCAACAACTCGATGAGAGCGTGGCGCGCTACCTGACCGAGCTGGACCGTGCCGATCGCGACCCCAGCCTGGTCCCGGCGGCGCGGGTCGAGCATCTGAAGCAGAAGCTGGCCACCGTGAAGGAGCAAATGGGCAAGCTGCGCGAGATCGAGCGGCAGCTCAATGAGGCACCCGATCGGCAGGTCTCCCTGACAGATCCTGACGCTCGCTCGATGGCCACCAGCGGGCGCGGTACCGGTATCGTCGGCTACAACGTGCAGACCGCGGTCGATGTGAAGCACCACCTCATCGTGGCTCACGAGGTGACCAACGTGGGCCATGACCGAACGCAACTCACCAGCATGGGGACCCAGGCGAAGCAGGCCATCGGCCAGGACTCGATCACCGCGTTGGCCGATCGTGGCTACTTCAGGGGCGAAGAGATCCGCCAGTGCGAGCAGACAGGCATCGAGGTGCTGGTCCCGAAACCCCTGACCTCGAACAACCGGGCCGCCGGACTGTTCGACAAGGCCGATTTCGTCTACATCGAAGCCGATGATGCATTCCGCTGCCCGGCCGGCGAACGCGCCATTCACCGCTTCACCACGGTGGAGCAGGGCCTGACCATCCACAAATACTGGTCATCGGCTTGCCCGCGCTGCCCTCTCAAAACGCGATGCACGACCAGCGACTATCGCCGCATCGCGCGCTGGGAACATGAGGCCGTGCTCGACCGGATGCAGGTGCGACTCGATCAGAGGCCCGAAACGGCGCGGCAGCGACGCCAGACGGTGGAGCATCCATTTGGCACGCTCAAAGCCTGGATGGGCGCAACCCACTTCCTGACCAAGATGCTGGCGCGGGTCAGAACGGAGATGAGCTTGCACGTTCTGGCCTACAACCTGAAGCGGGTGATCGCAATTCTCGGAACCGCTTCGTTGATGAAAGCAATTCGGGTGTAGCGACCCGCTCGATCGCCGCTTCACCCCGCCCGTCGAGGGCTCTCAGCCCTGCATCAGACTCTACGCCAAGTGCGTTTCCACACGGCCTCGGTCGGCTCCGGAAATCCGGGATTCCCGAAAGCGGCCAGTTGCCAAGGCAAAAATCGGACACTCACGGCCAGATCAAGTCACGACTGCGACACACGTATAGCTGCTCCCCTCACCCCAGCCCGGCCCCTCGCTTCGCTCTCCCCGACACGGGGCGAGGGAGTGATTGCTTTCCGCAGTTGCCCCATTTCTAACCATTCCCATACTTGGCGTTGTCTTGGCGTTCGTTCTCGGGGTGGATTCTATTGTCGTTTCCTTCGCGCTCTCCGCGGCCTTCGTGTCCCGTCGTAAATGCCTTCCTTCGCGGGCGTGGCGTTCTTCGCGGTGAGGCTTCTCCTTCCTTTCCTTGGCGATCTTCGCAGTGAAGCTGTTATGCTGCACCGAAGCTCTACTCGAAGGATCAAGCCAATGAGCGGCCCTACGTCATCAGCCATGGACATCAACGAAGTCTTCCGCGGCGGCGCGCGCTCCGTCGAGTTCCTCGACTGGCTCAACAAGGCCTCCATCGTCATGCTGGAGGAGACCGGGATCGTGCCGCGGCCGGTCGCCGCCCGGATCGCGCGCGGCATCGCTGAACTGATTGCGCAGGAACGGGCAACGCCTCCCACCCGGTCCGCGGACTACCTCGATTACGAGCCGCGGTTGACCGCCATCGTCGGCCCGGACGCTTCGCGGCTGCACACCGGCCGAAGCCGCCAGGACATCGCGTCCGCCATCGCGCGCATGAACCTGCGCGATGGACTCCTCAAGGTGTACGAGGCGCTGCTCGTCGCGCGCGAGAAGCTGCTGGCCGTGGCGGACCGGCACACGGAGACCATCATTCCCGCCTACACGCACGGCGTCCAGGCGCAGCCCACGACTTTCGCGCACTACCTGCTCGCGTTCGAGGCGGCGCTCGCCCGCCAGACCGAGCGCCTGCAGCAGGTGTACGCGCGCGTGAACAGAAACCCGCTCGGGGCCGCCGCGCTCGCGACGTCGAGCTTTCCGCTCGACCGGCAGCGTCTTGCCGCGCTCCTCGGATTCGACGGCCTGGTCGAGAACGCTTACGACGCCAACCACCTCGCCCCGGTCGACAGCGCTCTCGACGTCGCGGGCGCGTATGCCATCGCCGCCATCCACATGGGACAGTTCGCCCAGGACATCCACGCCCAGTACGCCGAGCCGGAGCCGTGGTTCGTGCTGGCGGCAGGCGAGCTGACGGGCGTCAGCAGCATCATGCCGCAGAAGCGCAACCCGGCCGCGCTGGAGCAACTGCGCGCGCAGGCGAGCATGGTCCTCGCCGAAACGCAGATTCCGTTCATGGTGTCGCACAACGCCCGCACCGGCATGTTCGACTACCGGAGCTACGATCCCGTGCCATGCGCGAAGCCGCTGCAGGTCCTGAAGTTGTTCCAGCAGGTCGTCGACGGCATCGTCGTGAACAAGGCGCGCGCGCTGGCCGAGGTCAGGGCGGATTACTCGACGACGACGGAGATCGCCGACGCGCTCTCGCAAAAAGCCGATGTCCCGTTCCGCATCGGCCATCATTTCGCCTCGAAGCTGACCGACTACGGCCGCGGCAAGGGGCTCAAGCTGCACGAGATTCCCTACGCGGCAGCGGCGCGCGTCTGGGAGACGGACGTCCGGCAGCCGTTCCCGCTCACCGAGAAGGATTTTGCGCAGATCATCAGCGCCGAGTACATGGTGTTCGGCCGCAGAGGGGCCGGCGGCCCGCAGATCGCGGAAGTGAAGCGCATGCTGGCAGAGGAGGGTGCGGGCGCGGCAGCGGGCCGAGCCTGGCTCGTGGATCGCGGCGAGGCGCTGGCATGCGCCGAAGGGTCGCTCGGCCGCGCGTTTGGCGCCCTGGGCGCGATTGCCTGAGCGGAACGTAACCGATTGCGCTGTTTCCGCGCGCCTGGTCCCCTATAATGGGCGGCACTCAGCCACCCATGCCGGGAAACATGCAGAAACCTGAACAGCGCGCGGAGCAGCGGGTCGCCGTAAACTACACCGGGACGCTGACCCTGAACGGCGTGTCGACAACCTGTGTCGTCCAGAACATGTGCAGCCGCGGCTTTCTGATCAGGCATTCAAGCGAATTGCCGGTGGGACAGTCTTTGCACATGAAGTGCGATCTCTATCCCACCCGGTCCGTCGAGTGCACGGTGCAGGTGCGGCACGTCAATCGGCAGGTTCTGGGGGCCAGGGTCACGCACATGAGCGATGAGGACCGGCGCGTCTGCCTGCAGTTTCTCGAGGAGCAGCGCGCGGTAAGCTGACAGTTCCGGGCAAGACGGAACCTTGGACTGCTTGCGCGGTCCGCTACTATCAAACGACGGGTGGGCGGCGCCTGCCTGGACCTCCACAAATCGCTCATGTTGCGCCTGCCGCTCGCCCTGCGATCAGTCATGCGCCCGCTGTTATGCTTGATGGCGGGCGCTTTTTGCGTCCACATACACGCGGCGGAGCCGCCTGGCGAAATCCGGTTCCGATTGGTGGTCGATGCGCCGGGCCCTTTGCAGCAGATCCTCATCTCGAATCTCGAGATCGCGCGCTGGCAGGAATACGGAAACCTGACGCGGGAGCTCCTCGAGTCGCTGGTGGGTGGCGCGCGCGATGAAGCGCGCGACATTACCGCAACGGAAGGCTATTTTTCAGCCCGGATCGAGGTCCGGGTCGAGGAGCCAGGCCCGGAGCGCGTGGTCCGGGTGACGGTGGAGCCGGGCACCCCGGCGCGTGTGCAGGAGGTTTCGATCAGTTTTCGCGAGGAGCCGGAGCCGTACATCGCGGCGCGGGTGCGCGAGCGATGGGCGCTGCCGGCCGGCGACGTGTTCCGGCAGAGTGCATGGGAGGCGGCCAAGAAGAACGCCCTGGAGAACCTCGGTGAGGACCGCTACGCAGCCGCGACCATTACGCGCAGCCAGGCCATCGTCGATCCCGAAAGCAGCACTGTCCACCTCGAGGTCGAGCTCAACCACGGCCCGGTTTTCGCGTTCGGCCCGGTCACGGTCAAGGGATTGTCGCGTTACCGCCCGGAAGCGGTGCTCAACCTCGCGCCGTTCCATCCCGGAGATATGTACAGCCGGGAAAGGGTCGATCTGTACGTCCGCAGGCTGACCGCTACCGGTTATTTCGCCAGCGCGCAGGTCACGATGGACCGGAACCCCGAGCTGGCGGGCGCAGCGCCGGTGCAGGTGTCGGTGATCGAGGCGCCCACGCGGCGCCTGGATGCCGGCCTGGGCTACAGCACCGATGCCAGGTTTCGCAGCTCGCTCGGCTGGCACGACGTCGATTTCGTCGGCTCGGGGTGGCGGCTCTCGACGGAGTTTCGCCTGGAGAGCGAGTTTCAGGGCCTGACCGGCTCGCTCGCATTCCCTCCGGGCAGCGACGGGTGGGCCAACTCGCTGGATGCCTCGATCGCGCGCACCGACGTGCAGGACCTCGTCACGCGGGGGATTACCCTCGGAGGAACGCGGCGCCGGCTGGACGAGCGCCGTCAACCGGCCTATGGTCTGTCCTACTACTACGAGGAATCGGTGCCGGCAGGCGCTCCGAGCGCTACGACGCACGCAACGCTCGCGCGCTATGAATACACGCGTCGCACGGTGGACGACCTGCTTTTCCCGCGCTCGGGCATGGTCGCGGCGCTGAAGCTCGGCGTCGGCCTGCCCGGCGTGTCGACGCGAACATTCGGACGGGTAGTGACGCAGGCGGCCTGGTTTCACCCGTTCTCGCGCCGGGACGATTTCGCGCTGCGCGGCGAGGCGGGAGCGGTAATCGCCGACAGCTCGGAGGGAATCCCGCAGGCGCTGCTGTTCCGCACCGGCGGTGACAGGACCGTCCGCGGCTACGATTTTCAGTCCCTGGGCCCCAAGAAGGGCAGCGCGGTGGTCGGCGGACGCTACTACACGGTGATGAGCGCCGAGTACACGCACTGGTTCAGCGATAACTGGGGTGCTGCCGCTTTCGTCGACGCCGGCAACGCAGTCGACAACCTGCGCGATGTGCAGCTCGCGATCGGCTACGGAGTGGGAATCCGCGTGAGAAGTCCGGTGGGCCCGTTCCGGCTCGACCTCGCCTACGGGCAGGACACGCACGAGTTTCGCGTGCACTTTTCGGTTGGCATCGCGTTTTGAGCGCTTCGGCCGTGCGGCGTGTCCTGCTGATCTTCCTGACGGTCCTCGGGCTGGCGGGGGGCGCCGCGTGGTGGTTTGTCTCGCGGGACACCGCGCTCCAGTGGCTCGTCGCGGAAGCGATCAGGCGCTCCGGCGGGGCCCTCTCGATCGAAGGCGTCGAGGGCTCGCTCCTCGGCCCGGTGAAAGCGCGACGAATTGCATACGAGACGCCGGGTATGCGCATCGTGCTGGAGGACGTGGCAGTCGATGCCTCGCCCCGCGAAATGGCGCATGGCCGGCTCACGGCGCGCTCGCTGGATGCGCAGGTTCTGCGGTTCGAGACGAAACAAACCGGCGAGCCGGTGCGCGCGCCGGATTCACTTGCGCTGCCGCTGCCGGTCAGCGTGGCGCGCGCGACGATCCGCGAAGCTGACCTGCAGGGATACAAGATGCGCGACGTGTCATTCGCGTACGAAGGGGGAGCCGAAGGGCAGAGCTTGCGCGGGCTCGAGGCCGTTTCCGATCATGGCAGCATTGAGATCGAGTTACGCGTGGACGCTCAGGCGCCTTTCGGTCTGGCCGGCAGTGCGGCACTCTCGCGCGGAGGCCCGGAGAACGACTGGACGGCCGAGGTGAAGGTCTCCGGCAACCTCTCTCTCACCGTAGTGGCCGAGGGAACCGCCGCGGCACGCGGCGCGAGAGCCCGCGGCACCGCGCTGCTGGCGGCCTTCGAGCCGCGGTGGCTGCAGGAATTCTCCGTCAGCATCCAGGATCTCGATCCTGCCGTTTTCGACGGCAGGGCGCCCCATGCGCAACTGCGCGTGGAAATCACCGGCGAGGGCGCCGCGGATGGATTTCCGACGGGATTGATCAAGGCTGCCAACCAGCGCCCCGGCATGATCGCGGCGGGCCGCGTACCTGTCATCTCGATGGATGCGCACTATCGGGCGCGCGACTGGAACCACGTGGATCTCTCCCGGCTGCGGGCGAGCCTCGGTGCGGCAGGCTCCATCGCCGGCGCCGCGAGCATACAGCGCGACGGGGGAAGCGCCGACTTGACGGTAAGCGCTCTGGACCTGCGAGGGTTGCACCAGCCTTTGCGCGCCACGCGGATGAACGGCAGCGTGCGCGCGCGGTTCACCGGTGCCGATCAGCGCGTGCAGGCGAACGTGAGCGAGCGCGGCATCAGCTTCGCCATGGATGCGACCCGGCGCGGGGATGCCGTTACGGTCAGGGAGTTTCGGGCAATTGCCGGCGCGGGAGAATTGCGCGGCAGCGGCGAAATCTCGCTCGCCAGGCCGAGGCGCTTCTCCGCGGCCGCATCGCTCGCGCGCGTGGACGCCTCGAAATTCGGCGACTACCCGCAGTCGAGCCTGAACGGTGACCTGAAGGTGCAGGGCGAGCTTCTTCCCGACTGGCGCGCCGACCTGTCCGTGGTTGTCGGCGAAAGCACGCTTCGCGGCATCCGATTGAAGGGAAATGCGGCAGGCGAGATCTCCACGCGTGGGGCGCGCAACCTGAAGATCGCGGCAGCCGCCGGCGCGAACGCGCTGAACGCCAGGGGAAGCTTCGGACGGCACGAGGACATCCTCGAGTTCACGGTGGCGGCGAAGCGGCTGGCCGAGCTCGATCCCCGGCTGGAGGGCGCCTTGAACGCCAGCGGCCGGTTGAGCGGCACCTTCGAGCAGCCCGGAGTCGATGTCGACGTTACCGCCGGCGCGCTCGGAATCAGGAACGGCAGGAGAGTCGAGGCGCTGCGCGCGCATCTCGCAGGCACGGCTGCCCGCCACGTGCTGACCGTCCAGGGAAGAAGCGCTCCGTTCGATTTCTCCGGGCGCGTCGAGGGGAAATGGGACGCACCCGAGTGGACGGGATCCCTCGTCTCGTTCGACAACAAGGGAGCTTACCCGGTAACCATCGCTGCGCCCGTGCCGGTGCGGGTCAGCCGCACGCGGCTTTCCGTGGGGCCGGCGGAGGCGCGGGTTACCGGCGGGCGTGTCGCGCTGCAGTCGCTCTCGTGGTCGAACGGACGTCTCGACACGCGCGGCGAGCTGAGCGGGATGCCGGTTGCGCCGTTTCTTGCCCTTGCCGGCGCACCTGCGATCTCCACCGATCTGCGCGTGGCGGGCCGCTGGGACCTCGCTACCACGACGCATCTGAATGGAACGGTCAGCCTCGTGCGTGAAGCGGGCGACATCATGGTGACCGGCGATACACCCATCCTGGTCGCTCTCGAGCGCCTGCGGCTCGACGCGAAGGTCACCAATGATGCCGTAGAGGGCACGCTCGACCTGGCCGGGTCCACCGTGAACGGGCACGTCAAGTTCGCCGCGGCATCGCTGGCGCGCAATGCGCCGATCAAGCTGGACGGGAGGTTCGACGCCGAGACGCTGAAGCTCATCGCGCCGCTCACTGGAACGCGGGCCGTCGTCGACGGTCGCGCCACGGTTGCAGTGGCCGCAACCGGGACGCTGGGCGCGCCGGTGCTCACCGGGAGTCTCGCGGCGACCGGGGTCCGGATCGAATCACCGCAGTACGGCGTGCGTCTGCACGACGGCGCGCTGCGCGCCGAGCTTACCCAGGACTCGTTGAAGCTCTCCGAGTTGAGGGTACGCGGCGGAGAAGGGACGCTTACTGCAACGGGAACCATGTCCCGCGGTGCGAAGACCGACGCGCACGTGGAATGGCGGGCCGATGGCTTGCAGGTCTTCGATCGTCCCGACCTGCGCCTGAACGTGGACGGCAAGGGAACGCTCAGCATTGCCGCGGACCGCGCGAGCGTGCGGGGCGCGCTAGCCGCCCGGCAGGGCTATTACGAGTTCGAGAAGGAGGGCGCACCGAAGCTCGGCAGCGACGTGGTGGTGATCGGCCGCCCGCGCCCGGCGACGCCTGCGGCGAGACCGCGCTTCGAGGCGAAGCTGCTCGATCTCGATGTGCAGCTCGATCTCGGCGAGCGCATGCGAATCGTCGGAGCGGGTATCGACACCATGCTGGGCGGTAAACTGCGCGTGCAATCCACCCGGCAAGGGTTGATCGAAGCGCACGGCACGCTCGCCAGCTCACGCGGCGTCTATTATGCGTTCGGACAGCGGCTCGACATCGAAAAGGGCCGCCTGATCTTCGACGGCCCTCCCGACAATCCTGCGCTCGACATCGTGGCGAAGCGGAAGAACCTCCAGGTCGAAGCCGGCGTGGAGGTGACGGGGACAGTGCGGGTGCCGCGCGTACAGCTCGTTTCGACGCCGCCCGTGCCGGACAGCGAAAAACTGGCGTGGTTGACGTTCGGACGGCCGCTGCATGAAGTCACCGCCACCGACGCGGCCTTGCTGCAGGCGGCGGCATCGGCTGTCAGCAGTGGCGGCAAGGGCGTTCCGCTCTCGCGCCAGATCGCCGGACACTTCGGCCTCGACGACGTAGCGGTGCGCGGCGGCGGCGAGCCGGGCAGCCAGGTCGTGGCGCTGGGCAAGCGCTTCTCGGACAAGCTTTACGTAGAGTACCAGCAGGGCATGGCGGCGACGAGCGCCATGCTGCGTCTCTCCTACGTGCTTACCCGGGCGATCACTCTGCGGCTGGACGCGGGCGCCACGAGCAGCTTCGGGGTGTATTTCAACAAGTCGTTCGAGTAAGGATGAACTTCATGCGTCGACCAGGGTCTTGAACCCGCCCCAGAACATGCGCTTCGCGTCGAAGGGCATCTTCTTCGGATCCATCATGCTCGCGAGCCGCGGGTCTTTCATCACCTTTGCGTTGACGCGGTCGCGTTGCGCGCGCGATTTGTAGACGATGTAAGCGAAAATCACGGTCTCGCCCTTCTTCAGCTTGACGCTCTGCGGAAACGACGTGTGCTTGCCCGGCTTGACGTCGTCCGCCACGCATTCGATGTACTCCAGGGCGCCGTGATCGCGCCAGACCTTTCCGGCTGTTCGGGCCATACTGCGATAGGCATCCAGCTTCTTCCGCGGTACCGGCAGAACGTAGCCATCAACGTATCGGGACATGTGAAATCTCCTTGATGAGTTCGTAATGGTGAGACCTCGTGCAGACTGTCATCGTTCCGGTTCATCCAGGCTGCGAGCTCCCAGCTTCCAGGCGCAAGCCAGAGTCCTGAGCCCTTAGCTGGTAGCTCCTAGCTGGTAGCCCGCAGCTACTTTTCAACGACCGCCTTCAGGTTCGCAAGCCCTGCCTCGAAGTCCTTGCCGATCATGCTGTCCATGCTGACAAAAATACACATCACCTTGGAAACGTAGGGCATAGGGCCGGAGATCGCCCAGTTAACCGTCGTGGACCCGCCGCTGGGCGTCAGCGTGTAATCGACGGTGTTGTGGGCTTCGAAAGGCTCGATGAAGTCCAGCTTGAGCTTGAGCCTCGAAGGAGGAGTCGCCTCGACGATCTCCATGCTGCCCTTGCCTACGTCCTTGTTGCCTTCCCACGCGTACTTCGCCCCCACGCCGCTGGTCGTGGCGCCGAAGGTTCTCTTCATGGCCGGGTCCTTCTTCTCCCAGGGCGACCATGCTCCCCACTTCTGGAAGTCGCTCAGCACGGCGTAGATCCTGTCAGGCGGCGCTTTCATGGTGGCGGTGCGTTCCACCCGGAACGTGTCGGGCCGGGTCGCGGCATAGATGAGGATTGCGGCGATCACGACGACGATGGCGATAGCGATCTTCTTGAGCATGGGTTTCCTCTACTGCTTCGGCGCCACGTAAACCATCCATGACACGCCGAAGCGGTCGGCAACCATGCCGAAGCGTGGCGAGAAGAAGGTTTTTGCGAGCGGCATCTGGATCTGGCCGCCTTCTCCCAGGGTAGCGAACAGACGCTCTGCAGCCGCCTCGTCGGACACCGTGAGCGACAGCGAGAAGCCCTGAAAGCTCGGCTTCCCGGCGCACTGGCCGTCGGAGGCCATGATCTCCGTGTCGCCGATCTTGAAGCAGACGTGCATCACCTTGTTGTCGGCGCCGGGCGCACAGCCGGGCTGCTGCGGATCGGGGTTGTCCTTGAAGCGCATGAGCATCTTGACTTCGGCGCCGACCGTCTTGCGATAGAACTCGAGTGCTTCCTCGCAGCGGCCGTCGAAGAACAGGTAGGGCTGGACTTGCATCTTGATCTCCTTGTGTTGTGCGCTGGCGGTTCAGAATCCCAGGACATCGCGCGTCTGCGCATCGTCGGCGACCGGCCTCACCTCGACGCATCCGCGGCTTGCGCCGGGAATTCTCGAGGCCACCCGGATGGCCTCGTTGAGATCTCTCGCTTCGATCACGTAATACCCGCCTAGCTGCTCCTTGGTTTCGGCGTAGGGACCGTCGGTGGTGGAGACATGTCCCTGCCGCACCCTGACGGTGGTCGCCTCGGCGGGCGGCTTCAGCCGGTTGGCCGAGACCAGGTGACCGCTCTTCCGGATGCCGTCGGTGAACTCGCGGTATTCCTCGTAGTGCTGCGCGGCGTCGGCCTCCGTCATCTGCTCCATGACCTTCTCCGCGCATATCAGGCACAGGTATTTCATGGATCGCTCCTTCGCGTTCAGGCCTTGTGCATTTCCCGGATCGGGCGGATCGGCCGGACCTCGACGCTGCCCACGCCTGCGGGTGGTATCTTTGCGGCGATCTGTATGGCCTCGTCCAGATTGGCCGCCTCGATCATGTAGAAACCGGCGAGCTGCTCCTTGGTCTCGGCGAACGGACCGTCGGTGATGGACACCTTGCCGTCCCGGACGCGCACGGTAGTGGCGGTCTGGACGGGCTGGAGAGCTTCCGAGGCGAGGCAGTGACCGCTGGCGCGGATGGCGGCGTCGTAGTCCAGGCAATGCCGGTCATCCATTGCCTGCAGCTTCTGTTCTTCGCCGTAGACCAGGCAGAGGTATTTCATGATGGCTCCAATGTGTTTCGAAATGTCGGTTGCTTCTGGTTAGTCGAATGGCAGGGCGCGATTTCGACAAGGGCGGCTCGGGTATGGCGGCTCAGATAGGGCGGCTCAGATAAAGCGACTCAGATAGGGCGTTTCTCTTCAACGTCAACCAGTTAGGCTAGCTCAGCCAGTCGCCGCTGGAGAAACCGCCGCTCCGGTTCCTGCCGCGCGAGGTCCAGGGCGCGCTGATAGGACGCCCGGGCATCCTCGTTCTTTCCCAGCCGGCGGCAGAAATCCGCGCGCGCAGAATGGGCCAGGTGGTAGTCCGCCAGGTCGCCGCGCGCCAGGATCGCGTCGATCAACGCCAGGCCGGCTTGAGGCCCGTCGCGCATAGTCACGGCAACCGCCCGATTCAGCTCGATGACCGGAGAGGGCGTGGCCTGCAGCAACACGTCGTAGAGCGCCACGATCTGCGCCCAGTCGGTGTCGGCAGCCCTGGGCGCCTCCGCATGTACGGCCGCGATAGCCGCCTGGAGCGCGTACGGTCCGGCCTGGCGCGACGCGAGCGCGCGTTCCACGAGCGCCACGCCTTCGGCGATCTGCTCCCGATTCCACAACGAGCGGTCCTGGTCGGCCAGCAGGATCAGCTCCCCCTGGGGCGAGCTGCGCGCCGCGCGCCGCGATTCCTGCAGCAGCATCAGCGCGAGCAGCCCCGCGACCTCGGGCTCGGGCAGCAGCTCCAGCAGCAGCCTTCCCAGCCGGATCGCCTCGCCCGAGACGTCATGCCGCGTGAGCGACGCGCCCGACGACGCGGAATAGCCTTCGTTGAACACGAGGTAGATCACGCGCAGCACGTTGTCCAGCCGCTCGGGCAGCTCGGCGCGCGGTGGCACCTCGTAGGGGATACGCGCGTCGCGGATCTTCGATTTGGCGCGCACGATGCGCTGGGCGAGGGTGGGCGCGCCGGCGAGGAAGGCGCGGGCGATCTCCTCGGTCGTCAGTCCGCACACCTCGCGCAGCGTCAGCGCCACCTGTGCGTCCGGCGGTAGCGCCGGGTGGCAGCACGTGAACATCAGGCGCAGCCGGTCGTCCTCGATGCTCTCCTCGTCCGGCTCCGGGTCCGCGGGGATGGCTTCGACCTGCTCGGCCACGTCTTCCAGCGCGTCGAAGCGGGA
>DASRJL010000171.1:0-15564 GCA_035649495.1 Burkholderiales bacterium | reverse complement strand
TCGAGGATCTTGTTCTGGGTGCCGCGCGCGATATTGAGCGGAGCCACCATCAGCGCGGAGCGGTGCAGGTAGGGGCGTACGTCGGGCACCGAGCCCGTGACCGTGATGCCCGGCGATCCGGCGAGCGCAAGCACCTCCGCGGACGGGTCCGCGCCGACGATCAGCAGCTTGGCGCCGGGCCGGCGCGCCTGAACCCGCGGCAATACGTTCGCGCAGAAGTCGAACATGCATTCCTGGTTCGGATAGTAGTCCATGCGCCCGAGGAAACAGATCGTATCGGGATCGCAGGCCTCGCCCGCCGGGGAGAAATACCGGCTATCGACCCCGTTGGGAAACCAGTCGGTAGCGACCCCGGTCTTGAAGCTGTCGAGCGTATCGCATTCGGCGGAGGTGATCGTCGTGCACAAGTCGAAACAGCGCGCGAGCCGCTCCTCCTCGCGCTCGAGCTTCTTCCCCTCCAGCCAGTAGCCAGCCGCGAGCGGAAAGCGCTTGAAGCGCGAGTAATCCAGCCATTTCTGCGAGTCCATATCCCCGAAATCGAGAATCTTCGGGACATTTTGGGCGCTCGTAACGTATTGCGCCACCGAAGAACAGTGAACGAATATGAGATCGAAACACTCCCGCGCGAGAAGCTCCCGCACCCGGCGGGCCAGCGTCGTCGAATAGAAATAGCCCATCGACGACGGGATAGTCGTCGGCAGGCGGATTACCATCCGCGCGACCTGAACGGCCTCGTTCACCTCGGCCATCTCGTAGCGCGCGCAGTACTGAGCCAGGCCCCGCCCCTGCACGGCTTCGTGGCTGGAGCGCACGAGCGATGCGACCGTCACGTCGTGCTCGCGCGCAAGGTGCTTGATCATGTTGAATGGCCGGATTTTCCCGCCGCGCTCGGGCGGAAACGGAAAGCGGTGGCAGACGTAAAGTATCTTCAAGCGCGGGCCCTGGGTCACGGTCGAATCAGCAACAAATCAATTAATTACAGCAAGATACATGCCAACCGCAAGGAGTAATTGGGCCCGTCCGTCGGAATCCCGCTATTGGCTTAACGGCATCGTGCCGGATTCCTGTTGAAACCGTCGCCCGCCGGCCCGGTGGGCCATCCGCCGCCGTCATCCCGCGGGCCCGGTTTCGAGGCCAGTTCAGATAGCGGCAGCCTGAGGCGCCATCATCCCTTTCATTTCGGCCGTAACATCCTCCGGCGTGCGGCCGTCGAGATAAAGCCGCGACCAGATCTCGAGGTTGATCAACGCCAGCAGCCGGTCGGTGCCGTCCACCCGGTTCGACTCATGCGCAAGAATCAGCTCCCGCACCGCCCGGTAATGGAACAGGCCGCGTCCGCCCACTACGCGTTCCGACAGCAACCCGCGCACGAGCGGGGCAAGGTCCTGCTTGAGCCACGCGCCCATCGGGGTGCCGAATCCGCGCTTCTTCCGCTCCAGGATGTCGCGCGGCAGGAGATCGCTTACGGCCTCTTTCATGGCGTGCTTCAGACGGCCGCCGCGGATCTTGACGCCTTCCGGCATGCGCGCCGCAAGCTCCACCAGCTCGTGGTCCAGCAGGGGAACGCGGCACTCCAGCGAAACGGCCATGCTCATCTTGTCTGTCAGGAGCAGCAGGTCATCGGGCAGCTGGGTCTCGGCGTCCACGGCAAGCATGCGGTTCAACGCATCCTCCCCGGCCGCGTGGCCGAACGCCGCGCCGATGAGATCCGGCCGCGCCGGGCTCTCTACTTTCAGCATCCGCCGGACCTCTTCCAGCGGAAAAACCTGCACGTAGGCCCGGTAGCGCTCCTCGAAAGGCAGGTCGGCGCTCTCGAGAAAGCCCTTCGCCAGCCGCGACAGATTGAGCAAGGGTGAATGCCGGTCGCTCGGCAGACGCCCGCCGACCTTTGATGCGGCCCGCCGCGCCCAACCCGGCAGCCGGTCGAAGTACGCCTGGTAGTGGTTGCCCAGGTAGCGCCGGTAGCCGCCGAAAAGCTCGTCCCCGCCGACCCCGGAGAGTATCACCGTCACGTCGCGCCGGGCGAACTCCGACACGAGGAAAGTCGTGATGAACGCGGTGTCCGACAAGGGCTCGTCCATGTGCCACAGGAGCTTCGGCAGCAGGGCGACGACGTCGGGACGCACGACGATTTCGTGATGGTCCGTCCGGAACAACTCCGCGACGCGACGCGCGTACGGCAGCTCGTTGTAGTACTCCTCCGCGGCGGCGCCCTTGAAGCCGATGGCGTAGGTGCGTATCGGCCGGTCGCTGTGGGCCGCCATGTACCCGACGACCGCGCTCGAATCTATGCCGCCGGAAAGGAACGCCCCGATCGGGACGTCGCTTACCATCTGCATGCGCACGGACTCCTCGAGGCGGGCTCTCAGCCGCTCGATCCACTCCCGCTCGCTCGTGCGCTGGTCCGTCGCGTCGGGCATCCGCCAGTAGCGGCGCTCCTCGACGCGGCCGTCCTCGATCGAAAGCACGGTCGCCGGCGGCAGCTTGGCGATACCGCGGAACATGGAATGGGGCGCGGCGACGTAGCCCAGGTTGAGATAAGTCGAGAGCGCGGCCGGATCGAGGCCCGCGGCAATGCCGGGCAGCGCCAGGAGGGCTTTCGCCTCGGACGCAAAAGCGAGGCGGCGGGCGTCACGATAGACGTAGATCGGTTTCACCCCAAGCCGGTCGCGCCCGACCAGCAGCCGGCGGCGCCGGGCGTCCCACAACGCGAAGCCGAACATGCCGTTCAACCGGTGAACGAACGCGTCGCCCCACTCGGCGTAACCGTGCAGTATCGTTTCGCTGTCGGAGCCGGTGCTGAAGCGGTGGCCCCGCGCCTCCAGCTCGTGCCGCAGCTCGCGGAAGTTGTAGATCTCGCCGTTGCAGACCAGCCATAGCGTGCCATCGGCGTTCGACAGCGGCTGATGTCCGCCGGAGAGATCGATGATGGACAGACGCCGCATGCCGATGAGGCAGGGGCCGTCGGCATGCATGCCCTCGTCGTCCGGGCCGCGGTGCGTGGTGACGCGGCCCATCGCGGGCATGAGCGCCGCATCGGCAGGCGCGCCGTCAAGATTGATGATGCCGTATATCCCGCACATTGCCCGTTCAGCCGCGTTTGTTTACCCGCACTCGAGCGCCCGTCGTTACGACGCGACCGCTTTGCTCACCACGTAGCGGTACTTCCCCGACGTCTCCCCCGGGATGTCCGCCACGATGTCCACGTCGATTCTTACCCGGGCGCCCAGGCGCTCGGCCATGCCGTTGCGTATGCCCTCCACGCTGGCGGGATCGAAGCCCGGGTCCACGGCCAGCAGGACGCGGGTATGCTCGACGCTCTCCTGCACGATCTTGAATTGCCTGATCCCGGGCAGATCCCGCACGATGTAGACGAGCGCAAGCCCGTGCATGACCGTTCCGTCGCGCGCGACCACGAAATCGGTGGTCCGGCCCTGTATCTCCCTGATGAGCGGCAGGCCGCGGCCGCAGCCGCAGGTTTCCGCATCGAGCACGCCGACGTCGCCGGTCCGGTAGCGAACGAAGGGAAAGCTGGCCGTGGCAAGGTGGGTAACGACGATCTCCCCGGCGACGCCGGGCGGCTGCGGCCTGCCCTGCCCGTCCACGATCTCGACGATGATGTCCTCCGCGGTGATGTGCATCGCGCCGGCGGGACACTCGTGCGCGATGAAGCCCGCGTCGCGGCCGCCGTAGCCGTTCGCCACCCTGCATCCGAAGGCGCGCGCGATCAGCTCGCGCTGCTCGGGATACAGCCGCTCGGAAGTCACGAAGACGACGCGCACGCCGATGTCATCGAGCGCCTGTCCCCGGCTCGCCGCGTGCTGCGCGATGTGCGCGAGCGCGGATGGATAGCCGAACACCATGGCGGGGCGTCGCGCGCGGATTGCCGCGACGAACCCGTCGAGCTTTGCCCTGGACATCTCGAACGCCGGGAGAAGCGTCGTGCGCAGCACGCGGTCGCGCAACGCGCGAACGCGGTCCTGCGCGCCCAGCTCTATGGGCGAGCCCCACACCACGATCTCGGGATCGCCGATGTCCACTCCCCACCAGCGGGTGGCCCGCCACTTGGCCGCCACGTCGTGGCTCACGCGGTCCCGGCCCATAAAGAACACCAGAGGCTCGCCGCTGGATCCGCCCGTGTTGTAGCGGATGAGCGAGCGGGCGCCGCGTGCCTTGAGCTCATCGGTATGGGAACGGATGAGGGCCTTGGTGAGCAGCGGAATCGCGGCAAGATCCGCCACCGCGCCGACCCGCCCGGGAACGAAGCCGCTCTCGGCGAACACGCGGGCGTAATAGGGGACGGTGGCGGAAACGGTGACGAGGAACTCGCGCAGGCGCTCCACGCGCTGCTGCTCGATGCGCTGCGCCGGCCACCACTGGGACTCCTCGAGCGCGCGCAGGCGGGCGGTGGAGTCGTGTCGCTTCAGTCGCTCGTGCAGGGGAAACAGAACCGAGGAGCAAAGCGCGGTCCAGGCGCTCGTGTGCGGCATGCGGCTCACTTGGCGGGAGCATGTCGCGGCGCGGTGCGGCATGCCTCCTGGTAGACGGCGAGCAGGAGCGGCCGCACCTGCGCCCAGGTGTACTGCTGCACGGCTTCCCGCCCCGCCCGTGCCAGTCGCCCGGCCGTTTCCGGGTGGTCGAGGAGCTCGAGAACCGCGCCCGCCATCGCTTCCGCGTCGCGCGGGGGAACCAGCAGGGCGGTTTTCCGGTGCTCGACCACGTAGCGAACGCCGCCCACGTCGGTGCTCACGACGGGCACGCCGCTCGCGAGCGACTCGAGTATCGAGTTCGGCATGTTGTCCACCAGGCTGGGATTGATGGAGATGTCGGCTTCTCGATACAGCCCGGCGATACGCTCGTTGTCGAGCCGGCCGGTGAAAACGACGCTGTCGCCCGCGCCGAGCGACTGCGCCAGGGCAGCGAGCCGGTCGCGCTCGGGGCCGCTGCCCGCGATCGTCAGCCGCGCGCCCGGCCGCGCTCTGCGCACGATGGCGAGCGTGCGAATCGCCGCGCCTATGTCGTACAAGGGCTCGAGATTGCGCGTGACGATGAGATGAGGCCTGTCGCCGCCCCCGCCGCCGGGTTCCGTCCGCGCCGAGAAGCGGTCGAGATCGATCACGTTCGGCACGACCTCCGCGGCGACACCGAAATCCCGGAAAACCTCCTGCAGGAAGCCCGACGGAACGATCAGGCGGTCGGCGAGCCGCAGCGTCGGCCTGATCCAGAATATCGACGTCTCCAGGAATTCCCGGGCGCCACCGCCCCGGTAATTCACCACCACCGGAATGCCGCGCAGCTTCGCGATCCAGATGGCGGGCGCCGCAAAGAGGTGCCAGGCCCAACCGGAGTTGGCCATCACGTGAAACAATCGCACGCGCCCCGCCGAGATCCACAGCTGTACCAGATACGGGACGAGGCGAAAGAACGCCCTTACCCCGTGCAGTGACTCGATCCAGGACGGCCTGTAGGGGGCATTGACCTGGACGATCTCCACGTTCAACCCTTCCTCGCCGAGCAACCGGGCAAGCTGCCGGGTCTGGTTGGCCATTCCGCCCGACGGCGGCGGGAGGGGTCCCACCAGGCCGATCCTCAGAGCCGCATCGGACATCGGTATCGCCATATCACGAATGTGTCGCGCCGAAAGCCGGCGCATTCCGTCCGCTGAGAAGAGGCTCGTATACGCCGCGGTAGCGGGCGACCGAGGCGCACCAGTTGCGCTCGTTCTCCACGAACGCGCGCGCCCTTTCCTTCAGCGCCGGCCAGCGCCCGGGATGGTGCAGTATGTCGAGGACCGCCGTGGCGAGCGCCTCGGGATCGCCCGCCTTGAACAGCATTCCCGTTTCGTTGTGGCGGATCAGCTCGCGGTGGCCGCCGACGTCGGAGGCGACGAGCAGTCGCCCCTGGGCCATGGCTTCGAGCGGCTTCAGCGGCGTGACCAGCTCGGTCAGCCGCATGGACAGGCGCGGATATACCAGCAGGTCGATGAGGTCGTAGTAGCGCTGGACTTCGCTGTGGGGAACGCGGCCGGCGAAGACAACCCGCTCCGAGATGCCGAGCCCGGCCGCCAGCTGCTTCAGTTCCGTCTCCTGGCGCCCTCCGCCGACCAGCAGCGCCCGCACGTTCTCGCCCCGATCCAGGAGCCCGCGCAGGGCCTGCAGCAGCACGGCGAGCCCCTCGTAGGCGTAGAAGGAGCCGATGAATCCGAGCACGAGCGAGCCGTCGAGGCCGAGGCGCTGCCTCAAGACGGGGTCCGCCACGCCTCCCGTGGAGAAGTCCTCGATGTCCACCGCATTGGGAATGACGGTGACCTTGTCGGGAGAGATGCCGCGGGCGGCTATTTCCCCGCGCAGTCCCTCGCAGATGGTCGTCACCGCGCTGACCCGCCGCAGCGCCCAGGTCTCCAGGCCCCGGCTCAGCCGGTAGCGCAAGCCGCCCTCGCGCGCCGTGCCGTGATCCACGGCCGCATCCTCCCACAGCGCTCTCAGCTCGTAGACCACGGGGATACCCAGCCGCCTGCCCACCCACAGCGCGGGTATGACGTTCAGCACCGGCGAATGAGCGTGCAGGATGTGCGGCCGTACGCGCCGCGCGACCTGCTCGACGCGGTAGGCGATCTCACCCATCAGCTCGATTTCAGCCAACCCGGGCACCCCTTCCAGCATGCCGCCGGGAGGGGGCGTGCGGTAGAAGCGCCATCCGTCCACCTCCTCTTCGCGCTCGGTACCGGTCCCCTGCTTGGGACCGGTGAGGTGGAACGTCTCCCACCCGAGCGCCCGCTGCTCCTTCAGTATGGACAGCGTGCGGAAGGCGTAGCCGCTGTGCAGCGGGATCGAGTGATCGAGGATGTGGATGACGCGCATCAATCACCGACCGCGCGGGCGGAAGGAGCGGTCCGCGCGCCCATCACTTTTCTCAAGAACGACTCGAACATCAGTACCGTCCAGAGAGTCGCACTGTAGTCGCGCAGGCCGGACTGGTGGTCGTCCACGAGCCTCCTCAGATAGGCGGCGTTGAACCAGCCGGTGTCCGCAAGCACCGGCCCCAGCACGGCATTTCTCACCGACTGCCGGAGCGGTCCGCGGAACCACCGCGCGAGAGGCACGGCAAAGCCCATCTTCGGACGGTACAGGATCTCGTCGGAAAGGTACGGCTCCAGCGACTTCTTCAGCAGGTACTTGCCTTCGCCGCCGCGCAGCTTCAGCTCCGGCGGCAGCCCCGACAGCCATTCGACGAGCGGGTGATCCATGAGCGGCTCCCGCACCTCCAGGGAGTGTGCCATGCTGGCGCGGTCCACCTTGGTGTTGATATCGCCCACGAGATAGGTCTTGAGATCGAGATACTGGATGAGCGACAGCGGATGGTCCGACGGCGCCCGCGCAGCGTGCCCCCTCAGGACTTCCACTGCCGCGTAACCCTGCAGCTCGGACCGGAAGCGCTCGCTGAACAGCTCTCGGCGCATCCCGTCGTGCAGTATGGATACGCTGTGAAAATAGGCCTCGACCGAGTTGCGCGCCAGGGACTGGAGCGTGGATTTCGCGCGAAACAGCCGCGGTGCCCAATCCGCCTTCGGGTAGAGATGCCCGAGCAGCCCGAACACGGGACGGCGCACGGTGAGCGGCAACAGCGAGCGCACGCGCTCCTCGTTCATGTGCCACCGGTAGCGGCGGTAGCCGCCAAAGTTCTCGTCGCCGCCGTCCCCGGACAGCGCTACGGTGACGCTCTTTCGCGCCAGCTCGCACACCCGGTAGGTGGGTATCGCCGAGCTGTCGGCATAGGGCTCGTCGTAAAGCGCCGCAAGGCGGTCCACGAGGCTGAAATCATCCGGGTCCACTTGCTCGACGTGGTGGCGCGTGCGATAGGCGTCCGCGACCGCCTGGGCGTAGGTCGATTCGTTGAAGGCGGAATCGCCGAAGGAAATCGAGCAGGTGACGACCTGATCCGCCGAGAGACCCGCCATCATCGCCACCACCGCGCTCGAGTCCACTCCGCCCGAAAGAAACGCGCCGAGCGGGACGTCCGAGATCATGCGCAGCCTGACGGACTCGCGCAAGCGGCCGACCAGCTCCTCGCTTGCCTCCTGCTCGGTCAGGGCTGGACAGGGCTTGAACGGCGCGTCCCAGTACACCACCGGCCGGGGCGCCGGCGCGCCGCGCCTTACCGCCAGCGTTGCGCCCGGCCCGAGCTTGTAGACCCCTTTAAACACCGTGCGCGGCTCGGGCACGTAGCCGTATGCGAAATACTCCTCCACCGCGAGCGGGTCGATCTCGCGCGGCAGGCGGGGATGGACGAGCAGCGCTTTCAATTCCGAGCCGAAGATCCAGAGGCCGTCGGAAAGCTCCGCGTAGTACAGCGGCTTCACCCCGAGGCGGTCGCGGGCGAGGAACAGCGTTTCGCGGTTGCGGTCCCACAGCGCGAACGCGAACATGCCCCGGAAGCGGGTGACGCAGGCTTCACCCCACTCCTCCCACCCGTGAACGATGACCTCGGTGTCGCTATGGGTGCGGAACGAGTGCCCGCAGGCCGCAAGCTCCGCAACGAGCTCCTGGAAATTGTAGATCTCGCCGTTGAAGATCACGCAGACGCTGCCGTCCTCGTTGTAGAGGGGCTGCTGGCCGGTGGAAAGATCGATGATGGAAAGGCGCCGGTGGCCGAGCGCGATGCCCGGCTCCAGGTGCACCCCACCTTCGTCCGGACCGCGATGGAGCTGGGACTCGTTCATGCGCACGAGCAGCGCACGGTCGATCTCGCGCCGCCCCTTGCCGTCAAATATGCCCGTTATGCCGCACATGATTCAGCGTCCGATACCGAAATACTCGAACCCGAGCCCCGTGAGCTCCGCCGGGTCGTAGAGGTTGCGCCCGTCGAAGATGACCGGCTGCTTCATGCGCTTCTTCACCACCGCGAAGTCGGGGTAGCGGAAGGGCTTCCATTCGGTCACCAGCGCCAGCGCGGCCGCGCCGTCGAGCGCGTCGTACTGGTGATCCGCCAGCGTGAGCTGCCCGCTGTCGAACCACCCGGCGGGCAGCGTGTGGCGCGCCGCGTCCATGGCGACCGGGTCGTACGCACGCACCTTCGCGCCGGCGGTGATCATGTCGTTGAGCAGCACCACCGAGGGCGCCTCGCGCATGTCGTCGGTACCGGGCTTGAACGCGAGGCCCCAGAGCGCGAAAGTATGGCCCCTGAGGTCGGGGCCGAAGCGCGCGACGATGCGCCGGAAGAGGTGCTGCTTCTGCGCCTGGTTGCGCGCCTCCACCGCCTTCAGGATCACGGCGTCCACGCCGTGCTCGCCCGCCGTATGCACCAGGGCGCGCACGTCCTTCGGGAAGCACGAGCCCCCGTAGCCGCATCCCGCGTAGATGAACGAATAGCCGATGCGGCCGTCCGAGCCGATGCCCTTGCGCACGTTCTCCACGTCGACGCCGATGCGCTCGCACACAGTCGCGATCTCGTTCATGAACGAAATGCGGGCGGCCAGCATCGCGTTTGCCGCGTACTTGGTCATCTCCGCATCGCGTACGCCCATCACCAGCATCCGCTCGTGGTTGCGGGTGAACGGCGCGTAGAGCCGGCGCATCAGCTCCGCGGCGCGCTCGCTGTCGGTGCCGACGATCACGCGATCGGGCTTCATGAAGTCGTTGATCGCGTCGCCCTCCTTCAGAAACTCGGGGTTGCTCACCACGTCGAAACCCACCCGCGCGCTGCGGCGCTCCAGCTCGGCGCGGACGGTCTCCCTGACGCGGTCGGCGGTGCCGACCGGGACGGTCGATTTGTCCACGATGGTGCAGGGGCTTTTCATCAGGCGGCCGATCTCGCGCGCGACTTCGATCACGTGGCTCAGGTCCGCCGATCCATCCTCGTTGGGAGGCGTGCCGACA
Source organism: Burkholderiales bacterium (assembly GCA_035649495.1). Lineage (GTDB taxonomy): Bacteria > Pseudomonadota > Gammaproteobacteria > Burkholderiales > SG8-41 > SG8-41. The sequence goes on along the minus strand of DASRJL010000171.1, from coordinate 5,689 downwards.
GCGATGAAATACACGGCGGAACCTGCAACGCCTTCGGCGATCGACGTGGTGAAACAGAGCCTGCCCTGGCGCAGGTTACCCGTCACCAGCGCTTCCAGGCCGGGCTCGTGGATCGGAAGTCGCCCCTGCATCAGGCCGGCGACCTTGTCTGCGTCGCTGTCGACGCACACGACGTTATTACCCATCTCGGCGAAGCACGCCCCGGTCACGAGCCCCACGTAACCGGAGCCGAAAATGCTGATGTTCACCGGGACATTTCCCTGGGGTTACGGCTGCCGACTCCGTAAAAGTCCCGGTACCAGTCCACGAAGCGCGCCACGCCCTCTTCGACGGTTGTGCGCGGGCGGAAGCCCACCGCCCGCTCGAGATTGCTCACGTCTGCCATTGTCGCCTGCACATCGCCGGGCTGCATGGGCAGCATCTGCATGATGGCCTTGCGGCCCAGGCACTGCTCGAGCACCTCGATGTAACGCATCAGGTTGACCGGCGAGTTGTTGCCGATGTTGTAGATCCGGTAGGGCGCACGGCTCGTCGCGGGGTCCGGGTCGTCCCCGCGCCATGCGGGATTGGGGGCCGCCGGGGTATCGATCACCCTCACGATTCCCTCCACGATATCGTCCACGTAGGTGAAATCGCGGATCATGTCCCCGCCGTTGAACACCGTGATCGGCGTGCCCTCGAGGATCCCGCGCGTAAATTTGAAGAGCGCCATGTCCGGCCGTCCCCAGGGCCCGTACACCGTAAAAAAACGCAGGCCCGTGCACGGCGTGCCGTAGAGGTGCGCGTAGCTGTGGGCCATCAGCTCGTTGGCCTTCTTGGTCGCCCCGTACAGGGACAGCGGATGATCGACGTTCGCGTGCTCGGAAAACGGCAGCTGGGTGCTCGCGCCATACACCGAGCTGGATGAAGCGAAGACCAGGTGGCCGACGCCGGTGTGCCGCACGCCTTCGAGCATGTTACCGAAACCGACCAGGTTGGAATCGATGTAAGCCTGCGGATTCTCCACCGAGTAGCGCACGCCAGCCTGTGCCGCAAGATGCGCGACGGCGTCGAAGCGGTGGTCGGCAAAAAGCCTCGCGATCGCGCCGCGGTCCCCCACGTCCAGCTTCTGAAACTCGAAATTACGGTGGCGCCGGAGGCCCGCGAGGCGCGCCTCTTTCAGGCTCACGTCGTAGTAGTCGTTGATATTGTCTACGCCGTGCACGATGTCGCCGCGCTCCAGCAGGCGCCGCGCCAGCGTGTAACCTATGAATCCGGCCGCGCCGGTGACCAGTATGTTCACGCGGGCCTCCTGTCCACGCGGGCTGCCCCTGCCTGCGCAAGCGTGTCATCGTAAACCTTGAGGTAAGCGTTCATCATCACATCCATCCTGAATCTGCGTTCGATAGCCGCGAGTGCCGCCTGTCCATGGCGCCGGCACAGTTCCGTATTCCCGGCGTAAACACGCAGCGCCGCCGCCATGCGTTCCGGATCGTCCGGCGGGACCAGCGTTCCGGTGACGCCCTCCTCTACCAGCTCGGGATTGCCGCCCACCGCGGTAGCCACCACGGGAAGACCGCTCGCCATGGCCTCGAGAATCGTATTCGAGATGCCTTCAGCCAGCGAGGGCAGGACGAAGAGATCGAAGCCGCGCATCATGCGCGGCACGTCGTTACGGTTTCCGGGCAGCCAGGCAAAATCCGCGACGCCGGCCTGCGCGAGCACCTGCAGCGCCTGCTCACGCAAAGGTCCTTCGCCGATCATGACCAGCCGCAACCGACTCGCCGCGTCCGGCATCTGCCGCATGAGCGATACGAACGCGCGCGCCAGGGTCACCTGGTCCTTCACTTCCTGCATGCGCCCCACCGTCCCGATGACGAACATGCCCTCGCTTCCGGCCGCGGACCATTCGTCGAGCGGCTCGCGGTTTCCCCGGGCGGGATGAAAGAGATCGGTATTGACCCCGTTGTAGATCTGGGTAATGCGTGCCGGCGCCACGTCCACCTTGCGCTCCAGATAGGATGCGAGATCGCGCGACACCGTGATGTAGCGGTGAACGAACGGCTTGAACAGCCGGCGCACCCGCTGGCGGCTCACGTTAGTACCGTCGAGATCGTCGACGTCGCGGCCGTGCTCGCCGTGTATGCGCACCGGCACCCCCGCCAGCGCCGCCGGGAGAGCGGCCTCGAGCGCGGCGAGATTGCGCGTGTGCACGATGTCGGGGCGCAGCTTCCTCAGCAGGCGCCAGAGCTTGAAGTGCACGACCAGGCTGTTGCCGCTCGGCTTGTCGAGGCTGAATACGGCAACGTCGCTGCGCTCGATCCTGCGGCGAAAGTCGGAATAGCCGGTCAGGCAGATGACCGCGTGGCGATATCGCTCTGCCGGGATGCGGTTGATCAGGTTGACCACGCCGTTCTCCAGCCCGCCCACGTCCAGGCGAAAGATAACGTGTGCGACGAGAGGTGCCCTCGGAGAAACGCCGTGCGCGGCGTCCGACCCGGCGCGCGTGTCATTGAACGTTGCCGGCCTGGCGTGCATGTTCGAGACTCTTCGTAATGGCGGGAAGCATGGAACCGGCGAGCTCCCGCAGAGTTTGCCTGGCTGCGTCCGGGTCCGATTCGTACGGGGCATACAGGAAGACGGCCGCTCCGTCGTCGCCGCGACCGAGCAGCATGGATTTCGCCTGGAGAAATTTCGCCCAGTAAGGACTGGTAACGTATCGGCCGTCTATCCAGTACCAGCGCCAGACAAGCAGATTCCCGGAGACCCCGGCCAGCCTCGACTCGATCACCGGGACTTCCCCGTTGCCGAGCACGGACCGGCGATTGTCCCCACCCACCACCTTCCATCTGGCGTTGCCGCTTTCGATCACCATGTTCTCGGACGAAATCAGCTGCGCTCCCGGCCGCTGATTCCGGTAGTACCTCAGCTGTATCGCGGCACGCGTCGCACCTCTCGCATAGGTCTGGTTGACGAGCGCACGCGCAACCTGGAAGCGCGGCGTCCAGCCGGCAAAGCTCCCGGCGACGGGCACCCAGCCATCGGCAGCAGGCGGAGCCTCGACCGTCGGCGTCCCCTGGTAGCGCGCATCGTCCAGCCTGCCGGCAGTTACGGGCCAGGCGGCAACGACCACAGCCGCCGCCAGGGCGCTGCCTGCCATCCCCGCCATGAAGCCCGATTCGCGACGGGCGGGCTCGGCATGCTCGGTGCGGGGCGTTTCCAGTTCCGGGTCATCGCGCCAGTAGGAGCCTATCCAGAACAGAAGGAGCATGACCACGCCGAAAAATATCCATCCGTAGATCAGGTGATCGACGCCAACGGCGTACTTCATGCCCGACAGATGACCGATCATGACGATCATGTACGCGCGGAGCCAGTTGGCGATGACCGGCACCACGATCGATGCCGCCACGAACGCCGCGCGCCGCGCCGGACTGCGGTACGTGAGATGCGCATACAGCACGCCGACTGTCACCGATGCAATCAGGTAGCGCAGGCCGCTGCAGGCCTCGACCACCGACCAGCTGCCGCTCGGGATGGTGAAAAACTGGCCTTCGCGATACACCGGTATCCCCGTCAACCGCAGGGCGGCAACGGTGAAGTCGGCGGTGTGCTCCATCAACATCCCTTCCAGGGACTGGCCGACGGGCACCGCAAACAGCAGGTACGACAGGGGAAACGCCAGCCCTTTCACCACCTGGATACCCAGTACCGCCCACACGATCAGAGGAACCATGAGAACCACGGCGAACTGCTGAACGACACCCACGCCGGCCAGGCCTGCGAACATCCATCCGAAGCCCGCCAGCGCAAGCAGCGGCAGCGAGACAAAGCCGGGACGCTGTTCGAGCGCCGCGACCGCGTGCCGCCGCCGCCAGATCAGCCAGACGCTGATCGGGACGATCAGAAAGCCGTGGGCGAAGGTATCCGACTTGCTCCAGATCGCCACCATGGCAGCGACCGTGTCGCCGAACCAGACGAGCATCCACAGTATCGTGACTACCGCAAGCGTGCCGACGAGCAACCGCGCCCGGCCGCTCGCCGAGGGCGCGCCCGATCCGGGCAGCTCGGCGGAATGCGGACGCGGGGTTTTCACCGCTCCCCCGCTCCGCCGGGCGGCACGGGAATCCGACGGCGCACCCGCCCGGTGGGCTCCTAACACGGAATTCCGCGGCATCGCGACTTGGTACCTTCCATGTCCAGCGTCATCCTTGATCCCGGAAAAACAATCCGGCTTCGATTCATCGTCAGCCGAGGCTCTTCACTATGTGCGGACCGATCAGGTTGGCCAGCGAAAGCGGTATGCGCTTCCAGACGTTGATCAGGAGCCGGTATTTGGGGTTGAGAGGATTCATCTCGGGCACGCGCGTGCCCCTGACCAGCAGGTATTCGTATTGCAGGGGCTGTGGCTCGAACCCCCAGTTCTTCTTGAAGTCGAACGACCCCGTCCCGCGCTTGCTGCGGCCGTAGTCGAACACCTTGTAACCGCGCTGGACTGCGTCGCGCATCAGCTCCCAGTACTTGAAGTCGTTCCCGGCCAGTTCGCGGGCCGCCACCGCGTCGCCCGCGTAGTACGGCAGAACTTCGTCTCGCCAGTAGAACGTAAGAACGCTCGAGATCGGTGTGCCGCCGGGATCCAGGACGGTCAGCACGCGGCAGTCGTCACCGAACGTCTGGCGCAGCAGCGAAAAATAGCGGCGGGAAAGAGCCGGCGTGCCCTGGCGATGGACGTTGTCGGCGAATAGCGCGAAGAAACGGTCGACATCCGGATCGAACTCGCTCTTCAGGCCGTTCTTGATGCCCTTGCGCACCATGGCGCGCTGCTTGCGCGGAATCGCGAGGAGGTTCTTCTCCGCGTCGGGATCCATGGCTTTGCGGAAGGTTACGTAGAGCTCGTTGTGCGCCCAGTCCGGATTGCGCGCCGACACCGCGCGGTACTCGAGGTGCCCCACGCCCAGCTTGTGCGCGAGCGCGCGGGCCGCTTCGTCCAGCGCGAGCCGCGCCCGCTCGCTCGTCGCCGCGAGACCGCCATAGACGCAGAACGGCAGCGAACAGAGGGTATGTCCGAAGAGCAGGCTCTTCACCTCGGCGAGCGGTAGCACGCCTTCGATCGTCCCTCCGGATTCGGCGTACAGAAAAAACGTCCGGTGTCCGAACGCCTGCTCTATCACCGCTTTCCAGCCGGCGCGATGAAAAAACGTCGCGTCGGGACAGGCAGACGCGAACGCGTCCCAGCGCGCCGCGTCGGCTGTCTGCAGCTCGCGGACCCGCAGCTCCGCGTCGGGGCGCACCCCCACCGCGTCGCTTTCAAGCACGGGCTGGTTCACGGTCTCCCTCCAGGAACAGCCGGTCCATGCGCCCCCACTTGAAATCCTTCAAGAGCGCGCGGAGGCGGCGCTCCATCGCGGACAGGTTGACGTAGTGCCGGAAGCGGCTTCTGACGCTGGCGCCGCGCTGGCGCGGCTGTCCGGGGTCGATCTCCCATGGATGAAAATAAAAAATGCAAGGCTTGCCGTCCACGGTGTTCACGCGATTCAGGCACCAGCGCGAGAGCCCGTAGGGCAGCAGCCTGAAATAGCCGCCGCCGGCAGCCGGCAGGTTGCGGTTGAAGAGCCGCACCGTCGTCGGCGGCAGCTCCAGGAGCCCGCGGCCGGCCGCGGGATAGTGCGCGAAGCGCGGCGCGTCCGGCATGCCGTAATGGTCGCTCTGG
>DASRJL010000170.1:0-10252 GCA_035649495.1 Burkholderiales bacterium | reverse complement strand
CGTGGCGCTCCGCGCGCTGCGCCGGGCTCAGCTTGAGCGTGTCGGGGATGCGGCGCTGCGCCTGCAGGAACCCGTCCGCGCCGAGGTTGCCGACTACCTTCCGCATCCGCTCGGCGAATACCGGCGTGTACTCGACCCAGTGTCCGTCGCCATCGACTACCGGGTGCTTGAGGCTCTTGCGGATTTCTTCGGGCGTACGATGCGCGCTCATCTGTATCCTCCGAACGGTTTGGCTGGGACTAGCCTATGCTCGGTGAAAGGCCAAGTCAAACGTGGAAAAGCGCCGATGAGCCCCAAAGCGACTATTGCAGCCGTGCCGCGTCGGGACATCAGGATAGGGCCGCGCCATGGGTAAGGTAGTTTCTGATTCAACGCATCAACTTTGGTAAATCGGTACTTCGACCTCCTTCGCGTTCGCGGGCAGCAGATGATCGCGATTCCGGATACCGTGACGACCTCATTGTTCTAAAATTGATGGCACCCTACTATTGTGGCGGACCGTAGACCGCTGTCGCTGCGATTATGTGGCACTGTGACGGCGCGGTAAGGGACAAGAGCGATACAGTCACAGGGAGGGATGCAATGACGGCCTCGATTTCTACCCTACCCTTTGGCCCCGCGTTCGCTGCGGATTGGGAAAATGCCTGCCGCGACGACGCGGAGTTGAACAGCCTGGGCAGCCGCGCCAGCGTCGCCTTTGCCGTGCAAGCCGGCGCCGCCGCGGCAACCGTCGAGTTTGCGGACGGCAAGCTGCTTGGCATCCGGGCCGGGGCGGACAGGGCCGCCTTCACGCTGCGGGCGCCCGGGGAAGTATGGGGACGCTTCCTGCAGGCGGTGCCGCCGGCTCCCTATCACCACGTGCTTGCCATGAAGATGCGCGTGCCGGAATTCTCCGTTACCGGCGACGAGCAGAAACTGCTGCAGTTCGCGCACCTCGTGCGCCGCTCGCTCGAGCTTGCGCGCTGGGTGGCCAACGGGCGTGTTGGCGCCGCGCTGCGCCCGGATGGAGCGGTGGCGGCCCCGGCAACGGGCAGCGTCGAACCCATCGCCGGCCGCTACGCCTGGTTCGAGATCGAGGGACGCAGGCATCGCATCTATTACGAACAGGCGGGGCGCGGGCGCGACCTCTTGTTCCTGCATACGGCCGGCTCGGACACGCGGCAGTTCCACCGCCTGATGAACAATGCGGAATTGCTGCGCGATTGGCGCATGACCGCTTTCGACCTGCCCTGGCACGGCAAGAGCCTGCCGCCGGAAGGGGGCGTCCCGGGGGAGTGGAGCCTCAGCACCGACCGCTATGTCGCGTGCATCGAGGCCGCCATCGCCGGGCTCGGGCTCGAGCGCCCCGTGCTGATGGGTTCTTCCATGGGCGGGCAGATCTGCCTGGAGATGGCGCTTCGCTTTGGCGACGCCTTGGGAGGCGTCATCGCCTGCGAGGCTTGCGACAGGATCACCGGCCGCGAGGTGCCTTTCGCGATGCACGCGCTCTACAACCAGGCGCTCGCGGTGCCGGAATGGATTTACGGCCTGATGTCGCCCACCACGCCGCGCGCGCGGGCGACCGAGATCTGGTGGGAGTACTCGCAGGGCGGCTACGGGCTTTTCTACGGCGACATCGAGTTCTACGCCCACGACTGGGACGCGCGCGAGCGCGTGCAGCGCATCGACACGCGCCGTTGCCCGGTCATCATGTTGACCGGGGAGTACGATTTTTCGTGCACGCCGGAGGCCTCCCGTGCTACTGCCGCCAGGATTCCGGGCGCTGAGTTCCAGATGATGAAGGGGCTCGGCCATTTCCCGATGACCGAGAACCCCGAGGTGTTTCTGGAGTATCTTCGTCCCGCGCTCGCGCGCCTGGCAAAGATCGAAAGCCGTTCTTGAGACCGGTTCGAATATCTACGGAGACGTGAATGCAAGAAACGCAAACCCTCGCGAAATTCGTGGCCGATACCGGCTACGCCGATCTGCCTGCCAGCCTGATCGCCGAGTGCAAGATCGCGACGCTGGATGTTTTCGCCGCCGCCTTCGTGGGCTCCTCGCTGCCGTGGGCGCAGCGGGTGGTGGAAATGGTGCGCGAGCTGGGCGGCGCACCCGAGGCTTCCGTCGTCAACCAGCCGTGGAAGACCGACGTATCCCGCGCTGCACTGGCCAACGGCGCCATGATCGGCGCTTTCGAGTGCGAGCCCCTCACGGGCTCCCACGCCGGCGGCACGGTGCTCCCCGCCGCACTCGCCGTCAGCCAGCGCGAGCACCTCGACGGCAAGGCCTTCCTGCTCTCGCTCGCGGTCGGGTTCGAAGTCTCCGGGCGCTTGCACAGGACTGCGGTGGGACTGGAGAGCAAGCGCGGCTTTCACAATCCCGGCGTCCAAGGCCCCTTCGGCGCCGCCGCGGCCGTGGGCAAGCTCTATGGCTTCGACGCCGCGACGCTTGCGAGCGCCCTGGGCTTCGCGGGCTCGTGCGCCGCGGGCCTGCTGGAATTTGCCTGGCGCGGCGACGACACCAAGCGCGTTCACCTCGGCCGCGCGAGCTCGATGGGGCTGGAGAGCGCGCTCCTCGCCCGCAAGGGACTTAATGGCCCCGTCACCGTGATCGAAGGTCCTTACGGCTACTTCAACGCGTTCTCCGAACCGACCGACATCGCGAAGCTGACCGAAGGGCTGGGGAAGAAGTGGATCATCCAGCCGGCCTCGCACAAGGCGTTCGCCGCTCACGTGACACAGCAGGCGGTGGTGCAGGCGATACAGGATCTGAAACGCGAGCATGGATTCGACCCCGGGTCGATTACCCGCGTCACCATCAAAGGCGCGCACCGCATACTCGAAGACCGCCACACCGTGCGCGATCCCGTGACCGTGATGGGCGGGCAATACAGCCTCCCGTTCACGGCGGCCGTGGCGCTCACCCGGGACATGTCGAATCCGCTGGTTTACGACGATGCGGCGGTGAAGGACCCGCTCGTGCGAAGCCTGGCGCAGAACATGGAATTGATCGTCGACAAGAACGTGCACGATGTCTTCCCCGCGGAGATCACGATCGTTTGCGGCGACAAGACGTACAGGAAGGTGACCTCCGCCCACAAGGGATCGCCGCACAACCCGCTCACCTGGGCTGACGCCTGCGAGAAGTTCAGCCGCTACACGCGCACGCACATCGCCGAACCGCAGGCGAGGGCGATCATGGATGCGGTGGCCGATCTCGAGAACCAGGGTGATATGGCGCGCGTAGCGACGCTACTTGCGTCGCAGTGATGAGCTTCGCAGTGACGACGTTATCACTGGTGACGAACTTCGTGGTGACGAGCGGCGCAGTGACAACGCTTTGCTCCAAGTGCGGTTTTCATCGCGGCGAAGCTCGTCACCGCAGCGCTCGTCACCGCGGCGCTCATCACCGCGGTAGCTCGTCACCGCGATAGCTCGTCACTTCTCCGGCGTGAGGCCGATGTCCTTGTAGAGCTTGCGCATCCTGGCGTCGTCGGATTTCAGTTTCGCCGCCAGTTGTTCCGGCGTTCCCGTCACGACTTCGGAGCCGCCGGCCGCCATCCGCTCCTTCACGTCGCCCTGGCTCATGATCTGCACGACGTGGTGGTTCAGGCGCTTAACCAGCGGTGGTGGGGTCTTTGCCGGCGCCAGGATGAAGCCGATGGTATCGAGGTCGTAATCCTTCAGTCCTTGGGAGGCGAGCGTCGGTACACCCGGGATCAGCGGAGACGGCTGCGCGCTGGTGACCCCCAGCGCCTTCAGCCTGCCGTCCTTGACGTGGGGCATCGCTCCGCCCGGTGTCGAGAACACCATGTGCACTTCGTTGGTCAGCAGGCCGAGGAGCGCCGGGCCGGTGCTCTTGTACGGCACGCGGCTGATCTTTACTTTCGTCGCGATCATGAACATCTCTCCGGCGAGATGCAGCGCGGTGCCGGTTCCGCCGGTGCCGTAGAGCAACGCCCCGGGTTTGGCTTTGGCAAGCGCGACAAGCTCGCTGACCGTGCCGACCTTGAGCGACGGGTTCACGACCAGCACGTTGGGCGAGCGCTCCAGCTGTGAAATGGGCGCGAAGTCGGCGAGGATGTCGTAGTCCGCTTTTTCATTGAGCTGCAGGAACTGCATCGTGCCGCCGCCCACCGCCAGCGTGTAGCCGTCCGGGGCCGAGCGCGCGACGATGCCGCCGACGAAGCGGCTTGGGCGATTGTCCACGATCACCTGCTGGCCCACGGCGGCGCCGAGCGCGGATGAAATGATGCGCGCGAGATAGTCGTTCCCGCCGCCCGGTGTCGCCGTCACGATGCGTATCGGCCGCGTGGGGTACTCCTGGGAGGCGGCAGCAGCCGCGTGCATCGGCGCGAGCAGCAACAGGATTGCGAGCGTTCGAAACGAATCCTGGATTCTCATGTGCGCGGTCTTGTCGGCCTCTGAAACGATATCGGCAAGTATCTGTGGTCATCGCGTCGGCCGATGCGCGCCACCGGGGGGCGGCTGCGACTCGGTGTGCGCAGCAGGGTGCGCCCCTCGGCGCGCTACTTGGCCTTCAGCCCGACTTCCGTGACGAGCCGGGTAAACACGACGAGGTCGGCGCGCAGGTTCTTCTCGTGCTCTTCCGGTGTCGTGGAAGCGACGGTGAATCCCATGTTCTGCAGCCGCTCCCTGATCTCGGGCTGGGCGAGCTGGCGCGCCAGCTCCCTGCTTATCTGCTGCCGGACGGCGCGCGGCGTGCCGGCCGGCGCGAGCCACGCCTGCGACCCGTCTCTCCCCCAGCCGGGCAGCACTTCCGGCGCTGCCGGGATATCCGGGAGCACGGGCGAGCGTTGCGGAGTGGCCACCACCAGCGCCACCAACTTGCCGTCTTTGATGAACGGCAGCGACACGATCAATCCCGAGGTGCCGAAGTGTATGCGCCCGGCAATGATTTCGATCAGGAATTCGGACTGGCCCTTGAACCCCACATGCTGGGCCTTGAAGCCGGCAGCGATCCTGAATCGCTCCGCGCTAAGGTGGGTCGATGTGCCGGCGCCGGTGGAGCCGAATAATAGTTTCACGGGCTTCGAGTTGGCGAGCGCCGCAAGCTCCTTCACGGTCCTGACGCCGAGCGACGGCGTAACGACCAGCACCGTGGTGCTGTAGCCCAGCTCCGCGACGCTCGCAAAATCCTTGAGCGGATTGTACTGGGCGTTGTCGCTCAGCACCGCGCTGATCAGGAGCGCGGCCGAAGTCGCCAGCAGGGTGTAGCCGTCGGCGGGCGCCTTGGCGACGAGCGAAGCGGCGAGTACGCCGCCCGCGCCCGGACGGCTCTCGATCACCAGCGGCTGCCCGAACGTCTCGCTCATCCCCGGCGCGACCATGCGCGCGAGTATGTCGGTAGTGCCGCCCGGGGTGAACGCCACCACCAGGCGGACCGGCTTCACCGGGAACTTCTGCTGCGCCTGCGCGATGCCGGGCGCTGCGAGGGCACTGCCGATCACGACGAGAGCTGCGATTGCGATGCGCTGCAAGAAATTCATGACGCCTCCTCCCGCGACCCGAACGGCGTGACTATCGGTCGACCTTGATGCCGGCCTCTTTGACTATACGGGCCGTGGTTGCCATGTCGGACTTCACGAACGCCGCGGTTTCCTGCGGTGTGCCGCCCACGATATCCACTGCCTGGTTGAAAAACCGCTCCTTCACCTCCGGCCTCAAGAGCACCCGGGAGATATCCTCGTTCAGCCGCTTGACGAGCGCCGGGGACAACCCCGCCGGTCCGAATATGCCTGCGGTCGCCGCCGACTCGAAGCCCGGCAGGTTGCCCGCGACGGCTACGGTCGGCAAATCGGGCGCGAGCGCTGAGGGCTGAGCGGTACTGATTGCCAGCGCCCTCAATTTGCCCGACTTGATGTGGGTCATCACCGTGCCCGTGGTACCGAACATGAGCTGCAGCTGGCCGCTGATGAGAGGGATGACAGCCCCGCCGGTGCTCTTGTAGGGAACGTGCACTATATTGACGCCCGCCATGACCTTGAACAGCTCCGAGGACAGATGGGTCGAAGCACCGATCGCGCCCGCACCGTAATTCAACTCACCCGGCTTGGCCTTGGCCAGCGCAATCAGCTCCTTGACGGACCTTACCGGCAGCGCGGGGTGCACGACCAGGATGTTGGGCGAGCGGCTCACCAGCGTGATCGGCGCGAAATCCTTCACCGGATCGAAGGGCATCTTCTGGAAGAATCCTCCGCGCCAGAGACCGTCCGTTATGACGAGTATGCTGTAACCGTCGGGTGCCGCCTTGGCCACCATGTCGCATGCGACGATCGTGCTGCCACGATTGTCCACGACCACGGCCCAACCCAACATGTCCGTGAGCCCCTGCGCGACGGTTCGCGCAGCGAGGTCCGTGCTGCCGCCGAGCCCGGTCGTGAGGAACCGTATGGGTCTCGTCGGGTAGTTTTGTCCAAAGGCCGTGTCTGTGACGAGAACCGCCACCACGGCCGATATCCAAATGATAAGACGCGGTGCCGACATGAAGCCTCCTTCATGCTTCGCGGGACTGAATCTCAATCAGGATAACCGAGTTGGCGCGCGGTAGCCATCGGAAGGCGGAAGGCGGAAGGCAGGGGGGCCTTTTATTTGCGGCCCACCGCGGCAACGACTTTGCTCCAGGTCTCAGTTTCCCGGCGCAGGTGGTCCGCGAACGCCTCGGGTGACGAGGCGTTGATGTCGAAAGCGATCTCGGTCAGGCGCGCCCGCATGGGTGGCGCGGTCAGGGTCTGCACGAGCGTGTTGTTCAGCTTCGCGACGATGGCGCGCGGCGTATTCTTCGGCGCCAGCACGCCGTACCAGCTCGCCGCGTCGAACTGAAACCCGCTCTCTCCGACCGTGGGTACGTCGGGCAGCAGCGGGGAGCGTTTTGCGCCGCCGACGGCGAGCGCGCGCAGCCGGTTCGCCTTGATGTGCGGCGCCGCGGCGGGTATCGCCGCGAACGTGGCGTCCACCTCGCCCCCGATCATGGCGGTCATGCTCGGACCGGCGCCCTTGTAGGGTACATGCACGACGTCCATGCCCGCCACGAGCTTGAAGAGCTCCATGGCCATGTGGCTGCTTTGGCCCGTGCCGCCCGATGCGTAGTTGATCTTGCCGGGCTGCGCCTTCGCGAGCGCCACGAACTCCTTCAGCGATTTGGCCGGCAGCGACGGGGTCACGAGCAGCACGAACGGCGCCGATACGGCCAGCGACACCGGCGCGAAGTCCTTCAGCGCGTCGTAGGGCGGCTTGTCGGCCAGCATCGGCGCTATGATCAACGGACCGGGGAATCCCAGCACCAGCGTGTAGCCGTCCGGCGCTGCCCGGGCGGCCATCTCCATTCCGATCATGCCCGTGGCGCCGGCGCGATTGTCCACCACCATGGGCTTGCCCAGGAGGTCGCCCCAGGGCGTTGCCGCCATGCGCGCAATGAGATCGTTCGGCCCTCCCGTCGCGGCGGCGACGATCAGGCGGATCGGCCGGCTGGGATACTGCGGCTCGGCGGCCGTGACGAGAGGCGCCGGGATCACGAAGCCCCACGTCAGCCAGAAAGCGATTTGCCGGACGGTCTTCATCTCCTCATCCCCGGTCATCTGTCATCAATCTTATGCCGGTCCGTTGACTATACTCCGGCTGGCGGGACCCTCGATCCCCAGGCGAACGCTTATCGGGTACCGTAGCCCGTGCGAAACAGACACTGACATTTCACAGGAGACAGCCCATGGCCGAGATACCGACGTTCGGACGCTATGCAGAGATTCCCTACGACAAGATGACTCCGGAGCAGCAGGAAGGCTATCGCGCGATGGTCGAAGCGCGCGGCCGGCTGCCCGGTCCGAACAAGATCTACGTGCACAACCCGAAGCTCGCGAAGGTGGTCGGGCCGTTCGGAGCGCATTTCCGCAAGGGCTATTCGCTCTCCGAGCGCGAGCGGGAAATCGCCGTCAACATCGTCAACAGCCACTGGCATTCCGCCTACCCGACCAGCTCGCACGAAGGGGCTGCCAAGCGAGCCGGCTTGCCGGCCGAGAAGGTCGAAGCGATCCTCTCGGGCCTGACGACCTCGTTCACCGACAAGCGCGAGCAGGTCGTCTACGAGATGGCGACGTGCCTGATCAATTCGCGCTGGGTGTCGAAGGGACTCTACGACCGCGCGGTCGAAGCCCTGGGGCATGTCGGCATTACCGACGTGATCACGCTGATGGGCCATTACACCCACGTCTCGATGACGCTTGCGTTCTACGACGTGCCGGCGGGGGCGACGGGGATGGAGCGCTGACTGAGGGATGAAAAATGAGGGATCAGGGATCAGGGATGAGGAAGGGACTCGCAGCCATAGTGCTGGTGATCGCGACCGCGGCGGGCACGCCATCGCTTGCCCAGGACGGGCTGCGCTTCAGCGAAGCATGGTTCCCCGAGGATTGCGGGCTCCTCAAGCTGCGGGTCAAGGAGCCCGCTGCGGTGTGTGGGTACGTATCGGTGCCCCTGCGCCACGGGGACGCCGAGTCGCCGCGCATCCGTCTTGCGGTGGTGGTGCTTCCGGCTCTGGACAGGGCCGGGCGTCAACCCGACCCCCTGTTCCTCGCGCAGGGCGGTCCCGGCGGGTCGACCATCGGCGGTTTCGGCCAGGTGCTGCTCGACGACCCCGCCAAGCGGCCGTCGCTCAATCGCGATCTCGTGCTCTGGGATCAGCGCGGGACGTATTTTTCCCAGCCCAGGCTGCTGTGCCGCGAGGTCAATCAGCTGCCTGCGGACGCAGACGAGGAGAAGCAGAAGGCAGCGTACCGGCGCTGCGGAGAGCGCCTGGCAAAGGAGGCCGGCGATCTCTCGGCGTTCAACTCGCAGGAGAACGCGCGCGATGTCGACGACGTCCGCGCGGCACTGGGCTACGAGAAATACAATTTCTATGGCGTGTCGTACGGCACCGAGCTCGGCCAGTTCCTGATGCGCCTCAAGCCGCCGCATCTGCGCAGCGTCGTGCTCGATGCCGTCGTGCCGCTGGGATTCAGCCTGGTCACCGACGTGCCGGCGATCAAGCAGCAGGTGATGCAGCAATACGCGCGCGCCTGCGAGCAGTCGCCGGCCTGCAACGCCGCGTACCCGTCACTTGGCGATCGCTACCTGGCGCTGCTCGACCGCCTCGACAAGGCGCCGGTGCCCTATGCCGTGCTGGACACCACGGCGGGACCCGGCAAGCCGCGGGTGACGCGCTCGTCGCTGACGGGCAAGGATTTCGACGCCGTGCTCTACCAGTCCATCTACATGCGCGAGGCTGTCCCGTTCATACCCTATGTCGTCAGTCGCGCCGAGGAAGGCGATTTCAGCTTCGCGCTGAACATCGCGGCGCTACTGGGCGCCTCGCAGGACGACATGGCGGATGGAATGTACATGACGGTCGTGTGCTCGGAATACGGCGATACGCCGGAGAACGCGCTGCGCTTTCCCGGGGTGCTGACGCGGCTTGCCGATTCTGCCCAGACCGACGCCAAACAGGTCCTGACCTTGTGCCGTGACTGGCGTATCCGTCTGCTGGACAAGGCATTGCTCGAGCCGGTGCAGTCCGACATACCGGCGCTGCTTCTGTCGGGGCAGTTCGATCCGATTACCCCGCCGTCGCAGGCAGAGCGCGTGGCGGCGAAGCTCACGCGCGCGTTCCGCTATACCTTTCCGGGCGGCACCCACGGGCAGGCGTTTACCGTGCCGTGCGCGAACCAGATCATTGCGGCCTTCCTCGATGCGCCGGCCAATGCGCCCGATGGGACATGCGCCCGGGAGTCGCCGCCCGTCTTCGTGACGCCGGATCAGCTTCTCAGCCTGCCGGGGAGACAGCGGGGCGGCAGCGCGACGATACAGGATCACATGCTGGCGCTGCGGGGTCCGGTGATCGCGCTCGCGTTCGCGCTCGCACTACTCTTCAGCGCCGTGCCCGTGTATGCAGTGACCGAGATCGTGCGCGTCTTTCGGAGTCGCGTCCTGCCCGTGCCTGAAGGATGGCGGGGCCGGCTGATCGCAGCCGCGCCCTGGGTGCCGGTGCTGACGGGAATCTTTCTGCTTGGCTTTCTTGCCGTCGTCGTCAGCAGCGTGGGAGGCGCGCTGGCCCGCAACCAGTTGCTGCTCCTGGTCGGTGCCGTGCCGGCCTGGGTCAGGGAGCTGACCTGGCTCATGCTGCCTTTCGTGCTGGCGCTCGTCCTGATGACGCTGGCCATGCTGCTGCTCTGGCGGTACCGGGCGCGCAGCAGGATGGGGCGTGTCTACTACACACTGCTGGT
>DASRJL010000169.1:0-44440 GCA_035649495.1 Burkholderiales bacterium | reverse complement strand
GGGTGCCGCTGCGACTCGGTGTGCGCAGCAGGGTGCGGGAGCAGCGAGCAGGCCCGGCAAGTGGAAGCATATGCGACGCAGCGGCTCCGCGTCCCGTCCCGCACCACCGTTCCGGAGACCGAGGCCGGGCCGCATCCCCGGATACCGGGGCCCCTGCTCCGCCCCTCGACGCGCTATCACCGCGAAGCTCGTAAAGTTCCGTCGCCGCACTGAACAATTCGCAACGAATTCCGGCCGTATCCAGCAGTCAAAGTCCTTATCGGCCGCTATCGGCCGTTACAAAGGAGACCCCATGAAACGCAAACACCTGGCACTAGCCGTCGCTGCGGCCCTGGCGTTGTCTCTTTCAGCCTGCGGCAAGGACGCCGACGACACCACCAGCTCGAGCTACAAATCCGACCCCACGCTCACCGCGAAGGGCCCGGAAACCATGAGCAAGGCTCTTGGCGAGCGTCCCGGCTCCCCCGCCAACCCGAGCGGCATGAGCGACACCAGCCCGTCGATACCGGGCAACGAGAACCGGCCGGAGAAGAAGGAGCAACCCTTCGGCCAGGGAAGCCCGCAGACCTCGATGAAGGGCGTCGATATCCCGGTGGCCGGCACGAGCAACGAAAACAGGACCGAAGGACGGAGCTACGAGAGAGGCGGCTGACGCCGCTGTTCAGGAACGGCACCAAAGGCGCCTCGAACGAGGCGCTTTTTTTTATGAGCTACGCGGTGATGAGCGCTGCGGTGACGAGCGCTGCGGTAACGAGCGCTGCGGTAACGAGCGCTGCGGTGACGAGTTTCACGGTGACGAAAGGACGAGAGAAGGTGATCCGCGACTCGTAACTCGACACGCCTGACCCCTGACCCATAACCCCTGACCCATGACGGGTGTTGAGTCGCCTGACCCATGACGCCCGACCCATGACGGGTTCATTTCCAGACGACGTCATCGTCGACCGCGTAGAGCTTGCAGCTTTGACCGCTGCGCTGGCAGAAACCGATTGCTCTGCCCATGGCGTAGTCTCCGGTCGCATGCCCCCATCCGCCGCGTTCGCCCACTGCAAACGCCCGAGGCGATTTCATCGCGAGGAACTTCGGGTAGTTCGTCTTTCCGCTCTCGCCGACCGGCACCTTGCTGATATCGCCGAGCTCCGCGAACCCGCTTGCGGCGGGCCTGGGCACGATGGCCGCCTGCATAAACCCGAGCTGGTTCAGAAACTCGTCGACGGCGGGCAGCCAGCTGTTCATGTCGATAAGCAGTCCTTGATGGCCATCGTCACCCGCCGGCGGGAAAGATTTGAACTCCGCCCGGCCGCCGCCGTTCACCCACGCCTTGTGCCATTCCCTGGGAATATCCTCGCCCCAGTACTTGTCGTTCTTCCAGTACAGCCAGAGCATGGGCACGGCGGCATTCCTGGCAAGACCGCCCCAGTAGGATGAGATCGCGCCCGGACTGCACGGTCGCCCCGGGTTCTTGTCGGGGTTGCCGCCGACGCCGCCGGCAAAATTGATCCCGCCGAGCAGTCCCGTGGGCTTGCGTCCCACCGTAGCCACCGCCGTCAGCCCGCCGACGGATTGGCCCACGACGAGCCAGCGCGAGGCGTCCACATAGCGCAGGGTCCGGGCGAATTCGACTGCCGCCAGCACCTGGTCCGATGCGGCGATCGACATCGGACCGATCTGCATGCGGTTGCATTCGCCGGAGTACTCGGGGTCGAAATCACCGAACGTTTCCCAGTAGCCGACCCGCATCGGAACCAGCACGACGAAGCCCTTGGCCACCAGGTATCGCGCGGCATGCTCGGGCCGAAACCGTCCCTGCGCGGCCCGTCTTTCCTGTGGAGCCCGGCCATGATTGAACACCACCAGGGGAAACGGGCCATCGCCCGGCGGACGATAGATCGTGATCGGCATCGGACGGGTTTCCTGCCGGTTGTACAAATCCTTCACCGTGACGTCGATCCGCACGACTTCCTCGCGCATGTCGCCGGCGAGGATCTCGGGCGCCGGCTCGGTGCCTTGCGCTTGTAGCGCGGGCGGTGCCCCCAGGCACATCAGCGCGAGCGAGAGATGCAAAGCGAGGCGAGAGTTCATTGAGCTGCGCGGTGACGAGCTACGCGGTGATGAGTGCTGCGGTGACGAGCTTCGAGATGACACGCCTGCCCCCTGACGCCTGACCCCTGACGGGTTTTGGCACGCCTGACCCCTGACGCCTGACCCATGACGGGTTCTTGCGTTACCGCTCCACCCGATCGACGCAACCGTGCTCGATCGCCTTCGCACCCTGCTTCCCGTTGAGCGTTCCGGGAGGACCGTCGACAAAGCCGCCTGTCGTGCAGCGGATCCCCACGCCGCCGTTTTCCTGCGCCGTCTGGTTCGGCCCGTCCCGGCGCGGCTCGCTCCTGAGGTTGATGCCGGAGCCGAAGCTGGCCGTGATGGCATCGCCCGCATTGGCATCGATCACGTTCGCCATGACATCGGCGTGGGAGTTCCGATGCACTTCGATGCCGCCGCCCTTGTTGTTGCTGATGGTGTTGCCCACGATCCAGGCGCCTGACGAGCGCTCGATGTTGATGCCGGGTCCGCCGCTGTTGCGGACCGTAACGGGTGACAGCGCCGGTATGCGGGGAATCCGCACCCCGATGTAGGCGTAGGAGGCGCCTGTGATATCGATGCCCATGGCGCCGCTGTCCTGGACGGTGGTGTTGAGTATCCGCGCAATGCTGCCTTTGTCGATATGGACCCCGGCCCGGGCGGTTTTCATGACGACGGCGCCATCGATTTCCGCCGAAGCAGGCCCGGAAAGATGAATACCGTCGAGGCCTCCTATCACCGTAACCCCCTTGATGAAGATGTCGTTCCCCTTGATGAAGACGGTATGCGGCGACGCCGCGCCCTTGCCGGGGTGCTGAATCGTCGTTTTCTTCTGGCCGTCCAGCGTGATCCGCACCAACTCCGGATTGAACGAGACCTGCTCGTTGCAGGTCCCGTTTACCAGCACGGTGTCGCCCGGTTTTACGTTGCCCAGGGCCGCCGCAATGGTGTTTCCCGCATCGCAATTGACGGAAACCGTTGCCGCAGTGGCCGGTAGCGTTGAAAGGCACAGGCCTGCTAGGAGGATTGCCATCCCGCCTGACCAATTACGCCTGACGCCTGACCGGTTTCTTGTGCCGCCTGACCCCTGACGCCTGATCCCTGACGGGTTTCGGAAGGCTGCCATGCCAGCTCTGATGCGAACCGCTGTCTTGTTCATGCCTCTCCCATCCGTGTTGGTAAGTCATTCGAAGTGCTGAGGGGGTGAGCTTAGCGCGCCGCGGCCCGGTCATCCTTCCACGTTCCACGTTCATCCTTCCAACGTTCATCCGTCATCCTCGGCGCAAGCCCAGGTCGACTGTCCCGACCAGCTTGACCAGGTCCGCGCCCCGCACCCACTTGATTTTCGTCGTCTTCGCGAACCCGAGGGCGTTCTGAGTCATCTCGCCCTCCAGCACGTACACGCACTCCACCGCTTGTCGCGCCTCGCCCGCGGCCACCAATTTCTTCAAGGGCTCCACACCAGTGCTCGATGCCTTCCACCGCTTCGCCGCCACCAGCGACAATCGGCCCGCCCTCTCCAGCTCGAAGTCGGCCGCCCCTTCCACGCGCTTCACTGTATAGCCATCCCGCCGGTACCCCTGCTCCAGCGCGCGTGCGAACTCCTCCCAGGTCATCGCGCGCAGCGCGCCGATCGCCGCGTCAATCCTCGCGCCGCTCGGCACGCGGAGCTGTCTCCACAGGGCCATCACGGCGATCACGATGAACGGCAACGCGGCAAAGAAGGCATAGACTTCGTGCAAAAAGAGCCGCACCACGCTGAAGGCGCCCAGCGCGACAAGCAGGCTCACCCACCATCTCGAGCGCAACAGGATGGCAAACAGGGAGTTCTCGGGCATTACCAGCTTCATTCGGCAGAGGTTATAGCAGATGAACGCAGACGGGATAGCCTCAGAGGCCGATGAGCTTCGCGGTGACACGCCTGACGCCTGACGCTTGACCCCTGACGGGTTTTGGCGAACAGCTGACCGGGTCCTGTCGGACGCCTCGCCTGCCCGATTCTCCCGGCACAGGCGCCTCGATTCTAACCAGCGCCATCTGGCAATTGATTTGACCATCGCGTTATCTTGAAACTCTACCGGTACTGGCAGTTCGATTCTTCCAAGCGATCTGGTGGGTGATTTGGCCGTCGCATGATCTTGAAATTTACCGGTACCGGAAGAACCGGATCAGTCTTCGGCCGTCCGCCACCCGGCCGCTGTTCGGACTTGACCCGCCTGACCCCTGACCCCTGACCCTTGACGGGGGTTAAGTGGGCCCACTAAGACCGTCCCCACCGCCCGCCCTGCCAAATGACGAGCGCTGCGGTGACACTCATGACGCATGAAGACCATCATTTCCACCGGCTTGATGTCGGTGCCCTCGAGGTTACGGATGGCAGTGATCTGCGCGGGCCAGAGCTTGAAATCGGCCCATTCAGTGATGAGCTCCGGCATGCGTCGGACGTCTGCGAGAAACGTAACTGGAGCGAACCCGGCCTCGTTCGCTGGTGGCCCACCTGCAGTCAGCACCGTCGGCTCCGGCATTGCGGCGAGCCAGTCCCCCAAGGTCTCGGGTTGATGGAAGGCGAAGACATTGCGAGCGCGCGGCTCAGGATCGAGCAGGTTGGTGAAATACGTTTCGAGGCCAGTGCTCTCGTAGACGAAGGGCAGCGGCATTTGACTTAAAACATCCTACGTGGCTGCCATCGCCTCTTTCTGAGTTTCGTGACGAGTCTCGTAGTTGTATTCCCCGTACGGGGTGAACACGCTGGTGCCGGCCGCTTCCGGGCGGGAGGGCTCTGCCCAGTGATGGACATAGCAAAATCTGACGGTGTGCCACATCTGGTAGATGTCGCCATAGCTGAACCGGCCGTACACGAAAAACCGGTCTTTATGTCCGAGCCCCGGTGCGCTTCCCAATGGCCGTTCGAATCCAGCGCCCGGCGGCAGGATCATCTGCCCGAATTCCGGCAGCGATTCCGCATCATTACTACTAAGTGCTGCCTCCGTAGATCGCTTCCATCTGACCGACGCAAGGACGGCGGGCGTTGCACCGTAGTTCTTGAATCTCAATCGCAGGTCGTGACTGTACCCGGAATGAGGGTTGTCCCGCATGAGACTATCGAAACAAATGTCCTCTATGCCAACGTAGGCGCGCAGTTGCCGCTTGGCGTTGGCTTCGGCGGAAGCTACGGTGCGCTTGAGCTGGACGCCCTGCCAGACAGCAACGGCGGCAAGAATGACGACAGCGAATGCTAGCCACTGCGTGATCATGGCTTCATCCTACGCTTTCTGGTGCCCGTCATGCGTCAGCGGGCAGCGGTCAGCGGTCAGCGGTGATGCGTGCCAGAACCCGTCGTGATGCACCAATGGCTCGCCTAACGCCTGACGCTTGACGCCTGTCGGGTGTTGAACCCGCCTGACGCCTGACCCCTGACCCCTGACGGGTTCTGGTCACCGGTCAAGCAAATACTCGTATCTCACTCCGACCTCCGTCGTGTATCCCCCAATCGCGCTCCCGCCCTTCGACCGGTTGAAGTAGATCGAGAGCCGGTCGTTGCCAAGCACGCTGCCGCCTGCACCGACGGCAAAGAGAAATCCCCTCCCCGACTGCGTGTTGTACGTCGGCCCGAGGTCCGCGTAGTACCGCCACGCGCGGCTGTAGCGGTCGCGATAGGAATCGCCGAACGTGGTGTAAAGACCATACACGTCGAAGCTCTCCGGGATGAAGTAGCGCGCCCCGAGCGCGCCGCCGGTGGGATCGAGGCTCGCCGCGCGCGCGTCCACGCTGCCGTCCGCCCGGTAGCTCTGGTGCTCTCCGGTCAGCCGTATGCGCCAGTCCGGGTACTCGTTGCGGAAGCGGTGCCCGATTTCCCACGTGAGACCGCGGCCCTGCCCGAGGTAGGTGTCGTCCTGGGTGTGGTAGCGGGCGCCCCAGACTTCCACCGATGCGTACTCGCGCAGGCTCAACCGGTAATTCACGCTGACGTTCACGCGGTCGCGCATCCCGCCGAGGAACAGGGGATTCGTCTCGTCGGCCTTTTCGTCGAGCGATGCGGCAATCACGCCGGAGAGCCGCGGCGCAAAGTCCGACGTGTGGGACAGCTTGACCGGTGTGTGCGTGCCGAGCGCGTTCCTGTGGCCTGCGCGCAAGTCGGTGCTGCCGTTGTCGTGGCGCCAGTGCAGGCCGAAGGAGTATTCCTCGATCCGGCCGGGGACGCCGGTCAACGACGCCGGATCGTTGCTCCGGAGACCGCCGTCGAGGCCCAAGTCGACCGAGAGGCGCAGGTGCTCGGTGATCCAGATCCTCGCGATCGCCCGCTGCTCGCGGCCCTTCAGCAGCCCCCGTTCGAAATCCTGGTACCCGTACGCGAGCATGCTCGCGCTCTCCAGCAGCGTTTCGGAGAGCTTCACGTGTATCTCGTCGTGATCGCGCTCCTTCTCCGCAGCCTCGAACGCATAGGTCTGGGCGAGTGCATACCGGCCCGTCACGCGCGCCGCCTCGATGCGGTCCACGGGCGGCACGACGTCGGCATCCGCCGCGAGGATACGCGCCACGGCTTCGCGGTCGTTTTCCGCGAGGGCGAGCGTCATCTCTGCCCAGACCGGGCGCGCCAGATTGCGCGCGTACTGCTGCCACAGCCACGCCTTGGCCGAATCGAAGCGCTCCGTCGAGAGCGCCCACGACAGGATCAGCTCGCCCACGCCGGCGTCGAGCCTGCGATCCTGCTCGCTGCCCGCCCTCCTCTCGTAGTCCTGTCGCAGGATGCGGCCGACGAGGTTGAGCGCCGGGTCGCCCGGTGCGCTCGCCAGGGTCATCCGCGCGACCGCCTCGATCTCCTCGCGCGTCGCGCTCTTCACGTCCTTCTCGCCGAGCTTCGCGCGCGTCACCTCCCACGCGTGCCGGCGCACGCGCAGCGCCATCGAACCCTGCCCGTCCTGCTCGAGGACGTCCGCGTAGTTGAGGAGCCACAGGTAATCGTCGCGCTTCGCATCGAGCAGGCGCGCGTAGAAGGACAGCGCGCGGCGCGTCTCGCCCAGGAGCGCGTATGCCGACGCATAGGCTTCGGACAGCGCGGGCGACTCGCGCGCGCGTGTCGCGTGCGCGGCGAGCTCCCGGCGCAGCGCGGCCGTGTCCCTGCACGACACGAGCTGCCACAGGAGCGACGCCACATAGTCCGCGTTGCCGGGCTCTATCGCCATCGCGCGGCGGTAATCCGCCGTCGCCTCGTTCGGGCGCCCCTCGGCATCGTGATACTGGGCGCGCAAGGCAAAAAAGTAGGCGTTGCCCGCCATGCGCTTCTCGTCCTCCGCGGTCAGCTTGCCGTAGAGATCGCGGAGCGCGGGCAGGTCGCGGCCCTGCCAGTACAGCTCCGCGGCCATCAGCAGCAATCCGGGAGCGCGCACGCGTTCGTAGCCCGCCGCCGCGATACGCGCCGCGCCCGCCGGATCGCGCTCGCGCGTCAGCTCGACCAGCCGCTGCCAGGCGATATTGTCGGCTTTGGGTTGCGCCGTCACGACCTGGTAGGCCTCCAGCGCGGCCTGGTCCTGCTGCAGCTTCCAGGCGAGATCCGCGAACAGGTCCCAGAACCCGGCATTGCCGCGATCGACGGTGGCGCGATGGCGATCGAGCACCTCGAACGCCTCGCGAAAGCGGTTCAAGCGCAGCAGCAGCACGGCCACGCGCAGCAATCGCTCGTCCGTGGCGCGATGCTTTTCGATGAGCCGCCGGTAGGCGGCAATCGCCTCGTCGTCGCGCCCGAGGCGCTCGAGCAGAAACGCCTGCAGGGCGAGGAATTGCTCGCCGCCGGTCTTCTCGTAACGCCGCTGAAAATAAGCCGCGCCGTCCGCCGCGCGCGCCACGCGCTCGAAAGCGTCGGCGAGCCTTTCCCAGCGCTCGGCGTTCATGGGCCGGGTATCCGCCTCGTGCAGCCACGCCGCGAGCAGCGCCTCGTCGTCGCGCACGCCCGGCGCAAGCCGCAGCACGGCCTGCCAGGCGTCCTCGCGCTCGCGGCCGGGCGCGCGCCCGGCGAGAAAGCGCCACTGCTCCAGCGCGACGGCCGGCCGGCCCGACCACTCGGCCACCTGCGCCAGGCGCAACCGCCAGGCAAGATTGTCCGGCACCTGGGCCACCGCCGCGGCGGCCACGCGGTAGGCGTCCTCGAGGTTGCGCGCGCCGAGGAATACTTCGTAGGCGAGCGTGTAGCGTTCTTCGTCGTAGGAGCGCATGCCTGCCGGAGGGACTCGGGACTGGGGACTAGGGACCAGGGACTGGCCGCGCGGTGCTTCGGCTGCGTGAGCGTCGGCGATGAGCACGCCAAGGACGCGTCGAAGAGGTGACACGTGACTCGTGACTCGACACGCATGACCCATGACGGGTTCTGACCCGCCTGACCCTTGACGCCCGACCCCTGACGGGTTCAGAGACGCATGACCCGTGACGCATGACCCCTGACCGGTCTTGGCCCGCCTGACGCCTGACGCCTGACCCCTGACGGCTTCACTCATGCGCATCAACCGCTTCGCGTACGCCTGCGCCCGCGCGTGGTCGTTGGCGGCCCGCGCGAGACGCACGAGGTACACGAGCGCCGCGTCGTCGCTGGAGAGATCCGCGATATGGGCGTCGGCCAGCTGCAGCGCCTCGTCCAGCAGATTTCCCGACTGCAGCGTCCTGACAGCCTTGAGCAGGTGGCCGCGCCGCTCTTCGGGTGAACGGGCGCGAGCGGCTGCCGCGACATAGGTTTCCGCCGTCGCCCGGTACTCTCCCGCCGCGAGCGACGTCCGCGCCGCGCGATCGGTCCAGTCGCCCGCGCGACCCGGATCGGCGTCCGCGAGGCGCCGGTAAAGCCGCCCCGCGAGCTCCGGAATGCCGAGCAGGCGGGCCTCTTCGGCGAGGCGCTCGAGCTCACCGGGCTCCCACTCGAGGCCGGCGAGATCGGCCAGCTCGCGCCGCGCCCGCTCGCGCAACGGCGCGGCCTCTGCCGGACTCCGCGCGGCGTTCAGCTCGGCGCGCAGCACGCGGAAATCCAGCCATCGCAGCTCGCGGTCCGCCTCTCCCCCGGCGACGCTCAACGGCGCGAGCGTCTCGCGCGCACCCGCGACATCGCCGCGATCGAGCAGGCGCTCGACGAGCGTCAGGCGCAGGCGCCGGTTGCCCGGATCGGACCGGAGGAGGCTGGCGATGTAGCCGGCGGAAACATCGTCGTGGCGTCCGTAGCGGTAGATCTGATCGACGAGACTCGCGCCCGGGAATACCAGCACCAGCGCCGCGCCGGCGAGGGCGACGAGGCCGACCAACGCGGCGGGCGAAATCAGCCGGTGGCGCTCGCGGGCTTCAGCGGGGACAGGAGAGGTCGGCTGCATTTATCGTGTTGCGCGTCACCTCGAACGCCAGGACGTCGCCGGAGCGCGCGGGCTTCAGGACCGCTCCATCGACGCGCAGCTCGCACCCGGACGCGTTGGCGATCGAGAACCTGACCGGCACGTGGCCGGCAAAGCCGAACTCGATGCGCCGCGCGGCGCCCTCGGCGTTGCGCCGGAAATGCGTCAGGCGCGCGTTCGCCGCGGCGATGTAAGGGACGGCGGGACCGGCTTCTTTCCCCTTCTCGCCGAACCGCACGCGCGCCTCGCTGCCCGACAGGTGGATATACCAGGCGCCCTCGTGGCGCGAGTAGCCCGCTACCCCGCTGCTCGCCGCCAGGTCCGGCGGGCCCAGTTCCGCGAGTGCGCGCACCTCCCGGAGGCTCTTCCCCGCGCGGATCACCCAGGCGTCGCCGTCGCGCGCCACGGTGGAGCGCTGAAAATCGAGCACCCGGTCGACGTACTCCGACGCGTAGACGTTCATCACCGGCTGCGCCAGCGCCCAGCCGTAGATATTGTGGAGCGACGCGAGCGAGGCGCGTTTGGTCGCAATATAGGTGTGATAGTAGAGGTTGATCGGCTTCAACCGCAGCGGCCGGTCGGTCAGCTCGAAGGTCTCGATCACCCGCTCGAAGCCGTAGAACGGGCCAGTCCACAGGTTGGTGTACACGTTCTCGTTCTGGTTGGGCGCATACACCTGGAACCACGTCCCCTTCGGAATCCCGAGCGGCGCAACCTCCGTCAGGGAGCGCCGGCTCGAGGTGACGACCGTTTCCCCGCCATTCATGTTGCGCACGCCGGCCGCGTAGGTGCGACCGACCGCCTCGGGCGACGGATTGGTATCCCCGGACCAGAGAAAGACCTCGACTTTCTTCCCTTTCGGCGCCAGGCGCTCGTTGATGTACTGGATAGAGCCATCGACCTCGGCGCCCAGATCGAACTTGTATCCGGGTATGTCGAGGTGGAAGGCGTAGTCGGCACTGCTTTTCTGCGCCTGCTGCCAGCGAAAGGGGTGCGAGTACGAATGACTCGCGATCTCGACGTGCGGCAGCGCGAAGATCCTGCGCGCGATGGCTTCGAGCTCGGCGGACAGCTTGGGATAGAGGCCGTTCGGCGCGATCTCGCCCTGTATCACGGACACGGTTGTCGGGACCCGGTAGCGTTCCAGCACCTCGGTGAGCATCGCGGCGCCCGCGTACGGCGTGCCGGGCAGCTCGGCCCGGCTGGGAAAACCATCACCATCTATGTGGACGAGCATCAGCCGGCTGCCGTTCTCCGTCGTGACATCGGGAACGGGCATGGCGGGCAGCCTCAAGGCGCGCCGGAGAAACTCGAATGGATCGATCACCCAGCGCTCGACGTCGGCCGGCATGAACGAAACGGCATAGGGGTACAGGGCGTAGCCACCCCATGGCGTATAGGCAACCGCGTCCATGCGATCGCCCCGGTCGGATCGCAACTGTAGCAGCGGCGTCCCACCCGCACTGGTGAGACGCAGAAACTCCCGCCGGTCCGGGATGGGATCCACTTCGTAGCCAATCATCCGGTCGCGGGCGGAGACAGTCACCGTGGCAGGCGCTGTTACCGACGATGCGGTGAGCCCGAGCGCACCGAGCAGCGCGCCGCCAGGGGCGACGCCCAGGCGGTTCAGGAGGACGATCCGGACGCCGTCCGCGACCTGTTTCGCGAGCCAGGTTTCGAACTTCGCGGCGGCGGCTGCGGGCAGCGTGTCGTCGAACCAGGCGACGATGCCGGCGTAGCGGCCCGGCAAAGGATAAGCGGGCAGCGGCTGGTTGACGGCATCGAGGTAGTCGCCGCGATAGCCCAGGTAGTTGAGCGGCGTCGCCACCAGCCGGTGGATCGCCTCGTAGGTCAGGTCGGCGGGATTGCCGCTGCCGTCGTACAGCATCAGCACACGGCGCGGCATGACTTCGATCGCGCCGACGCCCATCGAGTCGAGCTCCGGCGTCGCTACCCACGGCACGAAACCGAGCGCCTTGATGGCCTCCGCCGTCTTCCGCGCCAGCTCGCGCTCCGCCGGGGCCGCGTAGTCGATGGCGATGACCGGCACCCGGTACTCGTCGCGCACGCGGTTCAGCTGTCCGAGCAGCCACTTGCGGTCGTTCTCCGGTACTTCGCGGTACGCGCGAGTCGAGGCGTCCCAGCCCCGGAATACCGACTCGGCCGCGACCGCGGTCACGTCACGATGAACCTGGGGAAGAATCTCGAACCCCCGGTTGAAGACGAGCTTAACCTCGGGAAAGCGCTGCCGCAGCGTTTGCACAAGCCGCACCATGCCGGCCTCCTGTCGGGACCGCTCGGCGTCCGTTTTCGTCACCAGGTGGTACGAGTCCAGCGTATCCAGGAAGAATCCCCGGTAGCCGGCATCCCACAACGGCCGGATGACCCGCTCGGCAAAAAATGCCGGCCATTCCGGCTGTGCCTGATCGACGACGATGCTGCTCCACGCCGGGTTGGTGCCGATGCGCCACGCTGCCGGGATGTCCTTGAAGTACGCGCGCGACGGCAGGACTTCTCCCACCGCGGCGTAGGCGTAGACGGCAGTGGCGGGTCCGGCGACGCGCCCCGGATCGGGCACGTGGCCCGGTTCCACCACGACGATGTCGAAGGCGTTCAGCTCGTCCCAGGGCGGATCGGCGCCGTAGAAGAAGGCGACGGAAGGCGCGGCGGCGGCGCAGAGGGGCGCGAGAAGCGCAAGCAGCGCGACAAGCTTCCGCAATCTTCGAACGCCTGACAGGATGAAGTAAGACACTCCCCTCCTGCCTGAGGAGGGGTGCCTGCGAAGCAGGCGGGGTGGTGGGAGAAACAGGAAGCGAACTAACTGATTGGTGGCAGCTGCGTGTCGCATCGTCCTCATGAACCCACTCTCACCACCCCGTCACCTTCGGTGCCACCCCTCCTCCCACAGGAAGGAGGGGAGTTTCATGATTTCAGCTTCATCACCGCAAAGCTCGTCACCGCAAAGCTCATCACCGCGAAGCTCATCACCGCACCGCTCATCACCGCGAAGCTCATACAAACGTCGCCAACCCCTCCGCGAGAGAAGTCTGGGGCACGTAGCCCAGCAGCGAGCGCAGCCGGTCCGGCACCATCGCGGATTGGCGTATGTCTCCCGCGACCGGCGGCGCGAAGTTCACCTCGGGGCGCACCCCGGTGCGCGCGGCGAGCGCATCGATGAGATCGAGGAGCGTCACGCTCATCCCGGTACCGACGTTGCACACCCCGCCGCAGCCGCCGTTCAACGCGGTCACGTTGCAGCGCGCCACGTCCTTCACGTACACGAAATCCCGGCTCTGACCGCCGTCGCCGAACACGGTGAGCGGCTCGCGCGTTCTCATCAGCGCCGCGAACTTGCTGATCACGCCCGCGTACTGCGAAGACGGATCCTGCCGCGGGCCGTACACGTTGAAGTAGCGCAGGCCGAAAGTGCTCAACCCGTACAGGTCACCGAAGAGCGCGCCGTACTGCTCGTCGATTCTCTTTTCCAGGCCGTACGGGGAGATGGGGGCGAGGGGACTCTCCTCGTCGAGCGGCAGCCGGGACGGTACGCCGTACACTGCCGCGCTCGAAGCAAACACCACCCGCTTTACTCCCCGCGTCCTGGCCGCATCGAGGACGTTGACGAACCCCAGGACGTTCTGCGAGCAGGAATCGGGCGGATCCTCGATCGACAGGCGCACGAAAATCTGGGCCGCGAGGTGCAGCACGTGCGTGACGCCCTTCATCGCATCGGCCACGGCCGCCCGGTCGCGGATATCGCCGTCGATCACCGCCAGGCGCTCGTGGGCGGCGAGGTTGTCGCGCTTGCCGGTGGAAAAATTGTCGAACACCGTCACCCGCGCGCCCGCCGCGAGCAGGGCCTCGGTGCTGTGGGAGCCGATGAAACCCGCCCCGCCCGTGACGAGGACGTTCATAGAACCGCTCATTGCGGCTTTCCCGCCTGGTCCACGAGCGGCACGAAGCGCACGGCCATCACGGTGCGGCGGGTGGTCGTGCCGTCGGGCTGCTTCTCCAGGATCAGCAGCGACTGCCCGCCCGATTGGCCGCCCACGGGCACGACGAGCCTGCCGCCCGGCTTCAGCTGCTCTATGAGCGGGCGCGGCACGTCGCGCGGCGCCGCGGTGACCATGATCGAGTCGTAGGGCGCGTGCTCGGCCCAGCCCCGGTAGCCGTCGCCGACGCGGGTCTGCACGTTGCGATAGCCGAGATTGCCGAGCGTCCGGGCCGCCTGCCGCGCGAGAGGCTCCACGATCTCTATCGTATAGACCGCCCACGCCAGCTCGGCGAGTACCGCTGCCTGGTATCCCGATCCGGTGCCGACCTCCAGCACCTTGTCAGTGGGCTTGATCTCCATGATGTCCGTCATCAGGGCAACGATAAACGGCTGCGAAATGGTCTGCCCGTGGCCTATGGACAGGGGCCGGTTCTGGTAGGCGTTCGCCTTCTGGTCCGCCGGCACGAACTCGTGCCGTGGCACCTTCGCTATCGCCTGGCTGACTCTTTCGGCGAGCACGGCGCGCCCCGTTTCGAGTCGGGTGTCGCGCGTCAGGAGCGCGATCTCATCGAGCATACGGCGCCGCTCCCGGGCGTACGGATCCTGGGTGTCAGCCGCCACGGCTCCCCCGACTGCAGGTGCCACCGCCAGCGCAGCCAGCAGGCACAGGGTGAGCTGACTCGGGATTTTCATGAAGGGCGTCTATGATTTTTCATTCCATCTGGCGGACAGCAGGCGTCTCGGTCAACGAGAAGGGTTCCCGACACGTTTTCCGTAATGGGTACGGAATTTGCATCCGTCTCGCATATTGCTGCGCAGCAAGGTTGAGACGTATCCATTATGCGGGGATTCCTCGCAATTAACCACGGCTAACCCCGTTTTGTCTCCTATGAATCGCGCCACCGACAGCATAACGCCGCTGCCCGCCATGTCGCCCGCGACGACATTTGGACGGCTGCGCGACTGGTGGCACGGGCTGGCGGCGTCGTTCATGCCTGCTCGCGGCACTGCAACAGTGGACCGCGCCACCTCCCGCCTGATAGCCCGGCTGAAGCAGTTGTTCGAGGAGAGCAAGGCGCAGCGCGGGGGAGAGATCTCGGCCCGCGCGCGGGCCCGCCAGATCGCGGCGATCTACCGCGCGGCGAGCCTGCCCCAGCGGGCGGCCATCCTGCACCTGGTCACGCGCGTATTCGCGCCCGAACCGACGGAGCTGGCGGCGGCCGTCGCCCAGATGCACGCCGCGGAGGACGATGAGCAGATGGGCTGCGCGGAAGCGCGCCTGCGCCTGGCGCTCGATGCGCCGCGCGCGACGTTCCTCGCCCAGTTCAACCTGTTGCCGGATGGCGTCAGGTTCCTGGTGGACCTGCGCGCGGACCTGCTCGAGCTCCTGCCGCAGGAGCCGGGCCTCGAAGTGCTGAAGGTGGAGAGCGACGGCCTGTTCGAGCGCTGGTTCGATCCTGGCTTCCTGGAGTTGAAGCGCATCACCTGGCAGACCCCGGCGCTGGTGCTCGAAAAGCTGATGGCCTACGAAGCGGTCCATCCGATCGCCTCGTGGAGCGACCTGAGAAACCGGCTCGACACCGATCGCCGCTGCTACGCGTTCTTCCACCCGCGGCTGCCGAACGAGCCGCTCATCTTCGTCGAGATCGCGCTCCTGAAGGGCGCCCCGGGCAACGTCCAGCTGCTGCTCGACGAGAGCGCCCCGGTGCACGACGCGCGCACGGCCGACACCGCGGTTTTCTATTCCATCTCGAATACGCAGAAGGGCCTGCGCGGCATCAGCTTCGGCAACCTGCTCCTGAAGCGCGTGATCGAGGACCTGCGGGGCGACCTGCCGCGGCTCAAGGTGTTCGCGACGCTGTCGCCGCTGCCCGGCTTCCGCGGATGGCTCGAGGAGGCGGTCTCCCAACAGCAGGCCCTGCTGCCGGGCGCGGAGATCGCGAAGTTTGCCGCCATGATCGGCCATCCCGATCCCGCTTCGGCTCTGGCCGACGCGCTGGCGCGCGAAAACTGGCACGAAGAGCCGCGGCTCGCCGAGGCGTTGAGGCACGTGCTGGAGAAACTCTGCGCGCGCTACCTGCTGCGCGAAAAAACCGGTGGGCATCCGCTCGATCACGTCGCGCAGTTCCACCTCGGCAACGGCGCGCACGTGGACCGCATCTACTGGCGCGCGGACACCTCCGAGCGCGGCTTCCGCCAGTCCTACGGGATGATGGTGAGCTACCGCTACGACCTCGACGAGGTCGAGAAAAACCACGAGCGCTTCCTCTCCAGCGGGCGCGTGGCGGCGGCGGGAAGGGTTTCGCGGCTGCTGGACTAGCGCGTCGAGGGGCGGAGAGGGGCCCCGGTTTCCGGGGATGCGACCCCCGGTGACGCGCAGAGCGGCCGACACCGCTCAACCGAAATGTTGCGATAGTCTTTCGGAGGCCGAGCTTCGCGGTGACGAGCGCTGCGGTGACGGGCGCTGCGGTGACGAGCTGCGCGGTGATGAGCTTCGAAGTAACGAACCCGTCACGCCTGACCCCTGACGCCTGACCGGCCCGCTCGACCCTCGACCCTCATTGACGGAGAATAGGTTAACCTCACGACATCGAGGCGGACCGCTTGAGCGATACCGGGACCGACAGCGTATTCACCGGCTCGATTCCGAAGCTCTACGACACCGTGCTGGTTCCGCTCATCTTCGAGCCCTATGCAGCGGACCTGGCGAACCGGGTTGCGGCCAGAGCGCCGTCTGCCGTGCTCGAGATTGCAGCCGGGACCGGTGTCGTGACCCGCGCTCTGGCCGCCGCGCTCCCCGAACGCACTTCGATCGTCGCCACGGACCTTAATCAGGCGATGCTCGACCAGGCTGCCGCGACCGGGACGGTGCGCTCCGTGGAGTGGCGCCAGGCCGATGCCATGCAGCTCCCCTTCGCGGACGGCACGTTCGACGCGGTCGTCTGCCAGTTTGGCGTCATGTTCTTTCCCGACAGGGCCAGGGCGTTTGCGGAAGCACGGCGCGTTTTGAGGCCGGGCGGCGTTTTCCTGTTCAACGTCTGGGATCGCATCGAGGAAAACGAATTCGCCGACACGGTGACGACCGCGCTGGCATCCGTGTTCCCCGCGGATCCGCCCCGCTTCATGGCCCGCACGCCCCATGGTCATTACGATCACGCGGTGATCGAGCGGGAACTGGCGAACGGCGGGTTTGCGAAGCCGGCCCGGTTCGAGACGGTTGCCGCGCGCAGCCGGGCGGCATCCAGCCGCATTCCGGCCATCGCGTATTGCCAGGGGACGCCCCTGCGGAACGAGATCGAAGCGCGCGATGCGTCGCTCCTCGGTAGGGCGACCGAGGTCGCAGCGGACGCGATCGCACGGCGCTTCGGACACGGTCCCGTGGACGGCAAGATCCAGGCGCACGTCGTCATCGTCGAGAACTGACCGCTCATGTTGATTCACGGCAAGTGCCACTGCGGCAACATCGCCTTTTCCCTCACCTGGGAGCCCGATCCGGCGGAGATACCGGCTCGCGCCTGCACCTGCACGTTTTGTGTAAAGCACGGCGGGGTGTGGACCTCCAATCCGGCAGCTTCCCTGAAAGTGGAGGTCGGGGATCCCGCGCTCGTATCCCGATACGCATTCGGCACCCGCACCGCGGAGTTCCACGTCTGCGTCCGCTGCGGGGTGGTGCCGGTAGTCACCAGCCGGATCGACGGCCATCTTTACGCCGTGGTCAGCGTGAACGCGTTCGAGGGCGTTCCCCGATCGCTTCTTCGCGGCGGCAGCGCGAGCTTCGATGGCGAGGGGACAGATTCCCGCCTGGCGCGGAGGACGCGCAGCTGGATCGCCGATGTCGACTTCCGTGAGAGCGCCTGAGCCTTCGCACCCTCTTGATAACCAATACATTGCCGGGGTCAGACCCCGGCGCAAGCCGATTTATCTATTTATAATCAATGCACTATTGGGGTCAGACGCGAAATGTCAATCGATAGCCTCTCGTTCCGGCCCGCGGCCGAAACGGACATGCCGTTTCTGCTGGAGCTGCGCCGACGGACGATGACGGACCATCAACTGGCCTCGGGTGTCCGGTACACGGAGGATGAGCAGCGCGAGCGCGTGCTCACCAGGTTCGAGTGCGCGCAAATCATTCTGCTGTCAGGAGAGCCGGTGGGCCTGCTCAAGGTCGCGAGGGATGGCGCCCAGTGGCAGATCCTGCAGATTCAGATTGCGCCCGGGCAGCAGCGCGGCGGCCTCGGTGGATGGATCGTTCAGTCGGTGATCGACGACGCAAAACGGGCGGGCGCGTCCCTGCGCTTACGCGTGTTGAGGGCGAATCCCGCGCGGCGGCTTTACGAGCGGCTGGGATTTCGCATCGTGAAGGAGCAAGCTCATGCGTATGAGATGCAACTCGGCGCTCCATAGCCACGATAAGGTTCCTGAGACCTTTTTCCCTGAGGACCGTCCATGCTCGAGCTGAGACCGACCTGCGAGAACTGCAACAAGGCCTTGCCGCCCGACGCGCTCGATGCGCGCATCTGCAGCTACGAATGCACCTTCTGCGCCGCGTGCGTGGAGAGTATTCTCTCGAACGTCTGCCCGAATTGCGGCGGGGGTTTCGCACCGCGGCCGGTCAGGCCGGCGAAGAGCTGGAAGGGTCCGTTTCTCGGCAAGCATCCGGCGAGCACCACGGTGAAGCACAAGCCGGTCGATCCGGCAGCGCACGCGCAGTTCGCCGCGGCAATCGGGACGATACCGCCGGAACAGCGGTAAACACGCCACCAGGAAGGAATCGGACATGACATTCGAAGCTTTTCCCACCCATGCGTTGATGGAGATCACCTCCCGCCCGCCGCTCGTGTTCGTGCGCGGCGAAGGGTCCTGGCTGTGGGATCACGAGGGCAAGCGCTATCTCGACTTCGTCCAGGGCTGGGCGGTCAACTGCTTCGGGCACAGCCCTGCCGTGGTCGTGAATGCGCTGGCGGAACAGTCGCGCAAGCTGATCACGCCGAGCCCCGCGTTCTATAACGAGCCCTCCCTCCGGCTCGCCCGGCGCATCGTGGAGGAGAGCTGCTACCACCAGGTGTTCTTCACCAACAGCGGGGCCGAGGCCAACGAAGGCGCCTTCAAGCTCGCGCGCAAGTGGGGCGCGTTGAACAAGGCCGGCGCCTACGAGATCATCACCTTCGTGGATGCGTTCCACGGCCGCACGCTGGCCGCCATGTCTGCGTCCGGCAAGACGGCTTTCGATGCGCTGTTCGAGCCGAAAGTGCCGGGCTTTCCAAGGGCGAGACTCAACGATCTCGCGTCGGTCGAGAATCTGATTACCGACAAGACGGTCGGCGTGATGCTGGAGCCGATCCAGGGCGAGGCGGGGGTGTTCATCGCGACCGACGCGTTCCTGCGCGATCTGCGCGAGCTTACGCGGCAGCGCGGCTTGCTCCTCATCGTGGACGAGATCCAGACGGGTGTCGGCCGCACCGGCAAGCTGTGGGGCTACGAGCACGCGGGCATCGAGCCGGACATCATGACGCTCGGCAAGATGCTGGGCGGGGGCGTCCCGCTCGCCGCGCTGGTCGCGACCGACGCCGTATCGTGCTTCGCGCACGGCGACCAGGGCGGCACGTTCAACGGCAATCCCCTGATGGCGGCGGTCGGCAACGCGGTGATGGAAGCGGTGCTGGCGCCCGGTTTCCTGCAGACGGTAGAGGCGCGCGGCGCGTACGTGACGAAGGGCCTGGCCGGCCTGTCCGCGCGTCACGGGCTCGGGGAAGTCCGGGGTCGCGGGCTGCTGATCGCGCTCGACCTGAACAAGGAAATCGCGCCCAGGGTCGTGGAGCTCGCGCGCGATGCCGGCCTGCTCCTGAATGCGCCGCGGCCCAGCATGCTGCGTTTCATGCCCGCGCTGAATCTGTCGCAGGACGAGGCCGACACGATGCTCGGGATGCTGGACGGCGTGCTGAAACAGGCCCTGGCGGAAGACGCGGGGAAGAAGTAACGGCAGGATTCGGGATTCGACGCCTGACGCAGTGAGCTCTGTGTTTCGAAGAATATGGCTGCCGTGCGTCAAGCCGAATCGAGGGACGCCGAGGCCGCCGCCGGCGTGTTGCGCCGTTCAATCACTGAACTGTGCGCACTCGACCACCACGGCCCCGGCACGCTTGCCGATTGGCTCGCGAACAAGACCGCGCGGAACTTTCTGGCGTGGCTGGCGAACGAGGACAATTTCTGCGTCGTCGTGGAGGACGGCGGGCAGATAGCGGGGTTAGGACTGCTCCATCGGAGCGGCGAAGTACTTCTTTGCTATCTTGCTCCTGGTTCGCAAGGCCGCGGCTTCGGCAAAGCGATCCATCTTGCCCTTGAAGAAAGAGCAAGGGCCTGGGGCTTGAGCAAGCTGTACTTGGAAAGCACTGTTACCGCGCGGTCGTTCTACGAAAAGGTCGGTTATCAGGCAGCGGGTTCGGCAAGGTCGGGTTTCGGCTTGTCGCACTGTCACCCGTACGAGAAGACGCTGCAACCTGACACGGTGGAACGACCGAAGTGAATTCCCCTGCATCCTGGCTGGTCTTCGCGAGCGCGGCGATCATTCTTCTGCTCGGCCTGATACACCTGGTGTACACGTTTCACGGCAGGAAACTTCACCCGCGCGACGCGGACCTCCAGGCCCGGATGATGGAGATCTCTCCCGTGATCTCCCGCGAGACGACCATGTGGAAGGCCTGGGTCGGCTTCAACGCGAGCCACAGCTACGGCGCGATTCTGTTCGGCGCCGTCTACGGATACCTGGCGGCCGCCCACGGCGCGTTCCTGTTCCAGTCGCCGTTTCTCCTGCTGGCGGGACTGCTGCTCCTCGGCGGCTATGTTTTTCTGGGAAAAGTCTACTGGTTCAGCGTGCCGTACCGCGGGATCGTCCTCGCGACTACGCTCTATGCCGCAGCCCTCGTCATCTCCTGGACCTGATTCCCCGGAAGCGTGAAGTAGAAGGTGGCGCCCTGCCCGAGCGTGGACTCCGCCCATACCCGGCCACCGTGGCGGGTGATGACGCGCTCAACGATCGCAAGGCCGACGCCGGTGCCCTCGTATTCCTCATTCCGGTGGAGCCGCTGGAATACGCCGAAGAGGCGGTCGTACTGGCGCATGTCGAAGCCGGCGCCGTTGTCTTTCACGTAGTAGACGCTGGATTCTTTTACCCTGGCGTCTGCCCGGCAGCCGACCTCGACCACGGCGGGATCCCTGTCGCGCGTGAACTTGATCGCGTTGCCCAGGAGGTTCGCCAGAGCCTGTTTGAGGAGCATGGGATCCGCCTCGACGGTTCCGAGCCTGCCGACCGCAAACTCGATACGGCGAGCCTCGCGTCCGGCGCGCAGCTCCGCCATCGTCTGACTCACCAGCGCTGCCAGCTCCACCTGCCGGGTCCGGAGCGGCTGGCGTCCCAGCCGCGCGTAAGCGAGCAGGTCCTCGATCAACTGTCCCATGCGCTGGCAGCTTTCGCGCACGACCGAAAGAAGCCGCCGGCCTTCGCCATCCAGCCGCTCCCCGTAGTCCTCCTCCAGCATCCTCGCGAAGCCGTCCACGGCCCGCACCGGCGCGCGCAGGTCGTGCGCGACCGAAAAGGAGAACATGTCGAGCTCCTTGTTGACGGCAGTCAGCTCGTCGCTACGCTCCTGCAGCAGCCTGCGCTCGCGCAACTCGCGCCCGTGCGCCGCGGCGAGCCGGGCATAGAGCCTCCCGTTTTCGAGCAAGAGGACCGCCAGCAGGAAGGTCGCGGCAGCAAGCCCGTAGATGCGGCCCGCGTACCAGCCGACGTCGAAGCGGCCGGCGTTCAACACCGAGGCGAGCGCGATATCGAACACCCATACGCACAGGACGACCATGAGCCACAGATCGAGCACCGAATGCGGCTGCCGCCGCCAGAGAACGGCCAGGGCGAGCAGCGTCAGCATCCACGACGCGGTCGCCACGACGATCTTCGCAGGGGCATCGCGATTGCCCTGCATGATCGCGGGGAGGAGATCGTGCCCCGTCGTGGTGAGGAGCAGGAACCCGCCGGCGACGACCAGCACGGCGACAATGCTGCACGCGATCGTCACGCCGGGCCCGCGCGCCGGCGCCGTCTCCCGCGGCGACGTGTCTGCGCCGTTCTTCATGAGCGTGTAGCCGATAACGCACAGCGGAAACACACCATGCCAGAGAAAGTACAGCCACGCGGTCGTCTGGGATCCCGCCCCCAGCAGGCCGCCGGCAGCGAACAGCCCGGGAAAACTGAGCAGGTGGCTGATCGCCATGAAGGCGCAGAACAGGTAGCCGCTCGCGAGGAGCAGCAGCGCCCTGGAGCGCAGGATGTTGTACTGGCCGTACAGCAGGACGGCCGTGATCACGTCGCTGATCACGAGCGCCGATTGATAGGCCGGGAGAAATGCCGGGACCGGGGCGAGAAGGACCTTGGCAAACGGCGCCGCAACGACAAACACGGCTGCCGACACCAGCACGACCGCCAGCGCAAGCCGGCGATCGCGGCTTTCCGCCGGCACTGTGGAAAGAAATACGCTCCGCTCTTCCGCTACTGCGTCGGACATGTCCCCCCTCCCGGGAACAGCCGAACCATATCACATACCCCCCCGTCATGCGTCCTGGGTCAGGGGTCATGCGTGCCAAACCCGTCAGGGGTCAGGCGTCAGGGGGCAGGCGTGTCATCGCGAAGCTCGGACGCGCCGCAGGCCGCGGACTTCGAACCGCACGCGATCCAGCTCGCTCCCGGTAGCATCGACCAATGTAATGCTCCTGACGCCGGGAGGCGGCAGCCAGAGATACGGCGTATCGGCGGGCACGCGGCGCCCGTCCTCGAGCAGGAACGAGGATCCCTGCTGCGCGCCGCGCGCGCTCAAGGTGATGCGCTGCCGCTCGCGCGGAATGTCCGGATCGATGGCGTAGATCGCGCCGCTGGCCGGCGATTCGATGCGCGGCCTGCCCGCGACGGCAGGAACCGGAACGATGCGCGCGGTCTCGGTGCCCGCGACAAACCACTCCTCGCGATCGGGCTCGATACCTCCCTCGTAGGTGACGCGCTGCCGCACGAGTCCGGCCGGCGGAATGGCGGCCCGCGGCACGTCGCCTTCATGGAGGAAATCCATGACCTCGCGCCACACCGGCGCCGCGCCGGATACGCCGGAAACATCGTGCATGGGCGCGCCTGAGAAGTTGCCTACCCACACGCCCACGGTATAGCGGGCGGTAAATCCGAGCGCCCAGTTGTCGCGCATGTCCTTGCTCGTTCCGGTCTTCACGCTGGCGGCATAGCGGGTCGCGAGCGGCCCCGCGAGCCCGAAAGTCAGCGCGCGTGCGGCGGAGTCGGACAGGATATCGCTCACTATGTATGCCGCCCCGGACGCTACCGCCTGCACCGGTGCGGCACCGTTGGATTCTCCCGGGATGGTTCTGACCGGCGTGTACACGCCCGCGTTTGCAAGGGTCCGGTAGGCGTTCGTGAGCTGCAGGAGCGTCACCTCGGCGCCGCCCAGCGCGAGCGAATACCCGTAGTGCTCGGCGTCGCGCGTGAGGGTGGTGAGGCCGAGCGCCTTCAACTGCCGGTAAAACGGCTCGTACCCCATTGTGGCCAGCGTCCGCACGGCCGGCACGTTGAGCGAGGACGCCAGCGCCTGCCGCAGCGACACGTGCCCCTTGTATCCACGATCGTAGTTCTGCGGCACGTACAGGCCCGCGGGCGTCGTGACCGCGAGCGGCGAGTCGTCGAGGAGCGACGCGGCGGTGAGGAGCCTTTCCTCGATCGCGAGCGCGTAGAGAAAGGGCTTCAGCGTCGAACCCGGCTGGCGGCGCGCGGTGACGCCGTCCACTTCGGAGGCGCGCGACAGCTCCCCGCTCGACCCGACCCAGGCGAGCACGTCGCCCGTCGCGTTATCGAGCACGATCAACGCACCGTCCTCGACGTTGCGGCCGTCCAACTCGCGCAGGTGGCGCTGCAGGGTCTCGACGGCGTGGCGCTGGACGCGGGCGTCGAGCGTGCTGGCGACGCGCTCGCCGGGACGCTTCAACAGCGTCCGCGCGAGGTGCGGCGCATCGCCCTCGACCTGCGAGCGCGTGCGGCGCGTGGAGAACCCGAGGGCCGCGATCCCCTGCGCCTGCAGGCACGCCTGCTCCTCGCGCGCGAGCAGAACGCAGGCGCGGCGCGCGACGCGGGCGGGTGATGCGTTGGGCGAGCGCACGAGTGCGGCGAGGAGAGCGCTTTCGACGCGGTCGAGCCCGCCGGCTCGCTTGCCGATCAACGCGCGCGAGGCGGCGTCCACGCCCTCGACCTCGCCGCGAAACGGCGTGAGATTCAACCAGGCTTCGAGCACCTGTTGCTTGGTCCACGCGCGCTCCAGCGCGAGCGCCTGCCGGATCTGGCGCCACTTGTCGAGAGGGCCGCGCCGCCCGCCGGATTCCAGCCCGGGGTGAAGGTAAGCGGCAAGCTGCATCGTGAGCGTGCTGCCGCCCCGCCGCTCGCCTGCCGCCGTCTGCCGGAACGCGCCCGCCATCGCCAGCCAGTCCACCCCGGAATGCTCCCGGAAGCGACGGTCCTCGGACGCGAGCACTGCCGCCGTCAGAGCGGGCGACACCTCCTCCGCGCTCAGCCAATCCCCGCGCCGCCGCTCGCGGTCGATACGCACGCGCGAGAGCGGCTCGCCGTTGCGGTCGAGGAGCCACGCATCGGAAGCGCGCCACTCTCTGCGAACCGTCTCGAAATCCGGAACGGTGTACGGAGCGACGAACATCGACAACGCAAATGCCGCGATGACACAACAGCCAATCGCCGCAAGAAGTGCACCTGATCGCGCCACCCTTCGGGGAATGTAAATACGTCGCCAAAAGCGCTTCACGGCTTCACCGCCACGGCCGTATTCGGCAACTCGCCGAACATCTCGGGCGAGTACATCGCTTCGACGCGCGTCGCGGGCAGGTCGAACCGGCCGGGATTGTTCAAGCGCGCGGTGTACTCGACCTTGAACCGGCCCTTGGGCACGTATTCATAGTAGGCGCGGAAGGCTTCGTGCGTGCGCTCGGTAAACACCGGCTGCGTCCAGCCTTCCCGCTTCTCGCCTTTCGTGAGCGATGCCGCGTCCCGCCCGAGACCGGAACCGAGAATCATCGCGCCGGCGGGTACGGGATCGTCGACCACGACCCACGTCATGTCGGATTGCGCTTCGATCTCGAGGCTGACGCGATAGACGTCGCCGCGGGAGTAGCCCGCCTTGTCCTTCTGCTCGACCGGGGTGACGGTGCGCTTGACGCTGTAGCCCGTGAAAAGCGGCGCGGTCAAAGGCAGCGCGGCGCGCGATTGCACGATGGCCCACGGCGCGCCCTCGCCCCGGTGCTGCAGCCCCAAGGTCTCGCGGGCCGCGGGCCAGTCGAACTCCCGCGTCTGTTTGCCCGCGGCAATGCTGACCGTCGCCGACCTGTCTCCCAGCGCGACGGTAGTCTGGCCGGTCGCGGGGTTCTTCTCGTATTTCCCGGCGAAGCGCGCCATGGCGACCGTGCCCCACGCATTGGCGACCGTGGTGCTCCAGCGCCCGCGCTTTTGCCGTGACAGGGATCCCCGCACCATGCGTCCGACGTCCTCGCGCCAGCCCGGCTCGTCGAGCACCGCGATCAATGCCCGGTTCGCGTTGACGTCGGCCGAGACCATCAGCCACCACAGGGCGTCGGCGCGCTCGGTAGAGAAGGTCATCACCGTGCCCTGGAAGTTCAGGCGCGCGCGCAGGAGGCCCAGCGCCTCCTTCAGCCGCTCGCCGCGCTGCGGTACGTCGTCGACGCGCTTCAGTATGCCGATCCAGTCGATCAGCGCGGAAGTCGGCCACAGGGCCGGGGCTATCTCCATCGTATCGAGCATCCGCCCCTTGGCGAGCCCGTGGCGGGAGAGCGCCTCGATGGCGGCCAGCTTGCGCACGGTCAGATCCGCCGTGGGTAACGCACTGCCCCGTGCAATACGCCCGGTCGCGAAAGCGCTGAGACCGGAGAGCATGCGCTCGAGCGCTTCCTTCGGCCATTCGCGTCCGGCGTCGTGCGCGACCTGCACCAGATAGGCTGTCAGCGAGTCGCTGCCGAGCAGCCAGTCCGCCGGGAAATAGCGCGCGAGCCCGTCGCGGTCGAGATAGTTCGGGACGCTCGCGGCGACGGTGTCCCACAGCGCGTCGTCGTTGAGACCGATCGCCTTCGAGGCCCGCTGCTCGAGGCAGGTGTAGGGATAGCGTGCGAAATACTCCCGCACGCCCGTCAGCTCTCCCGCGAGCGTTCCCTGGAGCTCGACGCGTATGCCGCCGCGCCCCGGCACCGCGCCCGCCGGCCGCTCGACCGGGACCTGCAGCCGCTCGGTGAACTGTGCGAGCGTCGCTTGGTAGACGCGCACCGGGTGCACCTCGATCACCTTCTGCGCCGTGCGCAAGCGGTCGCGGGCGCCGTCCTTGCCGGTCGCCGTGATCTCCCAGAAGAGCTGCTCGACATTGACGGGAACCGTCACCG
Organism: Burkholderiales bacterium; assembly: GCA_035649495.1. Lineage (GTDB taxonomy): Bacteria > Pseudomonadota > Gammaproteobacteria > Burkholderiales > SG8-41 > SG8-41. The sequence continues at coordinate 18,511 of DASRJL010000169.1, read as the reverse complement.
GCAAGGACACCAGCTTCGCCTCGCTCGCCGCAAGGGCGACCGCCTGCTGGCCGCTCGCCACCGTCCTGCCCTTCTCGTCGCCGGCGGGCCGGTCGCGCAGCGTCCACGCCAGCTCGGCTGCGACCGGCGCCCCGGTCGTGTTTCGCAGCGTGAACATCGCGCTGAACTCGTCCTGCTCGCGCACGACCGGCGGCAGCCCGGAGAACAGCATCAGGTCCTGGGTCGTGCGCACCGTGGCCGCGCCGTGGCCGAAGCGCGCGGCGCCGGCGTGCGCGACCGCGACGATGCGGAAGCTCGTCAGCGAATCGTTGAGCGGCACCTCCACGACCGCGCGGCCCTCCCCGTCGAGGGCAACGCGTCCCTTCCACAGGGCGAGCGTGTCGAACAGCTCGCGCGCGCCGGCGCGCCCTCCCCCGCCGCCGGGCGGCTGCGCCTTCCTTCCGAAGTGGCGCTTGCCGATCACCTGCCCCTGCGCGGTGGCCGTGAACACTTCGACCGGCCGCTCGCCCAGCATCGCCTCCAGGATGTTCCACGACGCGTTGTCCATCAACTCGAGCAGACCCTCGTCCACGGCGGCGAGCGCGATCTCCCCGTTTGCCGCGGGTTTTCCCTCGCTGGTCGTGACTGCGACGGAAACGCGCGCCGTTTCGCGCACCCGGAACGTGTCCCGCTCGGGCGCGACTTTCACGTCGAGCGCGTACTCGCGCCGCCCGACCTTGATTTCCGTCATGCCGAGCTTGTAGGCGGGCCGCGTCAGGTCGACGAGCGCGGTCGGGCGCGTATCGCGCTCCACGGGCACCTCGTCCACGAGCCCCAGCCAGTAGCCGATGCGATAGAACGCGCGCTTCAGCCAGGCGTAGGGTCCCGGCACCTCGGGGTCTATGCGCCCGCGCACGGCCAGCGCGGAAACGAACACGTTCGGACCGTAGCTGCCGGCCACGGGGACTTCGATGACGGGGGATTTTCCGTCGAGTGAAACGACCCGCTGGGAAAGCACGCCTTCGCGCTCGACCGTAACGAGCACCGTCGCCTCGCGGAACGGCATGCGCACCTGCAATTTCGCGGTCTCGCCCGGCTCGTAGCGCTTCTTCTCCGGTATCAGGTCGATGCGGTCGTGGTTCTCCGGCTCGAACCACCAGTCGTCGTCGCCCCGCACCCACACGCTGGTATTCGACGCGGTCTCGCGCCCGGCGTCGTCCTTCGCGCGCGCGAGCAGGATGATCTCGCCCGAGGTCCCGGGCTTCACCGCGCAGAAGATGAGCCCGCGCGCATCGGTCTTCCCGGAGCACACGGAGCCGATGCGTTTCGTCTCGGTGGTGGAATCGTACGCGTAGAACCCGCCCAGCAGGCGCCGGCGATAGGAGTACGTCTTGCGCTCGTACGCGTCGATGCTCACGGCGCGCTCGGCTTGCGGCTTGCCCCGGGGATCGAGTGCGACCACCTGTACGCGCATGCCGCCCTTGCCGGCCGCCCATCCTTCCGGCTTGATGCCCAGGTACAACCCCGCGGGATGGAGCGGCACGCGCGTTGCCGCCGACAGGACTTCGCCGTTCGGGTCGCTGTACTCCATCTCGACCAGCAGGCTCGCCGGGCGTTCCACGGGCGGCAGCTTCTCTATCGTGACCGCGGCGGTGCCGGCGTGATCCAGGTTGAGCGAACGTGCGGCTGTAGGACCCGCCGTTTCGGCCGGCGCGGCTCCAGTGTCGTCATCCGGATCGAACGTCGTCCAGAAATCCAGCTCGGGGCCCGTTCGTATGCCCGTCTTCACCGGCGCCCCGCCGAAGCGGTAATCGGAATAGTCGGCGAACGACACGCTGCGCGGCTCGATTCGATGGCGTATCTTCACGGGCAGTCCACCCGCCGGTCCGCCCGACAGGTAAGTCACCGCGGCATCGAGCTTTGCCGACGCGGGCGCGACGAGCGGCTCCTTCGGCGGCGACAGCACGGCGCGCATCAGCGGCACGCGGAACGCTTCCACCCGGAACTGGGCGTTGGACTCGCTTTCCCGTCCGGTCCAGACCAGCCGGTAGACTCCCAGCTTCGCTTCCGCCGGGATCTTCCACACGCTCTCGGCCACACCCTGGTCATCGAACTTCGCGCGCAATTTCACCTTCTGGCCGCTGCCGATGTGTTCGATTTCCGCGACGCCCGGCAGATCGCGGGCGCCCGGCACCACGAACCCGGTGCCGGACGGCACGCGCGCGACATGCTTCATGCTGACCGTCTCGCCCGCGCGGAACAGCGTGCGGTCGAACACGGTGTGTATCGAGAGCGGCAGCCGGCGGGAGAATTCCGTGCGCAGGTTGAAGTTCCACGGCCGTATGCCGTCGTTCCAGTCCGAGTACGTGAAGGAGAGATCCTCGCCCAGGCGCGCGAAGGCGATGAGGACGCGGCGATAGTCGCCCTTGCATTCGGGCACCTCCGCGGGCGGCGGCAGCTTGCCCTCCGTCCTGACGGTGCCGTCCGCCCCGGTCCTGCCTTCGAACCAGAGCTTGCCGCTGCAGTCGCGCACCGTGACCCGCGCGCCGGACACCGGCTTGCCGCGGTCGAGCGTGGTAACCCACGCGAGCGAGCTCTCTCTCCCGTGCTTGAGGTGCACGGCAAGGTTCGTGACCAGCACGCTGGTGGCGACGTAGTAGGGCTTGTCCTCTCCGTGCAGCGCGCGGCCCAGCCGCGGGCTCGCCAGCTCGACGATGTAGAACCCCGGCTTCGGGAGCGGTATCCCGATCACCTCCATCTGCCGGTCCGCGCCCGGCCGCGGCAGATCGAAAGCGGCCGTTTTGTCCTCTTCGTGGATCGCGGAGCGCTCGCCTTCCCGCGGAAACTGGCCGGACGCCTCGCCCGTCTCGTCGTTGCGCAGGAATGCGCGGAAACGCCGGATGATCTGCGTCTCGTCGTCGACGATGCGCACCGAGCGGCCGGGTATGCCTTTTCCGCCGCCTTTCTCATCTGGCTGGGGAAGCTCGACCCTGAGTCCTTTCAGGGCCGATTCCACGTTGCGCACGGTGACCGGGAGCGCCGGCTCGGCGTTCAACTCGAGGATGCCGAAGCGCCCCGGAAACTTGACGAGCGGCGGATACTCATCGGTGCCGGTGGCAAGCGGGAACGCCGCCTTGTTCTGCGGCTCGCGCCCCGCGTCGTCGCGGAAGTCCCGCGGCAGCTCCACGGTGAACTTTGCTTTCTCCGGGAACGGTCCCTTGAACTCGACCGCTTCCACCGTCTTGACGTTGGGATCGAGCGTGGGCTCCCAGGTCTTGCGCCCGCTCGCCAGCCGCACGCGGGCGGCGGCCTCACGCGGCACGGGGGCATTGAAATCCAGGACGATGGGCGTCACCGGCAGGCACGCGGCGTCCTTGTTCGCACGCTGGCAGGTGAGCTTCACGATGAAAGCCGGCCGCACGCGGAAGGCAAGGCGCTGCGGCGCTTCCCGGGCAAGACCCGTCTTCGACGTGACCTGCGGGCCCAGCACCAGCCCCACCTCCGCGCCCGCGGGCAACCGCCGCGCGCAGCGCACCGCCACCACCGGCAACCCGGAAAAACGCTTGTCCTCGATCTTGAAGCGCGCGATGGGCACCATGCGCCGGTCGCCCTTGAAGTACACGCGAAAGAGGTTGTAGGCGCCGTAGCGATTGGCGGCGATCAGCTCGCGCGTCTCCTTCTCCGGGAGCAGCGTCAAGGGGATGCGCTCGTTGATGCCCGAGGCCTCGCACCACGCGTCCTTGAAGGTCGCCGGGTCGGCGGGGGCATCGAGGGCAAGCAGGAAAGCCTGTTCCTCGTCTATGCCCTCGTTACCTTCCCGCGGCAGGGAGGTCATCGCCGCGGGTCCGCCGGTATGAAACCGGAATTCCTTCTGCCCCTCGACCGCCTGCCCGGCTATCGACGTGAGATCCGCGTTCAACGTGAACTGGCAACGCTGTCCCGCGGGCAGATCGGCGTCGAAGTCGTAAATCCAGTTCTTCTGGTCCGCCCAGCGCCCGCGGCCTTTCAGCCGCTCCGCATCACCTTCGCAGCGGACCGCAAACGGATCGGCAAGCCGCGGATCGCCAAACGCGACCATGGGTTCGGTGAAGCGCACCAGGACCTGCCGCACGCCCTTCGCCTGGCCCTGCGGGGCGAAGGTCTCGACCTGCGGCGCGGCCCAAACCGCGCACGCAGCCATGCCTGCGATGAGACCTGTCAGAAGGTGCCTCATGCCGCCCATCCTACGCGGCCCGGCGCACGTAGTAGCAAAGCACGGAACCGAAGAGGTACAAGGCGATGAAGGCAGATACACCATCCACGGCGCCGCGAAACACGAAGACGCGCCACGCGAAAAAGCCGTGGTACTGGTCCGCGGCAATCGCGGCAAAAGTCCCTCCGATCACGAAAGCCGCGATGGCGAAGGCGGCGAGTAGCAGGTAGCGCCAGATATCCTCATCCTGAAAGTACGGACCGCGGAGCGGCACCCGCTGCAGCCAGCGCCAATAGGCAGCCGCTATCACCGCGACGCCCAGGTAAGAACTCAAGTGCTGGAGGACGTGGTAGACGGGGAATACGATGTTGCCCACGTAGAATACGGGCTCCTGCAGCGGTGGCACGCGAAGGGCTACCCAGCCATTCCCGTGCGTGATCGAGTCCCAGGCGATATGCGTCCACGCGCCGAGCAGGACAGAGATTCCAGCGGCAAGCACCGTGGCAGGACGCAGGGAATAGCGGGCAGCAACCATCGGTGCAAAGGCGCTGCGATGCGGCTCCGGCAGCAGGTACCAGATCGGGTCACGCAGCAGGCACAGCAAGCCCAGCAGCACGAGACCGGCAGGCAGACACACCAGCAGGCTTCCTTCCAGGCTGTGCGCGTACGCTGCGAGATCCCTTCGCAGCAAGTGGTAGCCCAGGTCGGGGGTGATGCTGCCGACGACCAGGGCGGGAAAGTCGAGCACGTCCGGACAATAGCGGCGCAGCGGGATTACCGCGGCCGGATGGGCGAAGGTCCAGGGCATGGCGATTCACGCAATGACAGGTCGCGATTGTAAACGCATGGCGCCTCGTGAAGTCGCGCCGAAGCACACCGCACGATCATGTACCCTCTCCCTGACAAGTTTTTCTATCGCACGCTCAGCGTCAGCCGTTTCCACGCCGGATCCTGCCAGCGCTGAAACGGGCCGAGTATCTCCGGATCGCCCGCCTGGCGCGCGACGGCGAGCGTGTCGAGCCGCAGCACTTCGAAGCTCCGCCGGTACTTGCCTTCGCCCCGGGCTTCGCGCGCGACGAGGATTTCGGCGCCACCGGGCACCCAACCCGCGAACTCCACGTAGCCGACCTCGGGCATGGTCGCAGCCGGCGGCAGCACCCGCACGGTCCACCCGTCTGCGGTCTTGCGGAAGATCCACATCTCCCGCCACGCCTCCATCGTCTGGACGGCGAGCGCCAGGGCATTGCCCTCCCGGTTGAGCGTCGCCGAGCTGGTCCAGACGATCCCGTAAGTGCAACGCCGCGCCAGCGGCGCCGCACCCTCGTTCTTCGCGTCCACGAGCGCCACGCAAGTCTCGCCCGGGTTGCCTGGCGCGGTGACAATCTGCAGCCGCCGTGAATTCGTGGCGGCGGGTAGCGCGGCCCAGCGCGATGCATTCACCCGCATCGCCGCGTCGTTGTACGGGGCCAGATCGTCATCGGTCAGCTCGGACTTGTCGATGCCCGCGAGGTCGGAAAGGGCGCGGTTGGCTGCCGCATCGGCCGGCGTCCCGTTGCGTGCCTTCTGGAACGCCAGGGCGCTCCACGTGCTGGCGCGCCGCAGGAGGACGCGATTCTTCAGATATCCCGGCAGAGCGGACGCGTCGACCCCGTCGAGCACTTCGGCCCGCCATTCGTTGATCCGGTTGCGCTCCACCACGCTGCCATCGGGATCCACGCATTCAGGGCGCGTCAACGCGAGGACGGCGCGGGCCCGCTGCTCGGGGCTGGACGGCAGCGCCAGGACGCGCCGGAACGCGTCTCCCTCGTAACAGATCTGCATGCGCCCGCTGCGCTCGTGGTTCGTGAGCCTGACGCCGTACCGGGCTGCGACGTCGAGATGGGCGGTCAGCGTCGTTTCCCCGGTGCGGGCCTGCGCGGTGCCAGATGACGCCCGGTGGGCCAGCCGGTCCGCGAACGTCCCCAGTGCATCCAGCGCCTCGATGCCCGCCGGGCTACGCAGCACCTCCGCGGGCGCCGCCTGTATGTACGCGGCGACATAGCCTATGCCCAGCGCTTCTGCGCCCGGCGTATCGCGGATGAAGCGCGCTATCGCCAGCACCTCCGGTGCCTCCTCAGCGGTCAGCTTCATCCGCCGGATCTGGCTCGCGTGCACGAACCCGCCGCGCTCGCGCCGATAGTCGTAGACCTGCAAATAGTCGAGGCGCTCGCCGCGAATCTCGACCGCCTCGCCTTGCCACAGGACAGCCTGCTGCTGCGCCGAGTCGCGGGGCGCCGCGCGCAACGAAGTCCTGTCCTTGATGACAATGGCCGTCTCCGCGGCTTGCGCGGCAGCCGGCGCTGCTGCGATCAGCGCCGTGGCAAGCGATGCAAGAACGATCCGCCGCATGGCTACCGCTCCGCCTTCTCGGCACGCTGCTCGACTTCTGCAGTCACCGCCGCGTCGCGCTTGTGCCCGCCGATCAACGCCGCGCCGATGAAGCCGCCGTCCACGGGCGTCGGGGCGATGATGACCTGGACTTTGTCGGACAGCTTGTCCGCCAGGGTCTTCTGGACCAGCAGGGGATGCTTGCTGATCAACGCGCCTTCACGGGCCATCTGCTCGGCATTGGCCTTGCCTACGCGCTCCAGCCGATACGCTTCGGCGTCCGCGAGCTTCTGCCGGGCGTCGGCCTCGCCCACCGCCTCGATCCGCCGCGCCTCCGCGCTGCCCTCGGCGCTCTTCACGCGCGTCGTCTTCGCCGCCTCGGCTTCGAGCCTGCTTTGCTCGATCTGGCGCTGCTTGAAGGGCAGGACGTGCTTCATGGCTTCCTCCTGCGACCGCGCCGCGATGATCTGCTCGCGCCCGGCAGCCTCCGCCGCCTTCTCCCGGCGCACCTTGTCCGCCTCGCCATCCAGCTCGATCTCCTTGACGCGCTTGTCCTTCAGCTCCAGCGTGTAGCGCATCTTCTGCGTCGCCAGCTCCTCGGCCAGCAGTCCTTCCATGCCGCGCCGGTAGTCGGCAGGCAGGTCGACCTTGCCCACGTGCACCGCTCGCAGCAGCACCCCGTCCCGGGCCAGCCGGGCCGCCAGCTCCGTCTCGATCGCCTGCTGGATCTCGACGCGCTTGGTCGAGAAGATCTCGCGCACGGTGTAGCGGGCGAAGATCTTGTAGATGACGCCCTGCACGGCGGGATCCACGATCGCCGAAGCGACGTCGCCCGGCAGGATCGCCGCTGCCGCGCTCAGCCGGGCGGGGTCGAGGGCATAGCGCACCGACAGGTCGACGCCGAGGGACAGGCCTTCGACCGATTGCAGGGGAGCCGCACCGTCCGCGCGCCGGATCGGCTCGGGCTGATAGAGGTGATCGCGCAGGGAGTAGGTGCGCAGCTCGTGCAGACCGGGGACGACGAGCACGCTGCCGTCGCGCCATTCGCTCGTGCCGCCCGTGAACCGGTTCACGCGCACGCCGAGCTCACCCGGCGCCACGCTCGCGACCGGGGGATAGGTATAGAGCAGGTAGCCCGTGGCACCCAGGACGCCCAGCGCCAGAATCGGCCCCCGTGAACCCGCCACGCCCGCAATCGTCGCGGCAGCTCCGGTTCTGGCTGCCCTGCCCGCCGCGCTCCCGAACACCGGAAAGCGTTCCCCCATCCAGTCACGAATCGCCTTCACGGCGACCCGAATATGGCCCAGCACAGTCGTCTCCTTTCAATCGGTGAGTGGTAGATGGAATTCAGCGGAACCCGCCGGCAGTGCACCGACTTTGCGGGGGCGCTGTGGGCCAGAAACTGGGGACCGGCGCCGATTTGCTCTACGGCGTCGCGTCACAGCCTTGGAGAGGATCGAGGGGCTGCTCTAAGCCCCAGCCACCGGCCCGCAGCGTCCCGGGATCAGGGCAGGAGAGTGACGATGGCTACGACGAGAATGGCTGCGGCCACGGACACTGCTACGCCCGCCGCGAAAGCGCGCCCTGCCAGCGCCAGCATCTCGAAGACGATCTGGCGGGTATTGAAGGAAACCGGTTTCGATTCGGATTGCATGTGCACCCCTCCTTTTCACCGGTATTTGAGCGTAGCAGCCTGCGCCGGTTCGGCCTCATTGCTGGCAATCCGGCGATCAATTGTGGCAACAAAATGGCAAAAGTACAAGACCCGTCAGGCGTCAAGCGTCAGCGGTCAGGCGTGCGAAACCCGGTCAGGCGTCACGCGTGCTGCACGAAACAAGCGCCCCTTACTCCGCTGACCCTTGACCCCTGACCCCTGACGGGCTTTTGGCACGCATGACCCATGACCGCTGACCCCTGACGGGTTTTGTTTTCTGTGATGCCTGCGGCTGATATCCTGCCCGCTATGAGGCAGCGCGTGGCGATAGTCGAGGACGATCCCGCCATCCGGGCGAACTACGCGGACGTGTTGAGCAAGCAGGGCTACGAGGTCGTCGCCTACGGTGACCGCGCGGAGGCGCTGGCAGCGTTGCGCAAGAGACTTCCCGACCTCGTCCTGCTCGATATCGGCCTCGGCGACGAGGTGGACGGCGGATTCACGCTGTGCCGGGAGCTGCGCGGTCTCTCGGGGTCGCTGCCGATCATCTTTCTCACCGCGCGCGACGGCGACTTCGACACCGTATCGGGCCTGCGGATGGGCGCCGACGACTACGTCACCAAGAACGTGAGCCTGCCGCATCTCCTCGCGCGGGTGAGCGCGCTGTTCCGCCGCGTGGAGGCGGGCCGCGATGCCGCGCGCACCGAGGAGGTCGTGAAATGCGGCCCCCTCACGCTCGATCTCAATCGCTTCACGGTCACGTGGCAGGGCCGCGGCGTGGACCTCACGTTGACGGAATTCTGGATGGTGCATGCGCTCGCCAGGTTTCCGGGGCACGTGAAGAACCGCGACCAGCTGATGGGCGAGGCGCACGTCGTGGTGGACGACAGCACCATTACTTCTCACATCAAGCGCATACGCCGCAAGTTCGCGGCCGTGGACCCGGGCTTCGACCGCATAGCCACCGTCTACGGCATGGGCTACCGGTGGCAGCCCGAAAGCTGACCGGCTTCGCGTTTCCCGCGCTCGGCCTGCGCTGGCGGCTCGCGCTGGTCGCGCTCGCGCTGGTGGTCATCCCCTGGGCCGGCTTTGCGTACGTGCAAGCCATGGAGCGGATGCTGCGCGAGAACCAGGAGCAGCAGCTCATCGCCACCGCGCGCGGCGTCGCGACCGCCCTTCAGGACCGTCCCGGCCTCCTCGCCGACGCGCCGGGCGCGCCCACCGAGAGTGCGGCGCCCGCATCGAGTGCGGCTTCGGAGCATGCGCGGCTCCTCATCGCCGGTCTCGCGCGGCCGGGTCTCAGGATCTGGGTGATGGACAAAAAACTGCAGCTCGTTGCGGTGGCGGGCGATCTCAAGGGAGCATCGCCTGCTGCCCCGGCAAGCGTCACCTTCGGCCCGCTGGAGCGCGTCGTGCACTTCGCACTGCGGCCGCTGTTCGAGCGCCTGCACGGCTCGGCGCCCTCCCCCGCCGAGGAGTTCATTCCCAGCGACGTCGTCTTCGGCGGGCGCGAGTTGGAGCGCGCGCTCGACGGCTCGCCGGCGTGGCGCCGCCGCCCCGGTCCCGGCGGGCGCACGGTCATCATCTCGGTCGCGCACCCGGTGTGGGTCGGGGAGTCCGTCGTGGGCGCCGTGGTGGTCGAGGAGGACACCGACGCCATCGTCACGCTGCGCAACCGCGCGTTCGAGCAGCTCGCAGCCGTGACGCTGATCGCCTTCGCCGTCGCCGCGCTCGTGCTCTTCGTCTTCGCGTCGAGTCTGTCGTGGCGGTTGAAGCGCCTGCGCGACGAAGCGGAAAACGCCATCGACTCCCAGGGACGAGTCCGTGGCCTCGTCGCCGGAGAGCACGCCCGCGACGAGATCGGCGACCTCTCGCGCAGCTTCTCGACCGTGCTCCAGCGCCTCGCCCAGTACAACGACTATCTCGAGCAGCTGGCGGGACGGCTCACCCACGAGCTGCGCACGCCCATCGCCGTGGTGCGCTCGTCCCTCGACAACATGCGGCTTTCGCAGGCGCCGCGCGATCCGGGCGTTTATCTTTCACGCGCGGACGAGGGCCTGAACCGCCTGGAGACGATATTGACGCGCATGGCCGAGGCGACGCGCCTGGAGCAAATCGTGCGAGCCGGCGAACGCGAGTCCTTCGACGCCAGGGTCGTGGTGAGCGGCTGCGTGGAAGGCTATGCCTCGGCGTACCCGGGACGGCGATTTGCGCTGGAGATGACCGGAGAGCCGGTGCCACTCCACGGCGCGCCCGACCTCTTTGCGCAGATGCTCGACAAACTGGCGGCGAATGCCGCCGATTTCACGACCGGCGAGGCGCCGATAGAGGTCGTGCTCGAGCGCGTGGCCGGCGAGGCGGTGCTCCGCTTCAGCAACACGGGCCCGCCGCTGCCCGACGACATGAAGGACCGCCTCTTCGAATCGATGGTATCGCTGCGCCGGGAACGCGCGACCGGCGAGCCGCATCTCGGACTGGGACTTTTCATCGTGCGCCAGATCGCCGAGTTCCACGGCGGGAAAGTCCAGGCGCTGAACCGCCCGGACGGCAGCGGCGTCGTTTTCGAGCTGCGCTTTCCGCTCGCCGGGTGAGCTGCGCAGTGACGAGCGCTGCGGTGACGAGCTGCGCGGTCACGAGTTTCACCACGAAGACGCATGACCCCTGACCCATGACGCATGACGGGGGTTGTGCTCACAATTTGAACCCGTCCGGACCGCAGCGTTAGCGGGTAGAATCGAGGCAGCGTTCGCATTGATTTTCTTCCGTGTGTTTCCGTGTGATTCCGTGGTCAGAGTTCTTGAACTGAAGGAACGACGATGAGCGAACAGAACGAACCCCGCTACCAGGTGCTGTGGCCGCTGTCGCGCCGCGCCGTGCGCGAGACGAAGGCGGCGGCGCGGCTGCCCGATCTGAACGGCAAGGTCGTCGCCGAGCTGTGGGACGTGATCTTCCGGGGAGAGACGATTTATCCCCTGGTGCGCGAGTACATCAAAGCGCGCTTTCCGGAGGTCAGGTTCGTCGGCTACGAGGAATTCGGCAATTTCCACGGCGCGCGCGAGCACGAGGTATCCGCCACGATTCCGGACAAGTTGAAGGCGCACAAGGCCGACGCCGTGATCGTCGGCATAGGCGCCTGAGGAAGCTGCACGCCCGCCGTGCTGCGGGCCGCGGCGATGGTCGAGAAGATGGGACTTCCTACTGCTTCCATCATCGGGTCGGGCTTTCTCAAGCAGGCCGAAGTCATCGTCAAAGGCCAGGGCGTCCCGCTTGCGATCGGCGTCTATCCGGGCGCACCCATGGTGGACAGCGAGGCGGAGCTGCGCCGCAAGGTGGAAGAAGAACTCGCGCCGGGCCTCCTGAGAGGCTTGACCGGCGAAGCGCCGCGGGAGGTGAACGCGGCGACCGAGCCGGCGCCGGGTCAGGTGGTGTTCAGCGGCACGTTCGACGACGTGCAGGAGCACTTCCACCAGAAGCTGTGGACCGACGGCCTGCCCATAGTGCCGCCCACACGCGAGCGCGTGGACGCCTTTCTCCGGTTCACCGACCGCAGGCCCGAGGAAGTCCTGCGCGCCATCCCGCAGGAAGGGCGCGAGGCTTCAATCCTGAGCATCGCCATTACGGGTGTGATGGCAGGCTGCCGGCCGGAGTACATGCCGGTCCTGATCGCGATCCTCGAGGCGATGTGCGATCCGAAATACCGCGTGGAGGACAGCGGCTCGACGCCGGGCTGGGAGCCGGTGGTGATCGTGAGCGGGCCGATAGTGAAGCAGCTCGATTTCAACTTCGGCCAGGGCATGATGCGCGTGGGCCGCCAGGCAAATACCAGTATCGGCCGGTTCGTTCGTCTCTATCTGCGCAACATCTGCGGCTTCCGCATCCCGCCCGGCGCCGGCGACAAGGGCAGCATAGGCCAGAGCTTTCTCGTCGCGATGGCGGAGGACGAGGACAGCGCGCGGGAGATCGGCTGGCCGACCTACGGCGAGGATCGCGGTTTCAAGGCGGGCGAGAACGTCGTCACCTTGCACAGCGTCGTGGCAATCACTTCGCCCATGTACAGCGGCGGCGACAACGCGGAAGTTCACGTCCGGCAGTGGGCCGACGTGATCGGCGGCAGCTTCACCTACTGGGCGCATACCGGCTTCAAGACCGGGTTGTGGAGCCCGCTGATCGTGGCGGGCCCCAGCATCGCGAAAGTGATAGCCGGCGAATGGAGCAAGGACCGGGTACGGCAGCACCTGTACGACAACATCAAGGTGACGGCCGAGCGCACTACCCATCACGCGCGCATGACCAGCACGCCCACGTTCAGCCTGGAGCGGCTCGTGAGGGACGGGATACTGCCGCCGGAATACGCGGCGTCGGGCGATCCCGGGCGGCTTCTCAACGTCATCATCAAGCCGGAAATGGTGGAGATCCTGGTCGCGGGCGACCCGGGGCGCAACCAGTCGCGCGCCTACATGAGCAACCACGTCCAGGGACCGCCAACGTCGCGGAAGATTAGTCTCCCGGCGAATTGGGAATCTCTGCTGAAGAATCAGACCCGGAAGAATTGAACGACCATCACCACAAATCGATTTGGATTACTTGACCGTCGCATGATCAAGCAGCGGGGCGCAAAAGCAGCGCTCCCTTTACCAAGAATTGGAGACCGGAACTCACTATTTCGCTCGAAATGCTTGTTTCCCGATCATGCGTCTTCGAGCTTTCGCCCATCCTAACCTTCCCCCTGGGGCGAAGGGATAACCAGATAGATGTCAATCACGAGGTTTCAAAGTGCAAACCCATAATGTCGATGTAGTCGTAGTCGGAAAAGGCAATGCCGCCCTGTGCGCGGCGCTGGCGGCGCGAGACCAGGGCGCGAGCGTGCTGATGCTGGAGGCCGCGAACGAGGACGAGCACGGGGGCAACAGCCGCTTTGCGGGCGGCGTGATGCGCTTTGCGTACGGGTCCGCGGACGATCTGCGGCGCGTCACGGACATCAGCCCCGAGGAGGAAGCCAACAGCGATTTCGGCACCAACACGCGCGAGGAGTACCTCGACGTCCTCTACCGCCTGACGGCCTATCGCACCGACCCCGACCTCTCCGAGATCCTCGTCAACCAGAGCCTCGACGCCATGGCGTGGCTGCGGAGCAAGGGCGCGCGCTTCATCCTGAATCACGGCCGGCAGTCGGGCATGGTGAACGGCAGGCGCGTCTACTTCGGCAACATGCCGATCGAGGCCAACGGCGGCGGGGCCGGCCTCGTGCAGAACCTGGATGCGGCCGCGAAGAAAGCTGGCATCGAAGTGCTCTACGAAACGCGCGTCAGCTCGCTCATCTACGACGGCGAGCGCGTGTCCGGCGTGCGCGCGCGGCACAAAGGCAAGGCGACGGAGTTCCGCGCCAAAACGGTCGTGCTGGCCTGCGGCGGCTTCGAGGCGAACCCCGAGATGCGCACGCGCTACCTCGGACCGGGCTGGGAGCTGTGCAAGGTGCGCGGCACGCGCTTCAACGTGGGCGACGGGCTCAAGATGGCGCTCGACATCGGCGCTGCGCCGTACGGCAACTGGTCGGGCTGCCACGCGACGGGGTGGGACCGCTACGCGCCGGAATTCGGCGACGTCAGCGTCGGCGACCAGTTCCAGAAGCACAGCTACATCTTCGGGCTCCTGATCAACTCGGAAGGGAAGCGCTTCGTGGACGAGGGCTGGGACTTCCACTCCTTCACCTACGCCAAGTACGGCGGCGAGGTGCTGAAGCAGCCCGGGCAGTTCGCGTGGCAGGTGTTCGATGCCAAGGTGACGAAACTTCTGCGCTCGGAGTACCGCATCAAGTTCATGACCAAGGTCAGCGCCAACACGCTCGAAGAGCTGGCGCCCAAGCTCGAGGGCGTCAACGCGGAGCAGTTCCTGAAGACCGTGCGCGAGTTCAACGCCGCCGTGCAGAAGGACGTCAAGTTCGATCACACGATCAAGGACGGCAAGGCCACCGTCGGCATCGAGCCGAAGAAGTCGAACTGGGCGCAGGTGCTCGACACGCCGCCCTTCGATGCCTATGCAACGACTTGCGGCATCACCTTTACCTTCGGCGGACTGCGCATCGACAAGGAAACAGGGCAGGTGCTGGACGTGAACCTGCTGCCGATCCCGGGCCTCTACACGGCGGGCGAGATGGTCGGCGGGCTCTTCTATTTCAACTATCCGAGCGGGACGGGGCTGGTGTCGGGCGCGGTGTTCGGCCGCATGGCCGGCACGTCCGCGGGAAAAGCAGCAAAAGGCTAAGTGCAGGCGTTGAACATCATTAGCAACTGCTCTTAATCTGACTGGAGCTAATGCATGAGTCACGAATCCACCACCGACAACCCCTACACCCGCGCCATCGCGGAATTCGTATCCGGTCTGACGTACGAGGCGATCCCCGAGCACGTCCGCCATCGCGTCAAGCTCCTCATGCTCGATTCCCTCGGCTGCGCGCTGTACGGCGCGGACCTCGAGTGGTGCCGCATGATCCAGGACTCCCTGGGGAGCGTGGATACCACGCGCGAGTGCGTGGTCTGGGGCACGAAGAAGAAGCTCTCCGCACCGCATGCCGCGCTCGCGAACGGCACCGCTGTGCAGGGCTTTGAGCTGGACGACGTGCACCGCGCGGGCGTGCTGCACGTAGGCGCCGTCGTGATACCCGCGCTGCTGCCGATAGCGGAGCGCAAGGCCGGCATGAGCGGAAAGGAGTTCCTGACGGCCGCGGTCGCGGGCTACGAGATCGGACCGCGAGTGGGCTTGTGCATGGGGCCGGCCCACATCGCGTCGGGCTGGCACTCCGGCGCGACGCTCGGCGTGTTCTCCTCCGCCGCGGGAGCGGCGCGCGGCCTGAAGCTCGACACGGACAAGACGGTCCACGCGCTGGGCATCGCCGGCACCCAGGCAGCAGGCCTGATGGCGGCGCAGTTCGGCGCCATGGTGAAGCGCATGCACGCCGGCCGCTCGTCGCAGAGCGGGCTCTACGGCGCGCTCTTCGCCGAAGCCGGGTTCACCGGCATCGTCAACGTGCTCGAGAGCGAGTACGGCGGCTTCTGCACAGCGATGTCGCAATCGAAGGACCAGTTCGACTTGAAGGAGCTCACCGCCGGCTTCGGCTCGACCTGGCAGACGATGGGCGTTGCGCTGAAGTTCTATTCGTGCGTCGGCAGCAACCATACGACGCTCGACGCGATCCGAGAGATGCAGGCGGAAAAGCCCTTCGGTGCGAAGGACGTGAAGAAGATCGTGGTCCACGGTTCCAAGGTCACCATGGAGCACGTGGGCTGGAAGTACGTGCCGCAAGGCCTGACTTCCGCTCAGCTCAACCTCCCCTACTGCGTCGCGACCTGGCTCATCGAGGGCGACTGCTTCGTGGACCAGTTCACCGAGGACAAGGTCGCGGATCCGGCACGCATGGCGCTGGCCGGGAAGGTCGAGGTGCACGAGGACAAGGCGATCACCGCGAAGGGCGCGAAATTCCGCCACGTGGTGCACGCCGAGGCGCACTTGAACGACGGCACGGTGCTGAAACGCACCGTCGAGTCCGGGCGGGGCAGCGAGCAGAAATTCGCCTCCGATAGCGACATCGTGGAAAAGTTCGAGAAGCTGGCCGCGAAGGCCCTGCCGAAGGCGCAGGTCGGCAGGCTGCGCGACGCGATGCTCGGACTGGAAAAGCTCGAAGACGCGGCCGAGCTGGCACGCCTGTTGGCGCGAGCATGATCGCACCTGATCACCGCAGCAATGGCAGGCCGGGACCGGGGAATTGGTGAGTCCAGCGGGCGATCTCAGGCCCTGATTCAAATAATGCGAGAAGATTATCGTAACGCCGTTTCCCGCGTCGACCAGGACCGGTTGTGGCGCCGCCACGCCGAGATGGCGCAGATAGGCGCCATTCCCGGCAACGGCGTCAATCGCGCTGCCCTGTCGAAGGAGGACATCGCCGCCCGGAGTCTGCTCGTCTCGTGGGCGCGTGCCCGCGGCTTCGGGGTGCTCGTCGACCCTATCGGCAATCTCTTCGTACGGCGACCGGGACTGGACGCCGATGCGCCGCCCGTCATGACCGGCAGCCACATGGACAGCCAGCCGCGCGGCGGTCGTTTCGATGGCATATACGGCGTGCTCGCCGGGCTGGAAGCGCTGGAGGCGATAGACGAAACCGGCGTGACGACGCGCCGCCCGATCGAGCTCGTCGCGTGGACCAACGAGGAAGGCGGCCGTTTTCAGCCCTGCACCATGGGATCGGCCGTCTACGCCGGCGCGCGCCGGCTCGAAGAATTCCTCGATGTGCGCGACAACGAGGGCGTGGCGCTGGGCGATGCGCTCCGGGAAACGCTCGCGGCAACCCCGGAAGCGGGGTCCCGGGATTTCAACGCTCCCGCCGCCGCGTACATCGAAGCCCACATCGAGCAGGGGCCGCTGCTGGAGCAGGCGGGCAAGCCGATCGGGATCGTCACCGGTATCCAGGGCCAGCGCTGGTTCAACGTCGAGGTATCGGGCAGGACCGATCACGCGGGCACGACGCCGGTCGGATTGCGCCGGGACGCGGTGCGCGACGCCATTGCGATCATCAGCGCCCTCCAGGAGCTGACGCGCGACCCGACCGATACGACGCGCTTCACCGTCGGGCGCATGCTCGTCACGCCCAACTCGCCCAACTCTGTGGCGAGCCACGTGCTGTTTTCGGTGGACGTGCGCCACCCGGAGCCCGCGACGATCAAGCGCCTCGGCGACGCCGTCGAGGGCGTGGCGCGAAAGGCCGCCGCGCGCTGCGATGTGAAGGTCCACCCGACGCTGGTGCACGACCCGTGCCTGTTCGACACCAGCGTAATGGATGTATTGGAGCGCGCGGCGAACGGTCTCGAGCTGCCCAATATGCGCCTCCCCTCCGGGGCGGGCCACGACGCCATGTACATGGCGCGAGTCTGTCCGGCGGCGATGATCTTCGTGCCGTGCGAGAACGGCGTCTCCCACAACGAAGCGGAAAACGCGAAGCCCGAAGACCTCGCCGCCGGGGCGCGCGTGCTTGCAGCCGCACTATTGGAGCTCGCCAACGACTGAAACGCGTTCTCGTTGTGGGCGGCACAGCGCCAAGGGTGCTGTTACTTAGCGGTAGTCGTTCTCCTTGAGGACGATCACCCAGGCGCGGCGCTCAGCGATCTTGCCCTCACGCATGACGAACACCTCGGCCATGGACATGCGCATCTCTCCGCCCGCGGCGCGCTTGGCCGTGCCAGTGAGCTCCGCCATGACGACGTCGCCCTGCTCTATCATGCGAACGACCTCGAGCCGGGGAGGGTCGATGAACTCGGGCGCGCCGTCAATGGCCTTGTCGTAGGCGCCTTTGCCCGTCAACTGGAAGGCGCCGAAGACGGTCCACTTGATGTCGTCGGTCAGGCAGGACAGTATCTGTTCGTGATCATTCTTGCGAAAACCGTCCAGATAGGCGTTAACGGTCTTGATGTTCTGCGACATGTCTTTCGTTCCTGTTCCTCTTGGTTCGCAATCTGTATCGTGCAGGCGGTCAGGCCTTGGGCATGTATTGATGCGCCAACACTACGCGCCGCTCATAGTGACATGTCCAGGCTGACGGCTAACGCGCTCGAGCCATGCGTTGACGGAAGGAAAGCGCGAAAGCTCAAAACCTCCCTCGTGTGCCACGTGCGTATAGCCATAAAGGGCGATATCGGCGATGGTGTACTGCTCGCCTACGAAGAACCGCCGGCCTGTCAGATGCTTTTCCATGACTTCGAGCGCGGCATAGCCGGGTGCCATCTTTTCCTGCAACTTGGCTTCGTAATCTCCGGGACGCCCCAAGTAGCGAATGATGTAACGTGCGCCCGCGATATGTGGCTCATGGCTGTACTGCTCAAAGAACTGCCACTGCAGAACCTGTGCGCGAAGCAGCCGCTCGGCGGGCAAGAACGGCGTTCCGTCCGCCAGATAATGGAGGATCGCATTGGACTCGGGAAGATACATCCCCTCTTCGATCTCAAGAAGCGGAATCTTGCCGTTCAGGTTCTTGGCGAGAAAGGTGGGAGTCCGAGTTTCCTTGTTAAGGATATCGACGTGTTTCCATTCGTGCGGCAGCCCGAGCTGACACAACAGTAACTTCACCTTGTAGCAGTTACCGGATTGAAGATCCCCGTAGACTTTTAGCACTTGCGCTATCCTGGTTTCATCGCGCCTAACGCCTCGGATCAGCCGCGCCCGCGGGTGTCCGCTGCAGCCGATGTTGGACCTCATGCCCGCAAAATCGGTCTTGTATTGTCACTGCTTCGGTTGAATGAGAGTTGTCCCAGAGGGGCCGTTGCCAATAATCTGAA
>DASRJL010000168.1:0-2292 GCA_035649495.1 Burkholderiales bacterium | reverse complement strand
GGTTCGGATTCTGCGACGTCGTGCTGGGCTGGGACTGCCAGGACCAGCTGTACGACAACGTCAAGTTCACCGGCTGGCACACCGGCTATCCCGATGCGCCGGTACGCATTCTGCCCGACTCCTGCCGACCGCTCCCGTTCGAGGACGGTGGACTCTTCTTCCTGGGCGAGTTTGCGCCGCCGGCCGAGACCGTCTGCCCCCGCGCACTGCTGCGCCGGGTGATCGAGCGCGGCCGCGCGCTCGGGTTCGAGGCGTATGTCGGTTTCGAGTACGAGTTCTTCCTCTTCAGGGAAACGCCGGAATCCGTGCGCGAGAAGAACTACCAGGGGCTCACCCCGATGGCGCCCGGCTGGTTCGGCTACTCGGTGATCCGCAACAGCGCGGGCAGCGATTTCTACCGCACGATGCTCGACACCTTCCGCGAAATGGACATCGGCATCGAGGGTCTCCACGAGGAAACCGGCCCCGGAGTGATGGAAGCCGCGATCACGGTCGACAAGGCGCTCTCGGCCGCGGACAAGGCGGCGCTCTTCAAGACCTTTGCCAAAGTGGTTGCGCAGAAGCACGGCCTCATGGCTACTTTCATGGCGAAGTGGTCGAAGGACTGGCCGGGCCAGAGCGGACACATTCACCTGTCGCTGAAATCGAAGGACGGCGCGCCGGTGTTCCACGACTCCGGACAGCCGCACTCGATGAGCGAGACGATGCGCTGGTTCGTCGGCGGTCAGCAGCGGCTGATGCCGGAGCTGCTGGCGATGATCGCGCCGACGATCAACTCCTATCGCCGGCTCATACCGGGATTCTGGGCGCCGACCGATGCGACCTGGGGCGCAGAGAACCGCACCACCGCACTGCGCGTCATCCCGGGCAGGCCGAAATCACAGCGAGTGGAGTTCCGTATCGCGGCGGCAGACTCGAACCCCTACATCATTCTCGCCGCAGCGCTGGCGTCGGGGCTCTGGGGAATCGAGAACCGGGTCGAGCCCGAGGCCCAGGTGACCGGCAACGCCTACGACCGCAAATTTCCGGCGCGGCTTGCTCTGCCGCGTACGCTGTGGGATGCCGCGCAGCGGCTCAAGGGTTCGAAGATGGCGCGCGATTGGTTCGGCAGCGATTTCGTCGAGCATTACGCCGCGACGCGCGAGTGGGAGGAGCGCGAGTTCCGCAAGCACATCAGCGACTGGGAACTCGCGCGGTATTTCGAGATCATCTGACGGAATCGGGGCGGGGCAGTCACCTGCCCCGCCCACGACCCCGCAGGGGGTCAGAGTTACTTGTCCTTGCTAGCGGTCAACTCGGCGGTGCTCAGCGAACCGCTCTTGTCCTTGTCAAGCTCGCTGAACTTGGCGGAAAGCGTCGGATCCATCTTCGCTTCGTCCTTGCTGATGCTTCCATCGCCATTTGCGTCGAGCTTCGAGTAGTCGGCGGACTGCCCGCTGGACTGCGCGCTGGGCTGGGTGGAGGGATAATCCTGCGCAAATGCTGCAGGGGCGGACAACACTGCGGCCAGCGCCGCAACCTTGATCAATGCATTCATGTGGTACTCCTTGGGCTTGTTTCCATGGAAAACGGATTCGATCGGCCCGATGCAAAGGTAACGCCGCGTGCCGCGGGCGTGTGCGCATGAAGCGTCGTTCAGAGGCGACACGCAGGCGTAAGTCGGAGTTCCATGCAGCTGTAGGAGAAATCCTGCATGCGTAAGCTATAGCGATGAAGATTGCCACTTTCAACATCAACGGCATCAACGGGCGCCTGGCGGCGCTTCTCAACTGGCTGGCGAGGGAATCTCCCGATATCGTCTGCCTGCAGGAGCTCAAGGCACCCGACGAAGCCTTTCCCCAGCTCGCGATTCGCAGCGCGGGATACGGCGCCATCTGGCACGGTCAGCGTTCCTACAATGGGGTCGCCATCCTGCAGAAGGGCGGGGAGCCCGTTGAGACGCGCAGGGGCCTGCCAAACGACCCGGATGAGTCGCACAGCCGCTATATCGAAGCGGCCATCGATGGAGTCATCGTCGGCTGCCTGTACCTGCCGAACGGCAATCCCCAGCCCGGTCCGAAGTTCGATTACAAGCTTGCCTGGTTCGAGCGGTTCAACGAGCACGCGCAGACACTGCTCAAGTCGCGCCAGCCGGTGATCCTGGCGGGCGACTACAACGTGGTGCCGACCGATTTCGACATCTACAACCCGAAGTCATGGCGCAAGGACGCGCTACTCCAACCCCAGACCAGGGCTGCCTATCAGCGGCTCCTCGACCAAGGCTGGACCGACGCGCTCCGTGCCCGGCATCCC
>DASRJL010000167.1:0-5391 GCA_035649495.1 Burkholderiales bacterium | reverse complement strand
CTGTGCGGTGAGCTCAGGGTGCGGATAGCCACCGGCGAGCACATCTACAACGTGAGCGATTTCCGGAGGCTCTTCGAGGAGCACGCCACGGGAGTCGCGCTGATCGACCTGGGACGCGTCGGCGGCATTACGCCGTGGCGCCGCGTCGCGGCGCTCGCGCAGGCCTGGGACATACCGGTATGCGGCCACGTGCTGCCCGAGGTTCACGTCCATCTCGCCTCGGGCGTTCCCAACGGCTACCTGATCGAGAACGTGCCGCGGAGCGCGGGAATATTGAAAGCGATGCCCGCCGTGGAGAACGGTTGCCTCGTAGCTCCGGACCGGCCAGGACTGGGCCTGGAGTTGAACGACGAAGCGGTGAAGCGGTTTACGTACTCCGCCTAAGAGGTGACGCGAGATGGTGATGAGAAATGGTGATGTGTGCTGGTGATGAAGATCCGCAAGGCAGGTACATCACCCTTATCCCATCACCTCTATCTCATCACCCTTATCTCATCACTTTCTCAGACCCGGCGCGCTGGCCACTCCGCCTTGTTGTGTCCCCGCGGCACCGCCGGCCGCGCCCACCGCGCGGGCGTCTCCGACATCTGCACCGCCGGCGCGAGGTGCGTGACGCGGCCATAGGGCGAGTCGTGCTCCGCCAGCAGCGACTTCAGTTCGTCGGCAGGCAGCTCCGCAGGAAGATTCGCAAGCGCCGAGGCATCGTTCAGCCCGTGCTGGCGTATCCACTGCCCGGCGCCGGCGAGCGAATCCCTAACGAGCCAGCTGCCGCCCTCGCGCGCGCGGCGGGCAAGAGCCACCATGGTTCCGAACGCCAGCAGGTAGCCCGCGACGTAGTCCTGCGCCGCGTACGGCAGGAACGCCGGCTTTTCATTGTTCGGACGCCACGCGATGCCGTTCGCCGATTGCACGACTGTGTCGTAGCCGCGCCGGCCGCGCCACGGTCCGTCCTGGCTCCAGGCGCTCAGCGTGACGTACACGATGCCGGGGCGCAGCTCCGCCAGCGCCTCGGGAGAAAGCCCGCGTCCGGCGAGCGCGCCCGGCCGGTATGACTGCGAAAACACGTCGCACTCGCGCACGAGCGAGCGCATGATTTCCGCCTGCGCGGGATCGCGCAGGTCGATGTGCGTCTGGAGCTTGCCGATGCCGGTATCCACGTCGGAGGGTGGGCCCAGATCGGCCAGGTCCTCGCGCGTCACCCGCAGCACGTCGGCGCCGTGCTCGGCGAGAGAGCGCGCGCAGGAAGGCCCCGCCAGCACGCGCGTCAAGTCGAGCACGCGCACGCCCGAGAGCGGCCGGTCGCCGGCGGGCAGCGGGCGCGGCGGCGCATCGCCGATCTTCACGATTTCGAGGAGCGGCAGACGCGTCACGGCCTGCATCTGCGGGAGGGCGTGCCATTCCTCTTCGCTGCGGACGAAGCTGCCACACCCGCCGCCGTCGAAGAGCGCATTCTCCAGCTCGAGCCCGTCCCACTTCGCGACCGCCTTCGCGACGGCGTTGCGGTCCATGGGCACGCCCAATATCGCGAGGTTGCGATCGCGGAGATTCCAGAAGTTGCAGTGCAGGTACATCCAGCGGCCGTCGCGCAGCTCGTAGAAGCCGGTGATCTTCTCGGGATCCTCCTCGGGCCGCTTGCCGTTGATCTTCAGATAGCGCGAGCTGCGCAGCGCCGCGGCGGCCGCGCGCGCGTCGATCCGGACGCGCTGCTTTCGGCCGGTCTTCAACTGCCACAGCTCGGCTGCCGCGAGCCCCGCGGCAGCCATGGCTGCGGCGCCCGGCACGACGGGCCGGTAGCGCGTCGGAAAAACCGGATCGCCGCCGATAATCTCGACCGAATCGGCAGCCGCTTCGGGTAAACCGGCGAGCTTCACCAGCTCGGCGACGGAGGATTTCGCGGTTCGTGTGGGTGCTGGATTGTCGTTCATGGTTCGATCTCCTGGTGCCATGATACCGCTCACCCATCGCGAACGGCCGATATAATGAGGCTCTCCAACGCCTCACACACAACTGAGCGACCATATCGTGGCCAATAGAGTACCCATGATCCAGCGGGAAGCGCTTCCCGCGGATCAGCGGCGGTTCCATGATGCGGTCAGGGAGATACGGCGCAGTCCGATCAGCGGTCCCTTCATCGTTCTGCTCAACAGCAGTCCCGATCTGGCCACCCGGGTCGCTCATCTCGGTCACTACTTTCACTCCCGCGGCCAGGTCGACGAGTCTATCGTCCCGATGCGGGTGCGCGGCTTCATCGCGGCCATCGGCGCGCGCGCGCTCGACGGGGCGTACGAATGGTGCGCGTGGATCAACTGGGCGCTGGAAGCCGGTGTGCCGCAAGCGACCGTCGACGCCATACGCGAGGGACGCCCGCTGCCCCCGCTGTCACAGGCGGAGGCCCTTGCGCTCGCCGTCTGCGCGGAGCTTACGGCGGGCGACCACCGCTTGAGCGACGGGACGTTCGCCGCGGCGCTCGATCACTTCGGCACGCGCGCGCTCGTCGAGCTGGTGGCGACCCTCGGCTATTTCGCGCTGATCGCGTTTCCGCTGAACGCCTTCGAGATCGAAATGACGAGCGAGCAGCTCGCCAAGCGCAAGCCGTTCGCGCGGTTGCCGATACCCGCGCATCCCGGCGCCACGCCCGCCGGCGTGCCGCGCCCGGCGTTCGCACCGGAGGCGCCCCGGCGGCCGACGCCCCGTATTCCGGGCGTGAAGCGCATCGAGGACCTCGCACCCGAGGACCGTCACTTCTTCGATCGCGTCGTGCGGACCCGGGGCCGCGTCGCGGGCCCGTTCGGGGTGCTGCTGCACAGCCCCGACCTCGCGGACCGCGTGGCGGTGGTCGGCGAGCCCCTCCTCTACGGCTCGGCGATCCCGGCGCCGGCGCGGGCGCTCGCGTGGCTCTTGACCGCAGCGGAGCTCGATTGCGACTACGAATGGACCATGGCTCGCGCCGCGGCGCGGGAGGCGGGCCTGCCCGCCCCGCTGGTCGATGCGACCGGCAGGCGGCAGCCCTTGCCTGGCCCGACAACGGAACTCAAGGTTGTCGCCGATTTCTGCCACCAGCTGCTGCGCGGCAATCACCACGTCAGCGACGGGACCTACCGCGCCGCGGTCGACTGCTTCGGGGTGCCGGCGACGGTGCAGCTCGCCGCGACCGTGGGCTATTTCGTGATGCAGGGCGTGCTGCTCAACGCCTTCGAGATAGCGCCGGAAGGCGAGCCTTCCGAGCTCGTGCTATGACCGCGCTGCATCAAGAGAGACTCGTCCCCTCCCCCTCGACGGGGGAGGGTCAGGGTGGGGGTGATACGCGCGGGAACCACAACGTTGTCACCCCCATCCCAACCTTCCCCCCTCAAGGGGGAAGGAGCGCAGCTTAACTTCAAGAACGGAGATCGAACGTGGAATTGTGGACCGACGCCCAGATGCGGGCCATGGGCAAGATGCTGAAGCCGCAGTCGATCGCGGTAGTGGGCGCGAGCCCGAAAGGCGGCTATGGCGGCCGGCTGTGGGACGCGGTGGTAAAGGCGAAGGACCGCGTGCGCCTCTATCCCGTCAATCCGAACTATCCCGAGATCTCTGGCATCACCGCGTACCGCAGCGTCTCGGACCTGCCCGAGGCGCCGGACCTGGTGGGCGTCGTAGTGCCCTACAAGCAGGTGATTCCCGTGCTGCGCGAGTGCCATGCGAAGAAGGCCGGCTCGGCGGTGATCATCTCCGCCGGATTCGCGGAGCGCGGCAACGACACCGGGCTCGACATGCAGCGGCAGCTCGGCGATTTCGTGAAGGAGACCGGGCTGCATTTCACCGGGCCCAACTGCCTGGGCCTGGCGAACGTCAGGGACAACATCTGGCCGACCGCCTCCTCGCGCACCCTCGGTGGGTTGACCGGGCACATCGGCCTCGTGTGCCAGAGCGGCGCGACTGCGTTCGGCCCGTTCCTGCTGCGCGCCGTGGACGCCGGCATCGGCCTCTCGCACATCATCTCGACCGGCAACGAGGTGGACCTGGATTTCACCGATTTCGCACGCTGGCTGGTCGACGACCCGGAGACGCGCGTCATCGCCGGCTTCGTCGAGGGCTTCAAGAACGTGAAGAAGCTGATCGCCGTGGCCGAGCTGGCCGCGGAGCGCGGCAAGCCCATCGTGCTCATCAAGATCGGACGCTCGGAATCCGGGACGCAGGCGGCGCGCTCGCACACGGCCGCGCTGACCGGGGTCGACGCGCTGAACGACGCCATGTTCCGGCAGTACGGCATCATCCGCGTGCAGGATTACGACGAGCTGCTGGAGACCTCGTATCTCCTCGCCAACATCAAGAAGCCGCGCAAGCCCGGCATCTCGGTCGTATCGCACTCGGGCGGCATCAGCTCGCTCACCGCCGATATGCTCGGACACGCCGGCCTCACCCTGCCCGCGTTGAGCGAGCGCGCGCGCGACGGCATCAACGCGATCCTGAAGGATTTCGGCTGGGCAGCGAACCCCGCGGACATCACCGGGTTTGCGCGCAGCGATTCGTTCCCGCAGATCATGGACTACATGATCGAGGAGCCGGATGTGGGCACGCTGGTCGTCGCCAGCGCGGGAATGGGCAAGCAGGTCGAGCAGGTGACTGCGCTCCGCGACCGTTCCGAGAAGGGCGTCGCGTTCTTCTGGACCGCGAGCCGCCTCGACAAGGGGCCGCTCGCCGCCTTGAAGGCTGCGAACATTCCCATTTTCTACACGCCCGACAAGCTCGCGCGCGGCCTGAAATGCCTCCTCGACTATCACGACTGGCGCGACCGGCGGCTGGCAGGAGCCGCAGCGGCGGCGCCGCGGCCCACCGCACCGCAGGAGCAGGCGGTGAAGCAGGTGCGCGCGTACGGCCGCCCGGTGCTTTCCGAGAGCGAGAGCAAGCACATCGTGGCTGCGTGGGGCGTGACGGCCCCCCGCGATGCGCTCGCGCAATCCGCCGACGCCGCCGTCGAGGCCGCCGCGAAGATCGGCTATCCCGTCGCACTCAAGGCCGATTCGGCGTACATCCTCCACAAGACGGAGGCCGGCGTAGTGCGGCTCGGCCTGCGCGATGCAGCCGCGGTGCGCACGGCCTACGAAGAGATCGTGGCGAACGCCAAGGCGCACGCCCCGCAGTCCGTTCTCGCCGGCGTTTCCGTGCAGGAGATGGTTGCGGGCGGCGTGGAAATGATCGTGGGCGTCAAGTACGACCCGCAACTGGGCGCCATGCTGCTACTGGGCAGCGGGGGCGTCATGGTCGAGGTCTACAACGACGTCGCGCTGCGGCGCTGCCCCATCAATCGCGAGGAAGCGCTCGGCATGGTGGCGGAGGTGAAGGGCGCGAAACTCCTCAAGGGCTTTCGGGGCAAGCCGGCTGCCGACGTGGACGCGCTCGCGGACGCGC
>DASRJL010000166.1:0-4603 GCA_035649495.1 Burkholderiales bacterium | reverse complement strand
GCGACGTCGCGGACGCGCGCCGCAACGAGCTGATCGAGAACTACCGCCAGGCGATACTCGTCAGCCTGCGCGACGTGGAGGATGCGCTCGTGGCCCTCAAGAACCTCACGCAGCAGCAGGAAGCGCAGCAGCGCGCGCTCGTTCACGCGCGCGAGGCCTACCGGCTCGCCGAAGTCCGCTGGCGCGCCGGAGCGCAGGACTTCACGACAGTGCTGGACGCCCAGCGCAGTTTGATTAGCGCGGAAGCTGCACTTGACCCGATACTGTCCGCTCGCTTTGATGCAACCGTGGCGTTGTTCAAAGCCGTGGGTGGCGATTGGAATGCGACGGCGCAGCCCGTTGTCGCCCAGGCTGCGGTGGAGAAGAAGTAGTGCGCCCGATTCGGCAAGCGAAAAAAGAGAAAATCCCCTCCTTCATACAGGAGGGGTGCCCGCAAAGCGGGCGGGGTGGTCCGGATACTCAGCAAGGCGCGTTTTGGCCTCGACCACCCCGGCGGGCTTCGCCGCGCCACCCCTCCTCGTTGGAGGAGGGGAAGTACTTGAGGCCGCTTCGCCCTTACGCCTTCCTCCTTCGCCGTCACGCCGGAGCCCAAACCACCGGCGCCTGCAACCCCGGCTCGGTCTTGACGTCTATCACCGCCGGCAGGTCCGAAGCCATGGCGGCATCGAACGCCTTCTTGAAGTCCTGCGGCTTCTCGACGGTGACGCCGAAGCAGTCGAAGGCCTGCGCGACTTTCGCGAAGTCCGTGTTGCGGTACTCGTAGCACTCGCCCATGTTGGTCTTGTCGTGGCTGCCGTAAGCGGCGGTGAGATTGCGCACGCCCTGCGCCAGGCACTGATTGTTGTTGACCACCGTGACGGTCTTGATGCCGCGGCGGCGCGCGGTCTCCAGCTCCGGCAGGTGATAGTAGAAGCCGCCATCCCCGGTGAACGCGATAACCGGACGGTTCGGCGCGCCGCATTTCGCGCCCAGTGAGGCCGGGAACGACCAGCCGAGCGACCCCGCAGCGCGGTAGTAGTTCTGCGTCGGATGGTTGAGATACACGAGCGTCCCGGTCCAGAGCGCGGCGTAGCCCGTGTCCGCGATCAGGATCGCGTCCTTCGGCAGGCACTCGGTCACTTCCCTGCACAGGCGCTGCGGCCACATCGGCACCTTGTCGGACGCGCGCGCCGGCTCGGTTTCCTTGCGCCACGCGTCCACGTGTTCCTGCGATTGCGCGAGCCAGGCCTCTCGCCTGGTGGGCGAAACCGCGGCCGCCACCGCTTCCAGCGCCAGGCGGACGTCGGCCTGTATGCCGATCACGCCGGTGTAATTCCGACCCAACTCGGTCGGGTCGAGATCGATGTGGATAATCCGGGTGCCTTCCTTCGGTATCTTCCAGTTGGCTGTCGACTGATCGCTCGTGTTGCCGCCGGCGTAGATGACGAGATCCGCCTCCGCAACGACATGGTTGGCGCAGCTTCGCCCATAAGTGCCGAGCGTGCCGCGGAACAGCGGGTGGTCTTCGCCGATGATGGCCTTGGCGTCGAGCGTCGCGACGACAGGCGCCTGTATGCGTTCCGCCAGCTTCGTGAGCGCTTCCCGCGCGCCGCAGATCTCTGCGGTGTGCTCGGCCACGATCACCGGCCGGGAGGCTGCCTTGATGGCGGTTGCCGCTTTCTGCACGGCCTCCGGATCCGGTCCGGGGCGGAACGCCGGAAACCGCGTGTGCGCTTCGTCCACGATGATGTCGAACGTGCCTTCGTCGGCCGTGACCGCGTCACCCGTGTAGCCCGCCATGTCGATGTGCACCGGGCGTGGCGTGCCGGTCGTCGCCTCGCGGAAAGCCTGCCGCAGAACGTGCGGTATCTGCTCCAGAAAGTCGACGCGGCCTTGCCATTTGGTCACCGACTGGTACAAGGGCTCGTGCGGCAATTCCTGGTAGGCATTGCGGTACTGGTTCTGCGCGACGTGACGACCCGAGAAGGCGATCACCGGCGAATGCCCGAGATACGGATCCTGCATGCCGGAGGCGAGATTGGCCGCGCCGACGGATTGCGCCATGCACACGCCCGGGCGGCCGGTGACGCGAGCGTAGCCGTCCGCCATGTAGGCGACGGCCTTCTCGGAGTGTCCGAGGATGCGCTTGATCCCGACGTCCTCCATCTCGGCGAGCACGCGGCGCAGTATCGCGTCCATGAAGAATACGTGCGTCACGCCGTACGCCTTCAGCATCTGCGCGAACAGCTTCGCGCCGTTCATCTTCTGTGCCATCGATTTCTCCCCTTGATGTGCCGTGAGCCGAATGGACATCCTACCAAGAAAAAAGGGGCGGCCTCGCGGCCGCCCCCGGGGAACTGCTGGTGCGCAAAGAAAGCTAGTTCGTCTGGACCTTGATGTCGTTGTGGACGGAGGTCACGCCGGCGACGTTCTTGGCGATCGTCTCGGCCTTCTCGGCTTCCGCCTTCGATTTCGCGGTGCCGCCCAGCTTGACGACGCCCTTGTCGGTGTCGACGTGGATCTTCATCGCGCTCACGGCCTTGTCCTTCGCGAACTCAGCCTTGATCTTGGTGGTAATCATGGCGTCGCTGACGACCCCGCCTTCCTTCTTGGCGGCAGGCGCCGGAGTGCTCGGCGCTTCCCTGGACATCGTGTCTTTCGGCATTGCGTCCTTTTCCGTGTCGGCGCTGTAGGCGACGGCCGGTACTGAGAGCGCAGCCGCTGCGAGATATGTTGCAAAGAGTCTGGCTTTCATAATCTCTCCTCTCGGAAGTTTGTGAATGTCGAGCGGCGCGCGCCCGAAACACCCGGGTACCCATCATCACCAGGAAAGACGCCGACAGGACATCGGAGGCTTTCCACTCACCGGAAGTGTCCGGTGTGTGAATTTCGACTCGCCGTGCAAACCAGTGGTTCCAGCCGCAGTGCGGAAAATCTGTCTCCATTTGCAGACACTCGAAACACATTCCGCGTCAGGCCCGTCGCCCGCCACACGGATGAGGCCGTCACGCGCCGCGCTTTGTGGTGCTTGCCGGTATCTGGCACACTCTCTCCCTTCCGCCCGTGAACACATCAGTCGAGCTGCGAGGGGAGTGGTGCGAAACGCGGGAATCTACGATTACGTCATCGTCGGCGCCGGCACCGCCGGGTGCCTGCTCGCGAACCGGCTCTCGGCGGACCCGAACGTCTCGGTACTGCTCCTCGAGGCGGGCGGGAAGGACGACTGGATCTGGATCCACATCCCCGTCGGCTATCTCTACTGCATCAACAATCCGCGCACCGACTGGTGTTTTCAGACGGAGGCCGAGGTGGGCCTCAACGGGCGCACGCTCCGCTACCCGCGCGGCAAGGTGCTGGGCGGCTCGTCCTCGATCAACGCCATGTTGTACCTCCGCGGCCAGGCGCGCGACTACGACGAGTGGGCGCAGTTGACCGGCGACTCCGGGTGGGCATGGCAGAACGTGCTGCCGGTATTCATGAAGACGGAGGATCACTGGCGCGGCGCCGACGAGAAGCACGGGCAGGGCGGAGAGTGGCGCGTGGAACCCACCAAGCTGCGCTGGGACGTCCTCGAGTCGTTTCGAGCAGCCGCCAACGAATCGGGCATCCCCTGGACCGACGATTTTAACCGCGGCGACAACGGTGGTGTTTCGCGCTACGAAGTGAACCAGAAGCGCGGCGTGCGCTGGAACGCCTCGAAGGCGTTTCTGCGGCCGGCGATGAATCGTCCCAATCTCACGGTGCTGACCGGCGCTCATACGAAGAGGCTGCGCCTTGCCGGCAGGCGCGTCGAGGGCGTGGAGTTCTTGCAGCAGAACGGGAAAGCGAGCGAGGAGGTATTCGCGGGGGCACGCCGCGAAACGATACTGTCCGCGGGTGCGATCGGCAGTCCCCAGATCCTCCAGCTCTCGGGCATTGGACCGGGGGCGCTGCTGCACAAGCACGGTATCCCCGTCGCGCACGACGCCCCGGTCGGTGAGAATCTCCAGGACCACCTCCAGCTGCGGCTGGCGTTCAAGGTGAAGAACGCGCTGACCCTGAACACGATGCTCGGCTCGTGGCTCACGAAAGCGAAGATGGGCCTGGACTACGCGCTGTTCCGCGAGGGACCGATGACGATGGCGCCTTCGCAGCTCGGGGCATTCGCGAAGTCCGATCCGGCGATGCCCACGCCCGACCTGCAGTTCCACGTGCAGCCGATCTCGCTCGATCGCTTCGGCGATCCGCCCCACCCGTTTCCCGCGTTCACGGCCAGCGTGTGCAACCTGCGGCCGACCGCGCGCGGAACCGTGCGCATCGCTTCTGCCGATCCGCGCGCCTGCCCGGCGATCGCGCCCAACTACCTGTCCACGGACGAGGACAGGAAGACCGCGGTCGCGGCGCTGCGCCTGGCGCGCCGCATCGTGACCGGCACCGATGCGATGAAGAAGCACGAGCCCGAGGAATTCATGCCGGGCCCCGCCTACCAGTCCGACGCGCAGCTGCTCGAAGCCGCCGGCAACGTCGGCACGACGATTTTCCACCCGGTGGGCACGTGCAGGATGGGCCGCGACAACGACCCGGCCGCGGTCGTGGACACGAAGTTCAGGGTGCGCGGTGTAGAGCGCCTGCGCGTGATCGACGC
>DASRJL010000165.1:0-28836 GCA_035649495.1 Burkholderiales bacterium | reverse complement strand
GGGGACGAAGCTCTCCACCCGGAAATCGGGGGGCGCGCCAGGCGTCACGGTGACAGGCGGGGCTGAAGCGGTCAGGTTGCAACACAGATGATACGAGGCGTTGCCGGTCGAGCCGTCATCGTGGCTCCCGGCAGCGACCTGGGGCCCGTGTTCGTGCCCCGCATCACCGGCACCATGCTCGTGGCTGCCGCCGGTCACGTGCATAGCGTGCATCTGCGCATCGCCGTGGCACAGCAGGACCGAGAGCGCGACGGCAAAGCCTTGCAGCGGCATCACCGCAAGCGCCAGGAACAGAACCAGTTTTCGACTCCAAGCCGTCACGTGACGAAGTGTATCCAAATCCAGCGTGCAACCGCAAACCCACGGACAAGACAGGGCGTTTGCGCCAAAGTTCCGGTCTGGCCGGAGGATCAGGACGCCCAAAGCCACGTCGGCGGTGAAGGACGAAACGTTTTCATCATCTCAACAGCGGATTCCACCACAAAAGCGAAAGCGCCGCCGCGGCGAGCGACAGCACCGCTCCGATCGCACCGAACAGGGCGGTTATCTCGCTCTCCTTCCGCTCGAGGACGACGCGCGTAGACAGTTTCTCGTAGATCTTCCTCACTTTCTCCGCGGTGCGCGCGTGAAAGTAGTCGCCACCGGTAACGTCCGCGATCTGCCGGAGCGTTTCCTCCTCGAAATCGGCGTGCAGCGGCGGCATACCCTCGACGTAGGCCGTGCCCCCGTACGGCGTCCCGACGCCTATCGTGTAGACGCGGACGCCGTGGTCCGCAAGGAGCTTTGCCGCCTTCATGTGCGGAACGCCCAGCGCTCCCTGACCATCGCTTACGAGTACGATTGCCGCCGAAAGGTCGGAGCCGGGCGCGACCTTCGCGGGCGGTTTCCTCTTATCGGGGGGCAGCAACGAAGGATTTTGGGACCCGGCCGGCCGCCGCCCGTCCCCGAAAATATCGTATTCCCCTTCGCCGGGCCGGCTTGCATCCGGACGTACGGTCAGCAGGGAAGCGATCAACCCGTTGCCGATCGAGGTGTAGCGCCGGAACCGGAGTCCGCCAAGCGCCGCCATCAGCTCGCTCCGGTTCGCGGTCGGGGACTGGACGACGTCCGCGTGGCCGGCGAAAGCAACAATGCCTATCAGCACGCCGGCGGGCTGCGCCTCTATGAATGCCCGCGCAGCGTCCTGCGCAGCCGCAAGGCGCGTCGGCGCGACGTCGGTGGCCGCCATGCTGAGGGAGACGTCTATCGCGAGGACCACGGTACCGCGCTCGGACGGCGCGATCATCACGGCTGCGGGACGCGCGACGGCAAGCAGGAGCGCCGCGAGCCCGAGCCACAGGATCAACGGGGGCGCGTGCCGGCGCAGCTGCTCTGCGGGCCCCATCGCTTCGCGCAGGGTGCGCAGGTCCGGATAACGGACGCTCGCCGCTACGCTGCGGCGGAGCAGCAGGAGATAGGCGCCGACCAGCGCCGGCAGGAGAACCAGCAGCCAAAGAGCGTGAGGCCAGAAGAATGTCACGGCCAGCTCCTTTGAGCTTTGGGCCATGAGCCTTGAGCCATGAGCCACCGCAGCTCACGACTGAGAACTCACGCCTCATGGCTCACAGCGCACAGCTCATAGCTCACAGCCCGTAGCCCGTTCCATTCACGTTCGCCACGCGCACATTGACCATCATGCCGCGATCGGCATGCTGCAGGTTGTGGCAGTGAAACATGTAGACCTGGTCGCCCAGGTAGGAATGGGAGAACTCGAGAGCGATCCTGACGGTCTCGCCCGGCCAGATCATCACCGTGTCCTTCCAGCCGAGGTCGGACGCCGTCAGCCCGTGTTCCGCGAGCGCCAGCCGGCGCACCTGCTCCGGGCTGCCCGATCGCTCCAGCACCCGGAAATGGAAGCCGTGGATGTGCATGGGATGCGGCATGCCGTCCGCGGGATTGGCGATTTCCCAGATTTCCTTCGCGCCGCGGCGTACCGTGAGCCCGATGCCTCGCATGTCGAACAGGCGCCCGTTGATGCGCCACGCCATGCGATGGTGATCGATCCTTATCCGGCGCACGGACGCGTCCGAGAAATCGGGGTCCTCGCTCGCGGAGAGCGTGGCGGGCAGCTCGCGCGCCGGGTCTCGCGCCGGATATACGTACAACTTCATCAGTTCGAGAGCCGCCCCGTCCGGTATGGGAGCTGGCTGTGCGGAAGCCGGGTTAGCGGTACCTTCGTCATGATGCCGTGTGTGCGCATGTGCTGCTCCTGCCTCCCGTGCTGATCGCGCGGCATCATGATGCATCGGGTCGAACTCCAGGCTGTGCAACGTGACCGTCGCGCCGGACCCCGCGCTGCGCAGGTCGAGCGCGACATCCAGACGCTCGCCGGGAGAGAGATACGCCTCCTGCGCGGCGCGCGGCTGCGGCAGCAGTCCGCCGTCACCGCCGAGCAGCGCGAACTCGAGCGAGCGATCGCCGCTGGTGAAGGCGAGCCGGTAGACGCGCGCCATCGATGCGTTGAGCAGCCGGAAGCGGTAGATACGGGCGGTCACGTCGAGATGGGGACGCGAGGTCAGGTTGACCAGGACGTCGTTGCCGAGATAGCCGTGCATCCATTCGGCTTCGGTCGGCGCATAGACCGGGGCTCCGTTACCGTCGATGCGCTTGTCCTGCAGCACGAGCGGAACGTCGGTGACGCCGGTGGTCAGATCGAGCGCCGTGCGCAGCGCCTGGTCCTCGTCGTCATCCACGAGATAGAGGCCGGCGAGCCCCTGGTGGATCTGGGCGGCGGTGCGGCCGTGCGCGTGAGGATGGTACCAATACGTGGCCGCGCGGTTGGAAACGGGATAATGGTACGCGTGCGTGGCGCCGGCCTTGATCGCGTAGTGCGGATGCCCGTCATTGTTCGCATCCACCTTCAGGCCGTGCCAGTGGATGATGCTGGTTTCGTCCAGGGCGTTCCAGAAATCCGCCCTCACCGTCGTCCCGCGTCGCACGCGCAGGAGAGGGTTGAGATAGTTGTTCCCCTGGTGCTGAACCTCGAAACCGAGCATGGCCGCCGGCTTGCCGGGATACAACGCGTGCTGTATCGGCCGGGCAACGATCGCGATCGGGCCGCCAACGTCGAGTATCCCGTACATGCCGTCCGCGCCCGGCAGGCGCAACGCATTGGGGAAGGCAGGATCGCGGACGGGCGCGGGCCCCGGAGGCTCGGCACGCCGATCGGGCGCAAGCTCCTCGCGTCGGCGCTGCCATAGCAAACCGCCCGTTGCGCCCGCCGCCACGGCGCCCGCGGCGAGCAGCCATTTTCTGCGGGTGTTCATGGGCTTTCAGTGCCGGTGCATCGCACGCATGTCCTGGACCGAACCGTCGAGAGCGCAGTCCTGCCCGCGCGGATCGCAGTGCTCGATCTCGGCCTGGAGCGTCGTGTGAGTAATTCCGAATTCGAGCCGGAGCCGCTCGTTGGCCTGGCCGATCACGCGAGGGATGTCGGACTGCGCCTCGTCGAGGACCAGGTGGGCGGTGAGGCTCGTTCTGCCGCTGCCCAGCGCCCAGACGTGCAGTTCGTGAACCTCGCGCACGCCGGGGACGGCACGCAGTCGTTCGTCGATATGCGCGAGGTCCACGCCCTCCGGCACGCCTTCCAGCAGCACGTTGACGCTCTGGCGGAAGAGCGCCCACGTGCGGGGCAGGACCCATAACGCGAGGAGGACCGCGACGATCGGATCGGCGCGCGTATATCCCGTGAAATAGACGATGAGGGCGCCCGCCATCACGCCCACCGAGCCGAGCGCGTCCGCCCATACCTCCAGGTAGGCCCCCTTTACGTTCAGGTTGCGCTCGGCATCGGCGGCAAGCAGGCGCACGCCGACGAGGTTGACCGCGAGACCGGCGCAGGCGACGGCGAGCATCCCGAGCGACTCGATGGGGCGGGGCGCTATCCAGCGCTCGTATGCTTCATAGAGGATATACAGTGCCACCAGGAAGAGCAGTGCCGCGTTCAGCGCCGCCGCGAGGACCTCGAAGCGGTAGTAGCCGAAGGTGCGCTTGCGGTCGGCCGGCAGACGGGAAAGCCGGATCGCGACGATGGCGATCGCGAGCGCCATCGCGTCGGTGAACATGTGCGCCGCATCGGAAAGAAGGGCGAGGCTGCCCGTCCAGATCGCGCCGGCGACTTCCACGACCAGGAAACCGACCGTCAGGGCCAGCACGATCCACATGCGGCGTTCGCTCGCCGTGTGACCGTGATTGTGACCGTGATGAGGTTCGTGGCTCATGTCCGGTCCCGCCATTGTACGCGCAAGCGTGAGCCGGTGGCGGAAAGAGGCCGCTGCCGTCGGTGATCGTGGCGGTGGTGGAGATCCGGCGCAGATCGATCAGGGCAATGCGCCAATCCTCGCCAGTGCCCATCCGCCAAGGGCGCTCAACAGCACGACGAGCCAGGGCGGGAGCTTCCAGAATACCAGCAGGGCGAAGGCCGCCAGCCCTAGCCCGAAATCGGCCGGCGCCTTGATCGCGCTGGTCCATACCGGCGTGTACAGCGCCGCGAGCAGCAAGCCAACGACGGCGGCGTTCACTCCGGTCAGCGCCGAGCGCACCGCACTGAGGCGGCGCAGGCCATCCCAGAACGGAAGCACTCCGATCGTGAGCAGAAAGGCGGGCAGGAAGATTGCCGCGATGCATATCAGCGCGCCCTGCCAGCCGTTTGGCTCGGGACCCATGATCGCGCCGAGATAAGCGGCGAACGTGAAGAGCGGTCCCGGGACAGCCTGCGCCGCTCCGTATCCGGCCAGGAACGCATCGTTCGACGCCCACCCGGGCGGGACCACCTCCGATTGAAGCAGCGGCAGCACCACGTGTCCCCCGCCGAACACCAGCGACCCGGAGCGATAGAAACTGTCGAAGAGCGAGAGCGTATGGTTCTGGTAGATCGCGCTCGCTGCCGGCAGGCCTGCCAGCAGGACGAAGAATAGCGTGAGGCTCAACGCGCCCGCGGTCTTCCCCAGCGGGATGGCCATGTCTACGTGCGTGTCGTCCTGCTTCCCGCCCAGGAACGCGTATCCGGCGATTGCGCCCGCGAAGATGGCCGCTATCTGTCCGATCGAAGTCGGCGACGCCATTGCGATTCCCGCCGCCACCACGGCGAGCGTGAAACGGGGCGCATCCGGGCACAGGTTCTTCGCCATGCCCCACACGGCCTGGGCGACCACGGCCACCGCAACGACCTTCAGGCCGTGCAGCCAGCCGCCGGCGAGAGCGCCCGCGAACATCTCGACGCCGTAGGCGAAGAGAAGGAGCGCAAGCACCGAAGGCGTGGTGAATCCAGCCCAGGCGGCGAACGCACCGGGAAGTCCCGCTTTTGCCAGGCCGATGCCGATCCCCACCTTGCTGCTGGCGGGGCCAGGCGTAAATTGGG
Organism: Burkholderiales bacterium; assembly: GCA_035649495.1. GTDB lineage: Bacteria > Pseudomonadota > Gammaproteobacteria > Burkholderiales > SG8-41 > SG8-41. The sequence goes on along the minus strand of DASRJL010000165.1, from coordinate 23,438 downwards.
AGAGCGCTACCAGGTCCGCGTAGACGCGTTCGTCAAGCCATTTTCTCCGGACGACGAATTCCTCTCTGAAGTATCCCAGATGCGCGATGGGGCCCCCGAAGGAGGTCAGCCCCAGCTTCAGGAAGGCGGTGAATACTGCGTGGACCGGTATCCCGGTTGCTTTATCGGCCGGCTGCAAATATCACCTCCAGAGAAGCCTCGCCCGGCAACGACATGGAAACCTCGATTCTCATGTCGGCGCTTTCCGACATGAGCCCGTGGCCTTTCATGCGGTTTTCCCCGTCTGGATGGAGGGTGGCAACCCCCTTCAGTCCCGCCGATGAGAAGTTCGCGCGCCCGGTCGCCTTTGCCGTCGCGACGGGCTTACCGTCCGCCCGGGTGATAGCGAGGACGAAGGGGGTTTCGATCACCTGCGAGCGCGGGGCTACGCGCAGCTCGATGACGTAGTCTCCAACGCGCCGCTCTTGCAGCCATTCGCCGGCGCGCGTCTGCGTCGTGCCGGCGGCAACGGCAAGGGCCAGTATCAGGCGGGGAACATTGCTCAAGGGGTTCTGTCGTACGTATCTGGCATTCTTGAGAGGAGCTTGCCAATGCTCATTACTCTGGCTCGTGTGTTCGGTGCGATATTCATCGCGGTCGGATTGCTTGGATTCGTCCCGCCGCTGGTCCCCGGGGGAAACCTGCTGGGGCTCTTTCCCGTCAACGCGGTTCACAACCTCGTCCATATCGGGCTGGGAGCGTGGGGCGTGGTGGCCGGCGTGTCGCTCGCCGCGGCGGTGATCTATTTCCGCGGCATTGCGATCGTATACGGGCTGCTCGCGGTGCTGGGGCTGATCCCGGCGACGCATACCCTGTTCGGGCTCGCCCCGATCCACGGCGCCGATGTCGTCCTGCACGCGGTCCTGGCGCTGATAGCCGCCTACCTCGGGTTCTTCTCGTCGTCGTCGCATCCGTCGAAACCCGCCGCCCATGCCGGAGCGTGAGCGGCCGGCGCCGTGCCGAGCGCGGCAGATCAACATTTCGCCCGCGGTCACACCGTCATCTCGAGTATGTAGAGGCCGCCGCTGAAGCGGTCGGCGGCGTACACGAGCCTGCGGTCGTCGACGAAGACGTCGTTGATCTGCACAGCGCCCTTGGGCGAGAGCTTCGGGGCACCCGGCACGAAATAGGCCACTTCGCGCGGCTGGTACGGATTGGAAATGTCGTAGGCGCGCACGCCCGCATTGAAGAACGCCCCGAGCACGATCTCCTCCGAGCGCCACGAGCACGGGCCCGGATAGTTCTCGTGCACGTTGTGAGAGCCGAAGCGCCCGCCTCGCTTGCTGAACACTTCCACCGGCGGGAGGGGCAGCGTGGAGATCGGCACCAGGTTGGTTTCCACGCGCGCGTCGACGATCCAGGTGAGCTTGGGCCAGTCGATACCGTCATCCTTGTTGCACTCGTCTGACACCACCAGGAGGTCGCGCTTCAGGAGCGGCATCACTGTGTGGCACATGCCGTTGTTGGGCGGTGAGTAGCGCCAGTTCGTGATCGCCTTCGGGCGCGATTTGTCGCTGATGTCCATGATCAGCGCGCCGCCGTCGATGTAGCCTATGTAGGCGCGGTCGGGCCGCTCCGGGTACACCATGATGTTGTGCGGGCGGTAGCCGCCGTCGAACTTCGGGTGGCGCGGCACCGCCGGCTCGGCGTCGCCTTCGCGCGTCCCCGGATACCACCAGCGCCCGGCCTCGACCGGCTTCGAGGGGTTGCGCACGTCTATGATGCGGTAGATCTGGTGGTCTTTGGGGTTGCGCGGTTGGTGATCGGGAGCGCCCGAGCTCATGTGCACGTACTCGCCGTCGACGAACCACAGGCAGTGCACGCCCAGCGAATGCGGACCCGACGTATCGAAGTGCGAGATGAGGCGCGGCTCCTCGGGCTTGCCGATATCGAAGATGTCGATGCCGGCGGGCTTCAAACCGGTGTTCTGCCGGATGGTGTCGGGATCGTTGGGATTGCCGCCGCCGGCGCGGACCTGGTAGGCGACGACCATGATGTCGCCGACGATCTCGAGGGAGTTCGAGCGCACCTTGTTGTGCGGAAGATCCGTCTGGACGACCAGCTTCGGGTTGCGCGGATCGGTGACGTCGACGGCGGTGAAATTCTTGGGAGCCGACTCGTGCGCCATCCACATGATGCGCCGCCCGTCCTTCGTCGCCTGCATGGTGAAGCCTTCGCCGATGCCGCCGAAGCCGGCGAGCTCGTGATGCGCGAGCAGCTTCATGTTGAGACTGAGGGTCTGGTCCGCCTGCCTGCCCGCGTTGATGAGTCCCTGCGCCATAAGGCCGTCTCCTCGTTGATTTTTCGCACCGGTAGGGTATCAGAAGTGCCGTTTCGCACATCCCGGCTGTGCGCCGTGCGACACGTGTGAATATTTCGCTTCGCGGGAGTGGCACATGACCTCGCACGCCTGCCCGCCGCTCCCGACAATGGACTCATCGGACAGGCGGATGCCTTCCGGCAAACGACAAAGGGAGACCAGGATGAACACCACGGGGCACGACAACCAGATGAACCACCTTGCCGGGGAAACGGACAGCCTGACCCCCGCCGTGGTGTGTTGCGCGACAGGCTTGCTGGGGCTGCTGGGGCTGGTGGCGGTCGCCGCCGCTCCCTGGCTGCTTCTGGCCTAGCGCGCAACGAAGGCTCACATCAATAACCAACAGGGAGAGAAACCATGCTTACACGGGAGCAACGGCAGCAACTGGAAGCAGAATGGAGCGCGGACGAGCTGTCGATCGTCAGGTACGCCCGGCTCCTGAAGATGGGGGTGCTGTCCGTCGCGGTCCTCGGACTGGTCTGGATCGCGGGAACCGCTGACCGTCAGGAGACCGGCCAGCAGGCGGCCGCCGGCGTTTCCATCACGCGGCTGCAGAGCGAGGGCAGCGCCGTGCGGGCGAGCCAGCAGGTTGCCGATGAGCGGCGCGCGCAGCGGGAGGGGAACCCGGCGGCGCGACTGCAGCAGGCGGCGTCGCGTTAGCCCGGCACTTCCTATAGGCCGTACTTGCCGCGGTAGTCGCCGAAGATATCGTCCACCGACGGCTCGCGGGGCAGGATCGCGCGGACGACGCGGGTCACGTTCATGAAGTGGCGGTAGTCGAGGTTCCCGGAGAAGCTGTTGCGTCCCCACGTGCCGCAGCCCATGGAGAGCGAGAACGGGAGGCCGTTGTCGAAGCTGCCGCCGGTGGCGAAGGTGTGGGACTGCCCGACGATCACGCGGCACACCGTCATCTCGCGCGCGAGCCGCTCGACGTGCGCTTCAGCGGCGGTGTAGATGCCGCACGAGTGCCCGTTGCCCTGGTAGTCGTAGATGGCGCGCACGCTCGCGAGCGCGGCGTCGAAATCGCGGGCACGGTATACGGCCAGCACGGGTGAGAGCTTCTCGCCCGAGAACGGATGCTCCCGGCCGGTGCCCGTCTCCTCCACCATCAGGAATTTCGCGCCCAATGCCTCGGGGCGCGCAAGACCCGCAAGCGCGCAGATCTTCTTCACCGGCTGGGCCGTCACTGCCGGCGAGAGCATGCCGCCCGGGAACATGGCCCTGGAGAGCGCCGTTTTCTCGGCCGGCGTGAGCAGGACTCCGCCTGCGCGCGCCAGCGCCGCCACCATCCGGTCGTAGACCCGGTCGTGGACGATGACGGCGTTTTCGGAAGAGCAGCTCGTGGCGTTGTCGAAGATCTTGGAGCGTGCGATCTTGGCGGCGGCGTCAGCGCAGTCGGCCGTTTCGTCGACGATCACGGCGACGTTGCCGGTGCCCACGCCAAGTGTCGGGGTGCCGCTCGAATACCCCGCCCGCACGTTCGACTGGGAGCCGGTGACGACCACGAGGTCGGCCTGCTTCATGAGCTCGCTGGACAGCTCGCCCGTGACCGGCGACGGAAGCTGCTGCACCAGGTCGGGCGGCGCCCCGATGCGCTTCAATTCGGCATTCACGTACTTGAGGAGCAGGGCGCACGTACCGTGTCCCTTCGGCGAGGCCGAGAGAATGATCGCGTTGGCGCATTTCAGCGCGTTGATGATGTTGTTGGCGGGCGTCGCGCCGGGATTGGTCGAGGGCACTACCGCGGCGACCACGCCGACGGGACGTGCGTATTCCGTGATGCCCCGCTCGGGATACTCGGCGATCACCCCGGTGGATTTCGCATCCTTGAGATCGCGCAGGAGTCCCAGCGTCTTGCGGTGGTTCTTCGCGATCTTGTCGGCAATGACGCCGAGGCCCGTGTCCCTCACCGCCAGCTCGGCGAGCGCCCGGTTGTGCTCCGGGTTCACGATCGCCCAGCCCGCGGCGGTGGCGGCTTCATCCAGTCGCTCCTGGCCGGAGCGCTCGTAGGACTTTTGCGCGACGCGCGCGCGCGCGACGAGCTTCGCCACGACATCGCGCGCGGTGTTGATGGCGACCGGACTGTCCGTTCTGGCCATGATTCAGCCTAATCAAGCCGTGCGGCTTCCGCAAGAGCGGGTTCCGGATATTCCTGCAGGGGCAATATGATGCTAGACTCCCCCGCAGAAAAACCAAAGCCATCAATGAAATGGACGAGACGAAACACGCCATATTTCGGGGAAGGCTGGTTTTCGTAGGATTCGGCTCCATCGGTCAGGGCACCCTGCCGCTGATCCTGCGGCACATCGACATGCCGCGGGACCGCATCACCATACTCACCGCGGACGAGCGCGGGAGGAAGGAAGCCGGGGAGTACGGCATCAAGTTCGTCGTCAATCCGATCAAGCGCGACAACGTCGAGCAGGTCCTCGGGCCCATGCTGGGCAGGGGCGATTTCCTGCTGAATCTCTCGGTCGACGTGTCGAGCACCGTGTTGATCGAATACTGTCTGCAGCACGGTGTTTTCTATCTCGATACCTGCATCGAGCCGTGGCACGGCATGTACACGGACGGTTCGCTGTCGCTCGCCAAGCGCTCCAACTACGGCCTGCGCGAAGAAGCGCTCGAGCTGGGCCGGAAGTACCCGGGGACGGCCACCGTGGTCCTCACGCACGGCGCGAACCCCGGGTTGATCTCGCACTGGGTCAAGCAGGGTATGGTCAACGTCGCACGCGACATCGCCGGCGACGTGCCGATCCCGAGGACGCGCGAGGAATGGGGCCGGTTCGCGATGAAGCTCGGCATCAAGGTCATACATTGCGCCGAGCGCGACACCCAGGTCGCCGAGCCGCGCAAGCAGAGGAACGAGTTCGCCAACACGTGGTCCGTCGACGGCTTCGTGAGCGAGGGCCGGCAGCCCGCGGAGCTCGGCTGGGGCACGCACGAGAAGCATTTCCCGCCCGATGGCGCCCGTCACGACTTCGGATGCGGGTCGGCGATCTACCTGCAACGCCCCGGCATGTCGGTCAAGGTGCGCTCGTGGACGCCCGACGAGGGGGCCTATCACGGCTTCCTCATCACTCACGGCGAGGCGATCTCGATCGCGGACTACTTCACCGTCCACGAGAAAGGCAAGGCCGTTTTCCGTCCCACCTGCCACTACGCCTATCACCCGTGCGACGACGCGGTGCTCTCCAACCACGAGATGGGCGGCAAGAACTGGATCGCCCAGCCCCAGTACCGCATCTTCATGGACGAGATCTTCGACGGCGTGGACGAGCTGGGCGCGCTCCTCATGGGGCACGCGAAAGGCGCCTACTGGTACGGCTCGCGGCTTTCGATACAGCAGGCGCGCAAGCTTGCGCCGTACAACAGCGCGACCAGCCTGCAGGTGGTGGTCGGCGTGCTCGGTGCGATGGTCTGGGCGCTGGAAAATCCGCAGCGCGGGGTCGTCGAGCCGGACGACCTCGACTACCGGAGGGTGCTGGACATCGCCGATCCTTATCTGGGCGATATCGTCGGCAAGTACTCGGACTGGACGCCGCTCCAGGACCGCGGATGGCTGTTCAAGGAGGACGTGGACGAAGCCGATCCGTGGCAGTTCAAGAATTTCCGCGTAGCGTAACAATGTAGCGGGCCAGGTCCGGCGCGGGCAGACCGCGCCGAGGACGCATGCGCATCCACTTTCTTTCCGATATTCATCTCGAAGTCGAGCCGTTCGTGCCGGCGCGGACGGACGCCGACCTCGTCGTGCTCGCCGGCGATATCGCGAACGGCGCGGCCGGGATCGACTGGGCTGCGCGCTCCTTGCGGGCGCCGGTGATCTATCTCGCCGGCAACCACGAGTACTACGAAGGCGAATTCGGCGCGGTGCAGGCGGCGCTCAGGGAAGCGGCGGTGCGGACGGGTGTCCTGCTGCTCGATTGCACCGAGGAGAGGATCGGCAAGACGCGCTTCCTGGGCTGCACGCTCTGGACGGACTACAGCCTCGTGCCCGAGAGCCGGCGCCCGCATGTGATCGAGAACTCGCGGACGAGGAATCCGGACTACGCGCTGATCCGCCACGGCGCTCGCAATTTCGCGCCGGAGGATGCGATTGCCCTGTGCGTGCGTCATCGCCGCTGGCTGGAGGAACGGCTCGACGCGCCCTTTGACGGCACGACCGTCGTGATCACCCACTTCGCGCCGCATCCGCTCTCGATCGCGCCGGCCTATGCCGATCATCCCGCCAACCCGGCCTTTATCGTTCCGCTGGAAGAGCTGATGGGACGCGCCGCGCTGTGGATCCACGGCCACACGCACACGCGCTTCGACTACCGGGTGAGCGGCACGCGCGTCGTGTGCAATCCGCGCGGCTATCCCGGGGAACCGACGGGTTTCCGGCCGGATTGGACGATCGAGCTCTGAACGGCACAGAATCCTGAATCCCGACTCCTGGATCCCGTTTTTTGAGAAGATACGTTCATGATCGCCGTCATATTCGAGGTCATCCCCGCGCCCGGGCGCCAGCAGGAGTATCTCGATCTCGCTGCCGCCCTCAGGCCGCAACTGGAGAGAATGGAGGGCTTCATCTCGATCGAGCGCTTCGAGAGTCTCACGACGCCCGGCAAGATCCTGTCGCTTTCCATCTGGCGCGACGAGGACGCCGTGAAGCGCTGGCGAAATGTGGAAGAGCATCGCGCCGCGCAGGCGAAGGGCAGGGGCGGGATATTCGCCGGCTACCGATTGCGCGTCGCGAGCGTCATCCGGGATTACGGGATGCTCGAGCGCGAGCAGGCGCCGGACGACAGCCGCAAGCAGCTTCGCGGCTAGAACCTATTTCATGGCCAGGCCTGGTACGCGCGCCGGCGACCACCGCGCGAACATCGCCTGTGTCGAGTCGCTTTGGAACTCCGACATCGAGAACCGCCTTAGCGTCGTGCCTATCCTCGACCTCGTTTGCCGGATCAACCGGATCAAGTACACCCATCTCACCTGCAACACGCGCGAGGAGCTGGCGTACAACCTGGGCAAGCTCGGGAAAGGGCGCGGCTACCGGATACTGTACCTCTCGCTGCACGGGAAGCCCGGCGAGATCATCCTCGATGGCGGGCGAACAGACCTGGAATCTCTGGCGGGGATGATGGGCACGCGCTTTGCCGGCTGGGCCGTGCACTTCGGAAGCTGCTCGACGATCTCCGTTCCCTTGAGCAGGATCAGAGTGTTCATGGCCGCGACGCGTGTCGCGATGGTGTCGGGGTACGGCAAGGACGTGAACTGGGTCGCCACCGCAGCGCTCGACCTCATATTCTTCGACTGGTTCCAGTACTATGGCGACACACGGCTCCTGTGGAAGACGTTCCGCAGGAGCAACCGGGAACTGATCGCGCGCACGGGGTTGAGGGCGTTTCACGCCTAGGAGCAGGATTCGGAAATCAGGATTCAGGATTCGGTGGTTGTGGTGTCCTTGAGCGCAGACCCGCACGATCTCGATATGCCTTCAACATGGGTGACGCGGTGGGCAGACCGCGTGCCGGCCGGCGGTCGCGTCCTCGACGTGGCCTGCGGCGGCGGACGCCATGCGCGCTACTTCGCATCGCGCGGCCATCCGGTCGTGGCGGTGGACCGCGATCCGGTCGTACTGGGACGGCTTGCCGGAGTCCCGGGCGTCACTGCCCTGTGTGCGGACCTCGAGCAGGGCGACTGGCCGTTTCCGGGCGAGCAATTTGCCGGCATCGTCGTCACCAACTACCTTCACCGGCCGCTATTCGCGCACCTGCTCTCCGCGCTGGCGCCGGCGGCGGCGCTGATCTACGAAACGTTCGCGGAGGGAAACGAGCGATTCGGCCGACCCTCCAACCCGGCCTTTCTTCTCACGCCGGGAGAATTGCTGGACGTAGCCCGTGGCAGGTTGCGGGTCCTTGCGTACGAGGACCTGCTCGTGAACGATCCCAGGCCGGCGATGGTCCAGCGGATCTGTGCGGTCAGTCCGCCGGCACGTTGACCGCACACCCCTCGACCCTCGTCTCTCGAAACTTTCCAGTCGACACTCTGTCCTTAATTGGGGGTAAAATTCCCGCTGCGAGACAGTTTTACCCTGATTTACAAGGGAATTTTCGGAAAATTTTCGAGGGAATCTTCAATATGGCGAGATTGCAGGGTAGCCTGGTTGCGATCGTTACGCCCATGCTGGAGGATGGCGCGCTCGATTTCGGGGCGTTTCGCCAGCTGATCGACTGGCACATTACCGAGGGCACTCAAGGCATCGTGGTGGTCGGAACCACCGGCGAGTCCCCGACGGTGGATTTCGACGAGCATAGCCTGCTCATCAAGACCGCTGTCCAGCATGCTGCCGGCCGGGTGCCCATCATCGCAGGCACCGGGGCGAATGCCACCAGCGAGGCGATAGAACTTGCCGCCTTTGCGAAGGAGGCCGGCGCAGATTACAGCCTGTCGGTCGTGCCGTACTACAACAAGCCCACGCAGGAAGGCCTGTACCGGCACTTCCGGGCCATCGCCGAGGCGGTGGACCTGCCGCACATACTCTACAACGTGCCCGGCCGCACGGTCGCGGACATGCAGAACGACACCGTGCTGCGTCTCGCGCAGATTCCCAACATCGTGGGCATCAAGGACGCTACCGCCAGTCTCGAGCGCGGCTCGGACCTGATCCGCCGCAAGCCCCGCGAGTTCCGCGTCTACAGCGGTGAGGACTCCACCGCGCTGCCGCTCACCCTGGTGGGCGGGGACGGCGTCATTTCAGTCACGGCGAACGTCGCGCCGCGGCTCATGCAGGAGATGTGCGCCGCGGCGCTCGCCGGCGAAGCGGTCAAGGCACGCGAGCTCAACCACCGGCTGCTGCCCCTGCACCGCAACCTGTTTCTCGAGGCCAACCCGATCCCGGTCAAGTGGGCGCTGCAGCAGATGGGCCTCATCGAAGGCGGCATACGGCTGCCCCTCACTTCGCTGTCGGCGGCATATCACGAGCAGGTGCGCGAGGCGATGCGTCACGCCGGCGTGCGGCTGGAAGTGAAAGGAGGGCAGTATGCGACCGCGTGAATTCCTGTGCGGCGCGGCTGCCGTCTGCATCGGCATCGCGCTCGGAGCGTGCAGCTCGATATCCGGGATGGTCCCGGAGTCCAAGAAGGTCGACTACAAGTCGGCGAACAAGCTGCCGCCGCTGGAGATACCGCCCGACCTGACGCGGCCGGGGCCGGATGAGCGCTTCGTCGTTCCCGAGGTCAAGGGTACGACCACATACTCCGAGTACAACCGCGAGCGCTCCGGGCAACGCGCCGTCACCTCGTCCGGCGTGCTGCCGCCGCAGGACAACGTGCGCGTCGAGCGGCAGGGCAATCAACGCTGGCTCGTCGTGAAGGGCCGCCCCGACCAGGTCTGGCCGGTAGTCAAGGAGTTCTGGCAGGAGACGGGATTCATACTGAACGTGGAGATGCCCGAAGCCGGCGTGATGGAGACCGACTGGAACGAGAACCGCGCGCGTATCTCCGATCCCGGCTTCCTCCGCGGCATCCTCGGCAAGCTGCTCGACCAGGCCTACTCGACCAGCGAGCGCGACAAGTTCCGCACGCGGCTCGAGAGCGGCGCGGATCCGGAAACGACCGAGATCTACATCAGCCACCGGGGCATGGAGGAAGTATTCGTCTCTGCGACGCAGGAACAGACGAAATGGCAGCCGCGGCCCGCCGATCCGGAGCTCGAGGCGGAGATGCTGCGCCGGCTGATGCTGCGCTTCGGCGTGCAGGAAGCGCGCGCGAAGTCCCAGGTCACCTCGGCGGCGTCCAAGGCCGCGCCGCGCGCGACCCTGTCGAAGAGCGCTACCGGGGCGGGGCCCGGCACGCTTGCCCTGCACGAGCAGTTCGACCGCGCATGGCGCAGCGTCGGCCTGGCGCTCGATCGCGTGGGCTTTACCGTCGAGGACCGCGATCGCTCCAAGGGCCTTTACTTCGTTCGCTACATCGATCCGAAGATCGACAACAAGCAGCCGGAATCCCAGTCGAACTGGTTCTCCCGGCTGAAGTTGTTTGGCGGCAGCGATCCCAAGAAGGCGGAGCAGTTCCGCATCCAGGTGAGGGACGCGGACTCCGGGGCCCAGGTGGACGTCCTGACCAAGGAAGGCGTCCAGGACAACTCGGACACGGCGCGGAAGATACTTTCGCTGCTGTACGACCAGCTCAAGTGACGGTGAACAGTGAACGGTGACCGGTGACCGGTAACGGCAAGCCCGCCTCACCGCAGTTCACTGGTCACGAGTCACTGGTCACGGGTCACTGCCCTTGATGCGCTTCGCATCACTGGGCAGCGGCAGCGGGGGCAACGCCCTCCTCATCGAATCCGGCTCCACCCGCGTCCTGCTCGACTGCGGGTTCGGGCTTGCCGAGGTCACGGCCCGCCTGAGCCGGCTCGGCGTCGAGCCGGAGGGACTCGACGCGATCATCGTCACCCACGAGCACGAGGACCATGGCGGCGGCGTGCCGCGGCTCGCGGCACGCTACGACCTTCCCGTCTACCTCACGCACGGAACGTTCGCCATGCTGGGCGCCGAGCGGCGCTCCGTGCCCAACGCGATCCTGATCGATACCGTTACGCCCTTTACCATCGGCGCGATCGAGGTGCGGCCGTACCCGGTGCCGCACGATGCGCGCGAGCCGGTGCAGTTCGTGCTGTCCGACGGGGCGGCGAGGCTCGGCGTGCTGACCGATACCGGACGGTGCACCCCGCGCATCGCGCAGGCGCTGTCGGGCGTCGATGCCCTGGTGCTCGAGTGCAATCACGATCTCGACATGCTGATGAGCGGGCCGTACCCGGCTTCGCTCAAGAACCGGGTGGCGGGCAGGATGGGCCACCTCGCCAATGCGGCCGCCGCGGAGCTGCTGCAGGCGGTGGACTGCAGCCGGCTGCAGCACCTGATCGCGGCGCATCTCTCCGAGACGAACAATGTGCCCCATCTCGCGCGCGCGGCGCTGGCGGGGGCGCTCAACTGCGACCAGGAGTGGATAGGCGTCGCAACCCAGGATGAGGGCTTCGCCTGGCGGGAAATTCTCTAGAACCGAAGCGCCAAGACGCCAAGGCCGCGGAGAAAAATATTCGCTACCTCGTTCGCCGCTCTTATTGTATTTGGTCCTTCTTGGCGGTTGATTTGTCTTACACCGCGTAGCGCTTCAAATTCTTCTCGTCGAACTTGAGGCCGTGCCCCGGCTTCTTCGGCACGATCAGCTCGCCCTTCACCGGCTGCGGCACTTCCTCGAACAGCACGAACGTCCACGGCATGTACTCCACCGTCAGGCCGTTCGGTATCGCCGCGATGAGGTGTACGTGGATCTCGGGAACGAGGTGGCTCACGACGGGCAGGTTGTAGGCTTCCGCCATGCCCGCGATCTTGAGCCACCCGGTGATGCCGCCTGCGCGCATGAGGTCGATCATGACGATATCCACGGAGCGCGCTTCCATCATCTGGCGGAACGGCGCCGGACCGTAGAGATACTCTCCGCCCGCGATCGGCGTCGAGAGCGCGTCCGCGACCCGTGCCAGGCCCTGGTAGTCGTCGGCCGTCGTGACGTCCTCCAGCCAGAAAAGATGCACGTCCTCGATGCGCGTGCCGATGTCTATCGCCTGCTCGACGCGCCAGCGCTGGTTGATGTCGCACATGAGGTCGATGTCCGGCCCTATGCTCTCGCGCATGCGGCGGACGCGGTCCGCCTCGATCCCGGGCGACGTATCGCCGGGCAGCGCGAGCTGCGTCTTCATCTGGCGGAACCCCTTCTCGACCAGCTTCGGGCCGGCCTTGACGAGGTGCTCCACCGGGAAGGTGCGCATGAGCGCGCCGCTCGCGTAGGTCGGCACCCGGTCTCGGTAGCCGCCGACCATCTGCCAGAGCGACTGGTTCGTGGCCTTTCCCTTGATGTCCCACAGCGCAATGTCGATCGCCGACAGGGCCAGCGTCTGTATGCCGCCGGGGCCGGAACCCGACGCGGCGGAGCGCAGCTTCGCGTGTATGGCTTCCGTGCGCAGCGGATCCTCGCCGATCGCGAGGTTGCCGAGTTCCTCGACCGCCTGGCGCAACGAGCCGATCAGCGCGGCGCCGAAGAACGTGTAGCCTATGCCCTCGATTCCTTGGTCCGTCCCCACGCGCAGGGTCACCAGGTCGCGCATTGCCCCTTTCGGCGTCGGTCCGTCGGCGAGCGGCTCGTCGGCGGGAACGCGAACGATGCGTGCCTCGATTCTCGTGATCTTCATGGTAATCCTCCTTCCTGAGAGGCCGTATCGCGCGATACGGCGAAAAAAAAGCCGGCCCGGGGGCCGGCTTTTTCGACTGCGTGAGACTACTTCTTTTCGTCGTCCTTCTTCATCATGTCGCCGCCTGCCGGTGCGGCAGGCGCTCCGGCCGCATCCTTCGGCGCTTCAGCGGCGGGCGGCGGGGGCGGCGGGGGAGGAGGTTCCGGCGCCTTGACTGCCGGTGCCGGTGGCGGCGGCGGGGGCGCAGGCTTGTCGCAGGCGGCCAAGCCAAACGCGAGCAGTGCTGCGAGGAGGAGCGAGCGTTTCATGATCTTTTTTCCTTGATAAAGACGTCTACATCCCTGAAACCAAACAACGGCAGGCACGAACCAGCCGCATACCAGCGACCGACCCGGAGCCGGTCGCGCGGGCGCTATTCTAGCAGCCCTTTGCCAGTAAGGGGGGACTGCCACAATATGGAAGCGTCTAAGGGGCTCAATGATAAGGGATAGTGTACGCAGAGTTACCCGGATGACGCTTACAGTCCCGTAGTGTTGGCCGAGACGGCGGGCGCGGACGCTTCCCAGATTTCCGCATAGCGGTCGAGGAGTTGCTGGGTTCCGACGACATCGTTCATGCCCTGCGCGGCGCGCAGGTAGTCGTAGTGGAAGCGGTGCAGGTAGTGGCTCGCGTCGAAGATCACGAACGGATCGTACAAGTGCTTCGCCGCCTTCTGCGTCTCGTTGATTTTCACGGAGGTGCTGAACCGGCGCAGCAGCTCGATCATGCGCGGACAGTCGCGGTCGAGCGTCGCCGTCTCGTGGAGCACGATCATCAGCCGGTTGGCGCGTCCCGCCAGGAGAAACCGGCGCAGCGCCTCGAATCGCTGCGTGGAGTTGTACTCGCGCGACAGCGCCTTGTCGAAGATCCGTATCGTGCGCTGCGTCTGCGGTATCAGCTGGTCGATCAGCGCCTCGTACTCGCGCATCCCCTCGAACCGCCGGTACTCGGCGTTCGGCAGGTTGCCAGTGTGCTCCGCGACCGTAGCTTTCTGTTCGCTCATCACAGTCACCTGTCAATTACACCGGTCACCGGTCACCGAGAAGAATGTATCCCGCCCGGTACCACTCGTAAAGCGTGTGCACCGCCTGCCGCTGGAGCCGGGATCCGGGCGCCAGCTCGCGCCGGTCGGCCAATCCGGTGAGGGCTTGCGCCGCGCCACGTTCCACCGCGCGGGATTCTCCGTTCACGAATATGGTGTTGCCGTGGAACAGCATCCGTGTCGCGGGTGCGAGCCGCAGGCCGTGCCGGGGAGCCGCGGCGGCGAAGCCGCGGGCCGTGAGCGGGCGGGCCGGGCGTGCGAATACGACGTGCGCCTTCGGCTCGGTGAGATGGCAGCCCAGGAAATTCGCCACGTCCCTGCCGTCCCAGCGGATTGCCTGGAGCATGCGCCGGGCCTTGCGGACCATGGCGGGCGCTATCGCCGCCGGGCGCCGCTGGAATGCCAAGTCCGGGTCTTCGTACTGCCCCTCGAGCTTGAGCCTGTCCTGGAGGAATTCCAGGAATCGTGCGCCAAGCTCCTGGGCGCCCGCCGCTCGAAAGCCGATCGAGACCGTGATGCAGTCGGTGAGCGCGACGCCGTCGTGCCCGTAGTGCGGGGGGAGGTAGAGCATGTCTCCCGGATGCAACACCCATTCGCGCTGCGGCCGGAAGCGCCGCAGGATGCGCAATGGAGCTTCCGGGAGCAATTCCCGATGGTGAATGGGGCCGATGCGCCAGCGCCGCCGCCCGGCGCCCTGCAGGAGAAACACGTCGTAGCTGTCGAAGTGAGGGCCGACGCCGCCGCCGGGCGGGGCATAGCTCACCATCACGTCGTCGAGCCTGGCGTACGGAATGAACGCGAATTGCCGCAGCAGGCGCTCTGCGGCGGGCAGCGCGTGATCGACGCCCTGCACCAGCAGCGACCACTTGCCATTGCCGAGCCTCGCCAGGGTGCGCGCGGTAAACGGTCCGTGCCGCACCCGCCAGCGGCGGCCGTCGCGGATGACGAGCCGCGACTCCATGTCCTCGCGCGCGGCAAGCTCGAAAAGCTCGTCTCGTCGCGGGAAATCCCCGGGACCGGACAGTGCGTCGCGCGCGAGCAGCGGCTTCTTCTGCCAGTGGCCATGCAGGAACTCTGCCACCGTCAAACCGGCAAGACGGATTTTCGTCATGCAAAACAATCATAACGTACGCGCCGCGGATAATTCCGGCAAAACCGCTTGACCGCGGCCAACCGTTGTTCACACAATGCGCCATGATTCCCGAGACCGTGTCGAGCGCGTCGTTGCTGCAGCCGGGGCAGTCCGCACCGGGCTTCGACCTGCCCGACGCGGACATGAACACGGTGAGCCTCGGAGGCTTCCGCAACCGCCGTAACGTGGTGCTCTATTTCTATCCGAAGGACGACACGCCCGGCTGCACGATGGAGGCGATCGATTTCAGCGAGCTGGAAGACGACTTCGGAGCGTTGAAGACGGTCGTGCTCGGCGTGAGCATGGACGACTGCGTGTCGCACGGCACGTTCCGCGACAAGCACGGGTTGAGCGTGCAACTGCTCGCGGACGTGGACGGCGACGTGTGCCGGCGCTACGGCGTCCTGCACGACAAGGAAGTCGAGGGCAGGAAGAAGACCTGCATTCTGCGCTCGACGTTCATCATCGACCGCAAGGGGCACCTGAAGCACGCGCTCTACGGCGTCAGCCCGCGCGGGCATGCCGCAGAGGTGCTCGACCTCCTCAGGCGCGGGGGCAAGTGCAAGTAGCGAAGGATACCGTTGTCGAGCTGACTTACGAGCTTCACGACACGGATGGCGGCCTGATCGAGAAGACCGATGCCCCGGTCGAATACCTTCACGGCGGCTACGATGGAATCTTCGCCCTGGTCGAGCGCGCGCTCACCGGAAAGAGCGCAGGAGACACCTGCCTCGTGCGCCTCGAGCCGGACGACGCGTTCGGCGACTACGATGCCGGGCTGGTGCAGATGGAGCCGCTCGACAAGTTTCCCAAGAACGTGGCCGTCGGCATGCAGTTCGAAGGCCAGAGCGAGGAGTCGGGCAAGACCACCGTTTACACCGTAACGGACATCGCCGACGGCAAAGTGATGCTGGACGGCAATCATCCGCTGGCCGGACGGGCGCTGGATTTTTCGTGCAAGGTTACGGGTGTTCGTGCGGCGACGAAGGAAGAGATCACGCACGGCCACGTACATGGGGAGCACGGGCACCATCACTGATGGTGCCAGGGACTGGGGACTGGGGACTAGAGACTAGCAAGACCGAAGTTCTAGTCTCCAGTCTCAGCTTCCAGGCTGAGCTTCGAATCTCACCCGTCCATTCTCCTCGACGACCCGGATGCGCACCCAGTTCATCGCGGGATAGCCGAAAACTTCCACGCGGGTGAGGTTGGCGATCAAGGCGCCGGTTCCGCTCTCGCGCAGGGGCTGGTCGACCCGGTAGTGGTGGGTATCCCCGTGCAGCAGCAGCACGGCGCCCCCGAAGGCGCGGGTTTCGGCGGCCAATGTGGCGAGCACCTCGCTGAAGCCCCGCCGCGGACGCAGGACGGCATTCCACGGGTTGGCGTGCATCACCACCACGACCGCTTTCGCGTTGCGGGTGCGCGCGAGCCGGAACCCGCGCGTGATCCAGTCGAGCATCGCCGGCAGCCGCCGCGAGTATTCCTCGGGATGCGCGCGCGAGTTGTTGTCGGGGCCGGGCGCATTCAGCGTCAGGAACACCACGCCGTCGTATTCCCAGCGCGCGTGTTCCGGATAGTCGTGTGCGCCCCTGGTGGCCGCCGGCTGCCGGGCGAGCGCGAGCGGCCGCTGGCCCAGCGCCGCGCTGCCGGAGAAAAACAGCTGGCGCAGCTTCTGCATCCGCTCCTGCGGGTCGTAGCCCGCCCCGAACCCGCGCCGGCAGTCGGTCCACTCGTTGTCGCCGGGCAGAAACACCAAAGGGTGGTGCGACAGCTCGAACCACTCCTTGCGCTGCAGGTAGAGCTCGTCGCTGCAGGGAGCGACGGCGGCCTTGAAATCCCCGACGTGCACGACGAAGGCGAGCGGCTCCCGGTTCATCCCGGCGATCAGGCCGGGGAAGCGCTCCTCGTCGTCGGCGCTGTACGGCGTATCGCCGAACGCGCCGAACACGAAGCCCGCCGCTATCGCGCTGCCGTTCAGGAACAGCCACAGCGCGAATGCAACGACAGCGCGGCGGGCTTCAGTGACCGGTGACCAGTGACCGGTGACCAGTAAGCGGGCGCGGGCGCGCGTCGTGCGCCGGATTACACCAGTCAAAGGCCACCAGTCACGAGTCACGCTTCATCAAGTCGGCGGCGCAGCTCGTAGAGCAGCTCCAGGGCTTCCTTCGGGGTGAGTGCATCGGGTTCGATTTCCTTGAGCCGTGCGAGCACTTCGTGAGCGTTCGGGATGGAAGGTGGCTCGTGCTCGCGCGGCTCGGGCTCACGCGACTGAAACAGATCGCGCTGCGGCGCCACGGTGAAGCCGTGCTCCTCGAGCTCCGCCAGCCGGCGGCGCGCGGCGCGGATGACCGCCCCCGGCACGCCGGCGAGCTGGGCCACCTGGAGGCCGTAGCTGCGGCTCGCCGGGCCTTCCTCCACGCTGTGCAGGAACACGATGCGATCCTTGTGCTCGATCGCGTCCAGATGAACGTTGGCGAGCTGGCGGAACTCCGCCGCCAGCGCGGTCATCTCGAAGTAGTGGGTCGCGAAAAGACCGAGGCTGCCGTTCTTCTCGACGAGATGGCGGGCGATCGCCCAGGCGAGCGCCAGCCCGTCGAACGTGGAGGTCCCGCGCCCGATCTCGTCCATCAGCACGAGGCTCTGCGGCGTAGCGTGGTGCAGGATGAACGCGGCCTCCGTCATCTCCACCATGAAAGTCGAGCGGCCGCCGGCGAGATCGTCGGCGGCGCCGATGCGGGTGTAGATCGCATCGAGCGGCCCGAGGCGCGCGCGCCGCGCCGGAACGAACGAGCCGCAGTGCGCGAGGAGCGCGATCAGCGCCGCCTGCCGCATGTAGGTCGACTTGCCGCCCATGTTGGGGCCGGTCACGATCAGCACCTGGCGCGCGGCCGAGAGGTGCGTGTCGTTGGCGATGAACGCTTCCACCTGCCGCTCGACGACCGGGTGCCGGCCGGCCTCGATCTCGATCAGCTGCTCGTCCACGAACTCGGGCGCGCGGTAGTCGAGCGCGGCGGCGCGCTCGGCGAACGCGCACAAGACGTCGAGCTCGGCGAGCGCCGCCGCGGCGGCCTGGAGCGACGGGATGTGCGGCGCGAGCTCATCCAGCAGGCGCTCGTAGAGCAGCTTCTCGCGGGCGAGGGCGCGCTCCTGCGCCGAGAGCGCCTTGTCCTCGAAGGTCTTCAGCTCCGGCGTGATGTAGCGCTCGGCGTTCTTCAGCGTCTGGCGGCGCCGGTAGTCGTCCGGTACCTTCTCGGCGTGCGCTCGCGTGACCTCGATGTAGAAGCCGTGGACGCGGTTGTACTCGACCTTGAGATTGGGTATGCCGGTCCGCTCGCGCTCGCGCGTTTCCATTTGCGCCAGAAAATCGCCGCAGTTCGTCTGGATTGCGCGCAGCTCGTCCAGCTCGGCGTCGTAGCCGTCCGCGATGACGCCGCCTTCCCGTATCACCGCCGCGGGCTCGGTCTTGATGGCTGCCTGGAGCAGGTCCACGACCGGGGGGCGGGGCGCAAGGACGACGGCCAGCTCGGCCAGCCGCGGGCTGGCGTGTCCCTCGAGGAGGCCGGCGAGTGCCGGCAGCTGCTTCAGCGTTTCACGCAGGCCCGCCAGGTCGCGCGGCCGCGCCGACTTGAGGGCGATGCGGGCCGTGATGCGCTCGACGTCGGCACATTCCCTGAGCGTAGCATGCAGCGCGTGGTGCGGCGGGTCGCCGCCGTCTCCGATCAGCTTTGCCACGGCATCGTGCCGCGCCGCAAGCACGGCCCGGTCGCGCAACGGGTGATGCAGCGCGTGCCGCAGGAAGCGGCTGCCCATACCGGTGGCGCACGTATCGAGCTGCGAGAAAAGCGTCGGGGCCGGGTCGCCGCGTATCGTTTCGGTCAGCTCCAGGTTGCGCCGCGTGGCGGGGTCCATGCGCACGTACGCCCGCTCGTGCTCGACGACGAGAGCCTTCACGTGCGAGATCGCCGTGCCCTGCGTGGCGCGGGCGTACTCCAGCAGGGCACCTGCGGCGCAGAGCGAGGCCCCGAGGCCGTCGGCGCCGAATCCCGTGAGATCGTGAGTCTCGAACTGCTGGATGAGCGCGCGCCGCGCAGCCTCCCCGTCGAATTGCCACGGCGGGAGGCGTTTCACCGCCGTGATCGAGCCGTTCAGGAAGTCCGCCGCTGCTTCCTCGGCGATCAGGATTTCCGCCGGCGCTATACGCTCGAGCTCGGTGGCGGCGTTGGCGAGCGCCGTTTCCATGACGGCGAACCGTCCGGAAGCGAGCGACAGCCAGGCAAGGCCCAGCACGGCGCGCTCCCGATGCACCGCCAGCAGGACGTTGTCGCGTTTGTCGTCCAGCAGCGCGGCATCGGTGAGCGTGCCGGGCGTGACGACGCGCGTCACCCGGCGCTCTACCGGACCCTTCGAGGTGGCGGGATCCCCGATTTGCTCGCAGATCGCCACCGACTCGCCGAGCTTCACCAGCCGCGCGAGGTACTGCTCCACGGCGTGATACGGCACGCCCGCCATCTTGATCGCCTCGCCGCCCGACTCGCCGCGGCGCGTCAACGTGATGTTGATCAGCCGCGAGACGCGCTCCGCGTCGCCGAAGAACATCTCGTAGAAATCACCCATGCGGTAGAAGAGCAGCTTGTCGGGATGCTGCGCCTTGATGCGCAAGTACTGCTGCATCATCGGGGTGTGTCCCAGAAATTCAGGCGCACCGGCGGCCTTGTCGGGCTTTTCTTTTTTAGGTATAACTCCTTGGTGTTCCAAGAGAAATAAGCCTCAGGCTGCTGCTTTTCTGGTCAAGTCCGGGCAAGTCTTTGCAAGTTCTTGTCCGGAAATTCAGTATAGGTTTTAGTATAGGTTTTGTTGTAAGTGGGTTTTCTGGAGGCTGGATGCCGCAAAAAACTCGGTCCCAAAAGCCGCAGCCCCTGACCGCGGCGATTATCGCGTACATGAAACCGGGGGAGGAGCGCGCGGACGCCCAGTGCGCGGGTTTGCGCGTGCGATGTTCGACCGCCGGCAGGAAGATCTTCTTCTACCGGTATCGCGGCTTGGGTGGGGTGCTCCGACAGATCAAGCTCGGCGAATTCGACGCGCTGACGCTCGCGAAGGCCCGTAAGGCCGTGGAAAGGAAACGGCTGGAACGGGAGGAGGGGAAAGACCCTCAGCTCGAGAAGCGCAAGCTGAAGGAAGAGGCGGCAAAGGAGCGAGCCGCCCAGCGCCAGGCAGCCTATACGGTGGAGGACATGGTGAACGAGTACATCGAGCAAGTGCTCGACAAGCAGAAGCGTGGTGGCGAAAGCGCCCGGATACTGCGACAGGACCTCCTGCCGGTGCTTGGCCACCGGCCGGCGATCCAGATTACCCGGCGTGAGCTTCAGGACGAAGTGATGCGGCCGAGAATGGCGAAGGCGCCGCGGGTGGCGACGCAAATGCTCTCCCGGATCAGGTGTGCATACGCCTACGCGATCGAGCAGGGACGGCTGCCCGACGAGTTCTTCTCACCGACGCTCGGCATCAAGGGTGCGCCGCAGGTGCGCAGGAAGCGTGTTCTGAATGACGCCGAGCTCGCGACCTTCCTCAAGTGGCTGCCCCGTAGCCCCTACAGCCGCACGGTACGTGAGGCGATGTCTCTCGTGCTGTTGACCGGCTGCCGTTCAGGCGAGGTGGTCGCCGCCCTCTGGCGCGACATCGACCTGGAACGTGGCGTGTGGACGATTCGCGAAACGAAGAATGGCGAGCCGCACGATGTTATGTTGTCCGACCAGGCGATCGGGCTATTGAAGTCCCGTCAGGGAATGGACCAGGTGCATGTATTCCCGTCACCGCGTGCCGGCCGGCATGTCGCACAAAAGGTGCTGGGCTTTGCCCAGTACTATGCGCGGCAGCGCGATGGCGATAAGCCGGCGCAGGACCCGATCGAGGTGCCTTGGACCGTTCACGATCTACGCCGCACGGCCGCAACCGGTCTGGCGAAGCTCGGCTGCCCACGCGTGGTGCAGGACCGAATCCTCAACCACGTCGATACTTCCGTAGCCGCGATCTACGACCAGCACCGCTATGATGCTGAGGCGCGCGTGTGGTTGCAGAAGTGGGCAAATCATCTTGAATCGCTGACGGCCAGTAATGTGGTTCCTTTGCGGGCTGCTTGAGGTCCCTTCGACTGCATCTACAGGGCCTCGTTTAAGGAAGCCGTCGTGTTCTTGGACGCTGGCGCGGCGCGTCGCTGCGACGGAGTCGGCGAGCGACGTCAGCGGGTTCTGCACCGCGGGCACATGCAACCCCGCGCCTGGGGGCGCGCGATGACCTCGCTCCAGGAGGAGCCGCCCGCCCAGGCGCCATGCACCAGCACCACATTGCGTGCTGGTGCCGGCCGTGCGGGCTGTGCCAATGCCTGCGCTGTAATGAACATCGCCCAGACCATGCCGAGGGCGATCACCGTGAATTTCCGCAGCCTCTTCATTGGCTTTCGACTTTCGTCGTTTCTCTAGGAGTCGGGAGCTAGCGTGCCTCCTGGCGATCTGCGGACACCTGGCAGAGTGCTCTCCTCATTCTTCATTCTGCCGGCTTCTGCCTTGTTCTGAAACTCGAAACGTCCTGGTCTGTTGAAATCGCTTGCGCCACGCACTCGTTCGGATCCGGCGGGCGGCCCGGGAACAGGTCGGACTGCTCCAGCCGGAATTGACTCGATCAATTCGCCCCGGTGTCGGCGCCCTGCGCCGACTGAGAAGCGAAAGCCGGCCTGCCGAGGTGGCTGTCCGCGTACGAGCTTTGAAAGGGAATGTTCGGGCCCGTGTCATGGGTCGCGGGAGGAAACGCCGAGCCGTCCGCTACCGCGGCTTGCGCCGCAACAATGAAACCACCGACCAGAATTGCTCTTGCCATGCTTTTCATGAAAATCTCCTGATAAATATTCAAGCTGTGCATCCCGCCCAAAGTACGCAAAGGTCCAGATGCGGAATGATGGAATCTGGCTTCGCCGTCCGCGCCTTCCTTGCGGAGAACGGTTGAGCGCTGCGCGAACTTCTTCCGCGCTCCACCTGCTACCGATGCATTGAGCGCGTCTCGCGTCACGGAGTTCTGTTCCGCTGCCCCAATCCCGATGACATTCATAACGGTTGCGGTAACGCACCCGGAACCTTCCTCCAGGGTCTTGTCTTTGTTCGAACCGTTACACCTGTGACGTCTCGCGTCGGTGTTGCAACCGAGCTGCAACCCGCGCCACGCATCATCTCAACCGTCTGCTGATTTTGAGCTTCCAACGCAACGGAACACAGGTTTCCAATTGAAAGGTCAACCATGAAAGCGAGATCGAGCAAGGCCATCCGGGCGTCGATTGCCGCGCTTGTCCTCTCCGCTGTCTTCGGGGTAGCGCGGGCAGCGGAGGTCTACCAGCTGCCCTCAGGGGAGGTAATCGTGATCCCCTCGTGGAGCGATGAGGAGGGCGAAGCGCAGGTCGCGGCCCGCGCCCTGGCCGAACGCAGACAACAGATGATCCGCGACTGCGAGCAGAACAACGGAACCGATTGTGAGCGCGAGGTGGATACCGAGCTGCGTGCCGAAGCGCTGCAGTCGGGCGGCCGCGTCATCCGCCTCAGACCTGCTCGTTAGGAAATGGAATCAAGGCTGCAAGTGGAAGCGCTACTCGGCGGCGCCAATGCGGTGCGCGTCGTGGTGCCGGCCGACCTGGCTGCGACGCGCAGGGCCTTCCGCCTGGTGTTTCCGGGCGTAATCGGTACGATGTTTCTTGCGGCCGTAGATCAGACGATACTCGCGACGGCTCTTCCTGCGATCTCGGCGTCGTTCGGTGGATTCGCAGACTTGTCGTGGGTTGCCGTTGCCTACCTCCTCGCCGCCACCGTGACTGCCCCGCTTTACGGTCATCTCGGCGATCGGTTCGGGCGCCGACGCATGCTGCTCGCCGCGCTGGCCGTATTCACTCTCGGGTCGGTCGCGTGCGCCGCTGCCCCGACGTTTGCAGCACTTAGCGGCGGACGTGCGCTGCAGGGTCTTGGCGGTGGTGGTTTGATGAGCCTGTCGCAAGCGCTTATCAGCGAGCACGTTCCGCCGCG
Organism: Burkholderiales bacterium; assembly: GCA_035649495.1. Classification (GTDB taxonomy): domain Bacteria; phylum Pseudomonadota; class Gammaproteobacteria; order Burkholderiales; family SG8-41; genus SG8-41. The sequence continues at coordinate 573 of DASRJL010000165.1, read as the reverse complement.
TGAGCGCGCGCGCTTCCAGGGGTATTTCGCCGCCGTGTTTGCAGTTTCGAGTACGCTTGGTCCCGTGCTCGGCGGCTATCTGACGGAGCATCTTTCGTGGCGCGCGGTGTTCGCGATCAACCTGCCGCTGGCTGCGGGAGCCGCATTGCTCACGCTGCGCATTCCGCAATCCAGGCAGTCCCACAATGGCCAGTTCCACCTTGATGTGCCGGGAACGGTGCTCTTTTTCGCATCGGCCACGGCCTTCCTCTTTGCGCTCGGGTCGGCGGGTCATCGCTTGGCCTGGAACTCGCCCATGATCCTCACGTTGGTCGCGGGCGCCGCGCTCGGATTCGCGGCTCTGGTATGGTGGGAGCGCCGGGCGGTTGATCCTGTGATTCCGGTGCGCCTGCTCGCAATCCCCGCGATCCTGCGTACCAACTCGATGGTGTTCTGCTTCGCCGGCGCTCTGTTCGCGGCCGTGCTGTATCTGCCGCTCTACCTGCAGGTTGGACGCGGCTTCGGGATCGGCGAATCGGGGCTGCTGCTGCTGCCGATCACGCTGACGATCGCGCTCGCGTCCACCCTCACCGG
>DASRJL010000164.1:0-46008 GCA_035649495.1 Burkholderiales bacterium | reverse complement strand
AGATGGTGATGCCGGGGGACAACGTGTCGATCACGGTGGCGCTGATCCAGCCCATCGCGATGGAAGAGGGGCTGCGCTTTGCCATCCGCGAGGGCGGTAAGACCGTCGGTGCCGGCGTGGTAGCGAAAGTGATTGAGTAACCGGATCCAGGAGTCAGGACCCAGGATTCAGGGCAGAACGCCGAATCCGAATCCCGAATCCTGAATCCAGAATCCTGGGGAAAAAATGGCAGTCAAAAGTCAAAAAATCCGGATCCGTCTGAAGGCGTTCGACTACCGCCTGATCGACCAGTCGGCGCTCGAGATCGTGGATACGGCCAAGCGCACCGGCGCCGTGGTGAAGGGCCCCGTGCCGCTGCCGACCCGCAAGCAGCGCTTCGACCTCCTGCGCTCGCCGCACGTGAACAAGACTTCGCGCGAGCAGCTGGAGATCCGTACCCACCTGCGCCTGATGGACATCATCGACCCCACCGACAAGACGGTGGACGCGCTGATGAAGCTCGATCTGCCGGCGGGCGTGGATGTGGAAATCAAGTTATGAGTGATGAGTGCTTAGTGTTGAGTTGGCAACTTAACACTCAACACTCAACACTGACGAATAGGCGAAGAACATGAGCTTGGGACTGGTAGGCCGAAAAGTCGGCATGACGCGCGTATTCACCGACGATGGCGACGCCATCGCGGTGACGGTGGTCGATGTGTCGAACAACCGCGTCACGCAGATCAAGAATGCGGAATCCGACGGCTATAGCGCCGTCCAGGTCGCTTTCGGCAAGCGGCGCTCGTCCCGCGTGAACAAGGCGGCGGCCGGTCATTTCGCGAAGGCCGGCGTCGAGGCCGGCCACGTCCTGAGGGAGTTCCGGGTGCCGGCCGAGGCTCTCGCGGACCTCAAGCAAGGCGGTACGGTCGGGGCGGATATCTTCAAGGTGGGCCAGAAGGTGGATGTGAGCGGAGTGTCCCAGGGCAAGGGCTTTGCCGGGGTCATCAAGCGCCACCATTTCTCATCCAACCGGGCGAGCCACGGCAACTCGGTCTCCCATCGCAAGCCGGGATCGATCGGCCAGAACCAGGATCCGGGCCGCGTGTTTCCCGGCAAGCGCATGGCCGGTCACCTGGGTAACGCCAACCGCACGGTGCAGAATCTGGAGATCATCCGCGTCGACGCGGAACGCCAGCTCCTCCTGATCAGCGGAGCGGTGCCGGGCTCGCGCGGCGGCGACGTCATGGTGCGCCCGACGGTCCGTGCGGCGCGAGCCGCACCTGCGCCCGCGCCGGCCAAGCCCGCGGCCAAGGGAAGATAGGGGGCGCGAGAGCCATGGAATTGAAGCTGATCAACGACCAGGGCCAGTCGACCGAGTCGGTGTCCGCCTCGGACGCCACGTTCGGAAGGGCCTACAACGAGTCGCTCGTCCACCAGGTGATCACGGCCTATCTGGCCAATGCGCGCCAGGGAACGCGGAAGCAAAAGTCGCGCGGCGAAATCAACAAGTCGAACAAGAAGCCGTGGCGGCAGAAGGGCACGGGCCGCGCGCGCGCCGGCAGGACGTCCTCGCCTCTTTGGCGCGGTGGCGGAAAGATTTTCCCGAACCTGCCGGAGGAAAACTTCTCGCACAAGGTCAATCGCAAGATGTACCGCGCCGGCCTGAGCGCCATTCTGTCGCAGCTGGCGCGCGAAGACCGGCTGGCCGTGGTCGAGGGGTTCACGCTCGACAGCCCGAAGACGAAGGTCCTCGCCAGCAAGTTGAAAGGCATGGGATTCTCAGACGTCCTCATCGTGACAGACAGCGTGGACGACAACCTGCGCCTGTCGTCGCGCAATCTGCCACACGTGAGCGTCGTGACGGCGAACGATGCCGATCCGGTTAGCCTGCTTCACTACGGGAAGGTGCTGGTGACCAAGGGGGCGGTGGCGAAATTCGAGGAATTGTTCGCATGAGTCAAAGCGCGCCCACTCCAAGTCCGAGCCGGCTGTCCCGGCTGATGCAGGTGCTGCTCGCGCCGGTGATCTCGGAAAAGAGCACGTTCGTCGCCGACAAGCACAACCAGGTTGCGTTCCGCGTTGCGGGCGACGCGACCAAGCCCGAGATCAAGGCCGCCGTCGAATTCATGTTCAAGGTGCAGGTGGAGTCGGTGACCGTCACCAACGTGCGCGGCAAGGGCAAGCGCTTCGGGCAGATGGCGGGCCGGCGCAGCCACTGGAGAAAAGCCTACGTGTCCCTCAAGGCAGGCCAGGAAATTAATTTTGCCGAACAGGCGGAGGCCAAGTAATGCTGGTCAAGTTGAGACCCATCACCCCCGGCCAGCGCCAGCAGGTCAGGGTGGTCAATCCCGACCTGCACAAGGGCAGGCCGGTGCCGCATCTCGTCGAGCACAAGAACAAGAAGAGCGGCCGCAACGTGTACGGCGAGATCACCATGCGCCACCAGGGCGGCGGCCACAAGCAGCTCTACCGGAAAGTCGACTTCAAGCGCGACAAGGACGGCATCACGGCGAAGGTGGAGCGACTGGAGTACGATCCCAACCGCAGCGCCTTTCTCGCGTTGCTGTGCTACGCCGACGGCGAGCGGCGCTACGTCATTGCCGCCAAGGGCGTTTCCGCCGGCATGCAACTCGTGTCCGGGGCCGACGCTCCCATCAAGACCGGCAACACGCTCCCGCTGCGGAACATCCCGGTCGGCACGACCGTACATTGCGTGGAGATGCTGCCCGGCAAGGGAGCGCAGCTTGCGCGCGCGGCGGGCGCCGCGGTTCAGCTCCTCGCCCGCGAAGGCGACTACGCGCAGATTCGGCTGCGTTCCGGGGAGATACGCAAGGTGCACATCAATTGCCGCGCCACCATCGGCGAGGTCGGCAACGAGGAGCACTCGCTCGAATCCATCGGCAAGGCGGGACGCGTGCGCTGGCGCGGCATCCGGCCGACGGTGCGTGGCGTGGCCATGAACCCGGTCGACCATCCGCACGGCGGCGGCGAAGGCCGCAAGGCGGCCGCGCGCGACCCGGTGTCCCCGTGGGCCGTGCTCACGAAGGGCTACAAGACGCGCAAGAACAAGCGCACTGACGCCATGATCGTCCGGCGCCGTAACGACAAGGTAGTGGGAGGCTGAGCTCATGCCGCGTTCCGTAAAGAAAGGGCCGTTCGTCGACCACCACCTGGTGAAGAAGATCGAAACGGCGCAGAAGAGCAACGACAAGCGTCCGATCAAGACCTGGTCGCGCCGCTCGACGATACTGCCCGATTTCGTGGGGCTCACCATCGCTGTTCACAACGGCAAGCAGCACGTGCCGGTATACGTCACGGAAAACATGGTCGGGCACAAGCTCGGCGAGTTCTCCCATACCCGCATCTTCAAGGGCCACTCCAAGGCCGGGTCGGCACAGGCCGCCGCCGCTGCGGCGGCCGCGGCATCAGGCGACAAGAGGTCGTCGCCGACGGCCGGCGCGGCCGCACCGGCAGCGGCCGCACCGGCGCCGGCGGCGAAGGCGTGAGGGCGGCATGAATACCACTGCCAAGCTGCGCGGCGTGCGCCTTTCCGCCCAGAAGGGGCGCCTCGTGGCGGACCTCGTGCGCGGAAAGCGGGTCGAGCAGGCGTTGAGCATCCTGCAGTTCTCGCCCAAGAAAGGCGCCGTGATCATCCGCAAGGTCCTCGAATCGGCCATCGCCAACGCAGAGCACAACGACGGCGCCGACGTGGACGAGCTGAAGATCACGGAGATCTGCGTCGAGCGCGGCACGTTCCTGCGCCGTTTCCGCCCTCAGTCCAAGGGCCGCGGCGCGAAGATCCTGAAGCCGACCTGCCACATATTCGTCACCGTTGGTGACGGGAGAAAGTAGAAGATGGGCCAGAAAATACATCCGATCGGCTTCCGCCTGGCGTTGAACCGCAACTGGTCGTCGCGGTGGTACGCGAATAACAGGCACTTCTCGACCATGCTGCTCGAGGACATCAAGGTGCGTGACCACCTGAAGGCGCGCCTCGCGCACGCCGCGGTGTCGAGAGTGGTGATCGAGCGTCCCGCCAAGAATGCGCGCATCACCGTCTTCAGCGCCCGTCCCGGCGTCGTGATCGGCAAGAAGGGCGAGGACATCGAGGCGCTGAAGGCCGACCTGCAGAAAATGCTGCGCGTTCCCGTACACGTCAACATCGAGGAAGTGCGCAAGCCCGAGCTCGACGCGCAGTTGATCGCCGACTCGATCTCGCAGCAGCTGCAGAAGCGGATCATGTTCCGCCGCGCGATGAAGCGCGCGATCACGAACGCCATGCGCCTCGGCGCGCAGGGCATCAAGATCATGAGCGCGGGCCGTCTGAATGGGATCGAGATCGCGCGCACCGAGTGGTACCGGGAAGGGCGCGTGCCGCTGCATACGATGCGCGCCGAGATCGACTACGGCACGTCGGAGGCGAAGACCAGCTACGGCGTGATCGGCATCAAGGTGTGGGTGTTCAAGGGCGAAGTCATGCAGAAAGCCGATCAGCCGACGGCCGCCGTTGCCGCCGCCCTCGCCGCGCCCGCCGTGCCGCCCCCGCCCCCGCCGGGGACACCCGGGCCCGGCGCGCCGGGACAGCTGAAGAAGCCGCGCCGCGCGCCGGCGAAGCCCAGAGCAGGAGCGAAGAATGCTGCAACCCGCAAGGCGTAAGTACCGGAAGGAGCAGAAGGGCCGCAACCGCGGGATCGCTACCCGCGGCAACAAGGTCAGCTTCGGCGACTACGGGTTGAAGGCGACCACGCGGGGCCGGCTGACCGCGAGGCAGATCGAGGCCGGGCGGCGGGCGATGTCCCGCGCTATAAAGCGCGGCGGGCGGATCTGGATCCGCATTTTCCCGGACAAGCCGATATCGCAGAAACCCGCGGAAGTCCGGATGGGCAACGGCAAGGGCAACCCCGAATACTGGGTGTCGGAGATCAAGCCGGGCGCGGTGCTGTACGAGATGGACGGCGTGGACGAGCAGGAGGCGCGCGAGGCTCTCCGCCTGGCTGCGGCGAAGCTGCCGCTGCGCACCATATTCGTCGCCCGCATGTTTGGAGGTTGACGCCGTGGACGCATCGGAATTGAGAGGTAAGAGCACGGACGAGCTGCTGCAGGAGCTTGCGCAGCTGCTGCGGGCGCAATTCGGGCTGCGCATGCAGAAGGCGACGCAGCAGTTGAACAACACCAGCCAGCTGCGCAAGGTGCGCAGGGATATCGCGCGGGTGCGCACGGTGATGGCCCAACAGTCCAAGAAGGCATAAGGAATGAGGGGATGCTCCCCTCAAACTCCCCTACATCAGAGCCAATGAGCTACAAGGGAATAGCATGAGCGAAGCGACGACCAACAAGCGGCAGCTGACCGGCCGCGTCGTGAGCGACAAGATGACCAGGACGGTGACCGTGCTGGTCGAGCGGCGCACGACCCACCCGCTTTACGGCAAGGTCATGACCCGCTCCAGCCGGTATCACGCGCACGACGACACCAACGACTGCAAGGAAGGGGACCTGGTAACGATCGAGGAGTGCCGGCCCATTTCCCGCACGAAGTCGTGGCGCGTGGTGAAGCTGCTGGAGAAAGCCAGGGTGGTCTAGGCGTCATTTTGCGTTGCGGAATCGGGGGCTTACCCGTATAATCCGCATCCTTTCGCCCGGTCCCCATTTTCGATGTACGGGCGCGCGCTGAGGCAGTTGGAGCGCGGGTGTACGTGGTATCGGTAGTATCTCGCCGCGCTGGAAACGGCAGCGGCGGCCTGACCCGGACGGGCTCCAATACTGGCCGTGAAGGCGGTCAAGTTGGAGAAAAGCGGTAAAGCTACAACGAGAACACGATGATACAAATGCAGTCCGTTCTGGACGTGGCCGACAATACCGGCGCGCGCTCGGTCATGTGCATCAAGGTGCTGGGCGGTTCCAAGCGCCGCTACGCCGGCATCGGCGACGTGATCAAGGTGAGCGTCAAGGACGCCGCGCCGCGCGGGCGGGTGAAGAAGGGCGAGATCTACGACGCGGTGGTGGTGCGCACGGCCAAGGGCGTGCGCCGCAGCGACGGCTCGCTGGTGAAGTTCGATTCGAACGCGGCCGTGCTGTTGACGCCCAAGCTCGAGCCGATCGGCACGCGCATCTTCGGACCGGTTACGCGGGAGCTGCGGACCGAGAAATTCATGAAGATCGTTTCGCTCGCGCCGGAAGTGCTGTGAAGGTGAAGCAATGAACAAAATACGCAAGGGCGACGACGTGATGGTGGTCTCGGGCCGCGACAAGGGCAAGCGCGGGACGGTGTTGAAGATCGTCGACGCGAGCCACGTGCTCGTCGAAGGCGCCAACCGGGTGAAGAAGCACCAGCGTCCCAATCCCATGAAGGGCGTCACCGGCGGCATCATCGACAAGGAAATGCCGCTCCACATCTCGAACGTCGCGCTCTACAACCCGGGGACGAGGAAAGCGGACCGCGTCGGAATCCGCGTCATGCAGGACGGGCGCCGGGCGCGCTATTTCAAATCCAACGGCGAAGTGGTCGACGTATGAGCCAGGCGAAAACGGGCAAGGACGAGAAGCCGGCGAAGGAAGCCAAGGGCGGTCAGAAGGAGAACCGGCCTCCGCGGGACGCCAAGGCTCCCAGGGAAGCCAGGGCGCCGCGAGAAGGCAGGCAGCAGGGCGGGGGACGGGAAGGCGCGCAGCGGGAAGCGCCCAGGGAAGTCAAGCCTTCGCGGCCGGCGCCGGTTCCGCGACTCCAGATCCACTACCGCGACACGGTGGTGAAGCAGCTGATGGAGCAGTTCGGCTACAAGACCACGATGCAGGTGCCGCGCATCGAGAAGATCGTCCTCAACATGGGCGTGGGCGAAGCGGTCGCGGACAAGAAGGTGATGGATAACGCGGTCGCCGACATGACCAAGATCGCCGGGCAGAAGCCGCTCGTCACCAACGCCCGCAAGTCGATCGCGGTGTTCAAGGTCCGCACGGGTTATCCCGTCGGCTGCAAGGTCACGCTGCGCGGGCGCCGGATGTACGAGTTTCTCGACCGGTTGGTCAACATTGCCATGCCGCGGATCCGCGATTTCCGCGGCGTGTCGGGGAGGGCGTTCGACGGCCGCGGCAACTACAACATCGGGGTGAAAGAGCAGATCATCTTCCCCGAGGTCGAGTACGACAAGATCGACGCGATACGCGGGATGAACATCACGATCACCACGAACGCCAGAAACGACGCGGTGGCAAAAGCGCTTCTCTCGGCGTTCAAATTTCCATTTCGTAACTGAGCGCAACCGACAGAATCGAAAGGCGCCGGATCCATGGCAAAAACCTCAGTGGTCAACCGCGACAAGAAGCGTCGCGCCACCGTCAAGAAGTACGCCGCCAAGCGCAAGGAGCTGCTGGAGATCATCAACAACCAGCGGTTTTCCCAGGAAGACCGCTACGCCGCGCGCCTGAAGATGCAGCTGCTGCCGCGGGACGCATCACCGGTACGGCTGCGCAACCGCTGCGCGCTCACGGGCCGTCCGCGCGGCGTGTACAAGAAATTCGGGCTTGGGCGGGCGAAGTTGCGCGACATCGCGCTCAGGGGCGAGATCCCGGGTGTGATCAAGGCGAGCTGGTAAACGGAATCGGCGGAGTCAGGTCCGAACGGCCTCCAAGGAGTTGAATAGATGACAATGAGCGATCCGGTCTCCGACATGCTGACGCGCATTCGCAATGCGCAGGGCTCGGAGAAACAATCGGTGGCGATGCCGGCGAGCCGGCTGAAGGCCTCGATCGCGCAGGTGCTGAAGGACGAGGGTTATATCGAGGACTTCGCGCTGCGCGAGAACGAAGGCAAGCCGCAGCTCGAGATCAGCCTCAAGTACTACGCCGGGAAACCCGTCATCGAGAAGCTCGAGCGCGTGAGCCGGCCGGGGCTGCGCATTTACCGCGGCAAGACCGAGATGCCCACCGTGATGAACGGGCTGGGCGTGGCCATCGTCTCCACCTCGCGCGGGGTGATGACCGACCGCAAGGCGCGCGGCCTGGGCGTCGGCGGCGAAGTGTTGTGCATAGTGGCGTAGCGGGAGGCCGTCATGTCGAGAATAGGCAGTACGCCCGTGGTGCTCCCGGAAAAAGTCGAGGTCACGCTGGGCCCGGACGAGATCTCGATCAAGGGCCCGCTGGGCACCCTGTCGCGGAAGTTGAACCCGCAGGTGAAGATCGAGAAGGTCGAGAACCGCGTGGAGTTCAAGGCCAACGACAACTCGCACCAGGCGGACGCGCTGTCCGGCACGATGCGCGCCCTCGTGGCGAACATGGTGACCGGCGTCACGAAGGGCTTCGAGAAAAAGCTGCAGCTGGTGGGCGTCGGCTATCGCGCCCAGGCGCAGGGCGACAAGCTGAATCTCACCCTGGGATTCTCGCACCCGGTCGTCCACCCGATGCCGAAGGGGATCAAGGTCGAGACGCCGACCCAGACGGAGATTCTGATCAAGGGCATGGACAGGCAGCTCGTCGGCCAGGTAGCCGCGGAAGTGCGGGCCTACCGCTCGCCGGAGCCCTACAAGGGCAAGGGCGTTCGCTATACGGGCGAGCAGGTAACGATCAAGGAAACGAAGAAGAAGTAGCGGAGCCGGACGATGGAAAAGAACATAGCGAGGCTGCGCCGGGCACGGGCCACGCGCGCCAAGATCGCGGAACTGAAGACCGTGCGCCTGACGGTGCACCGCTCGAACTCGCACATCTACGCCCAGGTCATAGACCGGGACGGGATGAAGGTGCTGGCGGCGGCGTCGACCATGGAGGCCGAGGTGCGCCAGGCGCTGAAGTACGGCGGCAACGTCAAGGCTGCGGTGGAAGTGGGCAAGCGCATCGCCGAGAAGGCGAAGAAGCTGGGTATAGAGGCGGTGGCGTTCGACCGCAGCGGCTACAAGTACCATGGGCGAATCAAGGCCCTGGCCGACGCCGCGCGCGAGGGCGGGCTCAAATTCTGACGTCCGAGAATATGAAGAGGTAACCGGGATATGGCGAAACTGCACGCATCGAAGATGCACACGGGCGAGGAGCGCAGCGATGGGCTGCGCGAGAAGATGGTTGCGATCAACCGCGTCACCAAGGTCGTGAAGGGCGGCCGCGTGCTGGGTTTCGCGGCGTTGACCGTGGTCGGCGACGGTGACGGGCGCATCGGCATGGGCAAGGGCAAGGCACGCGAGGTGCCGGTCGCGGTGCAGAAGGCGATGGAAGAGGCGCGGCGCAGGATGGTCAAGGTGCCTCTCAAGCACGGCACGCTGCAGCACGAGGTGATCGGGCACCACGGGTCGTCCCGGGTCTTCATGAAGCCCGCCTCGGACGGGACCGGCATCATTGCCGGCGGCCCGATGCGCGCCGTGTTCGAGGTCATGGGCGTGCAGAACGTGCTGGCGAAATGCCTCGGCTCGACCAATCCCTACAACGTCGTGCGCGCGACCATCAACGGGCTCACGAAGATGAATACGCCGTCCGATATCGCGGCAAAGCGCGGCAAGACGGTCGAGGAAATCACGGGGTAGCCATGGCCACGGAACCGACCAAGACGCTGAAGGTCAAGCTGGTGCATAGCCCGATCGGCAGCAAGCAGGCGCATCGCGCGAGCGTGCGCGGACTCGGATTGAGAAAGCTGAATCAGACCGTGGAGGTGGCCGATACGCCGGCCAATCGCGGCATGATCAACGCGGTTGCCTACCTGGTGCGGCTCGAAAAGTAACCCAACTCATTACTCAAGCGATCCGGAACATCCTGCATATGCGGCTCAACGAGATCAAACCGGCTGCCGGCGCGAGGCGCGGGAAGAAGCGCGTCGGACGCGGGTTCGCCTGCCACGGCAAGACCGCGGGGCGCGGCCACAAGGGACAGAAGTCCCGTTCCGGCGGCTTCCACAAGGTCGGCTTCGAGGGCGGGCAGATGCCATTGCAGCGGCGGCTGCCCAAGCGCGGTTTCAATTCCCTGCATCGAGACTCAACCGCGGAAGTGCGGCTGTCCGACCTGCAGAAGATGTCCGCGGAGACCATCGACCTAGCGGCGCTCAAGGAGGCCGGGGTGGTGCCGGCGGTGATCGGGCGCGCCAAGGTGATCCTGGCGGGCGAGATCAAGCGGAAAATTGCGCTGAAAGGACTGCTGGTGTCCAAGGGCGCGCGCGCGGCCATCGAGGCCGCGGGAGGAAGCGTCGAATTACCCGCGGCGCCGGCCGAAGCCGAAGACAAGACCACGGCCGGGCGCAAGCCTGGAAACGAGCGGAAAGAAAAGGCGCCCGCCAGCGGCGCGCCCAAGGCTGAATAGCGTTGGCTGCCTCCGACTCCATGCTGGGCCTCTCGAAGATGGGCGACCTGAAGCGTCGCCTGCTCTTCCTGCTCGGCGCGTTGATCGTCTATCGCATCGGCGCCCATATCCCGGTGCCGGGAATCGATCCGGAGCAGCTCGCCGAGCTGTTCCGCTCGCAGAAGGGCGGCATCCTGGACATGTTCAACATGTTCTCGGGCGGGGCCCTGTCACGGTTCACGATATTCGCGCTCGGCATCATGCCGTACATCTCGGCCTCGATCATCATGCAGCTGATGACCGTGGTGTCGCCCACGCTGGAGGCCCTCAAGAAGGAGGGCGAGTCGGGCCGGCGCAAGATCACCCAGTACACGCGATATGGGACGCTCGGGCTCGCCATCTTCCAGTCCCTAGGCATCGCCATCGCGCTGGAGGCGCAGCGCGGGCTCGTCATCGAGCCGGGGCTGCTCTTCCGGGTCACGACGATGATCACGCTCACCACCGGCACCATGTTCCTGATGTGGCTGGGCGAGCAGATCACCGAGCGTGGCATCGGCAACGGCATCTCGCTCATCATCTTCGCCGGCATCGCCGCCGGGCTGCCGCACGCGGTCGCCGGCACGCTGGAGCTGGTGCGCACCGGCGCGTTCTCCATTCTCATCGCGATCTTCATCTTCGCGGTGGTGCTGGGAGTCACGGCTTTCGTGTGCTTCGTCGAGCGCGGCCAGCGGCGGATACTCGTGAACTACGCCAAGCGCCAGGTGGGCCGCAAGATCTACGGCGGGCAGAGCTCGCACCTGCCGCTCAAGCTCAACATGTCGGGCGTGATTCCGCCGATATTCGCCTCGAGCATCATTCTCTTCCCGGCCACGCTCGTCGGCTGGTTCGGCACGGCAGAAGGGCTCACGTGGCTGCGCAACGTCGCCGGCGCGCTTTCTCCCGGACAGCCGATCTACGTGATCCTCTACGCGTCGGCCATCATCTTCTTCTGCTTTTTCTACACCGCGCTCGTGTTCAATCCCAAGGAGACCGCGGACAACCTGAAGAAGAGCGGCGCGTTCGTGCCGGGCATACGGCCGGGCGATCAGACCGCGCGCTACATCGAGCGCATCATGATGCGGCTCACGCTGACGGGCGCGATCTACGTGACGCTCGTGTGCCTGCTGCCGGAGGCGCTGATCGTGTGGAAGAACGTCCCGTTCTATTTCGGAGGCACGTCGCTCCTCATCATCGTGGTGGTGACGATGGACTTCATGTCGCAGGTCCAGGCCTACGCGATGTCGCACCAGTACGAGAGCCTGCTCAAGAAGGCGAATTTCAAGGGAGGGATGTTTCCCACGCGCTGATGGCCAAGGAAGAGACGATACAGATGCAGGGCGAGATCGTGGAAACCCTGCCCAATGCAACCTTCCGGGTGAAGCTCGAAAACGGGCACATCGTGCTCGGCCACATCTCGGGCAAAATGCGCATGCACTACATCCGTATCCTGCCCGGCGACAAGGTTACCGTGGAGTTGACGCCCTACGACCTGTCCCGCGGGCGGATCGTGTTCCGGGCGAAATGATCGATTTGCAGAGGAAAGACCATGAAAGTGCTCGCATCGGTGAAGAAAATCTGCCGCAACTGCAAGATCGTCCGCCGCAAGCGCGTCGTGCGGGTGATATGCAAGGATCCCCGCCACAAGCAGCGGCAGGGCTGAGGCCCCGGCTTCCTTGGAAACCGAGTGGAAACTGAGGGTACTTTGGCTTGTGAATGAGTGGTTTAGGGGCTAAAATCGCAAACTTTTCTTTTGGGGGCAGGGCATGGCCCGGATAAGCGGAGTCAACATACCGAACAACCAGCACGCCGAAATCGCGTTGACCGCGATATTCGGCATCGGCCGCTCGCGCGCCCGCGGCATCTGCGCCGCCGCGGGCGTGGTCTCTTCGAGAAAAATCAAGGACTTGTCCGACAACGAGATGGACAAGCTCCGTGAGCAGGTGGCCCGGATCCCGGTCGAGGGCGATCTGCGGCGCGAAGTATCGATGAACATCAAGCGGCTGATCGATCTCGGCACCTGGCGCGGCAAGCGGCATCGCCTCGGCCTGCCGGTGCGCGGGCAGCGCACGCGAACGAACGCTCGGACGCGCAAGGGCCCGCGCAAAGCCGCAATCAAGATCATCAAGCCGGTCACCATCTAGCCGGGTCACGTAGACGACTCCGGGACAAACGGGACAACCAATGGCAAAAGCCAGCACCAGGGTGCGCAAGAAGGTCAAGAAGAACGTGGCCGAGGGCATCGCGCACGTGCACGCGTCCTTCAACAACACCATCGTCACGATTACCGACCGCCAGGGCAATACGCTCGCGTGGGCCACGTGCGGCAGCAACGGCTTCAAGGGCTCGCGCAAGTCGACTCCTTTCGCCGCGCAGGTAGCGGCCGACCGCGCCGGCAGGCTCGCCCAGGAATCGGGGGTGAAGAACCTGGAAGTGCGGATTAAGGGTCCGGGCCCGGGCCGCGAGTCGGCGGTGCGTGCGCTGAACGCTGTGGGCTTCAAGATCTCGTCGATATCGGACGTGACGCCGGTTCCGCACAACGGCTGCCGGCCGCCCAAGCGGCGGCGGGTATAACCATGAAGGAACGAGGGGAAGCTTCCCCTCGTGCTCCCCTACAAGTGAGCAAGACCTAAGCGAGCAGGGAATCAGGAGTAAAACGTGGCCAGAAATCTCGACGCAAAATGCCGGCAGTGCCGCCGCGAGGGCGAGAAGCTCTTCCTCAAGGGCGAGAAATGCTTCACCGACAAGTGCGCCATCGAGCGCCGCAACTACCCGCCCGGGCAGCACGGCCAGAAGAATTCGCGCCTGTCCGGTTACGGCGTCCAGTTGCGCGAGAAGCAGAAGGTGCGGCGCATCTACGGGCTCCTCGAGCGCCAGTTCCGCAACACCTACCATGAGGCCGAGGGGAAGAAGGGCGTAACCGGCGAGAACCTGCTGCAGCTCCTCGAAAGCCGCCTCGACACGGTGGTGTATCGCATGGGCTTCGGGTCTTCCCGCACCGAGGCGCGGCAGGTCGTGCGTCACAACGCGATCCTGGTGAACGGAAGGCGCGTGAACATACCGTCCTTCGTCTGCCGGCCGGGCGACGTGGTCGAGGTCGTTGAGAAGGCGAAGAACCAGCTGCGCATCAAGGGCGCGGCCGAGGCGGCCGAAAGCCGCGGGCATCCCGAGTGGCTGGAAGTGGACGCGAAGGCGCTGAAGGGCAAATTCAAGGCGCGGCCGCAGCGGAGCGAGCTGCCGTCCACCATCAACGAGTCGCTCGTGGTCGAGCTCTACTCGAAGTAACTCCCGCTGCAGGCGGGTTCACTACCGAATGGATTGGCCCCGCCTTCAGGGGCGTGAGGGGAGCATCCCCCTCGTATTGAGACAGACGCTGAGAGGTATTTGACCCATGGCAAGCAGTGCCGCTTTTCTCAAACCACGCATAATCGACGTTCAGAACATTTCGCCGTACCACGCCCGGCTCACCATGGAACCGTTCGAGCGGGGCTACGGCCACACGCTCGGCAACGCGTTGCGCCGGACGCTGCTCTCCTCCATGCCCGGGTGGGCGGCGACCGAGGTCAAGATCACGGGCGTCCTGCACGAGTACTCCACGCTCGATGGCGTGCAGGAGGACGTGGTCGATATCCTGCTCAACCTCAAGGGCATCGTGCTGAAGCTCCACAACCGCGACGAGGTGATGCTGAACCTGAAGAAGAGCGGCGAAGGCGTGGTGACCGCGGGCGATATCGAGGCGATGCACGAGGTCGAGATAGTCAACCCGGACCACGTGATCGCGCATCTCGCCGCCGGTGGCAAGCTCGACATGCAGTTGAAGGTCGAGCAGGGGCGCGGCTACATCGCGGCCACCACCCGCAAGACGGTCGAGGAAGGGCGCACGGTGGGCAGCATCCTGCTCGACGCATCGTTCAGTCCCGTACGGCGGGTGAGCTACTCCGTGGACGCCGCGCGGGTCGAGCAGCGCACCGATCTCGACAAGCTCATCATCGACATCGAAACCAACGGCGCGATCGATCCCGAGGAAGCCGTGCGCTACGCCGCGCGCATCCTCGTCGAGCAGCTGACGGTGTTCGCGGACCTGAAGGGGCTGCCGGCTACCATCGAGGAGAAGAAGGCCTCGCAGATCGACCCGGTGCTCCTGCGGCCCGTAGACGACCTCGAGTTGACGGTGCGCTCGGCCAACTGCCTGAAGGCCGAGAACATCTACTACATCGGCGATCTCATCCAGCGTTCGGAGACCGAGCTCCTCAAGACGCCGAACCTCGGCCGCAAGTCTCTGAACGAGATCAAGGAAGTCCTCGCTTCGCGGGGGCTCACGCTCGGCATGAAACTCGAAAATTGGCCCCCGGCGGGGCTCGAGAAAGTCTAAGGATGAACGTGGAAGGATGAAAGAGGAACAGTCAGGCTTTCGGGTCATCCTTCATCCTTCATCCTTCATCCTTCGATAAGGTAGAAACCATGCGTCATCGCCACGGACTCAGAAAACTAAATCGTACCAGCAGCCATCGCCTGGCGATGTTCCGCAACATGGCGAACTCGCTGCTGCGCCACGAGCTGATCAACACGACGCTGCCCAAGGCGAAAGAGCTGCGGCGCGTGGTGGAGCCCATCATCACGCTCGGCAAGAAGCCCTCGCTCGCGAACCGCCGGCTGGCGTTCGACCGCCTGCGCGACCGGGAAGTGGTGGTCAAGGTGTTCGACGAGCTGGGTCCGCGCTACGCCAACCGCAACGGCGGCTACCTGCGCATTTTGAAGCGCGGGTTCCGCCACGGCGACAACGCGCCGATGGCGCTGGTCGAGCTGATGGACCGGCCCGATGCGGACGATGGTGATGAGGCCAAGGATAAGGAGGGGGCAAAGAAGGCGGCCGCCAAAGCAGCTGCCTGAAAAAGTAGCGCTGCAGTAGTTTTGGAAGCCGGCCCGGGGGCCGGCTTTGTTTTTTGAACAAATTGAAACGTGGGGTGCGGGCCCCTTCCGGCAGAGGCGCACGGGCCCTTCCCGCACCCCCGTGCCCCCTTCGTCGGATCAGCTACATTCCGACGTTCTCGAACCAGGAGGGCAGGCGCCTTCCACTTATGCGCCAAGAGCGAAAGATTGCTTTCTACATCCTGGCCATTATGAGCCGGGAAAAGCGCTCCATCGCCTCGTAGCGGTGCGCGAACGGCGGATGGAACGTGATCTGCTTGAGTCCCTCGCGCTCGAGCTGCCGCAGCCTCTCCACCAGCTCGGGCGGCTCGCCCGCGATACAGAAGGCGCGAACGATCTCGGGCGTGATGAAGCGCGCTTCCTCCGGATCGATCGTGGCGTAGTGGCTCGCGTGCATCGTCAAGTGCGCATCGCGGGCGGCGCGGGCGCGGCGAAACCCGGCGTACTCGTTCCACACCGAGCGCACGTAGGGCGGTGGATCGTTCCCCGTCTCGCGCACCCAGTCCACCAGGTAATGGAAGTTGGTCATCACCGCCGGGCCGATCTCGGCTATGACCCGCGCGGAGGTGAGCGACTCGCCCGGCTCCAGCATCAGCACGTTGACGAGCGCGGCGGTATGGAAATCGGCAGGGAGCGCGCGCCCGGCCCGCGCCGCGCCGCGGCGCACGTTGGCCATGACTTCGGCAATGGTGCCGCCGCGCGGGAACGCGGTGCACAGCCCGTCGGCCAGCTCGCCGGCCACCGCCTGCCCCAGCGGCCCGTTGGCGGCCACGTGGACGGGCGGGGGCGGATCGAGCCGGACGTGATTCTGCTCGAGAGAGGTGAACCGCACCGGGTGTGCCTCGCCGCCGCCGGGCGACCAGGCCACCTCTTCGCCCCGCAGCAGGGCGCGGACCACCCGCACGTACTCCCCCAGCGCCCTGGCGCCGGTGGGGCGCAGTCCGAGCATGCGCATGGCCGTGTGGCCCGTGCCGAAGATGGCGAAGGTGCGGCCGGGGGCGAGCGCATTGATCGTTGCCACGCCGTTGGCCGCCTCCGGCGCCACCCGCATCCCGCACACGGCCACTCCGGCGCCGACCTGGATGGTGCGAGTCCGCAGCGCCACCGCCGCCAGCGTGGCGAACAGGTTCGAGCGCAGGAGCGGACTGTCGGTGACCCAGCAGCGCGTGAAGCCGAGCCGCTCGCCGTGCTGCGCGAAATCCACCGCCGAGATGTGGCCGACGCTGACACCGAACTCCATGGGCCTGCTCCGGGAATCGTGGGTTGAGTGCGGGGAGCTTACATGAACGGCGCGAGATTGTTGACGTGAACGAGGCTGCGGCCTACTGTGTTTGCGTCGAATCGTCGATTCATGGGCTGACGATGTCCCGGGCAAACCGAGGCGGATGGAAGACCTGCTCGCGTGGTCACAAGTACCGTGGCACGCCGGGTTGTCCGATATGATGGAAGCGCTTTCGCCGCACCGTGCGTGCGAAGCGTAAGGGATAGCGCGCCGAGGGGCGGAGCAGGGGCCCCGCTTGCGGGGATGCGGCCCGGCCTCGGTCTCCGGAACGGTGGTGCGGGACGGGACGCGGAGCCGCTGCGTCGCATATGCTTCCACTTGCCGGGTCTGCTCGCTGCTCCCGCACCCTGCTGCGCACACCGAGTCGCAGCGGCACCCCCGGTGGCGCGTTGCGGCCGACATGAATGCTTCAGTAGTTGTGATATCGCTGCAGAGGCCGAGGGCGAAGGGATGAGGGATGAGGCGGCTCTGTTCCTGAGTTTCATCCGCGTTTATCTGGGTTTTTCAGCGGTCTTCCTTCTTGCGGTCGCCGGTTCGTGCGCGCTGCACGCGCAGGAGTTCGCCTCGGAGATGATCTCCACCGAGCTGCGCGAGGACGGGCAACCCGTCCGGCTGGAAATCCTGATCCGCAGGCCCGATGGTCCGGGTCCCTATCCGACAGTCGCGTTCAATCACGGCTCGACCGGTCGCGGCGACGACCCTGCGCTCTTCCGTCGGAGCTGGACCAATCTGCCCGCAGCGAAGTTCTTCAACGAAAAAGGCTGGATGGTGGTTTTTCCGCAGCGCCGGGGCAGGGGCGGCTCCGAAGGAAAGTACGACGAGGGCTTCGAGCGCGACAGGAGCCGGTACACCTGCCAGCCGGCCCTGTCCCTGCCGGGTGTGGATCGCGCCATCGCCGACCTGGACGCCGTCGTTGCCCATCTGAAGACGCGGCCGGACGTGCAGCCCGATCGCATGTTGATCGCAGGCCAGTCCCGCGGCGGCATTCTTTCGATTGCCTACGCCGGCGAACGCCCCGGTGTCTTCGTGGGAGCGATCAACTTCGTCGGCGGCTGGATGACGGATCGCTGTCCCGATCCCCGCGCGATCAACACGGCCACCTTCAGGCGCGGAGCCGCGTTCAAGCGGCCGACGCTCTGGCTCTATGGTGAGTCGGACCGTTTCTATTCGGTCTCGCACAGCAGGTCGAACTTCGACGCGTTCGTTGCGGCCGGCGGCGCCGGGCAGTTTCAAACGTATGCGGTCCCGGGTCAGGACAACGGTCACGCGCTGATCTCGCACCCGGACCTCTGGCGGGATCGTGTCGACGAGTACCTGCGCGGGCTCAAGTGATCTTCCTCTTCACAGACTTCGGCGCCGCCGACCTCTACGTCGGCCAGGTCAAAGCCGTCCTCGGCGCGCACGCGCCGCGGGCGCCGGTGATCGACCTGCTGCACGATGCGCCGCCGTTCAACATCAAGGCGGGTGCGCACCTGCTCGCCGCGCTGGCAGCGCGGATACCCCCGGGAAGCGTCACGCTTGCCGTCGTCGACCCGGGCGTGGGCGGGCCGCGCGGGGAGGTGGCGGTGCTGGCGGACGGGCGCTGGTTCGTGGGCCCGGACAACGGCCTCATCTCGGTGACGGCGGCGCGGGCGGGCAGGGCCGACGTGCACGGGATCGGCTGGAAGCCGCGGAGTCTCTCCGCGTCGTTTCACGGTCGCGATCTCTTCGCCCCGGTCGTGGCGATGCTGGCAGGCGGCAGGCGCAGGACGGCGAAGCTCGAAAAGCGGGCGCGCCTCTCCGTGAACCTGGGCCCGGCCGACGTCGATGAGATCATCTACGTGGATCACTACGGCAATCTCATGACCGGCATGCGCGCCGCCGCGGTCCCGCCTCACCGGAACCTGGCTTTGCGCGGGCGCCGCATAGCGCACGCGCGGGTCTTTGCGGCAGCGGCTCCCGGGCAGCTGTTCTGGTACGCAAACAGCCTCGGGCTCGTGGAGGTCGCGGCGAACGGCGCGAGCGCGCAGCGGTTGCTCCGCGCGAATCCAGGAGACCGAGTCGGTTGATTCCGACGAAACCGCCGGGCGTTGCCCTCAGACCTTGCCGCCGCGCGGGCCGAGCAGGAACCAGATGATGAGCCCCACTACGGGCAGGAGCAGCACGAGCACGATCCAGAGCGCCTTGTGGCCCGTCGAGGCGCTGCTTTGCGCGATATTCAGGATTGCCCAGATATCGGCAATCAGGACCAGGATGCCGAAAATGCCGCCTACATGGAGATCCATCGTTTCTCCTGCCGGGGTTTCCCTGATCCTTCGGCCCCGATTTCGACCATGAGTTCACTTGAGAGGCCGTATCGAAAGGACCGATACGGCCCCATTTGTCGGGGTGCACGAGGGGAGCGTCCCCTGGTTTGTCAGATTGCCGCAGGACGCCAAGGGAAAGGGGGTGCGACATGACGGAAGCAATCGGACTGTGGACCATCGGCCACGGCAACCGGTCCATCGAGGAGCTCCTCGCGCTTCTCGACGAAGCGAAAATCCAGCGCCTCGTGGACGTGCGCGCATACCCGGTGTCGCGCCGCTATCCGCATTTCGCGCGCGCCACGCTGGAGAAATCCCTCGCGGAGGCGGGCGTGCGCTACGTCTGGGAAGGAAAGGCGCTCGGCGGACGTCGCGCGCCCGCCGGTAGTTCGCCCCACGTCGCGCTCAGGAACCCGCAGTTTCGCGCGTACGCCGACCACATGATGACGGCGGCTTTCCGGGAAGCCCTCGAGCGCCTCATGCAGGCCGGGCGCGAGGAGCGCACGGCGTTCATGTGCGCGGAGCGGCTGCCGTCGGAGTGCCACCGCGCTCTCATCTCCGACGTTCTGGTGGCGCGCGGCGTCGCGGTGGCCCACATCGTTACGACGGGCGGCTCACAACCTCATGCGCTGAGTGCAAGGGCGCGACCAACGGATGAGGGCATCGTCTACGATGCAGGCGTGCAGCTTCCGCTCGCACCCTGAGAGCCGGGGGTCCCTCGTCGCTCGCCGCCGTCAGCCGGTGATGCGCAGGTCGGCAGGCAACGGCGGCGCGGGATAGTGAAACGCGACCGGGCCGTCCGGTAGAGAGTCGACGAACTGGCGCACGAACGGGTCGGTCGAGGCGTTGACCTCGGCGACGGTGCCCCGCGCGGCGACGACCCCGTCGGAGATGAAGTAGACGTAGTCCACGGCCTTGAGCGATTCGACCACGTCGTAGGTGACGATGATGGAAGTCACGCCCAGGGCAGCGTTCAGGCGCCGGATGAGGTTGGAGACCGCGTTCAGCGAGATCGGGTCCAGCCCGGAGAACGGCTCGTCGTACATGATCAGCATCGGATCGAGCGCGATCGCGCGTGCGAGCGCCACGCGCCGCTGCATGCCGCCCGACAGCTCGCTCGGCATGAGGTTGCGGGCATTGCGCAGCCCCACGGCGTGCAGCTTCATCAGAACGAGGTCGCGGATCATCGTTTCCGGCAAGTCCGTCAGCTCGCGCATCGGGAAGGCGATGTTGTCGAACACCGAGAGATCGCTGAACAGCCCGCTCACCTGGAACTGCATGCCCATCTTGCGCCGCATCCGGTAGAGGGTCTCGTCATCCATCTCGTGAACGACGCTGCCTTCCACTTTCACCTGGCCCGCGGCGGGCTGCAGCTGCCCGCTCAAGAGGCGCAGGAGCGTCGTCTTACCGGAGCCGCTGGTTCCCAGGATCGCGACGATCTTGCCGCGCGGAATGGTGAGATCGATGCCCTTGAGGACCACGCGCTCGCCGTAGGCGAACTTCAGGCCGGAGATCTCAACGAGAGCGTCCGAATTGTCTGAGGCCATCGCCGCATACTACCTAAAGGCGTGACACGTGACACGTGACGCATGACCCATCACGGCTTCATTGGCTCTGGTAGATGCCCGCCGCCTTCACGACGCGCCCCCATTTCGCCGTTTCGGACTTGATAAAAGCCGTGAACTCCTCGGGCGTCGTGCCCGCGGGCTCCGAGCCCATGGCGCTCAGCCGTTCGCGGAGGTCGGCTCCCTTGACGTGCTGCGCCATGTCGCGGCTTACCTTCCGGGTGATTTCGGGTGAGGTGCCCGCCGGCGCCAGAAAACCTGTCCAGCCGGTTACGATCACGTTGGGAACGCCCGATTCGATCATGGTGGGCACGTTGGGAAACGCGTTGGAGCGCCGTTCGCCGCAGGTCGCGAGGAGGCGCAGCCGCCCGCTCGCGATGTGGGCCGCCGCGCCCAGCGCGGTTGCGAAACTGAACGCCACCTGGCCGCCGACCGTGTCGGTTACCGACGGTGTTTCACCCTTGTACGGCACGTGGACGATCCTGATGCCGGCCTCCAGGCTCAACAACTCGCCCGCGAGATGGGTGAGGTTGCCGAGGCCGAACGATGCATAGGAAAGATCGCCCGGCCGTGCCTTCGCGAGCGCGATCAGGTCCTTTACCGAGCGCGCCGGGACCGAGGGGTTGACCACCAGGACTATCGTATTGGTCAAGGTCTGGCCGATCGGCGCGAAATCCCGCAACGTGTCGTAGGGAAGCGATTTGTAGACGTGGCCGTTCACCGTAAGCACCGAGGTAAACGCCCCGAGCAGGGTGTAACCATCGGGCTTGGACTTCGCCGCCATTTCCATGCCGATGATGCCGTTCGCGCCCGGCCGGTTGTCCACGACGATCTGCTGGCCCCACGTCTCGGTGAGCTTGAGCGCGATGGCGCGCGTCGAGATGTCCAGTGCGCCGCCCGCTGCCTGCGGAAGGATGAAGCGCACGGGCCGGTTGGGGTACTCCTGGGCCACGGCCGCGCCGGTGAAGAACGCCGCCGCCGCAACGACCAGCCACCGCGGCCATTGCATTTTGGTCCGCGTCAGCATGTCTCTCCCTCCTTCACACGAATCGTGCCTGACCATCCGAAGCAATGGCCGCTTCCGGGTCAATGCGGGTGCGCCTTCCGCCGTATCAGGCCAGCGCTTTCCCCCTCGCCGGCTTGCTCGCCGCCGCCCGATCGTCCGTCCTCAGCAAGTCCATCAGCCGCGGCGTGGACTTCAGGTCCTCAAGCCGTGCGACCGTGGCGATGACCTCCTCGATCTGCGCGGCAGGCAGCCTGCCTTTCGCGTAGACGCGGAACTTCTCCTCGATCTCGCCGCGGGTGAGGGGATACTCCGGCGAGCCCTTGGAATGCTCGCAGCGCACGGCGAGCTTGCGTCCGTCCGTCGTTTCCGCTTCGACGACCGCCTGCACGCCGGTCAGCGCGGGGTCGAGCTTCACCTCGACCTGCTCCGCTGCGAATTTCCTCAGCTTCGGGTCGTCGTAGCGCGCCGGCTCGAACTGGACGAGCGTGAGCGACCTGTCGTCCAGGATTACGCCGACTACATAGTGTATCGAGAGCAGCGCCTCGAACTTGCCCTTGTAGAGCGGAAAGATCCCGTGCATGTCGTAGATGGTCCTCGACAGGTGCACGTTCACCTTCCTGACCTCGCCGAAGCCCACCCCGTGCTTCTCGATGAGCTCGAACATGGCCGTGACCACGCCCTGTATGCCGGAGGCGCACGGCCACAGCCGGAGCGCGATCTGCTCCAGCTCCCAGCGCTTGCCGAGGTCCGCTGTCGCAGCCTCGGGTTTGCCGCCGTTCGAGTAGGTGTTGTAGAGACCGCCGTCCTTCGCGGTCAGAAATTCCCGGGTCGCCACGAACTTCTGTTGCGCGAGAAGAGCCGCCATCAGCCCGGAGAGCGCGCCCCGGCACTGGTGGAACTTGACGGTGGGAGTGCCCCACGCCGCGAACGTGCCGGCCGCCTGGCTGCCGGCGAGACCGTAGGCGCGCGCCATCGTGTCGGGGTCGAAAGCGAGCAGCCGTCCCACGGCCGCCGCCGCCCCGAAGGGGCCGATGATGCCGGGACCGTGCCAGCCGCGGGCCCGGGCGGTGGGGAAATCCCAGCCGAGCCCGACGCGCGTCGCCGTCTCGCAGCCCGCCGCGAGCGCGACCAGCAGGTCGCGCCCGGAAAGCCCGTCGCGCTCGGCGATCGCCAGGGCGGGCGGCACGACTTCCGGCGTGATGTGCGTGATGGTGGGGCGATGGACGTCGCACATGGTGACGGCGGTGACGAGGTAGCCGTTCAGCACGGTCGCCCCCGCGAGCGACAACCGGTCGCCGCCGATGACGCTGGCTTCCTGCGATTGCGCCAGCGCCGCGGCCAGCGCCGCGACCTGATGCGTCTCCTCGCCCCGGTCGCCGGCGATCGCGCAGGCCAGCGCGTCCAGCAGCAGGTTCTTGGTGTGCTCCCGCGCGGACTGCGGAATCTGCTCGTAGCTGAGCGTCGCCGCGAACTGCGCGAGCGTCTGCGTCACCTCATCGGACATGATTTCTCCTCGGATTCCGGGCGCCGCCGAATTGTGGATCGCTCGATAGACCGGGCAGCGCGCCCATCATACGGTGCACGACTGGAAAAGAAAACCGACGCTCACCTTGTAAAATAACGCGATGACAATCGACATCGCATCCCTCAAGCCCTGGATCGGCAGGCAGGAGACGGCCCGGGATACGCTGGTGCCGTTCCCCGCGGCGGCGCTCACCGCAACGCTGGACCGGGATGACCGCTACGACACGGGAGCCGCGCTGCCGTCCTTGTGGCACTGGCTTTACCTTCACGAGCTGCACCGGACTTCGGAGCTGGCCGACAACGGCCACGGCAGGCTCGGCGGCTTCATGCCCCCGGTGCCGCTGCCGCGGCGCATGTGGGCGGGAGGGCGATTCGCCTTCGAGCGACCGCTGCGAATCGGCCAGGCGGTCGAGCGCGTATCCACGGTCGTCGACCTCACGGCGAAGCAGGGCGCCAGCGGCGATCTCGTGTTTCTGCTGCTGCGCCACGCCTTCTCCGGTCCTGACGGGACGGCGGTCGTCGAGGAGCAGGACATCGTCTACCGCGAGGCGCCGCGCCCGGGCGAGGCTGCGCCGGCCTCGCGCCGGGCCGCAGGCAAGCCCGTGTGGCGTCACGAGACGGCGACCAGCGAGGCGCTTCTCTTCCGCTACTCGGCGTTGATCTTCAACGCCCACCGCATCCACTACGATGAGCCCTACTGCCGCCGCGAGGGCTATCCGGGCCTCGTCGTGCATGGGCCGCTCCTCGCGACGCTGCTGGCGGACGTCGTGCGGCGCAACACGGATGCGCCCATGAAGACGTTCCGCTTTCGCGCGGTGAGCCCGCTCTTCAACGGCTCGCCGTGCGTGGCGTGCGGGATACCGGAGGGGAGCAGGGTCAGGCTGTGGGCGGAGGACGGGGAGGGCAGGCTGATCATGGAAGGCGAAGCGGAGCTTGCGCCGAGTGACCCCGCGTGAGCCCTCCCTCAGGACGGGTTGCGCGGCTCCAGCAACAGAAGCACCGACGATCCCATCCGCGGTCGCCTGAAAGCGGCCGCCAGGCGCTCTGCCTCGTTGACGGCCGACATGTCGACCAGCGCGAACGAGCGCGCGGTCGCGTTTGGGTTCGCTCCATGAACCGTTACTCTGACGACGTTCCCGTACGGAGAACAGATACGCGCGACCAGGCCTTCAAGGTCCTTGCCGGACAAGGCGCCCAGGTCGGGCATGGCGGGCGTCGGTTCGGGAGTCATCGTTGCCGCGTTCTCAGAGGTCGTGAATCGTCGAACGGGTGCATCGCAACCGCTATTTTGCACCACCGGGAGTGTAATCCGGGAACGATGACAATTCTGTATGATTCCTCACGAGTAGCGGCGGCCGTGCGATATTATTTTGAAGCAACGATGACGCGATTCGGCTCATTCGCATTGCTGGTCGCCGCCCTCGCGTTGGCTGCCCCGGCCGGCGCGGTCGACACATAGTTCACACGGCCGGTGCGCCTGGTCGTTCCGTTTCCGAGCAACCTGCTCGGCATCGACCGATTGACGCGGCTGGTCGGGTCGTAACGAGGCCGGTTACACGCGTACGACGAGCTTGCCCGTGTTTTCACCGCGGAACAGCATGCCGAGGCCGACCGGCGCCTGCGCCAGCCCCTCAAGCACGTGCAGCCTCTGGCGCAGGCTGCCGTCGCGGCGCCGCGCTGCGAGCCAGGCACGCGCCTCGTCGTAACGCTCGTGGTAGTTGAACACCAGGAAACCCTGCATGCGCCCATGCGCGGCCGCCAACCGGCCCAGGTTGCGAATGCCATAAGGTTCGGCAGCGAGCGTCTGGGAAATACGGCCGCACAGCACCACGCGCGCGCCCGGACGCAGGTGCGCGAGCGCCGCGTCGAGCGTCGGGCCGCCGACATTGTCGAAATAGAGATCCACTCCCTCCGGGCAGGCGCGGGCGATCGCGGCGGAGAGGTCTTGCTCCGCCTTGTAGTCGATCACCGCGCCGGCGCCGAGCTCGCGGGCGACAAAGGCGCATTTCTCCGGGCCGCCCGCGATCCCCGCCACGCGGCAGCCTTCGATGCGGGCGATCTGCACGGCGATCTGTCCCACGCCGCCGGCGGCGGCCGAGACCAGCACGCGATCGTTCGGCCGCAATCCGCCGATGTCGCGCAGGCCGAACCAGGCCGTGACGGCGCTGAGCCCCAGCGGGCCAATCCAGTCCTCCACGGTGCCGAGCGCGAGATCGAGTTTTTGCAGGTAACGCCCGGCAATGGTCGGATGGGTCTGCCAGCCCAGGCGCGCCTGCACCAGGTCGCCGGGGCTGAATCCCTCCGCGCGGCTCTCCAGCACGGAGCCGATGCCGCCGCCGCGCATTACCTCGCCGAGCGGAATCCCCTGCTGGTACCCCGCGCCCTCGCTCATCCAGGAACGCATGGCGGGATCGATGGAGAGATAGAGCGTTTCCAGCAGCACCTCTCCCGGGACGGGCGCGCGTGCCGGGAGAGCGTCGGCAGTGAAGTTCGCGGGCCCCGGAATACCGGCGGGCCGCGCCGCGAGAAGGAGGCGATGGTTGGTTGGCATGTCAGGTCAGGAACAAATTGAACCGCCGATAAACGCCGATAAGGTCAAAATCAAATCAGCCACGGACACACACGGAAACACACGGAAAAATGCCAAATCCACATACTCTATTCGCAGATAGATCCAGACAAACGCGGAAAGAGAAAGAGCAAATCTTCGGGCCGGTACCAAGTGGCTAGACTGCTGCAGGCATGTCGTCCCAAGTCCTGCCGCGGTAGCAGCGGCCATTGGCGTGTTTGGAGCGCTTTTGGCCGTCGGAGCCCCAGGTTCCCCACTGCTTGAAGAAGAACGCGACGTTTGCATCGTCACATTGCTGTTTGACGTTCTCCACCCACGCGGGCTTCATCGGCCGCGCTTTTCGCCCCGACTCGCCGCCGACGATCACCCAGTGAATCCCGGTGAGGTTGATCTCCCCGATATCTTCCAAGAGCGGCTCGACGGAAAGGAAGCGTACATGAGCGTTGATGCCACGGAGGACCGGGATTCGTGGCACGCCATGCCTGCGGTTCTCGACGGATACACCCAGCCAGACGTGGGAGGGTACCGCGGTGTCTTTGCAGAACTCAGCCATCCGCCCAGCACGTTTTGTCAGTACTTGAAACGTATGCTGAGGTGCGCGCGCCATGACGTCGAATACGCGGTGGATGTAATCGAACGGTACTTTGTCGTGAAACAGATCGGACATGGAATTCACGAAGTACACCGTGGGCTTGCTGCGCCGAACGGGCTGCTCAAGCCGTTCTGGCACTAACGTCAGCCGAAACCCGTTCTCATAGCCCCGCACTCCAATCGCCCGCAAACGTCTGGCCATGACCTCCGCGTAGCAATGCTTGCATCCAGGCGAGATCTTCGTGCAACCCACGGTGGGGTTCCACGTCTGCTCGGTCCACTCAATGCGAGAATTGGTAGCCATGGTGAATAGTATCGGTCAGTGTACGCGGTCGACTCGCACTAGAAAAGCCGATTTTGGCGGCTCACATTAGCGATGGCTTGCCAGAGCTTGTGGGCAAGGTCATGCCTCGCGACAAAAACCAGCCAATATAGGTCGGAGCTTTTGCTGTTCTCAACCACCTCTATACAATCATTCGGAGAGGTGCCGAGGCTCTTGATCAGCGAACGCCAATATTCAAATATTTCCTGACGGATGACGTCCTGACGCTGACTGGTATTTACGCGCTTGCGCCAATCAGGCGCGAAATCGTCCAAGTCCTTCGGTCCATCGGGTTTGATGTAGTTGTGGAGGTCCCGCTTAAGATCCATTGCGCTCACGTGGATTATCAGGTCCATGCGTTTAACCGATGCGAGCTTCGCGATGATTGAAAATGGCAGCGCCCCGAGGTTGTATGGGTCAAGAAATGCGAGATGCAGTCCGCCTGGGTCCAGAGCGCGTATTACTTCGTCGACAACGTCCTGAGCTTGACCAAGGAAGGGCTTCACCGCTGCGTTACGAGTGAGCAGTCGCTTCTCGGCAGCTTCGAGGTACTCGCGCTTCGCATCAGCAAGAAGAATCTGCGTGAACTGATCGCCATAGGTTGCAGCGGCCTCGAAGGCCACCAGCGGACTACCATCGATGAATGCGCCAGTCTCCCTGATCCAAGACCGGCCCGGACCGGAATAGAGATCAATGTAGCTGCGGCTTGAATAGCGGCGCCGGGCTCCGTGCGCTGCGTCCACGTACTTGCGCAGCCGCTCGTGCTTTTCCTCAGCCCAGGCGCCTACCTCGCTGGCGGGGAGTCCGTCGGGGTCGACTTTGTCCATTGGTCACCTGCACACGGGCTGTATATAACAACAGTATAACGCCTAAACGTGGAATTTCGTGTACCCACGGGGAACCGTGCTTATCGCCGCGCTAAGGATCGCCAGAACGTCATCGACGCTGGCGAGTTCGGTCGCTGGTCAAGGGCGCCGTACGCTTCGCTACGGCATCCCTCGGCATAGCGCTCAACTCGTCCACCATTAACGTCGGAGACACCACCCCCAGATGAAGCGTCTTGAGGGTACCGGACTAAGAGCGTAAGCTGAAGGATTATTGAGGGGAGGGGGGCATGGCACGTTTACTTGCGAGACTGCTTGTTGCATTTAGTCTGGTCGGAGGCGCTGTAGCAACCTTCGCGGCCGATGGATCCGTGAGCTCTCTTGCGGAAGCTCGGACGCTGTTGCAGCAGCACCCGGAAAAGCACATCCTGGTCTTCTACAAGAATTACCGATCCTGAGGGTCGTGCCGCTACATACGCGGCATGCTCTCCGGCGGAGAGATTTCAAGATTGTATGCAGCAAATTTCGTGACCGTGGAGGCCAACGCCGGTTCCATGTACCCGGAAGGCCACGAGCTGCGGGCGATCAACGACAAGAAGTACACGCCCGTGATGGTGTTCCTGGATGCCAGTGGCAAGGAAGTTTTTCGATCCACGGGGTTCGGCAATACACGTGAGGCAAGGGCCCTTTGCGACTTCGTGGGCAAGAAGCAGTACAAGACCACCACATACCAGGAATACCTCGCACAATACAAACAAGACTAGGAGAAGGTCCAGATGAATAAGGGCCTGACCACAGCAGGAAGGTGGGTGCTCCTGTTTGCATGTGGTATCGCGGTCGCTGCTGACGCACCGTTGCAGCTTGTCAAATACGAAGGCACCATGTATGAGATCGGCGGCAAGCGTTCGTCGCCGTTTACGCTGGATCTCTCGAAAGGCACTTTGCTTGTTGACCGGTCGCCAGCGCCTTGCAATCGCTCGTTCAAGGTAGTTGTCCTCGAAGGCGGTACGAAAGAGCGCACCGTGCTTAGTTCCGCCGAGGCCGAAGACGTGGTCAAGGGCTGCGAGCGGGTTTTCGAGCTTACGGTTGGGGCCGATGGGCGGTTCACGGGAGGCAAGATGGTGCGAAGCCCTTTCGGGCCACAGTTTGAAATGAAATTCAAATAGGGTTACCGATCTGTTCAGTCGCTAGCAAGCTTTTCGATCTGATTCTCGAGTTCCGGGCCGTCGGAGATTTCAACGAACTTGCGGCGGCTCGTCGCGCCATCGGATGGCGATCGCGGCCCTTGGTGCTCCAAGCGCCTCGCTCAGAAACTGTACCAGCTGCATGTTGGCCTCGTTGTCCGTATCTGGGGCGGCGATTTTACCTTGAGCGCATTGCCATGGAGTCCGGTAGCGCTGTCGTGCCCGCATTGGGCTGGACGTGTCAGGCTCATGCACTGCCAAATCGACCGACAGCTCGCGGCATTCGGCTGGGTCGTGTAGAACCATAAGTCCATGAACATCATGGACGGTCTGGGCGTGGCCGTTCGCGAGTCCCCCCTGAAATCCGGGTTTGCCGATTATCTCCTGTATGTAGACGCCCCGGTCATCGGCGTAGTCGAGGCCAAGCCGGAAGGCCATACCCTGAGGGGCGTGGCGATCCAGTCGAGCAAGTACACGCTCGATCTCCCGGACCAGGTCCCCTACCACCGCAAGCCGTTGCCCTTCGCCTACGAATCGACCGGCGCGGTTACGCAGTTCACGAACAGTCTGGAGCCCGACTAGCGGAGCCGGGAGGTGTTAGGCAGGCGGGCAGATGTTGTTTAGCCGTCTGTCAGAGACATCGCGGCGTCGCCGAACGCCTGCACGATTGCGAGGCCGGGCCGTTCCAGCCTGAAACAATTGCCGGGCTTGAGAACGACGTCCGTCGCGCTGTTCTCCTCCGTGATCCACAGCGTGCCTGCCTGAGCGCAGATGTTGGTGCCGGCGCCGTCGCGTACCTTGAGCGATTGCCCCCTCGCCAGCCGTACCACGCCGCCTTTTGCGAGCTCGATATTCATCGGTATCTCCACCCGGACATCACGCCGCCTGCAGCAGAGGCCGCTCGCATTGCCACCGCGGGTCGGAGAGCGACAGGGAAGCACGCAGGGCGGCGGGGTTTTCTGGGTCGCGTTCAAAGGCGATGCCAAGCGCGCCCGCCATACGGAGCATGCGCCCGTTCTCCGCGAGCACGTCGCCTTCGAGACGCACGAGGCCTTCTCCTCTCGCGATGCAGGCCAGCTCGTGGATCAGTCGCTTGCCGATGCCCTTGCCCTGCCACTCATCGGTCACCACGACCGCGAATTCCCCGCGGTGATCCGGCCCCGTAGCGTACTGTGCCATGGCGACCGGTATCTCCCTGCCGTCGTCGCGGGCGAGCGCGAGTAGCGTCAGTTCGCGTTCCGACGCCGGGCGCGCAAAGCGGTCCAGCCATTGTGGCGGCAACTCGCGGACACCGCTGAAGAAGCGCAGATACCGGCTACGCGGCGAGAGTCCCCGCACGAACGCCTGAATTCCTTCCCGGTCGCCGCTGCCGGCCGGTCGAATGGAGATCCCGGCGGCGTCTTCTGCCGCGTGCGCCTGCTGCGCTCCGGGACGCAGAGTAAGGCGTCCGAAGAGTCGCCGTACGGTGCCCGTGATGAACGTGCCTATGGCTCTGGCGCGTTCGCGTCGCGCTTGCGCGACGAGCTTATCGATCAACTCCGGGTCGGTCTGGAGTGCTTCGAATGTCGGATGGCCCATGGAGGTCTCCCTGCATCATCATTGGGTGCGTACGATGCTCCCATGTCGCGAGGGACTCAAACGACAAATACTCAAGTAACGCATGAGCAATAGGAATGCGAAGCTGGGAACTAGCGGGGTCCAGGAAGGTCGGCGGGTGGCACTGTACCGGCACAGCTCCGCGACCTTTTGGGTAGAATCGACCAGAATCCCTGTGGCTCGTTGATTTACTTCAACCAGGAGGCGGCATGGTACTGGAAGTCGCGATCATGAAAGTAAAGCCGGAGCTGATGGAGGAATTCGAAAAGGTGTTCCCGCAGGCCGCGGCCGTCTCGGCGAGCTGCAAGGGCTACATCTCGCACGAGATGCAGCGCTGCGTCGAAACGACGGGAAAATACTTCTACCTGATCCGCTGGGAGAGCGTCGAGGCGCACGAGCTCAATTTCCGGCAGACGCCCAAGCGCCAGCAATTCCGCGACCTGATCGGGAAGTACTGGGCCGAGCCGCCGTTCGCCGAGCATTTCGAGCCGATTACGAAGGACCGGATTTAAAAGAATGAATTGAGCGGTTGAAATCGAGGAGAACGAGTATGGCCGACAGAGGCTTGTGGGTAACTTGGTACGACCTGCCGGACAAAGACAGGGACGCGCACCTCGCGTGGCTGCACGGGACTTACATCCCGAAGATGCTGAAGAAGCCCGGCTTTCTGCATGCGGCGCATTACACGAACGGGAAGGTTCCGCCCAACCCCGTCCTGCGGCACACGACGGGCAAGTCGGTTCCGGCGGGCAACGACTACATCCTCATCTTCGGGGCGGAGACCGCTCACGCCTTCACCCGCGGCTGGCAATCGTTCGCGAAAGGCGCGACTCCCCGGCTCGAGGAAGGATTGACCGCTGAAGACCGGAAGATGCTGGCCATGCGGGTCGGCGCGCGCGTGGGTTTTCTCGTCGAGGAAGCGCGGGGCAGCGGACCGGACGCCGGCAGGCGCGAGGGCGAGTACACGCTGGCCCCCTGTATACAGATCGGCAGCTTCCAGGCGCCCGATTGCGAGGACGAGCTGATGTCCTGGTACGGCGACTGGCGCATACCGGCGCTCTCGAAGCTCCCGAGCTGCATCGCGATACGCAAGCTGGTTTCCGCGTCGGCCTGGGCCAAGCACGTGGTGCTGTACGAGTTCACGTCGTTCGAGGCTCGCGCGGAGAACCTGCCGAAGCTCGCAACGCTATGGCCCGAGGAGGTCAAGTGGACCAGCGGCTTTACGCCCAAGCTGCTCCATGCGCCGTCGTCGCCCGTCGTCGGTCGCAGGCTCTGGCCGGCTGTTAGGTGAGTATTTGCCACGGAACCACACGGAAGGGCACGGACGCTGAAACCGATCGGTAGCAGCTGACCTGCGGGGCAAGGGACCGATCTGCTGGGAGTGCCGGTCATGCGCATTCGTCTCTGCTTCGCGAAACTTCCGTGTGTTTCCGTGTGATTCCGTGGCCAAATCACAGACAAGAGGAGAAATGCAGATGGCAGGACTGGGAAGACTGAATGGCAAAGTCGCCTTGGTGACTGCGGCGGGCCAGGGGCTGGGAGAGTCGATCTCTAAGATGTTCGCGGCCGAGGGCGCCGCGGTGGCCGTCACCGATATCAACCGGGCGGAGGTCGAGCGTGTCGGGAAGGAGATCGAGGCGGCGGGCGGCAAGGCATTCGCGTTCCAGGTCGATGCCACACGCTCGCAGGAGGTGAAGGAAATGGTGCGGTCGGTGGTGGAGCGCTGGAAGACGATCGACATCCTCGTCAACGCCGCCGGCGGGTTTCACCGGTTCGCGCCCATTACCGAGATCTCGGAGGAGGAGTGGGACCGGGTCATCACGCTCAACCTCAAGACCACCTTCCTCTGCACCCAGGCGGTTGCTCCCGTCATGATGGAGAAGAAGAGCGGGCGCATCATCAGCATCGCCTCCGGTGCCGGCATTGCCCCCAATCCGCACGCTCCCACCTACCTGCCGTACGGGGCGGGGAAGGCCGGCGTGATCGGCTTCACCAAGGTCCTCGCCCGCGACATGGGCCCCTACGGCGTCACCGTGAATGCGATTGCGCCGGGAACCACGCTGACACCGCGGGTACGCAAGGTGCGGGACGCGGCGAGCATCGAGAAGCTCATCGCGACGAATCCGATGCGGGCGCTCGTCGAGCCGGAAGACACGGCCGAGGCGGCGCTGTTCCTGGCCTCCGACGCGAGCCGCTTCATCACCGGCGTCACGCTGAACGTGAACGCGGGCAATCTCATCCTTTGATGGTGAGCTACCTCACCCACGCGCCCGGCTCGGCGACTGTAGCCGAGAGAACCTGGCCGCCGATCCCGAGGGATGAGGGATGAAGGATGAGGGATGAGGGATGAGGGACGACCTACTGAGCTTCTAATAAATGCCTGACAACCGATTCGTTATGATGAGCGTTAATCGAAGTGGAGATACTTCGAGGAGCGCGCATGGCGACACGGCAATACAAGCGAGATCTGAAAGCGCTGGAGCTACGTCGGCGCAAGGGCATGCGGATGCTCAAGCGCGGGGATTCGCAGGCCGAAGTGGCGCGCGCGTGCGAGGTGACGCGGCAAACGGCCTCGAGCTGGGCGCGCATGCTGGCCGAGGATGCGCAAGCGTGGCGGCGCAAACCGCTCGGGCGCCCGGCGGCACTCGAGGCAGAGGACTTGAAGCGCCTTTCAAAGCTGTTGCTCGAAGGTGCGATCAACAATGGGTTTCCCACCGAGGTGTGGACCTTGGCGCGAGTGGCCAAACTGATCGAACGCGAGTTCGCCGTGACATACAGCGTGGCCAACGTCTGGCATGTGCTGCGCGCTCTGGGCTTCTCAAGCCAGCGGCCTGCGGGCCGGGCCATCCAACGCGACGAGCAGGCGATCAAGACATGGCGCACCAAGCGTTGGCCGGCGCTAAAAAAAAGTCCCAGCGAGAGGGAAGAACCATCATCTTTATCGACGAATCGGGACTGAGCGAGCGACCCACGCGGGTTAAGACGTGGGCGCCCAAGGGGCAGACCCCGGTATTGCAGTACAGCTTTAACTGGAAGCAACTGTCGGTGGTGGCCGGTATCAGTTTCTGGAACTTCTATTTCCGCTTCCATGCGGGCGCCATCCGCGGTCCCCAGTTCGTTGAGTTCCTGAAAGCGTTGACTCAGCAAATCCGCGGCAAGCTGATGGTGATCTGGGATGGGCTGCCGGCTCACCGCAGTCGCGTGGTCACACAGCATGTCGAATCGTTGAACGGGCACATCGTGATCGAGCGTCTGCCTGCCTACGCACCGGAACTCAATCCGGTCGAATACATCTGGGGATACATGAAGCAGCGCGAATTGGGCAATCTGTGCCTGAATACCATCGGCCAAGTCGGCGCCTTCGCACGCAATCGCCTCAAATCCATGCAACGAAGACCGCAACTTATTACCGCGTTCTGGAAACAAACGGAGTTGGCGATTTAGCGTCATGTACTTATTAAAAGCTCAGTAGGTAGACGTCGAGCCTGGAAACGGGTCATCCTTCCACGTTCATCCTTCATCCTTGGCTGCGCGCTCGCGGCAGCAGTCAGCGCGCAGCAGTACCCCTCCCGCCCCATACGCATCGTCGTGCCGCAGAGCCCGGGGGGAACGACCGATTTCACGGCGCGCGCGCTGGCGCCGCGGCTCTCCGAACGCCTCGGGCAGCCGGTGGTCGTGGACAACCGTGCGGGCGCCGGCAGCCTGGTGGGGATCGATCTCGCCGCCAGGGCCGCGCCCGACGGCTACACGCTGCTCGTCGCCGCCTCGGCCCTCACGATCATTCCCGGCATGTACCGCAGCGTTCCCTTCGATCCGGTCCGTGACTTCGCGCCGATATCGTCGATTTCCTGGTACCCGGCCATGGTCGTCGTCCATCCCTCCGTGCCGGCCGGCTCGATCAAGGAGCTGATCGCCCTCGCCAGGGCGAAACCCGGCGCGATCAACTACGCCTCTGGCGGCAACGGCACGGGGCCGCAGATGCAGGCCCTGCTGTTCGCGACCATGGCGGGGATCAAGCTCGTGCACGTCCCCTTCAAGGGCGGCGCGCCGGCGGTCACCGCGATGGTCGCCGGTGAGGTCCAGCTCTACTTCGCTCCGATCCCCACGA
The DNA here is from genome assembly GCA_035649495.1 of Burkholderiales bacterium. Classification (GTDB taxonomy): domain Bacteria; phylum Pseudomonadota; class Gammaproteobacteria; order Burkholderiales; family SG8-41; genus SG8-41. The sequence continues at coordinate 11,969 of DASRJL010000164.1, read as the reverse complement.
CGCTGCCGTTCGTGAAGGCGGGGAAATTGAAGGCGCTGGCCGTGACGACCGCGAAGCGGTCGCCGGCGGTGCCGGATCTGCCCACCGTGGCGGAGGCAGGATTGAGCGGTTACGATGCGAGCACCTGGAACGGCTTGTTTGCGCCCGCGCGCACGCCTTCCGCTATTGTTGCCAGGCTGAATGCGGATGTGCTCGCGATACTGAAAACGCGCGAGATGCACGAGCGCATGGCCGCGCAGGGCGCCGAGCCGACGGGGTCGAGCCCGGAGGAACTCGCCGCGATCGTCAAGCGCGAGGTCGCGAAGTGGGCGAAGGTGATACGCGAGGCTGGCATACAACCAGAGTAAAGGCCTTGCCACGGAAACACACGGACGTACACGGACAAAATCAATACAGATAGTGAATTTCATGGATACCGATCCATCCCCAATGTTGCGTGAGCGATACCTGGCGCCTCGGTCTAATATGTTGCCTTACCTTCCGTGTGTTTCCGTGTGGGTCCGTGGCCAGTGTTTCTTGCTGGTCTGACAAGGAAAGGACGACATGAAGCTCTACTACACGAAGAATTCCGGAAACGCCTACAAGGTCCGCATCCTGCTGTCGCTCCTGAAGGTGCCGCACGAGAAGGTCCTGGTCGATACGAGAAACAAGGAGCACAAGCAGCCGCCTTTCCTGAAGCTGAATCCCCGCGGCGAGGTGCCAGTGCTGGAGGACGGGGGCACGGTCATCTGGGATTCCGCGGCCTGCCTCTCCTACATCGCCCGCAAGCACGGCGGCGAGCAATGGCTGCCGGCCGATGCGGCCGGAATGGCGCAGGTGATGCAGTGGGTGGCGCTGGCCGGGAACGAGATACAGTTCGGCCTGCAGTACACGCGACGCGGCGTGAACCAGGGCCGCTGGACCGCGGGCAACCTGGAGCAGGGGCAGGCGCTGGGGAGGGTTGCCCTGAATGCCCTGGAGGGCCGCCTGAAGGGCAATGACTGGCTGGCGCTCGGCCGTCCCACCATAGCCGACGTCGCCTGCTTTCCCTACACGGAGACCGCACCGGAAGCGAATCTGCCGCTCGAGCCATACCCGGGCGTCGTGGCGTGGCTTGCGCGGTGCAAGGCGCTGCCCGGCTGGGCGGAGCGGGAGAAAAGATAGAAGTGATGAGAAGAAGTGATGAATGATGGTGATGATAAATGGTGATGAACGCTTTCGCGTGACAGGTTTTCATCACCAGTCTCTCATCACCCGTTCCCATCACCAGTATCTCATCACCATTTCCTGTTAAGGGAAGCAAATGACCCGAAGAACCGCACTCGTTACCGGCGCCTCGCAGGGAATCGGCGCCGAGATCGCAGTCGCGCTCGCGGGCGACGGCTTCGACGTGGCGGTATCCTCCACGCGCATCGAGAAGCTCTCCGACGTCGCCGCGCGCGTGGAAGCCGCCGGCGGACGCGCGGTGCCGGTGCAGCTCGACGTGTGCTCGCAGCAGAGCATCGACCAGGCGATGGCCGGGGCGATCGCCGGGCTGGGGCACGTGGACCTGCTCGTCAACAATGCAGGCCTCGCGCTGAAGAAGCTGGCGCTCGACATCACGCCGGAAGAATGGGGCGCCGTGATGGATACCGACCTCTCCGGCGCATTCTTCATGACGCAGCGCATGGGCCGACACCTCATCGCAACGAAGCGCCCCGGCCTGATCATCAGCATCGCGTCCACGCACGGCATGGTGGCGCTGGAAGAGAGGCTCGCCTACGGCATCGCCAAGGCGGGCGTCATGCACATGACGCGCATGCTCGCCTACGAATGGGCGGCGCACGGCATACGGCTGAACGCGATCGCGCCGGGGCGGGTGAACACGCCTTCGCGGGAAGTATCGCTGGTCGATCCCGCTTTCAAGGAGCGCATGCTCGCCCGTGTGCCGCTGAAGCGCTTCGCGGAATCCGGCGAGGTCGCCGCCGCGGTGTGCTATCTCGCCAGCCCGGCGGCCGAGTACATCACCGGCCAGACCTTGGTGATGGACGGAGGCCTTACCGCTTATTGACGGCGCAGCACTACGAGCACCATGACCCCCAAGCGGATAGGAGCGTTCCTGCTCTGCCTGGCGGTGGTGTGGGCGGCCGCAGCCGGCGCTCAGGATTTCCCCGCGCATCCGGTGCGGGTCGTGGTCCCGTTGCCGGCCGGGGGCACTCTCGACCTCATCGCGCGCACGGTGGGACCGGCCGCTGGCCGAGCGCTCGGCCAGACTGTGCTGGTAGAGAACCGCCCGGGGGCAAGCTCGGTGATCGGGACCGAAGCGGTGGCGCGAGCGCCGGCGGACGGTCACACCGTGCTCCTCGTCGGCAACGCGTTCACGATGAATCCGACGCTGCGGCAAAAGCTGCCGTACGACACGGTGCGGGATTTCACTGCCGTCGCGCGCGTCGCCGCGAACCCGCTGGTGATCGCGGTCCATCCATCGCTGCCGGCGCGGACGCTGAAGGAGCTCGTCGCGCTCGCGCGCGCCCGCCCCGGGGAGCTGACCTATGCGTCGGGCACCGCCGCGGGAGGCTTGCGGCTCAACGCGGAGCGCTTCAAGGCGGCGGCGGGCATAAATATCGTGAACGTGCCGTACCAGGGCGGCGCGCCTGCGGTGATCGCCGTCATGGGCGGGCACACGAGCATCCTGATGGTCAACGTCTCGGAAGCCGTGCCGCAGATCGCTTCGGGCAGGCTGCGCGCGCTCGCGGTGACCTCCCTCGTGCGCTCCGACGCGCTCAAGGACGTGCCGACGGTGGCCGAGTCCGGCTATCCTGGCTTCGAAGCGCTGATGTGGTACGGCGCGGTGGCGCGCTCGGGCACGCCGGGAAGCGCGATCGAGCGCCTGGGCACCGCTTTCACCCGTTCACTTCAACTGGCGGAGGTGAAGGGCGCGCTTGCCCGCGTAGGCCTGGCAAGCGCGCCTCTCGGTCAGGCGGAGTTCGACGCTTTCCTGAAGGTGGAATTCGAGCGCAGCGCCAGGCTCATCCGGGAGCTCAAGCTTACGGTCGAGTAGAATCAGGGGTTCACTGCGGCTGGAAGCCGATCTCCTTCACCAGCTTCCCGTACTCCGTGTATTCCTTCTTGATCCGGGCGGAGAGCTGCTCCGGCGTGTTGCCGACGGTCTCCAGTCCCTGTGCGCGGATCTTGTCCCCGACCTCGGGTGAGTTGAGCACCTTGACGATCTCGTCGTGCATCTTCGCCAGGATCTTCTTCGGAACGCCCGCGGGAAACGCGAAGCTGTGCCACGTGATGTTTTCATAGCCCTGCAGCCCGGCGGCTTCCTCGACCGTGGGCAGATCGGGCAACACGGGGTTGCGCTTCAACGAGGTGACCGCGAGCGCGCGCACTTTGCCGCCCTTGATGCTGGTCACCGCGATCAGCGGATTCTCGACGAAGAACTGTATCTCGTTGGAGAGAAGCGCGATCTGGGCCTGTCCGGTTCCCTTGTAGGGTATGTTCACGAGGTTGATCCCGGTCTCCTTCTTGAATCTTTCCGTCGCGAGCAGAGGCCCGGCGCCCGTGGAGCCATAGTTCATCTTGCCCGGCATGGTCTTGGCAAGCGCGATGAACTCCTTCAACGTCTTCGCGTTGACCGAGGGATTGATGAGGATGATGTTGCCTCCAAGCGTGAGCTGCGTGATGGGCTGAAGCTCCTTCAGCGGATCGTAGGACAGCTTCTTGTAGACGTGCGGGTTGATGGTGTAGCCGCTGTAGGCCGCCATCAGGAGCGTGTAGCCGTCCGGCGTCGCTTTCGCGCCCATCTCGAATCCGAGCAGGCCGCCAGCGCTGCCGCGATTGTCCGGGATGATCTGCTGCCCGAGGTTCTCGCTCAGCTTGGTGCCCACCAGCCGCGAGAGAAAATCGCTCGGCCCACCGGGTACGAACGGGATGATGAGTCGAATCGGCCGGTTCGGATAGGACGCCTCCGGCGCCGCCGCCATTGCCCCCGACACCGTGGAACCCAAGAGCAGACCCGCTACTGCGAGAATCGCATGCTTCATTTCTTCCTCCTGTTGTTATGAGAATCTAACTCTCAGCCGGCGAGGGATCGCCCCAGGACGCGGAGGTAATTCCCGCCGAGCATGTTTTCGATATCGCCCGCTTTTATACCACGCCTGACTAAAGCCTCCTCGAGCGCCGCGAATTCCGCGTAGCCGGGTACGACCGAGGAGGGCAGTCCTGCGAGGTCCGTGCCCACTCCAACCGGGTTCTGGGTGTAGTGCGGCTCCGACGAAGTCATGTGCCCGTGAGAATAGACTATGGGCCGCGCCGCCAGTTCCAGAGCCTGCTCGATGAGCGCCGAGGTGCCATGCGCGACGTCCACCAATATCCCCAGCCGGTTACATGCGGCGATCACCTCCCTGCCGAAAGCCGTCAGCCCGCCGTGGACAGGGCGCTCCGTGGAGATGTCCCCCAGCTCCGAAACGCGGTAATGGACGAGCTGCAGGTGGATGAGCCCAGCCGTGCGCGCAGCCTCCAGCCGCCTGAGATCGCCTTCGAGGAAATCGCCGCCTTCGGCCGCCAGGACGATGCCCGGCGCGCTGCCGCCCCGCAGCCGTTCCAGCGTCGCGGCCGACGCGACCTCCACGAGCCCTTCGCGCTGGTGCTGCTCGCGCATCCGCTGCAGCGTCTTCTCGAAATAGCCGGACAGCTCGGCCGGCGTGGCCTCGCGGCCGACGCGCCAGCCCTGTCCCGGAACGGAGCGGATCACGGGGCTGTCCGCGACGATCTTGCGCGCCACGAGCAGCATCCCGTTGCCCGCCAGCTCGCTGCGGATCTCGGCCGCACCGCGAATGCCGATATGGCTGTGCATGTCGGCGTAGCGCAACGGCCGGCCCTGCGATCGCGCCGTGAGCGGCGCGACCGCCATCACGGCGAACGCGCCCGCCGTTCCGAGAAACCGCCTCCTGTTCATGAGAGCGCGGCGAGATCCTCGCGCGACAGGCGAAGCGCTGCCGCCGCAGCGTTCTCTTCCAGGTGCGCTACCGATTGCGTGCCGGGGATAGGCAGCATCACGGGCGAGCGGGCGAGAAGCCACGCGAGCGCCACCTGCGCGGGTGTTGCGCCGAGGCGTCTGGCGATGGGCGCCAGCCGCTTCGAGCGCAGGGCGCTGCCCGCGCCGAGCGGAAACCACGGAATGAACGCGATGCCGGACTTTTCACAGGCCGCGAGCACCGCGTCGGAGGAGCGGTCCTCGACGTTGTACTCGTTCTGCACCGATACGACGGGCGCGATGCGGCGCGCCTCATCGAGCTGCCGCACCGACACGTTGGACACGCCCAGGTGCCGGATCTTTCCGGCACGCTGCATGTCCGCGAGCGCGCCGAACGAATCCGCGTAGGGGACCTTCGGATCGGGCGCGTGCAGCTGATAGAGATCTATGCGCTCCAGCTTGAGGCGCTTCAGGCTGCCGTCGAGGGCCTGGCGCAGGTGCTCCGGCCGGCCGTCGCGGTCCCACCGGTGCCTGGATGGCCGCACCAGTCCGCCCTTGGTGCCTATCACCAGCTCTTTCGGGTAGGGATAGAGCGCTTGGGCTATATAGTTCTCGGAGACTTCCGGCCCGTAACTGTCCGCGGTGTCGAAGAACGTGTGACCGAGGGCGAACGCGCGCTTCAACAACTCGAGCATGTCGGAGCGATCGCTGCGTTCGCCCCAGATATCGGGGCCGGCGATCCGCATCGCCCCGTACGCCATGCGGTTAACGGTCAGATCGCCGAGGCCGATCGTTCCTGCTGCGGCGGCGGGCTTGGCGGAGGTCATCCCGGTAGTCTATACCGGGAGTGCGCGGTGCCCTGCGGCCGGTGCCCAGAAGTCATTCATAAATATCCCCTCGCCCCGTGTAAACGGGGAGAGGGTTGGGGTGAGGGGAACGAGATCGACGATATTCTTGGGTGAGCGAATGCTTCGCGAGCTATGCCCCTCACCCTATCCCTCTCCCCAACTCGGGGAGAGGGGACCCATTAAGGGTGAAGCTCAGATCGGCTGGAAGTTGATGTCCTTCACGAGCTTCTTATACTTCGCGGATTCCTTCTTGATCAGCGCGACCAGCTCCTCGGTCGTGCCGCCGACGGGCGTGAGGCCCTGGCCGATGATGATGTCCTTCACGTCCGGCCGGTTCAAGGCCGTGACGAGCTCCTTGTGCATTCGCGTCACGATCGGCTTGGGAGTCCCGGCCGGGAACACGAAGCTGTGCCAGGTTACGTTCTCGAACCCGGGTACCCCGGATTCTGAGACCGTCGGCATATCGGGCAGGACGGGGTTGCGCGTCAGGGACGTCACCCCCAGGCCGCGCAGCTTGCCCGACTTGACGTTGGGCACGGCGACGAGCGGGTTCATGATGAATACCTGCACCTCGTTCGACAGCAGGGCGAGGATGGCCTGTCCGGTGCCCTTGTAGGGAATGTTGGTGATATCGATGCCGGCCATCAGCTTGAGCTGCTCGGTCCCGAGCAGGTTTCCCGTGCCGGTCGAAGCGTAGTTGATTTTGCCCGGCGAGGTCTTCGCCAGCGCGATGAACTCCTTCACCGTGCTTGCCGCGACCGACGGATTCACGACGAGAACGTTCCCGCCGCTGGTCAACTGGGTTATCGGCTGGAAATCCCTGTGGGGATCGTAGGGCAGCTTCTTGTACACGTATGGGTTGATGGTAAGCCCGCTATACGCCGCCATCGTCATCGTGTAGCCGTCCGGGATGGATTTCGCGCCGATCTCGAAGCCGAGCACGCCGCCGGCGCTGCCGCGATTGTCGGGGACGACCTGCTGTCCGAACTGCTCGGCGAGCTTCGCGCCCAGGAGGCGCGACAGGATGTCGCTGGGGCCGCCGGGCACGAACGGAATGATGAGGCGTATCGGCCGGTCCGGGTACGCCGCATCCACCGTCCGCGCGCCGGATATCGCAACTGCCAGAAGCAGACTTCCAACCGCCAATGTCACGTGATTCATCAACTCCTCCTTTGGTTATGGGTACGTTGACTACGTGCCGAGCTGGTTTTTTTTCTGCCGGGTCGCCGCGCCGTTCAGAGCGATGCGCGGGATTTGTGACGTTCCGCTTTCGTATCTCCTTTCTGCAGGCCGGGGCGAGAAGCTCCCGGGCAACCGGGCTCGCCCGCATGCCCTTTATACTCCGAAGTTCATAATGCGGACAACCCGGGCGCGGCAGGGGGAAGGCGCGAGGCGGGCCGACAGGTACTCCGGGTCGGGGTTACCCCCGCGGAATCATGCCCGGCGGCGGCGCAGGGCGAGCGCGCCCAGCCCGAGACCGAGCAGGAGGATGCTGCCGGGCGCGGGGACGTAGGTAAGCTGCGCCTGGGCTCCCTGCGGATCCGTGATGCTGGCCAGCTGCCCGCGCGCGTCGTAAGTAAACCTGGTCGTCAACCCGACGCCGCCGCTGCATGTCGACTGCGTGTCCTGGGCGGTATATTCCGTGAGGCGGCCGGCGGAATCGTACTGGTAGCAGGTATAGCGGTCGTCGGCGGGATTTCCCGGATCCATGAATGAATCCCTGAGCTCGGTAACGCGGCCCTGCACGTCGTACTGGTACTGGAAGATGCGATCGGGGTCGGGCGGCGGCGGCGTCGTCTCCGTAACCTTTATGAGGTTGCCGGTCCCGTCGTACTCGTAGGTCGTGGCATTGCCGAGCGCATCCGTCATCTGGGTGACGCGGCTCATCGCGTCATAAGTATAGGTGGTTGTCGTCCCAATGGAGTCCGCGCGGGTGACGTTCAGTTCGGGCCCGACGTCGTCGTAGGTGTAGGTCAGCGTCCGGCCGCCCGGCGACTCCGTGACCGTGTCGGGCCGGCCTGTTCCCAGCGCCTGGTAGGTATAAGTCACCTGGTTCCCGCTCGGGGATTCCACTACCGAACTGGGCCGGCCTGCGTTCGTTCCCAGGCTGTTGTACGTATAGGTCGTGGCGGTGCCGTTGCGATCGGTCACATTTACCTGGTTCGTGTAGGTCGCATCATAGGTATAGGTCGTCGTGACCGTCGTCGGTGAAACCGGCGCGACGGTGGATTGCACGCGGTCCATCGAATCGTAGGCGTACGTAGTCCGAAGCGCGGGCGTGGAGCCGATGGACTGGGTTTTTCCGGGGAGCGGTCCAAGGTTCCAGGTGGTCCCTGTGTTATTGATGATCTGCAGCAGCTGGCCGAAAGCGCTGGTTATCGCTGTCCAGATCGATGAACCCAGGGAGAATGGTGTGGACGTATTGAACATGCCGCTGTTCGCTACCGTGCCGCCGTCATAGGCCGTACGGCAGGACGTCGTGGTGTTACCTGGATCCGGTACGTGCACGTCGCTCGTGTAGATGTAACGAGTACCGGGGCACTCGAACTCGGGCCCCGCGATGGCGACCTGCGCCGCCGGTAGCGCCAGCAAAGCGGCGCAATACAGTGCGGCACTGGATGTGCGGCGCGCGCGCATGCGAAGGATTGGAAGGCGGAAACCGATGAAGCGGCGAGAATGTGCGTACATGGCACCTCCCTGTGCGATGTTGGCTCAGGAGGCCGGCCATGACGCCGACTCTCCGAGCCGCCGTAGGCATGCGCTCACCCCGACCGGAGTGGCAGCGATCAGGACAGGAGCAAGAAGTGTGCTGAAAATACAATCCGTTTGAAAATCAGAGCTTTGATAAAACCCGCCATGCCGTATGCCTGGAGAACTGTAAAAATTTCCGACAAATGACACTTCTCGCTCAACTTGCCGCAGCATCCGGACGTGTCTCGGAGACCGCCAGCCGCCGCGCGAAGATCGCCGAGCTGGCCGCCTGCCTGCGCGGGCTTGCACCGGATGAGATCCCGATCGCGATTGCGTTCCTGAGCGGGGAAACGCGCCAGGGGAAGCTGGGTGTCGCTTATGCCGCGCTGCGGGCCGGAAACTGGAGCGCGCCGCCGTCCTGCCCATCCCTCACGGTGGAAGAAGCGGATGCAGCTTTTGCCGGGCTCGCCGCCGCCAGCGGCAAGGGCTCTGCGGCTCTCCGGATGCAGCGGCTGGCGGCTCTGTTCAGCCGGGCCACGGAGGCGGAACGGGACTTTGTCGGACGCCTGATCGTCGGCGAGTTGCGGCAGGGCGCGCTGCAGGGACTCATGGTCGAGGCCATCGCGGCCGCCGCGGAGCTTCCCGTGGCGGAAGTGCGCAGGGCCGCGATGTCCGCGGGCGGCCTGGGCGAAGTGGCGCGTGCCGCGCTCACCGAAGGCGCGGCAGGTCTTGCGCGTTTCTCGATCCGCCTCATGCAGCCCGTGCTGCCGATGTTGTCGCAGTCCGCGAAGGACACCGACGAGGCGCTTGCCATGCTCGGCACGGCGGCGTTCGAGTGGAAGCTCGACGGCGCGCGCGTGCAGGTGCACAAGGCAGGCGACGAGGTGCGCTGCTACACGCGCAACCTGAACGAGGTCGGGGGCAGGGTGCCGGAGGTCGTGGAAGCCGTGCGCGCCCTGCCCGCCGCTTCACTGATCCTCGACGGCGAGGCCATCGCGCTCAGGGCCGACGGCGCGCCGCATTCGTTCCAGGTCACGATGCGGCGGTTCGGCCGCAAGCTCGAGGTCGAGGCGATGCGGCGGGAGCTGCCGCTATCGGTGTTCTTCTTCGATTGCCTGCTGCGTGATGATGAACCGCTCGTCGACCGCCCGGCCGAAGAGCGGTTTCGCGCACTGCAGGAAGCGCTGCCGGCCGGACTGATCGTCCCCCGCATCGTCACCGGCGATCGCGCCGAAGCGGCGCGATTCCTCGAGGAAGCGCTGCGTCACGGCCACGAGGGTGTCATGGCGAAAGCGCTCGACAGCCCGTACGAGGCCGGCCGCCGCGGCACGGGCTGGCTCAAAGTGAAGCGCGCCAATACGCTCGATCTCGTCGTGCTCGCGGCGGAGTGGGGCAGCGGGCGGCGCAGGGGCTGGCTTTCCAACCTGCATCTCGGCGCGCGCGATCCGGCGGGCGGCGGGTTCGTCATGCTCGGCAAGACGTTCAAGGGGCTCACCGACGAGATGCTGCACTGGCAGACCCAGGCATTCCTCGAGCGCGAGGTGAGCCGCGACAGCAACACGGTCTACGTGAGACCCGAAATCGTGGTGGAGGTGGCGTTCAACGAAGTGCAGGAGAGCAGCCAGTATCCCGGCGGCCTCGCGCTGCGCTTCGCGCGTGTGAAGACTTACCGACCTGACAAGCGTGCCGAGGAGGCGGACACCATTGAGTCTGTGCGTCGTATACACGCCGCACAGACCGGAAGGATGACGGCGGAAGGATGAAGGGTGAAGCTTACGAAGCTCAAACAAACAGTGTCTGCAAAAATAGTTGCGCGACCGAAGTCATGGTGAATCGTCAGTACGAATCGTGAGTCCTGTTTACTTTGCGTAGTGCTTCCGCCGCAAAACCCTACTACGAGTGAGGCCGCGCCGCTGCTGCGTGCGGATCGTTGCGCAGCACCATCCATCCGGGAACCTTGTTCCTCTTGTCCTGCCGAACCTTACGGTCGCTTCGATGGCGACCCTCGGTGAAAGTTTTGCATCGCATTAAACCATCACAGGAGAATTTATGGACAAGGCACAGCAGCACGTCACGAATCTGGCGGAGATCTTCTTTCAGGGTGCGATCAGGATAGTGGATATTCAGACGACGGCGGCGCGCGTACTGCTGCAGACCCAGGGCAGGAGCGCGGCGATGTTCGGCGCTCCGGACTGGACGCCGACGGTGACCCGTCAGGGAGAGCAGCTTACCCAGCTCCTTTCGGTCGGCGCCGAAGAAACGCTGAAAATCATGCGCCAGGCGAACGAGACCGTATCGGAAATGCAGCAGCAGGTCGGTCAACTAATCCAGCAGCAGACGGCGCAGGTGACCGACGAAGTCCGCAACGGCGTCGAGGAAGTCGGCCGGCGTACCGAGGAAGGACTGGAACAGCTGCGCCACACCACCCAGCAGGCGGCGGCGGGAGCGCAGCGCGCCGGGCGGCGCTTGAACGGCGGGCGCAACGGTAGGCAGGTCCGGTCGCGGGCGCGGGCCTGAGGGGGCGCTCAGTCGAGCCCCGTCCCTGCCACTTGCTTCGGTTTGATATTGCCGCGGTCCGCGAGCGCATCCCGCACATACGCAGGCTCGCCTTCGATGCCATCACCCGTCATGCGGAACATGTGGAGCATGCGCGGCGAAGTCACGCGCCAGGTTCGCGTGGTGGACACCACTCACCAGCCGTGAATCACCGATCGCGCCGTCGGACCTAAATCCGCATCAAGCCCTTGACGCGCCGCGGCGTCAGCGGCAAATCGCGCACCCGGGCGCCCGTTGCGTTGGCAATGGCGTTGGCCAGCGCCGCAGCAGTCGGCCCCTGCGCCGCTTCGCCGGTGCCGAGATAGGGCTGGCCCGGCCGGTTGATCACGTGCACGTCCACGCTGTCCGGCAGGCTCTGAAAGCGCAGGATGGGATAGGTCGACCAGTCGAGGCTCGTGATCCGGGTCTGATTGAAAGTGACCGCCTCGTACAGCGTCCAGCTCATCGCCTGCAATATCCCGCCTTCGGTCTGGTTGCGGATGCCGTCCGGGTTGACGGCCTCGCCGCTGTCTATGGCCGCCACCGCGCGCACGAGACGCGGGCGGCCGCTTTCGCGATCGACTTCGACCTCGCAGGCGATGGCAAACCACGCGGCGAGATTCTTGTACTTCGCGAAGGCGAAGCCGCGCCCGCGCCTGCCCGTGCGCTGGTACCCGGCCCAGCCGAAACGCTCGGCTGCCGCGCGGATCACATCGCGCGCCCGCGGGTCCTCCAGGTGGCGCAGGCGGAACTCGACGGGATCCGCCTTGGCCATGCCGGCCACCTCGTCCATGAAGCTCTCGATCGCGAAGACATTGTGATACGCGCCGAGCGCACGGAGCGCGGATACCCGGAGCGGCATGGTCGCGATGAAGTGATTCACCACGCGCGTGTTGCCAAAACGGTAGAGCGGTATCGCGTTGCGGTCGCCGCCGCCCGTCGGCTGTGGCGCCGGC
>DASRJL010000163.1:0-57618 GCA_035649495.1 Burkholderiales bacterium | reverse complement strand
AGAACTGGTCAAACCTGCCGGTTGGGGGTAGATTCCCCGGCTAACGTGACCGACGACAAAGTCATAGCGTCCGAGCCCGCCTGCGCCTGCGCGGCGTCGCGCCGCGAGCTGCTCAAGGCCGCGGTCGGCGCCGCCGTCATCGGGCTGGCCTCGGGCCACGCGCCCGCGCAAGCCGCCGAGCCGCGGAACGCGCGTCCGCAGACTGGCGACCGGCTCGTCTATTCCAGCGGTCCGAAGAAGGGCGCGGTCGTCGCGCCGGCCGATGTGCCGCTCGGGGGGCCGCATGTCAGCGCGTACGCGCAGCACCCGGCGACCGGCGTCATCCGCGACGGCTCGCGCTTGAACGAGGTCATACTCGTTCGCCTCGACCCGACGGACTTGACGGACGCGGCGCGCACCAACGCGCCGCAAGGTTATGTCGCCTTGTCGGCCATCTGCACCCACGCCGGCTGCAGCGACTGGGCGTGGGACGCCGGCAGGAAGGTGCTCAAGTGCCCGTGCCACGATTCCGAATTCGACCCGAAGGACGACGCCCGCGTATCCGGCGGGCCGGCGACCCGGCGGCTGCCGCGCCTGCCTTTGAAGGTCGAGGGTGACACGCTCGTCGTCGCCGGCGCTTTCGTCGGACGGGTCGGAATCGATCTCACATGAGAGACTAGGGACTGGGGACTGGAGACTGCGCCGTACGACTATCTGCAGCACGCAAACCAAGGGAGGGGGACGCATGCTTACCAGGAAGATCCGCTGTCACCGCACGTCCATGGCCGCGTTGGTCGCAGCACTCGCAGGGCTCGCCGCCCTGCCCGCCGCCGCGCAAGGCATCACGAGCTACGAGCCGGTCACCGAGGCGCGCCTGCTGAAACCGGAGCCTCACAACTGGCTGCACTACCGCGGCAACTTCGAAGGATGGGGCTACAGCCCGCTCGGCAAGATCACGACCGCGAACGTGCGCAATCTGAAGCCGGTGTGGACGATGTCGACCGGCGTCGTCGAGGGCCACCAGTCGCCGCCCTTCGTCAACAACGGCGTCATGTTCGTCTCGACACCGGGCAACCAGGTGCTCGCGCTGAACGCGAAGACCGGGGACCTGATCTGGCGCTACAAGCGCGAGTTGCCCGAGGACATCATCCAGTCGCACCCGACCAATCGCGGTGTCGGCCTCTATGGCAACAAGGTGTTCCTCGCGACCCTCGACGCCTTCGTCATCGCGCTCGACGCGAGAACCGGCAAGGTGCTCTGGGAAACGCGGGTCGACGATTACAAGCGCGCCTACTACTTCACGCTGGCGCCGCTCGTCGCCAAGGGCAAGGTGATGGTCGGCACTTCCGGCGGAGAATTCGGCATTCGCGGCTACGTGGCCGCCCTAGACGCGGAGACCGGCAAGGAAGTCTGGCGCAGCTACACGATTCCCGCGCCGGGCGAGCCCGGCAGCGAAACGTGGAAAGGCGCCGACCACTGGAAAACGGGCGGAGGCTCGGTGTGGATCACCGGGCACTACGATCCCAAGCTGAATCTCACGTACTGGGGTACCGGCAACCCCGGTCCGTGGCTGGGCGACATGCACCCGGGCGACAGCCTGTACACGGCCTCGGTGGTCGCGCTCGACGTCGATACCGGGAAGCTCCGCGGCTACCACCAGTACGTGCCCAACGAGTCGTGGGACTGGGACGAGGTCTCGACCCCGCTCCTCATCGACTACAAGCGCAAGGGCCGCAATATCGCGGGTCTCGTCCATCCCGGGCGCAACGGCTACCTATGGCTGCTCGAGCGCCAGCAGGACGCGATCAAGTTCATCGACGCCAGGCCGTTCGTGAAGCAGGAAGTCTTCACCGCCATCGACCCCGTGACGGGCCGCCCGAGCTGGGACGAGTCGAAGAAGCCCGCTACCGGCAAGACCGTCACCTTCTGCCCCTCGCACTGGGGCGGCAAGGACTGGCCGCCGGCGGCGTGGAATCCCAAGACGCGGCTCCTCTACATCCCCGCGCATGAGAACCTGTGCGCCACGCTGAAAGGCGAGGACAAGCGCCCCACGTACGAGCCCGGCAAGCGCTTCGTCGGCACCGACGCGGCGGCGACGCGCGTCTTCAAGCGCGAGGGCGCGAAGCACATCGGCGAGCTGCAGGCGTGGAACCTCGAGACCGGCAAGAAGGTATGGACCTACGAGTACCCGCACATCAACTGGGGCCCGGTGCTCACCACGGCGGGCGGACTCGTGTTCGCCGGCGGCTCGAGCGACCGCATGTTCCGGGCGTTCGACGCGAAGACCGGCAAGGTCGTGTGGGAATTCAAGGCGAACTCCGGCATCACCGCCGTGCCGATCTCCTACATGGTCGACGGCGTGCAGTACATAGCGGTGCAGGCCGGGTGGGGCGTCGATGCCCAGAAGATGATCAACCGGCTCGACCAGACCGCGGGCACGACGACGCACGTTCCGCAGGGCGGCGTGATCTGGGTGTTCGCGGTAAAGAACTGACGCGCCAGCCATCCGTTTCATGGTGATTGAGGCGGCGGAGCCTCGCCGGTAAAATCCGCGCGAGCCGTCCCCAATGCGCGCCGCCCTGCCTTTCCTCGTGCTGCTGCTGGCGCCGTCGACGGCTCCGGCGGCGGAGGCGCTCAATTTCCGGACCGCCTATCTCAGCGACGCCGTAAGCGTGACGGAAGCCATGGTCAGGGCGTGCACGTCGCGGCACCCGGAGCTCACCGCGCGCGGCGCTGCGGCGCTGGAATCGTGGCGGCAGCGCAACGCCGCGGACGCCCGCCGCGCCGCCAGGCTCGTTGCGGAGGAGTTGAGGAACCTGTCGATGAGCAAAGAGGAAACGGAGCGGGCGCTGGCGCAGTTGAGACAGGAGCACCTCGAGGGATGGCAAAGAGTCGCCGCTTTCCCCACCGCCTGCAGCGATTACGTCGCCAGCCTCGAGCGCCCCGAGAGCGATCTGGCCCGTTTGCTCCCGCGCCCGAAAGGGGCGGCTGCCGGGCGGGCATTCGTTGCGTTCCAGGATCGATGAGCTTCGACCTGGCCGCCTACCTGCGGCGAATTGAATTCGCGGGAGCGCTACGGCCGGACCGCGCGACGCTGGCGGCGCTGCACCTCGCGCACGCGACGCATATCCCCTTCGAGAACCTCGACATACTCCTCGGCCGCCCGCTACGCCTCGACCTCGACAGCCTGCAGGAGAAGCTGGTGCGCGGCGCACGCGGAGGCTATTGCTTCGAGCACAACCTCCTCTTCGCGGCCGCGCTGGAGGCGGCCGGCTTCCGCGTGACGCAGCTCGCCGGTCGGGTGCGCTACCGCACCCGCCGCGTCCTGCCGCGCACGCACATGCTGCTGCTCGTTGCGGCGGATGGCGCGAAGTGGATCGCAGACGTGGGTTTCGGGGTCTGGGGATTGCTGTTGCCGCTGCCGCTCGCGTCCGGGCCGGAGACGCCGCAGTTCCGCTGGTCCTTTCGCGCCGTCGAGGAAACCGGACTATGGACCGTGCAGTCGCAGCAGGAAGGCGCCTGGACCGATCTCTACGCGTTCACCCTGGAGCCGCAGCACCTCATCGATTTCGAGATGGCGAGCTACTACGTCTCCACCCATCCCGAGTCGCGCTTCACGCAGACGCTGATCGCGCAGTCCATCGCTCCGGACGCTCGCTACATGCTGCACAACCGCGACCTGACCGTGGACCGGGGCGCGGGGACGGAGAGCCGCGTGCTCGCCGACGATGACGAGCTGCTCGAGGTGCTCGCCGGAACCTTCGGCCTGCGTTTTCCGGCCGGGACGCGCTTTAACTACAGTGACCGCTGACCAGTGACCAGTAAAGAGAGACAGCCCTCACTTATCACTTAGCACTCATCACTCATCACTGCACTTTAATGTTCCCCTTCTTGATGACCTCGGAGTACTTCGCCAGCTCCGACTTCATGAGCTTGAGGAGTTCCGCCTGGGTCGTGGTGAGCGGATCCGCCCCGTTCTTCTCGAACTGATCCTTCATCTCCGGCGACTGCGCGATCTTCGTAAGCTCGCCCTGCAGCCGGCTGACGACGGGCGCCGGGGTCCCATTTGGCGCGAAAAAGCCCAGCCAAAGCGATACTTCGAAGCCCGGGAATCCGTTCTCGGCGACGGTGGGCACGTCGGGCAACGCCGGCGAGCGTTTGGACGTCCCGACAGCGATCGGGCGCAGCTTGCCTGACTTCGCATGCGGCAGCACCGCCGGCATGCTGCCGAAAAGCGCCTGCACCTGGCCACCGAGCGTGGCGACACCCGCCGGCCCGTTGCCCTTGTACGGCACGTGCACGATGTCGATGCCGGCCGCCTGCTTCAGCATCTCCATCGCGAGGTGCGTGGTAGAGCCCGCGCCGGCGGAGGCGTAGTTCAGCTTGCCCGGCTGGGATTTCGCGAGGGCGATGAACTCCTTGAGATTGTTCGCCTTGACCCCGGGGTTCAGGACGAGCAGGTACGGGGTGCTCGCCACCAGCGTGAGAGGCGTGAAGTCCTTGATCGGGTCGTAGCGCACGTTGGGGAGAGCGACCGGCGCGATGACGTGCGTGCTCGTCGTCCCCATGGTCAGGGTGTAGCCGTCCGGGAAAGCCCTGGCGGCGATGTCCGTGCCTATGGTCCCGCCGGCGCCGCCGCGGTTGTCCACGATGACCTGCTGGCCGAGACGCTCGGAGAGCTTCGCCCCCACCAGGCGCGCGATGATATCGGTCGAGCCGCCCGGCTCGAATGCGACGATGAGACGTATCGACTTGGTCGGATAGTTAGCCTGTGCAAAGGCGGCTCCGGGGGCAGCGACCAGGCATGCAGCGCAGAGGACGCGAAGGACAGCGCCCGCCGAGTGGCGACGTTTCATGAGTTCCTCCTGTTGTTGTCGTATGTATCCTGACAGACGCTTGAAACGAGCGGCCCGGCAGGATTCGCGGAGGATTCTACCGCTTTCGCGCGGACGGGCGGCGGGCGACCTGTATTCGAGTCCGGCAACGTTCTGAATTCACTGGCAGTTGACGTCGCGTCGAAAAAAAGGCCGAATTGCATCTGCCTTTCAGGATTCCTGCGGGAGAACACACCTATGGCAAAGGGTTACTGGATCGTCCGCGTCGACATCGCTGACCCGGAACGGTACAAAGCGTACACGACAGCGAATGCCAAGCCTTTGGCCAAGTACGGTGCCCGGTTCGTGGTCCGCGCGGGCAAGTTCGAGAACCCCGAAGGCGGAAGCCGAACGCGCAATGCGGTGATCGAATTCCCCAGCTACCAGGCCGCCGTCGATTGCTGGCACTCGGCAGAGTATCAAGAAGTGCTCAAACTTCGGCAGCCAGTTTCGACTGCGGACCTCATCATCATCGAAGGGTACGAAGGCCCTCAGCCCGCGTAGGCGTCTGGGCAAGAATGGAGGTGGACGATGCGAGAGAATCTGAGGCCGGGCGAAACGTTCCCGGATATCGAGCTTCCCAGCGGGGACGGAAAACTGACGACACTGTCCAGCCTGATGGGTGGCTTTCCCACGGTGGTGGTCTTTTCGCGGGGATACTACTGACCGAAGGATGTTCGCCAGTTGGCGAACTACGCGGCGCATCTGCAACCGGAGCTGGCCGTGAATTACTGCCACCTCGTGGTCGTGTGGGTGGACGATCCGGCGTCAACGCGCGCGGCCCGGCAGGAGCTGGGCGCGACCTTCCCGTTTCTCTGCGACCACGAGCGCAAGGTGATCGCCGAGCTCGACATCGTGGACACGACCGACGCCCGGCATCCCCGGATCGCGATCCCTTACACCTTCGTGCTGGACGCCCAGCGAGTCATCTACCGGATCTACAACGGCTGGTGGTACGTCGGTCGCCCGACGGTCGAAGAGCTGCGCATGGACCTGCGGGCACTGATGTCTCGGCGGTCGGACTGGTGGTACGACGACACGCGACCCCCTTAGGCCCGTGAAGAAGATTTCACGTCACCTGCGACCTGGCACTGCTCACGGGTCACGTGTCACGAGTCACTTTTTCAACACCTCGGGATTGACCACGTTGATCGGCTTGCCCGCGGCGTAGGCGAGCAGCTGGTCGAAGATGGAGCTGAACGCCGTTTCCAGCCCGTCACGCTCGACGTAGCCGATGTGGGGCGTCGCGACGACGTTCTCCATCGATAGGAGCGGATGGTTGCCCCCGGGCACCGGCTCCTCCTCGTACACGTCGACCGCCGCCATGCCGGGACGGCCCGCCTTCAGGGCGGCGACCAGCGCGCCCGGCTCGACGATCGCCGCGCGGCTGGTGTTCACGAAAACCGCCGTCGGCTTCATGCGCGCGAGATCCGACGCCGTCACGAGTCCCGTCGTGTCTTTCGTCGCGCGCACGTGCACGCTCAACACGTCCGACTGCTCGAAAATCGCTTCCTTCCCGACCACTTCATATCCGTCCTTCAGCGCCCGCTCTGCCGATCGCTCCCTGCCCCACGCCAGCACCTTCATACCGAAAGCCTTGCCGTAACCCGCGACCGTCGCGCCTATGCGCCCGTAGCCGAGGATACCCAGGGTGCGGCCTCTCGCCCCCGTGCCGAGCATCGTCTGCCAGCCGCCCGCCTTGAGCGCCGCCATCTGCTGCGGGATACCGCGCAGCGCGGCAAGCACGAGGCCCCACGTCAGCTCCGCCGTGGCATAGGACGGATGGCCCGGGTGCATGTCGGAGGAGACGATTATCCCGCGCCGGGTGCAGGCTTCGACGTCGATGTGCGGGTACACGCTGCGCTGCGAGATGAGCTTGAGCCCGGGGAGGCGCTCGATCAACGCCGCGCGGATGGGCGTGCGTTCGCGGATCAGCACCAGCGCCTCCGTGTCCTTCAGCCGCTCCGCGAGGCGGTCGACGTCCTTGGTGTGATCGTTCCAGATCCGGACGTCGTGCCCGGAGAGCTTCGAGAACGACGGCAGATGGCGGATGGAGTCGAGGAGGTCGTCGAGGATGGTGATGTTCATATGCTCAACCAATGCGCTCCAGGATATGCAATCCCCGCACCCGATCGAGCAGGAAGATGAGGCCGCGCTCGTCCACCGTTACGTCGTTGCTCTGCACGCGCTTGGAGCCTTCCGGCACGTCCGGCATGTAGTACGCCACCTCCTTCAGCGCGTGCGGCCGCGAGACGTCGATGATGCGCAGTCCCCACGCGAACCACGCGACGGGTATCTCGGTGCCGGTCACGATGCGCTCGGCGGGCTGGTGGCAACCAGTCATGTAGGGCTGCGCCTCGTCGGGCATGTCCTCGATCTGATAGGTTGAAACCACCGTCGGATGCTTCTCGTCGGTGATGTCCACCATCCACAGGAAGGCCGCCGGGTGCGGCGGGCAGCCTTCGAGCCGTCCCACGTCCTCGTCCGAGACGACCATGAAATCGCGGTTGCCGATCTTGAAAGGGATGCGCAGGCAGGTGTGCGTCGGCCAGGGAAACGGCGGGCTCCAGTCGACGTGAGCGAGGCATTTGGGCTTCGTCATGTCGTCGATGTCGAGTATCGCGTAGCCGCCGTACCAGTAGCTCGTGTAGAGACGGTTGCCGTACCGCAGCGGGTGATGACAGCGATGTGCGGTGCCTTTCCACGTCGGCTTTTCCCCGCCGGCCGTCCATTGGCCGGGCAGCCACCAGCGCCCGACTTCCTCCGGCTTCTCCGGGTTTTTCAGGTCGAGGATCATGGCGATGTTGCCGAGATAACCCTCGCAAGTCGGCGAGATGTAGGCGTAGCGCCCGTCGAAGTCGAAGCGGTGCACTCCCGTGCCCTGCCCCGTGCCTCCGCTCACTTCCCAGTTCGTGATGTGACGGGGTTTGGCCGGGTTGGATACATCGTAGATGCCGAGCCCGCCGCGAAAGCCCTGGGGAGGAACCTCGCCGCGCGCGGCGGCGGCTCCCAGTATCTCGCGGTTGGTAACCATGATGCCGTTGCCCACGCGCACCTTGTGCGAATGCGTGCCCGTCGGCATCTCGACCGAGGCCAGCTGCTTCGGGTGCTTCGGATCCGAAACGTCCACGATCAGCGTGCCGTGCGGATTGCGCATGTTGCCGACGTACGCAACGCCTTTCTCCACGACAACCTGGCCGCCGCCCGCGCAATCGAACCACGACATGGGCTGCATCCGCGGCGCCGGCGCGCCGTGCGTATGACCCACGCCGCCCCCCTGCCGGATGTCCACGTAGCCGACCTCGCGTATGCCTTTCGACTTGCTCATTTGTTTTCCCCTTCGGGTTATAGGAGTGATGAGAAATGGTGATGAAAAATAGTGATGAGTGATGGTGATGGGTAGTTCATCACCTCTTTTCATCACCAGTAATCATCACCAGTACACATCACCCCTTGTTTTGTCAGCGCGCCGCATCCAGCCGGATATTCCCCTCTTTCACGAGCTTCTGCCACTTCCCGATCTCGGCTTCGAGGTGGCTGACGAGCCGCGCGGGCGTGCTGGCGACGATCGTGCTGCCTTCCTTCGCGTAGCGTTCCTTCACGTCCGCCGCCTGCAGCAGAGCGACGATCTCGCGGTTCAGGAGTCCCGCGATCTCTTTCGGCGTTGCTTTGGGCGCGAGAACGGCATACCAGCCGCTCACGTGATAGCCGGGCACGCCCGCTTCGGCAAGGGTGGGCAGCTCAGGCGCAGCCGGAGAGCGCGTGCTCGTCGAGACCGCCAGAGCGCGCAACTGGCCGTTCCTGACGATCGGCATCGTCGAGAGCACCGTGCCGAACTCCATGTGCACCTGCCCCGCGAGCAGGTCGTTCAGGCCGGAACTGCCGCCCTTGTACGGAACGTGGACAATGTCGACGCCCGCCATGCTCTTGAAGAGCTCGGTGGCCAGGTGCTGTATGCCGCCGGTGCCCGAGGACAGGTAGTTCAGCTTGCCCGGATGCGCCTTCGCATATGAGATGAGCTCTTTCGCGCTTTTCGCCGGTACGCCCAGGTTGACCGCCAGGATGAACGGCTGCTGGCTCACGAGCGTGATCGGCTCGAACGCGGTGACCGGATCGAAGCTCAACTTGTAGAGCGCCGGATTCGCGCCGTAGCTGCTCGAAACCAGCAGCAGCGTGTAGCCGTCCGGCGGCGCCTTCAACACCAGCTCGGCGCCGATGTTGCCGCCGGCGCCGGGCCGGTTGTCCGCGACGACCTGCTGGCCGAAGCGCTCGGTCAGCTTCTGCGCGATCGTGCGCGCCGAGATGTCGGCGCCCCCACCCGGCGCGAACGGCACCACGAGGCGTATGGGCCGGGTGGGATACTTCTCCTGCGCAACAACGCCCGGGGCCATGAATGCCATAACCGCTAGCAGCGCAACCATGTAATACGAATTAGGCACAAAGAACACAGCGGTCACAGTGGAATTCAGGTCCTCAATCCGCGCGCAGGCCCGCGCTCTTGACCACTTTCGTCCATTTTTCTATTTCCGATTTGACGAACGCAGTGAACGCGTCAGGGCTGTTGCCACCCGGCTCCGCGCCCTGCGTCTGCAGCGAAGCGCGCACGTCGGGAAGTCGGAGTATGGCCACTACCTCCCCGCTCAGCCTGCCGACGATCTCGCGCGGCGTGGCGGCCGGTGCGAAGAGGCCGTACCACAGCGTCGCCTCGTAGCCCGGCAGGCCGGAATCCGCGAGAGTTGGCACCTCGGGCGCGCTCGCCGAGCGCGCGGGCGTCGTGACCGCGAGCGCTTTCAGCTTTCCGGCCTTGACCTGCGGCAACCCCGTCAGCACGGGACCGATGGCGAGGGACACCTGGCCGGCGACGGCATCGAGCAGCGCCTGCGGGCTGCCGCGATACGGCACGTGGACGATGTCCACGCCGGCCATCGACTTGAACAACTCGCCCGCCAGATGCCCCGTCGTGCCGTTGCCGGCCGTGGCGAAAGTCAGCTGGCCGGGGCGCGCCCTGGCGAACGCGATCAACTCCCTCGCGTTCGCTATCGGAATGGAAGGATGCGCCATCAGCAGCATCGGCACGCGCGCCACCAGCGATACGGCGGAAAAATCGCGCAGCGGATCGTACGGCAGGTTCTGGCGCGTGCTCACGTTGATGGCGTG
This sequence comes from Burkholderiales bacterium, assembly GCA_035649495.1. Lineage (GTDB taxonomy): Bacteria > Pseudomonadota > Gammaproteobacteria > Burkholderiales > SG8-41 > SG8-41. The sequence goes on along the minus strand of DASRJL010000163.1, from coordinate 47,608 downwards.
GCTCGAGGAGGTGCCGAGCATCAGCGTGTAGCCGTCGGCGGGCGCCCTCACGACGATTTCGGCCGCGATGACCCCGCTCGCGCCGGGACGCGAATCGACCAGCACCTGCTGCCCCGCGCGCTCGGTCAGCTTGGTCCCCACGGCGCGCGCCAGGATGTCCGCCCCGCTGGCGGCCGGAAACGGCACCACGATGCGCACGGGCTTGACCGGCCAGGCTTGCGACGCAGCCGGCGGCGCGGCAAAGCCAAGCGACAACGCGGCCGCAAAGTGGCATGCGAACGAAAGCGCGGTTCCGTTCATGCTGTTCTCCTCTGGCCGCCTACTCGACCTTGAGGCCGTTGTCCTTGACGACCCTGGCCCACTTCGCGAGCTCGGTCTTCATGTACGCGCCGAATTCCGCAGGCGAGCTTGCGATGGTATCGGCACCCTCACGCGCGATGCGTTCGGCCATCTCCGGCGAGCGCAGCGCCTTGACGATAGCCGCATTCCACGTCGAGACGACGCCTCGCGGCGTGGCCGCGGGAATCAGCACGCCGTACCATGCGCTGAACTCGTAGCCGGGCACGCCCGCCTCGGTCATCGTCGGCAGATCGGGCATCACCGAAGAGCGCTTGCCCGAGGTCACGGCGATCGGCCGCATCCGGCCCGCGCCCTGCTGGGCCTGCACGATCATGATCCCGAGAAAGCTCACCTGCGCCTCGTTGCCGAGCAACGAGGCAAGCGCGGGTCCGCCGCCCTTGTATGGAATATGGGTCAGGTTCACCTGCGCGAGATTCTTGAAGAGCTCGGCTGCGATGTGCAGGTTCGTCCCGCTGCCGGCGGAGGAATAGTTGAGCTGGCCGGGCCGCGCCTTCGCCAGCGCAACCAGCTCCCTGACGGAGGCCGCCTGCACGCTCGGGTGCACGACCAGCACGAAGGGCGAATCCGCGAGCAGCGAAACCGGCGCGAGATCCCGGGTCACGTCGTACGACAACTTGCTGAACAGGCTCTGGTTCACCACGGTCGGCAGCGAGTTGATGACGACGGTATAGCCGTCGGGCGCGGCGCGGGAGGCAAGCTCCATCCCGACGTTACCGGAAGCGCCCGGCCGGTAATCCACCACGACTTGCTGGCCCATCAGCTCGGGGAGCTTCTGGCTCAACAGTCGCGCGAAGGGGTCGACGCTGCCTCCGGGAGGCCATGGCACGATCATGCGCGTCGGGCGCGCGGGAAAGCCATCGACCTGCGCGGCGGCGGGAATCGCGCAGGCCATTGCCCACAGCAGGCAGACGACGGGATTCAGGATGAGGGATAGCGCGCCGAGGAGCGGAGCAGGGGCCCGGTATATGGGGATGCGGCCCGGCCTCGGTCTCCGGAACGGTGGTGCGGGACGGGACGCGGAGCCGCTGCGTCGCATATGCGTCCACTTGCCGGGCCTGCTCGCTGCTCCCGCACCCTGCTGCGCACACCGAGTCGCAGCGGCACCTCCGGTGGCGCGCGCGGCCGACGCGATGACCGTGTTATTCATGATGTGATGCAGAGGCCGCAGGATTCAGCATTCAGCGCTCTTCTTCCGTGTGCTTCCGTGTGTTTCCGTGGCTGTATTGGATCTTGAAGTCAACTCCCGGGGATGATGCCCGGCTCCATCGCATAGCAGAAATCGGCGATGTCCCCCGGCTTGCACTTCCACACGCGCTCGGCGTATTGGCTCGACAGACAGTGCTGAAGCGCCTTGCGCAACGGACGCAGACGGAAGGGATAGCCGAAAACGAAGGGGTGGATCGAGAGATTGCACACGAGCGGATACTTCCGCGATTGCTCCGCCATCTCCTCGAACTCGTCCACGAGCATGTCGCAGAACTCGCGCGCCGTGTGCTGGCGGTGGATGATCTGAGGCGAGTCGTTCAGCTCCGCCGGATACGGCACCGAGAGTATCGGGCCGGAGCGCGTGCGCATCCACACCGGCTGGTCGTCGAACGGCCAATCCATGAGGTACGTGTAGCCCGCCTCCTTGAGCAGGTCCGGCGTCCACGCGTTTTCGTAGGTCCCGGCGCCCATCCAGCCCCGGGGCGGCTTCCCCTCGTGCCGGGCGAAAGTATCGGTGACCTCCTTGATGGCGCGCGCCTCGTCCGCCTCCCAGCGGAAATCATGAAGGTTTTCGGAATTCGTGCGCCCGTGCCCGACGATCTCGTCCCCGCGCGCGCGGATGCGGTCCATGATCTGGGGCGCATGCTCGTAGAGCAGGCTGTTGGTGTTGTGCGCGAGAGGCATCGCGAGCTCCTCCGCGAGATCGAACAGCCGCCAGATGCCGACGCGGTTCCCGTAGTCGCGCCATGAATAATTGCGCTGCGTCTGGGGCTCGCCGAGCTTGGCGTTGTCGTGCCCGCGCCCCTTCCCGAAGGCGTAGACCTCCACGTTGGTGGTGATGCAGAAGGCGAGGCGCTTTCCTCCCGGCCAGCTGTAGTCCTTCCGGCCGGTGATGGGCGAATAGTCGTAGCGGTTGTGACGTGGCAGCATGCGAGGGCTCTGGGCTGTAGCTGATAGCATGTAAATGGGCATGTTAGTATAAATTCCGAAGTAGAATCCCCGCGCCATGAACATCCCCGCCACCATGCAAGTCGTCGCCATCAGCGCGTCCGGCGGTCCGGACGTGCTCCAGCTCGGTGAACGGCCGGTGCCGCAACCCGGCGCCGGCGAAGTGCTGATCAAGGTCGCCGCGGCGGGCGTCAACGGCCCGGACCTGATGCAACGCAAGGGTCTCTACCCACCCCCGCCCGGCGCCTCGGATCTGCCCGGTCTCGAAGTGGCCGGCGAGGTCGTGGCCGTCGGCGCGGAAGCCCGTCGCTGGTCCCCCGGCAACAAGGTCACCGCCCTCACCAACGGCGGCGGCTACGCGGAGTTCTGCGCCGTGGACGCGCGCCACTGCCTGCCGCTGCCCCGGGGCCTCAACTTCGTGGACGCCGCAAGCCTGCCCGAAACTTTTTTCACGGTGTGGAGCAATGTCTTCATCGGCGCGGGCCTCGCCGCCGGTGAAACGCTGCTCGTGCATGGCGGCGCGGGCGGCATCGGCACGACCGCCATACAGCTCGCCAAGGCGTTCGGCGCGAAGGTGATCGCGACGGACAGCCCCGCGGAGCGGTGCCGCATCTGCCTCGAGCTGGGCGCCGATCGCGTGATCGATTACCGCGCCGAGGACTACGTGGAAATCGTCCGCGCGGAAGGCGGCGCGAACGTGATCCTGGACATCGTCGGGGGTCCCAACATCGAGCGCAACTTCAGGGCCGCCTCACCGGACGGGCGGATCGTGCAGCTCGCGTTTCCGGCCGGCTCCAAGGTCGAGGTGAACCTGATGCCGGTCATGCTGAAGCGACTGATCTATACGGGCTCGACGCTGCGCACCCGCCCCTCCGCGTTCAAGGCACGCGTCGCGCAGGAGCTCGAGTCGCGGGTCTGGCCGCTGGTCGAGGAAGGCAGGATCAAACCGGTGGTGCGGACGACCTTCGATCTCGCGCAAGCGGCGCGGGCGCACGCCCTCATGGAATCGAGTGGGCACGTCGGAAAGATCGTGCTGACCGTTGGAACGGCGTGACCAGTGACCAGTGACTGGTGACCAGTAGCTCGAAACTGATCTCAAGAAATACCCCCGCCCGTGTTAACGGGAGAAGGTTGGGGTGAGGGGAAGCCGACGGTTGGCGCAGTAACCGGTCACCGGTCACTTTTTCCCGGCAGCGGCCAGCGGCTGCGGTGACTCCATCGACGCTTCGGCACCGCCGCCGCTCTCGATGGTGATGGCCGGTCGGCGGCGGAGCAGCGAGATGTCGCCTTCCACCGCGATCGCGCGCGCGTAATTGATGTTTTTCTCGAGCTCGTCGAAGTAGACGTTCTGTCCGCCGAAGTGCCGCTCCACGTACTGGTAGCAGCCGCCGAGGTCCTGCTTCAGCCGCTTGTTGGCGCCGTGGTAGAAGCGGGGCGTCTTGAAGATCAGGTCGGCGGCCGAAGCGAATATCACTTCCTCGCTGCCGTCGGTGTTGCGCCGGCGCGCGATGCCCCCGCGCACGAACTCGGGGTAGAGCCGGTCGTAGCATTTTTCCAGATAACAGCGGGCGGCCATCTGTCCCAGTATGTCGGCGCTGCCCAGCATGTGGCCGAGGATGAGGAACTCCGGCCCCGGCAGCCGTATCCTGTCCGCCGGAACTTCGTACCCGGTGTAGTGAACGGTACAGGCAGCCGGAACCAGGTCGGCCATGCCGATCTCCGGGAGGTATTCGTGGAGAAAACGCTCGCCGCGGCCCACGTGCACCAGGGTGTACTCCGCGCCGTTCTGGTGCTTGGTGTCCCTGCGGTTCCGGATGTAACCGCTGTCGTGGTAGAGGGCCGCGATGACGCCGAACTGGAAGAGCCGCTCGTTGAGCGACCTGGCGGTGTGGTTGCGCACGTAGCCGTCCATCATGCGCACCATCGCCAGCGTCACGTCCAGCACGTGCTGGATGTCGTGATAGTCGGTGTCGCACTCGTGGAAGCCGGGCCGCTCGCCACGGTAGAGCTTTCGGAGATCCTCGAACGCCCGGACCATGCTGGCAGGCTCATCGCACTGGTACAGCTGCCGGTAGATCCCGGAGACGACGTCCGACACTTCCCCAGCGTCCGTGGTGTTGACGCTGTTGGTAACGTCGTAGTCGTTTCGCCGCACCGTCATTCTGCTTCTTGCCGTGACAAGGAAATCTATCCTAGTCATTGATTATTATACAATTTTTAATTCCAAATGCAAATGCAATATCCGGATCCGATCGCCTGTTCATAAGGTTCCTCCATACTCCCTGTCTCACGCAAGTGCGAAAAGTCACTCGTCAGGTTGTATTGGAACGCAAAATCCGAAAAAATCCCATCTGATGCATCCACAAACCGTGTTCGCCAAGACCGCGCAGGGTGTCCTGGCGATCAAGAACAAAACCATCAAGCTGCCGCGAGACGTCGGTCTCGTGTTCCTCTCGGTAGACGGCAAGTCCACTGTCACCGATCTGCTCCAGAAATCGGGCCTGCCCGGTCCGAAGCTCGACGAAGCCCTCGAGAAGCTGGTCGGCGACGGCTACATCAAGATTTTCAGCGCGCCGGGCGCTCCTGTGGCAGCGTCCGCAGCCCGGCCCGCGCCTGCCGCTCTTGCGGGAGCGCCAGCAGCCCCGTTCCGGGCTCCGGCTCCAGCCGCGGACCTGGAAGACGATCTCGATTTCACCAGTCCGCAGGCCGTCGCCAAGCTCAACGTGGAAGCCGAAAACCGGGTCAAGGCCGAAGAGGAAGCCAAGGCCCGCGCCCTGGCTGCCGCGCGCGCCGCCGCGGAGGCCAAGGTCCGGCAGGAAGCGGAAGCCCGGGGGCGGGCCGCTGCCGAGGTCAGGGCCAGGGCGGAAGCGCAGGCCAAGGCGGCGGCGGAGGAGAAGGCCAGGACAGAAACGCAGGCCAGGGCCAAGGCCGAGGCGGAGGCCAAGGCAGCCGCGGAAGCCCGTGCCAGGGCGGAGGCTGAAGCAAAGGCTGCGGCCGACGCAAAGGTCAGGGCCGAGGCGGAGGCGCGCGTCAAGGCGGCAATGCAGGCCAAGGTCGAGGCGGAGGCGCGCGCCAAAGCGGCGATGGAAGCCCAGGCGCGCGCAGACGCCGAGGCGAGGGCGCGCGCGGACGCGGAAGCGCGGGCCAACGCTGAAGTCGAGGCCAAGACCGCCGCGGAAGCGAAGGCGAAGCAGGAGGCGGAGGCCGGGGCGCGCGCAGCGACCGAGGCCCGCGCGCATGCCGATGCCGAGTCAAAGGCGCGCGTAGCTGTGGAAGCGCAGGTCAAGGCCCTGCAGGACGCCCTGCAGCAGGCCGAAGCGCGCGCAAAGGAGGAAGCCGAGCAGCGCGTGCGCATGGAACAGGAAATCAGGGCGCGCGGGGAAGCCGAGCGCAAGGCGCGGGAGGAGGCCGAGGCGCGCGCGAAGGCCGCCGAGGAAGCGGTCCTGCAGGCACGCGCCATGGCCGAGGAAGCGGCGCGCGCCAAAGCCGAGGCCGAGCAGCGCGCGCGAGAGCAGGTCGCGGGCGGCGACTCCGAAGCGAGAGCCCGCATGGACGCGGCCATGAAGGCGCTCGAGGAAGCCAAGGTCAGGGCGCGAGTCGAGGCCGAAGCGCGCGTCGCAGCCGAAGCGAAGGCGCAGGCCGAAGCCGCGACCCGCAAGCGGGAAGAGGAGGAAAGCAGGGCCCGGGACGAGGCGCAGCGCAAAGCGCGCGAGCAGGAAGAGTCGCTCGCCAAGCTGCAGATGCGCGAGCTGCAGGATCAGGCACGCCGCGCACGTGAGCAGGCCGAGGCGAGCGCGGAGACCGAACGCAGGGGGCGCGAGGAAGCCGAGCTGAGATTCGCTGCCGAGCGCAAGGCGCGCGAGGAAGCCGAAGCCGCGGCTCTGGCCGAAAGGCAGGGGCGCGAGCAGGCGCTGGCGAAGGCGCGCCAGGAAGCCGAAGCGCAGCGCGACGAAGCGCTGGCGAAGGCGCGCCAGGCGGCCGCGGCGCAGGCCGAACTGGAAAGAAAGTCCCGTGAGGAAGCGCTGGCGCAGGCACGCCTGGAGGCCAACGCGGAGCGCGCGCAGGCGCTGGCGCAGGCACGTCAGGAGGCCGAAGCGCAGGCCGAAGTCGAAAGAAAGTCGCGCGCGGAAGCGCTGGCCCAGGCCCGGGTGGAAGCCGAAACCAAGGCGCGCGCCGAGGTACAGGCGCTGATCGAAGCGGAGCGCCGCGAGCGCGAGGAAGCCGAGGCGCGCGCCGAGTCCGAGCGCAAGCTTCGCGAGGAAGCGGACCGCAAGACCCAGGCCGACCTGTCCGGCATGGTGGAGGCGGAGAAGCGCGCTCGCCAGTACGCGGAGCAGCAGGCAGAGGCGGCGGCGAAAGCGCGCGAGCTGGCGGAGCGCCAGGCGAAGGCGACGGCCCAGGAGAACTCGGAAGCCCGCCGCAAGGCGCAGGCCGAAGCCGAAGCGAACGCGAAGATGGCGGAACAGGCGGTGGCCAAGGCGCAGGCGATCGCCCAGGAAGCCGCGCGCGCCAAGGCAATGGCCGAAGCGAGGTCCGAGGCGGAGCGCAAGGCGCGCGCGGAGGCCGAGGACAGGGCCAAGGCCGAGGCCGTGGCGCGCGTGATGAGCGAGCAGTCGATGCGCGCCAAGGCCGAGGAAGAGGTCAAGACGCGCGTCATCGCCGAGCTGAGAGCCCGTGAGTTGACGCAGCTGGAGGAAGACGCGCGCTACCGGCAGGAAGCGACGGCGCGCGCGCGCGCCTCTGCGGACGAGCGCAGGAAGCGCGACGACGAATCCCGCGACGCGGCGGAGTCCGTCCGTGGAAGAAAGCCGCGGAACTGGCCCAAGTCCGTGGGCATAGGCCTCGTGGCGCTGATCGTCGTCGCGGTCGCGCTGCTGCATTTCGTCCCGCTGAACGGCTATATCTCGGGCGCCCGGCAGGTCATGTCGGCGCGGCTCGGAGTGCCGGTGGAGATCTCGGAACTGCGCTATGCCCTGCTCCCCTCGCCGCAGCTCACCCTGCAAGGCGTGGCGCTCGGCAGTCTGCAGGAGGTGAAGATCTCCCGCATCGTGGTAAGCGCGGGCCCCCTCTCGCTGCTCTCGGATTCCAAGCAGATCGACGAGGTCGAGGTAAACAACCTCACCGCGGACCAGGATGCGCTCGCCATGGCCGTGCGCTGGGCGGAGCCGGCGGCCGGGGCCCAGGCGCTCACCGTGCGCAAGATAAGGTTGAAGGGAACCAAGCTCGCTCTGCGGGAGTTCGAAGCGCCCGTTTTCGACGGCGAGATCACGGTCGGCACGGACGGCGCCGTCCAGCGGGCGCAGTTGAGCAGCACCGGGTTGCGCGTGGACCTAGCCCAGAAGGACAAGACGTGGCGTGCGACCATCGACGGCCGCAACTACCAGGCGCCGCTGGGCCCTGCGCTTACATTCGACGATCTCAACGTCGTCGCGGTATTCGGACCGCGGCAGGTCACGCTTACCACCATCGAGGGCAAGGCCGGCCGCGGCGGTATGAAAGGGACCGCGAAAGCGACCTGGGGCAGCGGCATCCGGGTCGACGGAGAGTTCAGCGTCACCGGCGGTGATCTCGGACAGCTGATGGCAGCCTTCACGCGCGACTTCTCGGCGAGCGGTACCCTCTCGACCAGCGCGACCTTCTCCCTGCAGGGAGCGTCGTTGAAGACCCTCTTCGCCGATCCGAAGGTGGAAGCCACGTTCAGCATCGAGCGCGGGGAGTTGAACAACGTGGATATCGTGCGCGCGATCCAGTCGCCTTCCCGCGACGGGGTGCGCGGCGGCAAGACCCGGTTCGAGTCGCTGGGGGGCGCGGTACAGACGGGGGACAAGCAGTTTTCCTACCGCAAGCTGCGGCTCGGCTCCGGGCCGATGAACGCGACCGGCAACGTGGACATAGCGGCCAACGGCGATCTCTCGGGACGCGTCAACGCCGAACTGGGCTCGAAGACCGTCGTCGTCGCGCGCGGCAATCTCAGCGTGACCGGCAATCTCAAGACGCCGGTACTCAAGCAATAGGCGAGGGGCCAGGGGACTGGGGAGCCCCTAATTCCTAGCCCCTGCGCACCGGCGAAACCCGTTCGGGTGCACCAGCTTCGCGCAGCGCGGCGATGCGCTCCTCGAGCGGCGGATGGGACCTCATCAGCGCCATGAAGCCGCCTCCGCCGGAAATCCCGAAAGCCTTGACCGCCTCCGGGAGCGTGGACTGCTCCTGGTTCAACTTGAGACGCTCCAGCGCCGCGATCATCTTCTGGCGGCCGGCAACGTGCGCACCGCCCGCGTCGGCCCGGAATTCGCGCCACCGGCTGAACCATGCCACGATCATTGCCGCGATAATACCCAGTACCAACTGGGCGACGATGGTCGTAATCCAGTACCCGGGGCCGTAGCCGCGCTCGTTCTTGAGCAGCACGCGGTCGACGAGAAAGCCCGCGATCCGCGACAGGAAGATCACGAAGGTATTCAGCACGCCCTGGACGAGACCCAGCGTCACCATGTCGCCGTTCGCGACGTGGGAAACCTCGTGGCCCAGGACCGCCTCCGCCTCGTCCTGGCTCATGTTGTTGAGGAGCCCCGTGCTGACGGCCACGAGCGAGCTGTTGCGGTTCCAGCCGGTCGCGAATGCGTTGATCTCGGGCGCGTCGTAGATGGCGACTTCGGGCATGCCAATGCCGACCTGGTCGGCCTGACGCTTGACGGTGTCGACCAGCCAGCGCTCTGTCGCGTTGGACGGCGCCTCGATCACGTGCGCCCCGGTGGCCATCTTGGCCATCCACTTCGAGATCAGGAGCGAAATGAAGGAGCCGCCGAAGCCGAAGAGAGCGGCCATCAGGAGCAGGCCCGTCAGATTCAAGCCGGTGTCCTGCGCCAGCATGCGATCGATGCCGAGCAACTGCATGGTGACGCTCAGGACGGCGAGCACCGCGAAGTTGGTGACGATCAGCAGGAAGATGCGTTTCATATTGGCCTTTTCCCTCCGGGGTGGTATTTCGCTCTTTAGATGGGGGCGCAGGTCCCCGGTTCAATGGTGCAAGTGCCGGCGCGAATCATTGAATTATAAGGATTTCCGATGACCGTAGCCTGTCACGGGTGCGCGCCGGGCGCGGCCCGCAGCCAGAACGTGACCGGGCCGTCATTGACGAGAGACACCTTCATGTCGGCGCCGAAGGTACCGCTCGCCACCCCCGGATGCGCGCCTTTCGCTTTCCCCACGAGGTAGTCGAAGAGGACGGCTCCGGTTTCGGGCGCCGCCGCGGGGGAGAAACTCGGACGGGTTCCCTTGCCGGTATCCGCAGCCAGCGTGAACTGGGGTACGAGCAGCAGCCCGCCGCCGATATCCGTGAGCGACCGGTTCATCCTGCCCGTTTCGTCGGGAAACACCCGGTAGCCAAGCAACCGCTCCAGCAGCCGGTCCGCCTGCCTTTCCGCGTCTTCCGCTTCCACCCCGATCAGGACCAGCAGCCCACGCCCGATCTCGGCAACCAGCGCGCCTTCCACCTTGACGCTAGCCTCGCTGACCCGCTGCAGAAGCCCTATCAATGGAAACCTATCTCAGTAGCAGGCACGTGAGCGACGGAGGCGACTGAGATGGATTCCCGGGCTATCGCCCCAGCGCCGCGGACACCAGGGGCTCTATTGCGTTGGCGTAGTACGCCAGCACGTCCCGGTCTGCCGGATTTCCGCGGTACAGTCCCTCCTCTTCGTTCACGATACGCCGCAGCGTCAGCATGCGCAGACCAACGCCCACCGCATAGTCGAGGTCGCCGCGCGGCACGTAGATGTGCGCTCCTGCCGCCTCCAGGCGCCGGATCAGCTCGTAGATCTCCGACTTCAGCTCCAGCTCCGACAGTCCCGCGCCGGGTTCGCGCGCAAACACGGAGGCGACCAGCGAGACGGGCAAAACGGGGATGATGCGGGCGACGGCGCCCATGACGGTGCGGCCCACGCGCTCCACCTCCTCGTGGCGCTCGGCCTCCGACAGGCCACGGAAATCGACATTGCGCTCGGCAACCCAGCTTCGCATCGATACCGGCCGCCCGAAATTCACGCAGGCATAGCCGAACCGGTACCAGCGGCCGGTGATCATCAACCACAGGTTGCCGGCGATGAAGGCGAGGATCCTGCAGGCCGCGTAGATAAAGCCGCGGCGCGGCGCGGCCGCATCGCGCTTCGCGAGGAGCGTGCGATCCTCGAGCACCCGGTCGTAGTTGATCCCGACCGGCACGAACACCAGGTCGCGCTCGCCCTGCGGGTCGAACGATTTCAGCATGTAGTCGAGGAGCCCGAACCGCGGCGGGCGCAGCTTCCCGTCCACGGTCAGCCCCCCCTCCGGGTACACCGCCTGCGGCACGCCCGCTTCGGTCGCCATCTGCACGTAGCGCTGCAGCACCATGCGGTAGAGGGGATCGCCGGAGCTGCGCCGCACGAAATAAGCCCCCATCGAGCGGATCAGCTGCTGCAGGGGCCAGATCCGCGCCCATTCTCCCACCGCGTAGGACAGCGCGACCCGCTCCGCGGCGAGGAACGCGACGAGCACGTAGTCCATGTTGCTGCGGTGATTCATGATGAAGACGATGGACGATTTCGGGCTCACCGCCGCCAGCGCCGCGGTGTCGGTGTATCCCAGCCGCACCCGGTAGAGCAGCTGCGCCGCGCTCTTGCCGAGCCAGTAGCCGACGCGGAAGTAGAGATAGGCGTTGAACGACGGCACGATCTCGCGCGCGTACCGGTCCACCCGCGAGAGCAGCGCGGTGAGGGGGATCTGCTTCTCGTGGGCCTCCTTCTGGGCGGCCTCCCTCACCCGTGCGTCGTGAAACAGGCGGTCGATCAACACCTGTCGGCGCGTCAGCTTGAACTCCGGCAACTCGACCTTCAGTCGCACGCTGATTTCCTGGAGCACCCGGTTCACCTTGCGCCGGAAGAACCACCGCGCGCCGGGCAGCAGCAGCCACTCCAGCGCCGCCCACAGGGCAAACGCCAGCAGCAGCAGAAAAATCCAGGTCGGGATCGTTACCGTGCCGGTCATGTCTGTTCGGCCCGTTCTGCCGCATCATAAACCTCCCACTCTGCGGGCTTTTCGATTAACATACCGCCGGAACGGGCCCAGCATTGTCCCAAAGCCATAATAAGTAAGACTTTTTCCGCGCTCGCACCATTCTTGCGGACCCCCGGGAAGTGCGCAGAAAATTGGCGCTGGCAGGCGCTTTGCTGGAAACCGGGCGCAGGCAAACAGCTGAGCTGGATCCGAGAGTGACGTCACCCACGCCTACGAAGTCCGAAGTCGAGCCGAAAACCGAAGTCGAGCCGGTGCCCGAGCGCATCCAGCTCCAGCCGCATGTGCCCGGGCAGCAGCCCCAGCCGGTCGATTTCGAAACGGCAGAACTGCGGGATTTCTCGCGCACGGTCGCGCAGATCGACTGGCTGCTCGTCATCCTGACGGTGCTGTGGGACGCGTTCCGGGAGCCGGGTGTGCGCAACGCAACGGCCATCTACCTCGGCATCGCGGTATTTGCCTGCTTCATCGTCGCCTTGCACCATCTCGGGCTGGTGCGGCATCGCAGCCGGCGCCTCCTCGCAGCCGAGACGTGGCTCATGGTCCTGTTCGTGACCTGGGTGGCGTACCACTCGGGGCAATCGCACGGCCCTCTGCTCAACCTGTACCTGCTGCCGATCGTGACCAGCGCCCTCGGGCTCGGCCAGAAGTTCACGCTGCTCGTGGTCGGCGTGATCGCCGCGTGCTACCTGCTGCTCGGCTACACCCTCGAGCCCGCGTACCTTTCGACACTGTCGGCGGGCCAGATCACCGCCGAGCTCGCCCCCATGATCCTCGTCGCCTACGTCACCACCATGCTGTCGACCGACATCCTGAACGCCATGGCGAGGCTCAAGCTCATTTCCCAGACGGACGAGTTGACCGGCATCTACAACGTGCGCGCCTTCAACGCCATCGCGGAGCGCGACATTGGGCTCGCGGAGCGCTACCGGCGGCCGATCAGCGTGATGATGGTCGATTCGGACAATCTCAAGCTCGTGAACGACACCCATGGCCACGACACCGGGGACCAGCTGATCCGGCACGTCGCCGGCTGCATCGCCGCCGAGCTGAGGAGCACCGACGTCGTCGCGCGCTACGGCGGGGACGAATTCATCTGCCTGCTGCCGCACACCGACGGCGCGGGAGCGTTGCTCGTTGCGGAACGCATACGCCAGAGCATTGCCGGCCGGGTGATACAAGTTGGCGAGACGGGAATATCGACTTCCGTCAGCATCGGCATCGCGGCGATCCCCGAGCACGGCGCCGGGTTCGACACGCTCGTCAAGAACGCCGACCGCGCGCTCTACGCCAGCAAGTCGCAGGGCCGGAACCGCGTCGTGCTGTTCTCGGACGTCTCTTCTGCGTGAGGGACGAGGGTCCGCTCTGGGACGCCGTACTCACGCTCTCCTGCCCACCCTGAAATACTCCGTGTTGTCGTAATACTCCTCCCGCTCGTTGTCCGCGCACCAGCCGGGCACGCCGAGGACCGGTACCGGCGCGAGATCCCGGGTGCCGGAGAGCGCAGCCGGGTCCGCTATCCAGGATTCCATGAGGGCGTCGAGCGTCGCTGGCAATTCTGCGGACTGCGCCTCGAGGAGGCGCGCCGGCGCTGGGAGGAGGATGCCGCGGGCGGTAATACCGGTGAACGGCGCGAGCGCTTTCTCGTACAGCGCGTGTCCGAACAGCAGAAATCGCATACGGGACCGGACTTCAACGCGGCGGCGCCAGAAGAGATCTTTCCATCGGAATGCGCGCAGCAGCTCCAGCAGGTCGACATCGCTGGAGACGACGATCACGCCGCCCTCGTCGAGCAGCGTGAGCGCATCCTGCGCCGGACCCCTGTTCGGCGCGGTCTGCGACTTCGCCTCCAGGTAATGCCGCGCGTTCAATGCCGCCTTCGCCCGCGGGAAGACGAGCCACACCAGCACGTTGAACAGGTCGTGCCAGTTCCGCTCCCGCACTTCCAGCTCGCCGCGCAGGAACACGCGCGCTTCATACCGGTCCTCGGGTGCCCCCGTCCTGCGAGCCGGCAGGACGAGGCGCAACGGCAATCCGCCCGCGTTGCGCGCGGGCGGATCGCGCGCATCGAGGAGCCGCTGCAACCCGGCGACACCCGGCCAGTCCGCGCCGAACCCCGGCGCGTGCGCGCGCAGCGGCTCGAACATCGGCGAGCGGGCGAGGAAGTCGGGATCCCAATCCATGTAAACCTACACGCTTTTCGAGTGTCGCCCGGATTATGGCAGAACGAATCGAATGCGCCGTGATGCAGGACGGCGCGCTGCAACCGGGCTATACCGGCATCCGCCCCAAGATCTACGGTCCGGGAAAGGCCGCGCCCGATTTCATGATTCAAGGACCGCGCGATCACGCCGTAAAACGTCTGGTAAATCTTTTCGGAATCGCCTCGCCGGGGCTCGTGCGATAATCGCCCCTCGCCCATGACAACCGTCAACTACAGAATCACCGACAAGGGCCGCGCCGAGCTCGCCGCGAGCACCAGCATGCTCAGCACCACGGTGAGGAAGCTGCTGGGATCGGTGGGAGAACGCTCCACCTTCGCCGACATATGGACGACGGCTCCCCAGGTGGTGGAAAGCCAGCTGCGCGATGTGGTCGACAGGCTGGTCGCGGAAGGATATCTGGAAGCCGTCGAGGGGGACCTGGCCGCCGCCGATCTCGATATCGCGCGTTACTTCAACCGCGCGGTGATCGAGCCCACGATCGTCGAGAAGAAGGAGGCCGAGCAGCAGACCCTCATCGGCATGCGCTCGCTGCAGCAGGCCGGCTACTTCGTGAAGATCGTCAATCGCGCGGGCCGGCGGATTCCGCCTCATTCCGGCGACAAGTACATCGCGCTCATCATCGACTCCGATGAGAGCAACACCATGGTGATTGCGCGCACGCTGCTGCTGGCCGGATTCGACGCGCGCGCCGCCGCGAAGCGCAACGAGATCATCGCCGAGCTGAACCGGCAGCCGCACATCGACGTCATCGCCATGGACGTCGTGCTGCCCGACGTCATCGGGCTGGAGCTGCTCGGGCGCCTGCGCACGCATCCCGTCTTCAAGGACGTGCCCATCATCATCATGACGGGCAAGGTCCAGCACGATGACGTCGTGGCCGCCCTGGCGTACGGCGCGAGCGGTTACCTGACGAAACCCTTCAAGCCCGAGGCGCTGCTCGAGAGCATTAACGCGGTGCTCGGGATCGAGTGACGGGCTTCGCGGTGACGCGCTTCGCGGTGACGAGCTTCGTTACCAGGCGATAGCCATCGTCACCAGCCCGCAGGGCGTCGTCACCAGCGACGTCCGGAGCGTCCTCACTAGCGCGCGGCGGCGCGCTCCAGAAACGCCCCGAGCGCTTCGACCCATTCCTTGCGCATGAACAGGAACCCGTCGTTGTGGCCGCCGGCGAGCTCGAGGAACTGCTTCGGCTCGCTGGCCGCCTCGTACAGCGCGCGGCCGTGCGCGTACGGGATGATATCGTCCTCGCGGCTGTGTGCAACGAGGAGCGGCGCCTTGATCGTCCTGACCGCGGCGAGGCTGTCGTAGCTGAACCGCGAGAGCAGCCTGACGGGCAGGAACGGGTAGACCTGCGCCCCGAGATCGGGAACGGACGTCAGCGTCGAGGCCAGCACTACCGCCCGCGGGTGTTCCCGCGCGGCGAGCCACGCCGCTACCGCCCCGCCGAGGGACTCCCCCACGATAACGATGTCCTGCTCGCGCGCGGCGCGCGCGTGCCGCAGGTAGTCCCACGACGCCCGGGCGTCGCGATAGGTGCCTTCTTCCGAGGGCGAGCCCGTGCTCTGGCCGTAACCGCGATAGTCCACGATCAGCGTCGAGTAGCGCAGCCGGTTGAACATCGCCAGATAGTCGAGGCGGTGTGAGATATTGCCCGCGTTGCCGTGAAAGAACAGCACGGCGCCTTGCGCGTTCTCCGTCGGCACCCACCAGGCGGCGAGCCGCTCGTTGTCCTCCGTGGTGATCGTGACCGGCTCGAAGCTGAGCCCGTACGCCTGCGGCGTCGCGGTAACGGCGCGACCGACCTCCGGGAAATAGACGAGGCGCGACTGGAACACGTACACGAGCAGCAGCACGGCGCCGTAAGCGAGCCCCAGCGAAACGAGCAAACTCCACATCCGCGCCATTACCAGCGGAACGTTGCTCCAATGAGGAACGTCGTGGTGCTTTCGGCGTCGTTCAAGCGCTTGCGCAGGCCGACGTCGAGGTCGATCTTGTCAGTCGGCGAATAGATCGCGCCGAGCATGGCGAATCGCCCCGTCCCGCCTGGCAGGAAGACGTCGTTACGCGCCGAGTTCGTTCTCGCTCCCATCTCGCCCGCGATCCAGAAATGCTCGCTTATCTGGTACGTCGCGCCGCCCGAAATCCGCCAGAGGTCCTCGCGATTGGCGTCCCGGTCGGACTGCAGTCTGAATCGCTGCCGGAAGTAAGCGACGTTGCCGAACAGCGCCCACGGTCCGGCCTCGTAGTCGGCGATCAGGTTCACGCCCCACGAGGCGCGGCCGGTTCCCAATCCGCGGTCCTCGTCACCCGTCGGCAACTGGATCCCGGGCTTCAGCGCGAAGCTTACGCCGTCGCGCTCGTAGAAGCGCCACTTCAGCTCGAGCGTGGAGTCCGACATTCCGCTCGCTTCCACCGTGACGATTCCGTCCTCCGCCGTGCGATAGCGCGCGTAATTCAGGCCCAGGGCGAGATCCAGGTTCTCCAGCAACCCGCGGGTCAGCACGGGATTCAGCACGGTCGATCTGCGGCTCGTTTGTACCGGACCGCTGCCGGGATCCGCGACACGGTCGAGCCTGTCGCGCTCCCCAAGCAGTTCGAGTTGCCAGTTGCCCGCGCCTTGGGTGCCCGCATCGTCGGTGATAAAGGGATGGGCCGCGCGGCAGGACGCCGGCAGGACCGCCGCGATCAGCGTCAGAAAACATGTCGCGCATAGCAGCGAGTCGGGTTGCATGCCGTCAGGATAGCATCGGACCAGCCGCCGGAGCATCTGCCGCGCGGATGTAGAGCGGGGACCCGTTCCCGCCTACCGGCAGTACGGACCGAACGAGCCGCACATCGGTCAGGCGGCAGTCCGCGGCAAGCTGACGGACGTTCCCGGCAAGCTCGTCGAGGTCATCGAGCGGGTGGAGCGGCCAGCGGAAGCCCTCCAGCAGAGTGTCGTCCAGCGCCGCGCTCATGCTCACGCGCAACTCGGCGGCGCCATCTCCTGCCTCATGCACGGAAATCACCAGTGACGGCTCTCCCGCTGCGGCGCGCATGCGCCTGATCGCATTGCTCAGGAAGAGATCCAGCGCCACATCGAGCTGCGCGCGCCGGCCGCGGTACGTGGCGCTCAGCACACCTGCAGGCGGACGCGGCAACGCCAGCAGATCGACACCCGGGGTCGCGAGCTGGCCTCTCAGCGCGCGCGCGAACGCCATGCCCCACGACCCGATGTGAGCCGCCGTTTCGGTAACGGATGGCGCCGTGGCAGGGGAGACAGTGGCCCCGAGCAGAAATCGCAGGTGCACCTCCTCGCCCGGGCGAATCGGAACGGCCTCCGGCGCGACCGCGCGGGTCGCGACGTCCTGCGCACCGGGCATGCGCCATTCGCGCACCGTGCTCGGGGCGAGTCGCTCGAGCGTATCGAGCGAGCAGAGTGCGTTGCTGAAGCCGAAGCTGCGGCTCGCGCCGAGCGCGCCGGCTCTCGAGAGCACATCGGCGAGCGCGTCGACGTCGCCGAGCGCGCCGGGCAGCGATGCCGGGAGCCGCGCGCCGCTCACGATCACGATCGGCATGGCGAACACGGCCGTCACGATCGCTTCGTCGAGGTCTGCCGCGCTTTCGACGGCTGCACACAGCGCCCGCCACAGGCGGCCGTACGACTCCCTGTCCGGAGCGAGGCCCAATGCCTGCCGCACCTCCGCATCCGCGCGCCGGTCGAGGCGTTCGCGAAACGCATTGACGAGAGCGATTTCGGCGTCAACCTCCGCCGCGAGATCCAGCAACGGATGCCTGCCGCCCCGCGCATAGCGTCGCGGATCGGGCAGCTTCGGTATCATAAGCAGCTACCCACCGCCGAGACGATGCTTTCACTGATGCGCTTGCGGGCAGCAGGTTCGCGCAGACGCATTTCCTCGTCGCGGTTGACGATCACGCCCGCTTCGAAGAGCAGCGCCGGGATGCTTGCCGTCCTCAGCACCGCGAGGTTGTCGTAGTAGTGCACGCCGTTCGCCTCGTCCGCGAAGGGCCGGCTCTCGCCGAGCACCGGATCCGCGTGGTAGCGGGAAGGCTTGAAGCCCGCCTGCTGAAGCGCCGCACCGATGGCCGATGCGCACCTCAAGCTCGCCTTCAGGTGTGGATTCAGATTCGAAACGAACAGCGAGAATCCCGCGAATGGATCCGGCGCGTACCAGCGGGTTACGCCTTCGTGCTCCCACGCGACGAGGTAGCGCGGCTGCACGGAGTCGTGGTGTACCGAGATGAAGAGATCCATTCCCTTCGCGCGCGGAGACCGTCGCCCGAGATCAGCCGCAGTGCCATCCTCTCCGATCAAGAGCGTCTTGTGCCCCGCCTGCCGCAGTGCGGCTTCGATTTCCTGGGCGAGCTGGAGGTTGTATTCGAACTCGGGAATACCGCGGGCGCTGGTCGCGCCGGGCTTGGTGAGATAGTGGCCGACGTCGATGGCGATGCTGGCGGCCTCGGCAATACTCAACCGCCAAGACGCCAAGACCGCCAAGAAGAACAATGCAACCGCAGATGAACGCAGATGAACGCGGATCAATCGAGGGGAAACCACGTCCGCTTCAACTGAGCCGCCTCACCTGGGCCGCAGTATCCGAGCCGCACTACCAGCCAAGTACATACGCCGGCCGCCGCGGATCCGCCGCCCCGTGCAGCACGCCGTTCTTGTGATCGTTGACGATCGTGCATACCGCGCCGGCGAGCCAGGTCCGGTCGTCCCATTCGTAGACCTTGTGCCCCATGTCGCGCAGGTCCTCTCCGAACTCCTCGACGAGGCTCTTCTCCATGTGCAGCCGTCCCGGATAGTACGCGTGCGGCTCGAACGAGCCGGGGTAGCTGTAGCCGGCAAAACGGGGCGCTTCCACCGCGGCCTGCGCCGACATGCCGAACACGTTGATGTTGAGAAATACCTGCAGCATGGCCTGGCACTGCACGTCGCCGCCGGGCGTGCCGAACGGCATGTACACGCGCCCGTTCCTGAACGCCATCGCGGGATTGGGCGTCAACCGCGGCCGCTTTCCCGGCGCGACCGAGCACGGATGCGACGGGTCCGACCACGACTGCGTGCCGCGCCCGGAGCACACGACCCCGACGCCCGGAATGATCGGCGTCTTGTCGGAGCCGTCGCTAGGCGTGCAAGAGAACGCATTGCCTTCGCTGTCGATCACGCACAGGTAAGACGTATCGCCCGGTCCCGGCGCTTCGTCGGACTCCGGCGCCGGCACGCACCGCTGCGGAATCGCGGCGAGCGTGTCGGGATCGCCCGCCGGCGGCATCTCCGCCCAGGCCTTCTCCAGGCTGATCAGCGAGCGGCGGTGCTCGGCGTAGCGCTCCGAAAGCAGCCCCTTGATCGGCACCTTGATGAACCGGGGGTCGCCAAAATGATGGTGGCGATCGGCGTAGGCGAGCTTGAACGCCTCGGTCACCACGTGCACGTACTGCGGCGAGTTGTGGCCCATCGCCTTCAGGTTGTAACCCTTCAGGATATTGAGCGCCATCGGCAGCACCGGTCCCTGCGACCACGGCCCGCAGGCGTGCAGCTCGATGTCGTCGAAGCGCGCGCGCACCGTGGGCTCGAATTTCACCCGGAAGTCGGCAAAATCCTCGAAGCGCATCGGGCCGCCTTCCTTCTCGATGTACTTCGTGATCGCGCGCGCGATATCGCCCTTGTAGAACGCGTCGCGCGCGGCCTTCAGGCCGGCTTTCCTGCCCTTGCGCGCCGCCCGCTTCTCCTGGTCCACCATGTACTGCATCGTCCCGCCGAGATCGGGCTGCTTGAACACTTCGCCCACTTCGGGCGGGCGCCCCTTCGGCAGAAACACTTTCCTGCTGCCCGGCCATTGCTTGTAGTTCTCCTCGTTCTTCTTGATGAACTCCTGCATCATCGGGTGCATCGGGAAGCCGTCGCGCGCGAAGCGGATGCCGTAGGACGCGACGTCGCCGAAGCTCATCGTGCCGAAATGCTCCAGCGCCGTGATCCAGGCGTCGGGGGCGGCCGGCACCACGCAGCGATCCACCCCGGCCGGTATCTGGCCGCCGTGCTTCCGGTTGAAGTAGTCCGGCGTGATCGCCTTGGGCCACACTCCCAGGCCGTCTATGCAGCTCACCTTGCGGTTCTTCGCCGTGTAGATGATCTGCGGCGCCACACCGGCGAAGTTCACCTTGTCCGTCTGCAGCACGTCGATCGCGATGCCGGCTGCGACTCCGGCGTCGATCGCGTTGCCGCCCGCTTCGAGCACCTTGAACCCGGCGTGCGCGGCCAGATAGTGGCCGGCCGAAATGACGTGCTTCGTTCCCATGATGGACAGGCGTTTCGTGGCCATGGCGCGTATCTCCGTAGAGTCCTCAACAAATGATGGGATAGGGGCGGGCAGGTACGATAGATTCTACCTCTATCACGCTTCCGCAGTGCCCACCATGCGATCCCTGCACCGGATACCCGTTACCGCAATTCTTCTGTCTCTCGCTGCGCTCGCGCTCCCTCCCCCGCCATGCCTTGGGCAGACTGTCGCGTGGAAGCCGGCCCGGCCGGTTGAGCTGGTCGTCGGCGTGAGCCCGGGCGGCGGCATAGACCGCATGGCGCGTACCGTGCAGAGGCTCATGCACGAGCGGCGGCTGGTCGAAGTGCCCATGACGGTCGTGAACAAGCCCGGTGGCGGCAGCACCATCGCCCAGGCGTATCTCCAGCAGCACGCCGGCGATGCGCATTACCTCGAGATATCCGCAACTTCCCTGCTCACCAATCACATCGTCGGCAAGACCGCGTTCGGTCATCGCGATTTCACGCCCATCGCCATGCTGACCGACGAGTACATAGGCTTTCTCGTGCGCGCGGACTCGCCCTTGAAGACCGGCAAGGAACTGCTGAGTCTCCTGCGGAGCGGCCCCGACTCGCTGCCCATAGGCATCGCGACCGCCGCCGGCAACACCAATCACATCGCGGTCGCCCTTGCCGCCCGCGCCGGCGGCGGCGACGTGAAGAAGCTGAAGGTGGTCATCTTCGGCTCGGGCGGAGAAGCGATGACGGCGCTGCTCGGCGGACACGTGGGCCTCGTGGCAACGCCGTCCGCGAACGCGGTGCCGCATCTCCAGGCCGGACGCATGCGCGTCCTCGCAATCGCGGCGCCGCGGCGCCTCGAGGGCGCGCTGTCGGAAGTGCCGACATGGAAGGAACAGGGAGCCGACATCGTCGTGGCGAACTGGCGGCCGGTGATCGGCCCGAAGGGGCTCGCGGCGCCGCAGGTTTCGTACTGGGAATCGGCGTTCGCGAAGCTCGCGCAGACGGGGGAATGGAAGAGCGAGATCGCACGGGACGGGTCCGTCGGCAACTTCATGGGCAGCCGCGAGCTCGCGTCCCGTTTCGATGCGGAGTACGCGCAATTCAAGTCGGTGCTCACCGAGCTCGGGCTGGCAAAGTAGCGGAGTCCCTGTAGTATCATTGAGTGAGCCAAGGATGAACGTGGAACGTGGAAGGATGAATGAGGAAGAGCGGCGCGGGCGCGCCGTTGGGTCATCCTTCATCCTTCATCTTTGCGCCTTCATCGTTCTGTGGGCGATCGCGTTGACCGCTGCCGCCCAGACGTTTCCCTCGAAACCACTGCGCGTCGTCAACCCCGCTGCGCCCGGCGGCAACAGCGACATCTTCTTCCGCCTGCTGTCGCCCAAAATGGCCGAGGTGCTCGGCCACAACCTCATCTTCGACTACCGCCCCGGCGCGGGCGGCGTGGTGGGCGCCGACATCATTGCGAAGAGCCCGCCCGACGGCTACACCACCGGGATCGTGGCCGGCAGCTTCATGATCAATCCTTCGCTGGTGCGGAAGCTGCCGTACGACACGGTGAGGGACTTCACGCCCCTCGGGCTGATGGTCGACGTTCCCACGGGAGTCGTCGTCCATCCCTCGCTTCCGGTGAAAACCCTGAAGGAGCTGATCGCCCTGGCGAAGGCACGGCCCGGACAGCTCAATTACTCCAGCTCCGGTCCCGGCGCGGTCGGGCACCTGTCGGGCGAACTGCTCAACTCGCTCGCGAAGATCAAGCTCGTGCACATCCCCTACAAGGGCATAGGGCCGGGCATGATCGATCTCGTCGCGGGCCACGTGCAGCTGTCCTTCGCGAGCGTGCCCGTCATCCTGCCGCACGTGCGCTCCGGAAGACTGCGCCTGATCGCGCAGGCCGGAACGAAACGCGCGACCTCGCTGCCGGATCTTCCCACGGCGGAGGAAGCCGGCGTGCCGGGATTCGTCGTGAGCAGCAACTTCAGCTTCGTCGGGCCCGCCGGCATCCCGCGGCCGGTGGTGGACCGGTTGAACGACGCCCTCCTCAAGTCCCTCCGCGATCCGGCGAACCGCAAGGCGCTCATCGACCAGGGCGCCGAGCCGATCGGCAGCACGGTCGAGGACCATGCGATAGTCATCAAGAGCGAGATCGAGAAATGGCGCAAGGTAACGAAAGCGGCGGGGGTTGAGCCCCAGTGACGAACAAGAGTGATGAATGGTGGTGATGAGAACTGGTGATGAGGAGTGGTGATGAGCCATACTGACCAAACCTGCCGCCAGATCCGTCACTTCTTTTCATCACTATTTTCCATCACCATTTTTTCCATCACCATTTCCCATCACTTTTTTTGCAAATGAATCCATTCGACTGGCAATTCCCCTACCCCTCCCAGCGCATGCCGGTGCTGGCGCGTAACGTCGTGGCGACGTCGCAGCCGCTAGCGGCGCAGGCCGGCCTCTCCATGCTGTTGAAGGGCGGCAACGCCGTGGACGCGATATTGGGTGCGGCGATCACGCTGACCGTAGTCGAGCCCACCGGCAACGGGCTCGGCAGCGATGCGTTCGCGATTCTGTGGGACGGCAAGAAGCTGCACGGCTTGAACGCATCCGGGCGCTCTCCGGCCGCCTGGACTCCCGACCGGTTCAAAGGCAGGACAGCAATGCCGGACACGGGATGGGATTCCGTGACCGTTCCGGGCGCGGTATCCGCGTGGGTGGCGCTCTCGGAGGGCTTTGGCAAGCTCCCCTTCGCCGACCTTTTCGAGCCGGCGATCCGTTATGCGTCCGACGGCTTCATGGTATCCCCCGTCATTGCGCGCCTGTGGGCAAGGCAGGCACCCTCCCTCCGGGACGTCCCCGGGTTCGCCGAGCATCTCATGGTGCGCGGCCGGGCTCCGGAAGCGGGTGAGCGGTTCGTGGCGCCCGCCCAGGCGAAATCCCTGAAGCGCATCGCGGAAACGAAAGGCCAGGCCTTCTACACGGGCGATCTCGCGGAGAGCATGGCCGCGCACGCCGGGAAGCACGGGGGCGCACTGACAGTTGCCGATCTCGCGGCGCACACGGTGGACTGGGTCGAGCCGCTCGCGCAGGACTACCGCGGCTACACGCTGCACGAGATTCCGCCTAACGGACAGGGCATCGCGGCGCAGATCGCGCTCGGCATCCTGGAAGGATTCGATCTCGCGGCGCTGCCCGTCGATTCCGCCGACAGCCTGCACCTGCAGATCGAGGCGATGAAGCTCGCGTTCGCCGACGTATACGAGTACGTTTCCGACGCCGACACCATGCGGGTCGGAAACGCCGACCTGCTCGACAGGGAATACCTGCGGAGCCGCGCCCGCCTCATCGACCTGAAGAAGGCGAAAACACCGCAGCACGGCGCGCCCGGCCGCGGCGGCACCGTCTATCTGACGGCCGCGGACGCTTCCGGCATGATGGTCTCCTATATTCAATCCAACTACGCCGGCCTGGGATCGGGCGTCGTCGTGGACGGGATCAGCATGCAGAATCGCGGCTACGGTTTCGTGCTGCGCCCCGGTCACCCCAACGTCGTCGCCCCGCGCAAGCGGCCGTTCCACACGATCATTCCCGCTTTCGTCACCAAGAACGGCCAGCCCGTGATGAGCTTCGGCGTGATGGGCGGCTCGATGCAGGCGCAGGGCCACTCGCAGGTGATGGTGCGGTTCGCGGACTACCACCAGAATCCGCAGGCGGCCTCCGACGCGCCGCGCTGGCGTATCGACCAGGGACTCGCCGTGAACATCGAGGAAGGCGTGCCGGCCGGCGTGATCGACGAGCTCAAGCGGCGCGGGCACCACGTCGTGCAGGCCGAGCGCACCAGCACCGATTTCGGCCGCGCGCAATTGATCTATCGCATGGAGGACGGCTATCTGGGGGCCTCCGAGCGCCGTACCGACGGCCAGGCCGTCGGGTTTTGAGTTTTGAGTTTTGAGTTTTAAGTTGTGAGTGGTGAGATAATCTCCCCTCCGCGCCACTCAACTCATCACTCAACACTTATCACTCAACACTTGCTCACATGTCCGAGCACAAAGCCACCATCATCTGGTCCCGGGGCGGCAGGGATTTCGGCTACAAGAGCTACAGCCGCGATCATCTCTGGCGCTTCGACAACGGCGTCGAGGTTCCCGGATCTGCGACGCCTTCGTACCTGGGCAACCCGCAGCGCGTGGACCCCGAGGCGGCGTTCGTCGCCGCGCTGTCGAGCTGCCACATGCTCACGTTTCTCGCGCTCGCATCCAACAAGGGCTTCGTCGTGGACAGCTACGAAGACCACGCGACGGGCCACCTGGAGAAGAATGCCGCGGGCAAGCTGGCCGTCACGCGCGTCGAGTTGAAGCCGAGAATCGTGTTCTCGTTAGGCGCGAAGCAGCCCGCGGCAGCGGACCTCGAGTGGCTGCATGACAAGGCGCACAAAGAGTGCTTCATCGCGAACTCGGTGACGACCGATGTGACAGTCACGAAATAAAAGGCATCACTCGTAACCAGCGACTCGAAGTAGCTTCAGAAATACCTTCCTGTTTTATCCGGCCTGTTCCCTCTCAAGCAGGCGCGCTTCAAACGCACAGCGCGCGCTACCGGATCAAAGGGTATCGCATGCGCCACGAAGAGAAGCCGTCGCCTCTAATAGCCGGCAGTCTACTTACCGGGGTCAGCTCCGAATGGGGGACAACTGACGTGGGGCGCGGAACTTCCTTCCTCGTTGAGGTGACACCGTGTGATCTCGGTAGCGCGCGCCGTGCCTCTGAAGCGCGCATGTGTGAGATAACGGAGTTCAAGTCAGACATATCCGTGGTTTCGTCTTTACATTGAGAGGGGTTTTAATCCCTTGGGCGAGATCGAGCAGGTACTAGACTTCTGGCTGGGCGCCTGCGGGGCCGACGGCGCGCTGGACCTGGGGAAGCGGCGGATGTGGTTCGGCGACGGACGGAGCCACGACGCCGAAATACGCGAGCGCTTCGGCTCTATTCACCAGCGCGCCTGCCGCGGCGAACTCGAGCAGACATGGGCCGGAAATGCGCGCGGCCGCCTTGCCCTGATCGTCCTGCTCGACCAGTTCTCGCGCCATATCCACCGCGGCTCGGGCAGCGCGTTCGCGCAGGATCCGGCGGCGCAGCGCCTCGCCGTGGATGGAATCGAGCGCGGCCTCGACCGCGCTCTCATACCCGCAGCGCGCTCGTTCTTCTACCTGCCGCTGGAGCACGCGGAGGACATCTCGCTGCAGCGTCTTTCGGTGGAAAGCTTTCGGCGCCTGTGCGACTACGTCGCGCCGCCGTGGCGCAAGGACTACGAAAGCTTTCTCGACTACGCGCAACGCCACCACGACATCATCGCGCGCTTCGGGAGATTTCCTCACCGCAATGACGCGCTGGGACGGGAATCCACGCCGGAAGAGATCGAGTTCCTGAAGCAGCCGGGATCATCCTTCTAGACGTGGTGACGACGCGCGCTCCGCTGGTGACGACGCTCCTTCGCCGCTAGTGACTCCGGCTATCGCCTCGTGACGAAGTTCGTCACCGTGAAACTCGTCACCGCGCAGCTCGTCACATGAACAACGTGAGCACCCCGGTATACCCGTACAGCCGGTTGTGCGAGATCTCGCCGTTACAGAAAAATCCGACCAGCGGAAACTCGCCAAGGGCCTCGCGGACCAGCTTCAGCTCCTCGGAATCGGGCCCGAAGAGGCTGGCGCCGCGCCCGATGCAGGAGTAGTAGACGCCGCCGCGCGGCTTGGTGAACATTCCCTTACGTATGCTCTCCAGCATGCGCGTCATGTCCTCCTGCGCGGTCTTCGCGTCGCGCCGGCAGAACAGCACGCTCGTGTTCTGCTGCACCATGTCGCCGATCGCGATCAGCTTGTTCGCCGGGTCTATGCCCACGAGATTGCGCACCAGGTAGTCCCCGGTGTCGCTGCCCGCGATCGGCAGGCCCGCGAATACGTGGCTGCCGATGCGGTTGAGATCGCGGCCGAGGGCCTCCCCGATGTCCTCGCGGAAGACGTCGAGCGCGGGACGCCCGTCGAGGGTGATGATGACGTTCTGCTGGCAGCCGGTGATCGTGTGCTTGGGCCCCAGCGGCGAGCAGCCCTGGGTGAGCCGGGTCGCGATCGTGACGCCGTCGGAGAACGACACGCCGGAGAGCCCGCCCTCGATCACGCCGTCGGCGATCTGCAGGTTCTGGCGCCGCGAGCTGGTGAGCCCCCCGACGAGAAATCCGCTTTCCATCTTGCCCGCGAGACGGGTCACCAGCTCGGTCAACCGTCCGTTCTGGGGATCCGCGTGGACGATCGCGAAATTTGCCTGAGCGCTGCCGCACTTCAGCGCCACGTTGTCCACGTCGGCATCGCTCGCCACCCCGGAAAACACACGGAAAGAGCCGGTCTCGAAGTCCCCCGCCATCACCGCGAGAGCGGGCTCGTCGAGGTACTCCCGCCCGGTTGCGCAGATGCCGATGCCCACGGTCCCGACCCAGTGCTGAATGCCCGAGGCCTTCTTGAGCGTGGCGAGTATGTCGCCGGCGTGATCGGCCAGCACGTCGGTGAGGTAGAGAAAGCCGAGGCTCGCCGGGCCCTGTCCCAGCTGGGCAAGGCACGACCGGGTTGCTTCCCGCCAATCGGCGCTCGAGGCATGCGCGTAACGGAAGTCAGGCATTGGACGAAGTGTTGAGCGATGAGTGATGTGTGACGCCGTGCTGGCGAAGCGCCGCTATCGTCCCGCCCGCAGGTTGATGTGAGAGAGCTGGATCTTCTCCAGCGCCTCGAGCTTCTGCAACCGCTTGTCTATGGTATCGAGCGCCTGCCTCGCTTCCTTGAGGTGCTGCACGCCGCTGAAGATCAGCTGGCTCCAGTCCATTTTCGCGAGGTGGCTGCGCGCGACTTCCGCCTCGCGCCGCAGCACCTTCAACTGTGACGCGATCGACGCCAGCACTATGACGGTGGCCAGCAGCAGCACGGCGACCACTCCCAGCAACACGGTGACTACCATCGACCCGCTCGCCATAGTTGCCTCCTTATCCTTAGACGAATTCGCGACGCAGCGTGGGAAAAACGCCGGAAGCTGCAGCACTACGCCCGCAGACCCCGGCTATCTAGCCCAAAAAATTCAACAACTTCCGCCCACTCTCCCGAACGAGGCCGCGGTGGGCTACCGCACCACCCCGACCCCCAATGTGATTGTAGGCACAAATCGAGCCAGGAAGCATAGGAAAACAACGCCTTCCCGCTCGCGTCCTACGCCGAGTCCTCCATCACCGTCCCATGGCTCACGGCCCGTCGCTCGTGGCTCGCAGCCCGTAGCCTGGCCCATAGCTCACAGCTCATAGCTCAAAGTCGCTCTCCCGCCAGCTCCTTCAACTTCGTATCCTGTGGCCGCTCGGCCGATAACGCCCGCCAGTACTTGCGTGCTTCGTCCCGCAATTCGACCTGCTCGAGCCACGCCCCATAGGCCACGCGCTCCGACACGGGAGCGCCGGCAGCGGGACGCAGCTCGCGTGCTTGCGCCTGCAGCTCGGTTGTCGCGATCCTGAAGTCGCCGGCGCCGATATAGCGCCTGCCGTCGGCGAGCCGAGCCGAAACCTGCCACGTGTAGCCGACGCCCTCGGCCAGCCGCATCGACTCGGGAAGGGTGAACGATCCGCCCGCGACCTCGGTCTCGTGCAGCGACCTGCCGGTCTCGTCCGCAAGCTCGAACCGGTACTGCGCCTTCGCGCTCGCTTCCCAGCGAAACTCGGGATTCACGTCGAGCGTCGCGGTACCGGAAAGACTGAGGAGCCGGATGCGCGCGGAGCCCGGGGTGCTCCTCATCACGAAGCCTCCCTGCGATATCCCCAGCGGACGGATCTTCACATTGGCGCCTTTGGTGAGCGGGCTCGCCCTCCTGCGCGGCGGCGCGCCGCTCACGACCTGCGGCTGGCCGGCGCGGAATTCGATCTCGGCCGGTCCGGTGAACGTGTACTCGTCTCCGGAGTTGAGATAGATCACCACGAGCGTCCCGCCCTTCGCCATCCGCACGCGAGCGTCGGCGGCAAGCTCTGAAGTTATGGTAACAGGCGTGTCACCGGTCACTGAGCCCGAGACGTCGGTAACCATCGCGACGCCTTGCGCCAGGGCAAGTGGTTGGAGCAGCAGCAATATCGCAAATAGGGCGGCGATTGTGGAAACTCGCCAGATGGCTGCGAGCCGCGGGCTGCGGGCTGCGGGAACTCGGCTCATGACTGGTAGCTCACCGGCCTCCGTCTCCTACCAGCGAAAACGGCGCCCAGAACGCCGGGTGGGCATAGCTGAATCCGCCCGCCGCTTGCTTCCCCATCAGGTCCAGCATTGACTGGCGCAACGCCTCGGCGCGGGTCAGTTTGGGATCCCGCGACTGGCGCCTGAAGATTTCCGTCGTCAGCAGCCGCGCGGAAGTCGTCTCCACCGGCCAGTTCGACACCAGGAGGCTCCGCGCACCCGCGTAGAAGAATGCCCGTCCGAGCCCCGAAACTGCCTCGCTGCCGCGTCCGTCGGCGCTCGCCGTATTGCACGCGGAGAGCACCACCCAGTCCGCGTCGAGCTTGAGCCCCAGGATCTCGTCCAGAGTCAGCAGGCCGTCGCCGTCGATGTCGGCGACCTCCGGGGCGGAAAGCGCCAGCGCGGGCTGATCGAGGCCGTTCAAGTCGCCCGGGACCAGGCCGTGCGTGGCGAATGCGATCACCTTGCGGTTCGCGAGATCGGGTGACTTGACGTTCCTCTCGTTCGCCCGCGCACCGAGGAAAACATCCCTCGCGGCGTCTGCGTTGAGCGCCCGGGAGATGTCACGGATTTCCTCCGCCGTGTCTGGCAGCCGGGCAAGTTGTCCCAGCGCCGCGGAGCGCAAGGGCGCTGGCGCGCCGGACGGCTTCGCCGACCCGGGCTCACCGTCACGAGCAACTGTAGCCGGCGACGGCGATTTGTCGAACGGGAGATTGCGAAGCTGGACGCTGAGCGACCTCGCGGCCGGCCGTATCGCACCATCCGCGGCCTCTCGTGCCTGCTGAGCCTTGCTGAAGTAGGGATCGCCGAAGCCGATGAACTCGCGGCGCTGCGCTCCGGCAGCCGGCATGGCGCGCAGCGTTACGAGCGCATTGACGGAAGGCAGCTGCGCGATGGCGGCCTTGCGTATGAGCCACGGGACGCCCGCGTAGGCGCTGAATAGCGGCCCGGCGCCGGCACCCGCGTCGTGGGCCGCCGTCACGAGCAGGCCGAACGGTAGTTGTCCCAGGGCATGGTGCGGAACGACGAGCAGCGTTCTCGCGTCCTTCAGGGCTTCCTCGACGGGGCCGAGCAGAACGCCGTACAGCTTGTGCGCCAGTGCGACGTCGTACCTCGGAAGTCGCGAAATCGTCGCGTCCTCCAGCGCGAGCGCCCGCCGCAGTTGCGCTACCGTCCTTGCCGCTTCGCGTTCGCCGAGCGGCACCACCGCAAAGCTCGCGGCGCCGCTCCTGGGGATCGCCCACACGTAGGTCCGGTCGGTTCCCACGTAGAACGATGCGAGCGCCTCGCCCTCGCGCAGCGCCGCGCGGGCCTGCTCCAGCGTCGCTGGTCGCGGGTCGATGAGGTTGGCGTATTCCGGGAAGCGCCTGGTGATCTCCGTCCACAGGCGCCTGCGTTCCTCGCGCAGCCGCGCGATCTCGGTGTTGATGCCGGCAATGATCGCTTCGGAGCGCGTCTGGGACGACTCGCCCAGGAGACGGCTCAACACATTGGACAGGATCGAAATGCGCTGCTGTGCGTCCTGTTCGCCGCGCGCCAGCTCGGCAAGTTTCGGGTCTCCCGGGACGGCACGCGCTGCCGCGGCGCTGACCGCGCGCTGGACCCCTGACGCTCGGGCTACGTCGGCGATCCGGAACGACTCCGCCGCCGAGTCTATCCCCGCCGCGCGCAGCACGGTGGAGCCGTGCAACTCGCCGAGCAGCTCGAGATATCCTTCCAGTATCCACACGAGCCGAGTCCTGCGGCTTGCGCTCACCGCCTCCGCCAGTCCATCGTCGCGTCCCTTTTCGAGGAGTTGCGGCACGACGGCCCCGAACTCCCGCAACGCGTCCTCCTTGCGGCCCGCAGACGACAGGGCTACCGCCAGAACGCCGCGCCGCTCGAGCGTGCGGTAGTCGTCCGCTCCCCACGCGCCAGCGCGCCCCTTCACGATGCCCTGCAGCATGGGAACCGCCTCCCCGGCGCGGGCGGTCTTCACGAGCGCAAGGCCCCACACGTAATCGTCGCGCCCCATGACCCTGGCCAAGGCGGGGACCTGGTCGAGCAGGGATGCCCTGCGGCCGAACATTTCGTCCGCCTCCCGCCACCGTCCCTCGTAGGCGCGATTGGCCGCCAAGCTGCGAACGAGGGTGGTATACGCCCTGGAGGCCCGCACCGCGCCCGCGCTCTCGTAGCTCGCCAACGACGCCGAATACAGCTCGCCGGCTTCGCCGAAGCGTCCTTGTTCTTCCAGCTCGAACGCGAGTGCATTGGTCAGGATGCCGACCTCGACGGAGTTGCGTCCCAGGCGGCGCACTTCCCCTGCCAGGAGCTCGCGCAGCGTGCTTTCCGCCTCCGCATGACGGCCCTGCTGCGCGTGCGTGACCGCCAGCTCGCGGCCGAACCAGATGCGGTTGATGTAGTACCCCGCCGTATCGGTCGACTCTCCCCGCTTCGCAAGGTTTTGCTCCACGCGCGCGCTGTCCGCCTCCAGCTCCCGCAGCGCCCGGCTGAAGGACGCAGCCGCGAGATCGAGCTTACCCTCGAGCTGGAATACGTGGCCGCGGGCCGCCTCGACGTACTGCGTAGCGTAACGGCTGTACACTTTCCAGCCCGGAGCCTTGACCGCGTCCTCGAAAGCGAGCTCGGCTTCCGCGTGCCACTTCCTGGCGTCGGCGACATTGCCGACATTGCGTGAATAAGACGTGAGGACCGCCGCATGGAACAGCCGTTCCAGCCATTGCTTTCTTTCAAGACGCGAGAACCAGTCAGCCCGGATCGCGGTGGCGGCCAGATGGTCTCCGCTCCAGGTTTCCATCGACGCACGGGCGTTTACGAACGCGTCCAATCCGATCCCGGCGGCTTTGGCCAGCTCGTGCGCGCGGGCGAGATCCTCGCGCGCCTGACGCGAATCGCCCAGCAGCCGCGCGGCCTGACCCCGCCCCAGGTAGAACTGCGCGAGCGTCCTGTCATCGGCGCCCTGCGGGGGCTGTTCGGCGGCGCGTGCGCGAAGCTCGTTTCGCGGGTTGGATGAGGCGCTTTGCGCGTTCGCGAGCCCCATCGTACCCAGGCACCCTGCAACGACGAGGCACAATACCGCTGATAGCGATACGCGCGACAGCCGACAGCTCGAAGCTCGTAGCCCGTAGCTCGCAGCCGCGAAGCACATCACCGCCCCCCGTCCCCCACCAGCGAGAACGGCGCCCAGAACGCCGGATGGGCGTAGCTGAATCCGCCTGGCGCTTTCTTCCCCATGAGGTCCAGCATGGATTGCCGCAGAGCTTCGGCGCGCGTGAGTTGCGGATTCTCCGCCTGCCGCTTGAAAAGCTCCGTCGTCAGCAGCCGCGCCGAGGTTGTCTCTACCGCCCAGTTCGATACCAGCAGACTGCGCGCCCCGGCATAGAAGAACGCCCGCCCGAGGCCGGATACCGCCTCGCTACCTCTGCCGTCCGCACTGGCCGTGTTGCAAGCCGATAGCACCACCCAGTCCGCATCGAGCTTGAGCGCCAACACCTCCTCCATTGTGAGAAAACCGTCGTTGTCGGTGTCACCAGTCAGCGCGGGATTGGAAAGCGCGAGCGCCGGCTGGTCGAGCCCGGTAAGTTCTCCGGGGGCGATACCGTGGGTGGCGAACACGATCACCCGGCGGTTCTCCAGCACGCCCTGTTTGACGTTCTTCTCGGTCGCCTGGCGGGTCAGGAACACATCGCGGCCGGGGTCGGCCTTCAGCGCCAGTGCGATTTCCCGCAATTCGTCGGAGGTGTCCGGCAGCGCATTGAGCAACGAAAACGCTCCCGACAGGGCAGGCGTCTCCGGTGATAGCGCCGGTTGGCCGGCGCCGCCGCTGCGCATCGCGACACGGAGTTGCTCCTCCGTGCGATCGGCGACCTTGCGCAGGTTGAGGCTGCGTACGACGCTATCCTGCACTCCGGACCTGGCTTCCGCGGCAAACATCGGATCGCCGAAACCGACGAACGCCTGCCGCCCTGCCTTGCTCGCGGGCGCGCGCCGCAGCGCCGTAAAGGCGCTCGCCGAGGGGAGCTGGACCAGCGCCACTTTGCGGACCAGCCACGGCGCGTCGCGATAGGCCGCATCGCCTGTACCGGCGGGTGCCGCGGTGACGAGCATCGTCATCGGGAGTTGCCCGAGCGCGCCGTGCGGGATGACGTTCAGCACCTGCGCGCCTTTCCACAGCGCCTCGTCCGGCTCGAAGAACGCCCGGTAGAGCTTGTGCGCGCGAGCCAGATCGAACTGCCTCAGGCGCGCCGGATTGCCGTCGCCGAAATCCACCGCCTTGCGCAGCTCGCGCACATCGGATTCGACCTCTTCACGCCTCGCGGCGACTATCCGGAGGACGGCTGCGCCCCCGACGCCCAGCGTCCAGACGTAGCACTGCGATTCGCCAAGGTAAATGGACACGACCGCCTCGCCGGGCGCGAGCGCCTTGCGCACCTCGGCGATCCCGGCGGGCCGCGGGTCGATCAGGTCGGCATACTCGGGATAGCGCTTGCGGATGTCCGACCGCAGCTCTGCGTGCACCCCCCGCAACCGTTCGATCTCGGCGCGCATGTCGTCGGTAACCTTGCGCACGCGCTCCTGCCCGGCGGAGACCGCGAGCCGCGCCAGGAGCTGGTTCAGCGCGATCACCCGGTACAACGTGTCGTGCTCCTTCCGCGCCAGCTCGGCGAGATCCCGGTTCGGAAGCTGCGCGCGCGCGGCCGTGGCGCCGATCGCCTCCTGCACGCTCGAGCCGCGCGCCATGTCGGCAATGCGGAACGCCTCGTCGACGAGGTCCAGTCCCGCCGGAGCGCCGCCGGCAGCGTGCAGGTTCCCGAGCAGGTCGAGGTAGCCCTCCAGGATCGCGCGTTGCCAGAACGCCCGCCAGTAGCCCGTATTCTCGGCGTCATCCTGGTCCCGGCGCACCAGGTCGGGTATCGATTGCTGGAACGCCTTCAGCGCTTCTGTCGTCTTGCCGCTCCCGGCGAGAGCCATGGCGAGCACGCCGCGCCGTTGCGCAAGCGTCCACGCTTCGGGCACCGGGCGCTTCAACTGGCTCGCGACCAGGCGGCCGGCCATCTGTGCGGCGTGCTGCGATTGCCCGCTCTTGTGCACGGCATACGCCCAGCTTACGTGATTGGAGCCGTAGCGCTTGAATTGCGCCTCGTCGGAGCGCAAGCCCCGGTCGCGCTCGTCGAACAGCGTGAGCGCCTCGCTCCACCGGCCCTGCGCGAGCAGCGCGTTCGCCAGAGCGGCGCGGCGCGAGGCAAGCGACGTGGCGTGCGGCGCAACGCCCGAGCCCTCCATGGCGGCGAGGGCATGGCGATAGTACTTTTCAGACCCGGCGATATCGCCCTGCTGGAACCGCGACCACCCGACGACGACCAGCGCATAGCTCGTCGCCGCCGTGTTGAACGCGTAGTAGCGCAATGCCTCCTGCAGCCCGGCGCGCGCCAGGATTTCCGCCTCTCCGTGCTTGCCCTGCGCGGACAGCACGTCCGCCAGCTCCCGCGTCACGCTGCTCCGGTTCATTTCCGCGATGCGTCGCTCCTGGTGACCCTCGGGAAACGCGCCCCGGGTCGCCTCGACGTACTTCCCGGCCCAGTCGAGCGACGCGCGCATCCGCCGCTCGCCTTCCGCCCGATTCCCCTGGCGCAGGAAGAAAAGCGCCGTGTGGTAGTTGTTGCGATCGAGCGCGTTGAGTCCGTAGAGAGGCCAGCTCTTGACGCTGCGCAGCTTCTCCAGCGCCGCGTCCGCTTCCCGTCTTGCCGAGTCCGCGTCGGCCCACAATCCAAGGTGGCCGTATCCGTTCATCAACTCCAGCTGCGAAAAGTGGTAGAGGTACAAATTGCTCTTCTCGTACTCCAGGCCAGTCTGCTTCCAGAGATCGATGGCTGAGAACCAGTCGCCGCGACTCATGTACGCCGAGCCGAGATCGTTCTGTACGCGCCAGCGGTAGCCCCAGTCGTCGGCGGTCTGTTTCGTTTGACTGTTTTCGAGCGCGACGCGCAGGTCCTCGACCGCGCGGGAATAGTTTCCGAGGCGTTGATTGGCTATCCCACGCTTGTGGTAGAAGATCGCCAGTTCGCGCCGGTCGTCGGTCTTCGGAGGCGGCGCGCCTGCCTGCGCCTGCAACTCGCGCATGGAAGCGCCGGACCGGCTCTCGGTGATGGCAGCATCGATGTCCGTTTCCTGCGCCCACCCGGTCTTCGGCAGCAGGACGAAGGAGGCGCAATTCGCAAGAAGCAATAGAACGGTCCAAACTCGTATGCGCGTGCGCATGGCTGACCCCTCCCCGCTAATTCCCCACCCCGACCAGCGAATACGCCACTCGAAACACGTGGCCGAACGCTAGCATTGTCTGTACTTCATGGCTCCGAGCTTGTGGCCCGTAGCTCGTAGCCCGCGGCTGATGGCTCACAGCTTACAGCTCACAGCCGAATCACTCCCCCGCCAGCTCCTTCAGCTTCGCATCCCCCGGCCGCTCCGCGGATAGCACCTTCCAGTACTTGCGCGCTTCGTCCCGCAATTCGACCTGCTCGAGCCACGCCCCATAGGCCACGCGATCCGAGACCGAAGCGCCGGCACGCGGCCGCAACGCGCTTGCCTGCGAACGGACATCCGCCCCGGCGAGGCTGAAATCCCCCGCGCTCACGTAGCGCCGGCCGTCGGGCGTACGCGCGGATACTTCCCAGGTGTAGGTGATCCCTTCGCGCAGCTGTACCGAGTCGGGCAACCTGAATACCGGACCCT
Source organism: Burkholderiales bacterium (assembly GCA_035649495.1). Lineage (GTDB taxonomy): Bacteria > Pseudomonadota > Gammaproteobacteria > Burkholderiales > SG8-41 > SG8-41. The sequence continues at coordinate 12,567 of DASRJL010000163.1, read as the reverse complement.
GTACCTGGGCTTCCTGCAGCGAGCGCCCGGTATCGTCTACCAGCTCGAAGCGGTACGTCAGTCCCGATTCGAGCTCCTGCCAGCGAAATTCCGGCGCCGCATCGAGGGTCTTCGTCCCGGCGAGAGTGAGGAGCCTGATGCGCGCCGTGGGCTTGCTGCTGCGCATGACGAAGGCCGCCTGCCTCACCGGCACCGGCTTGATCGAGACGGCGCCACCCCTGGCGAGCGGGCTCGAGCGCTTCTGCGGCTGCGCGCCGGTGATCATCTGCGGCGCGTCCGCGCGAAACTGCACCTGGGCCGGGCCGGAGAACGCGTATTCGTCGCCCGACTTGAGATAAATCACGGTAAGCGAGGCGCCGGTCGCCAGATCAAGCCGGGCATCGGCGGTGAGTTCCGACATGATCGTGACGGGCGCCGGTCCGCCGACCTTACCCGCTACGTCGGTGACCATGGCGATCCCCTGCGCCGCCGCTATCTGAACTCCTGCAACCAGCCAGCCAGCCAGCGCCGTGACGAGCGCCCGGCGCAAGCTACCCAAAAAACGTCCCATCATGATCGTTCCTCCCTTTGATAACCCGGACTTCCGTCCCCCGGACCGGTCCGCCCCCACGGAACACGGCGCGACACCGCTAATCTACCCCTGCTGCAGGCAGCGCGAAGTGGCGGAGTGCATTCCCGCCCCTTGAATATTCACGTTTTCAGAACCCCATCTGGTCTTTACCTGCGTTCTTAGGTACTTACCAGTGCGCAGGCAGGGTCTTGTGGATGATCATCTGCCTCTTATCCACTGTCACGTAGCCACCCGTAACGAGATCCTTGAAGATACGGCTCACCATCTCCCGGGATGCGCCGACACGGTCGCCGATATCCTTCTGGGTGAGCCGGCCGGGCACGACCAACCGGCCGTCGTCCTGCTCGACGGCGAGGTCGTGGAGCAGGCGCACGACGCGGCCGTAGACGTCGAGCAGCGCCAGGTTGCGCACGTTGCCGGTCAGCACGCGCACGCGGTGCATCAGACGCCCGATCAGCCGCAGCGCGAAATCCGGATTGGCGCCGAGAAACCACCGGAAATCATCCCTGGTAACGACATGGAACCGTGACGGCTCCAGCGTCACCACGGACGCCGAGCGCGGTCCGTCGTCGAGGGCGAGATCGCCGAAATATTCGCCGGGTCCCTGCACGTTGAGCACGACTTCCTTGCCATTCTCTCCCTGCAGGAACACCTTCACCCTGCCCGACTCGATAATGAACACCGAGTCGCTGCGGTCGCCCTCGCTGACGACGATCGTGTTCCTGGGCACGACCCGAAGCCGCGCGCGGGCCGACAGCGTCCCTACTTCCGCTTCAGTCAGCCCTTCCCGCCCCGCCGTGTCCGGTTCAGTGCGCCCCTGCGCCCCTGTATTCATTGCCGCTTTGCTCCCTGACGCCGCCACCGTCCGGCGCCACTTCTGCGTACCCGTATACCTCCACCGGCGTGTGGCCCTTGATAGCCATGGCGCCCAATGGGGCAAGCTCGGCTTGTTTCCCCAGGAGATCGGCCACCGCCCGCGTCACGACGATGCGGTAGCCGGCCTCCTTCGTGAGCCCTTCGACGCGCGATGCCACGTTGGTGACATCGCCGATCGCGCTGTAGTCGTGCCGCGTGGACGATCCGATGTGCCCTACGACCGCTTCACCCGCGTTCAGGCCAATGCCGATTTCCACGGCGGCTACCCCTTCCGCCAGGAATTCCCGGTTCAGCTCCGTGACGAACCCGAGCATGGCCCGCGCCGTCTCGAACGCCTCGCGGCACGGATGCTCCATGGGCTTGGGCGCGCCGAACACCGCCATGATCCCATCGCCCATGAAGCACATGACGCTGCCTCCGCGCTGGTGGACGAGCGCTACGATGCGCTCGAAGTAGCGGTTCAGGAAACTGATGATCTGCTCCGGCGTCATGCTCTCGCTCCGCGTGGTATAGCCGCGAATGTCGGAGAACATCACGCACACGAATTTCCGGGTGCCGCCCAGATCGGGCTGTATGCGGCCGGCCAGGATCTCGTCCATCACCGACGGGCTGACGTAGCCGGAGAACGACGCGCGCATCCTGCGCCGTTCGCGGAGCTTGAGGAGCGTGTCGTACCCGTTGCGGCCGCCGAGCGCTGCGGCCGCCGTGAGCAGGGGTGCGATCGTCGGCACGAACCACCCCTGCGCGAGCATCCACGTGGAAAACGCAAGCAGTATCGCACCAAGCACAGTCATCAGGGCGGCGACGATGGCAGTGGAGGCCGAGACCAGCCACAGGCAGCCGGCAAGAACCGACAGCGCGACAACCGCCGCTGTCGCCGCAGGCCGGATCAGGCCGCCATTCAGGAAATTGCGCAGCGCCTGCGCCTGGATCAGCACACCGGGCGTGTCCGACGCATCCGTCTCCCACGCGGCAAGCGGTACCGGCGCCGGGAGACGGTCCACGAATGGCAGCACCATGCCAAGCAGCACCGGCTTGCCTCCGAACGCCCGCGCAAGAGCGGTGTCGTCCTTGTCATCTGCCCACCGGAGCACCCGCTGGAACGGGATGTATTCGAAACGCGCGCCCTGCCGGTAGTCGATATAGCCGGCGGACGGCTCCTCCTTCAGATGGCGCGCCATCTGCCCGGCGAGCGTGTCCACGCGCTCGCCTTCCTTGCCAAGGTGCTCGTCGAACCGCCGGATGGTGCCGTCCAGGTCTGCGGGAAAGAGCGCGAAGCCGGTGGCGCCCTTGCCCGCCGCCGTCGCGAACGGTGGATGGATCGCGCGCGGCTGATTTCCGGGATCCAGCGTCAGCGCAAGAACCAGCGGATAGGCGCGACGGGCCTCCAGCAGCCCCTTCATCAGGTCACGATCGGAGCCCGGCAGCACGGTCTCGTAGCTGCGCTCCGGCAGCACGATATCGACGCCGACCGCGGACGGCTTCGCCCGCGCCATCGCACCGAAGAACCGGGCGAGATGCCGGTGCCAGAGCGTGATCGGCTCGGGAAATGCCTTCCCGGCCTCCTCGTCGACGCCCACCACGACGACTTCGTGCGGTGCAGGCTGCGGAAACCAGGCGCGCAGGAGCCGGAACTGGATGTCCAGAAGCTTGAGGTCGGCCATCTCGGAGGCGCCAGTGGCGGCCAGGAGCGTGCCGAGAAGCACGATAACCACCAACGGAGCGTGCCGGCCCGCGCCCGATGTCCGACCGAAGAAAAGCGGGCGCTGTGCCGTCACGAATCCGCTTCCTCTATCTCATTCTCGTAAACGTCATGCTTGCCTGTATGCAGTGAGCTCCTGCCGTTGGGTATACGAAGGGCGGCCCCAACTGTTCCTGTTGTTCCACTCCCACGCCACCGGCCGGCGCACCAGTTCCGGCGCATACCACGTCTTCAGGTTCCACCGTTCATTCAGGCCCGATCCCGTGCGCCAGCCGGTTGCGTCGACACGAAATGCATTGAAGGTCCCGGCGGGCACCGTGATGGATTCCCGGTCGGCTACGCGCAACTCCAGATCGACAACCGTAGTGCGTCCTTCCGCGTTCTGATGGTCGAATCGGGTTTTCCAGCGTTTCCCGACGCTGAATTCAACCGGGACGGTTTGACTGCCCGACCAGTTGGAGCGTCCCCATTTTTGATAGTTGCCGAGCAGATCAGTTATCGTGTTCCCCTTGTTGAAGAGCACCGCGTCGTCGGTGATTTGCGTGACTCGATGGGTGTACTTCGATTCCTCCAGCGTCGTCAGGGCATCCAGCACGCGATACGAATAGCTGTCGCCCATGTTGTATGCCGTGTTCGCTCTCGCAGTGCCCTTGGTGTACGGGTTCATGGGTGCGGAAACCACCTCGACTTTCTTCTCGCCCAGCTTCGCCAGCGCGCGGTCGAACTGCAGCTGGGCAAGCTCGCTGAAACGCCCGCTGGGGTAGCGCCTGAGATAGTCCTCGACGGGGCCCGGCGCGGTCGCTTTCTGCGCCTGCTCCCACACCGAAAGCTCCTCCTTGAATTCCCGCTCGATCTCCGCCTCGGCCAGCTTCTTCAGCTCTTTCGGCGGAACGAACCAGAAGTCGTCCTCGAGCGACGTGCTTTCCCACGGTATCTGCAGGCCGTTCGACCGACGGCGCACCGCGAGGCGCACGCGCTTGAAGACGTCCTCCACCTTCGATTCCGGAATTTTCATCTCCCGCAGAAGGTGCTCGGTGTAGAGGCCGTTGCTGCCTTCGCCGTCTATGGCGGTGTTGCCGGGAGCGGTAGCATAAGCGAGCAGCGTGCCCGGCGGGGCGTCGAGCTGGGACAGGCCCTTCTGATCGACGCGCCCGGCGCTGCCGAACGGGTTGTCGCGGCAGGCGTCGAGGATGATGAGGTTCATCGGATTGCCGGCCCGGCGTATGCCGTCGATCAGGCTGTTCACGTCCACGCCCCGGTCGCGCAGCTCTTCCACGCTGGCGATCTCGCCGTCCACCGGGATGAGGTAATTGCGCCAAGCGAGCTGGGCGCCATGGCCGGCGAAATAGAAGAGCCCGACCGCCTTGCTGCTCGCGAGGCGCTGTCCGTATGCGGCGATGGCGCTTTGCATCTGCACCCGGGAAAGCTCCAGGCCCAGAGTCACGCCGAAGCCGGCACTTTTCAGTTGCTCGGCGATACCCGTGGCATCGTTTGCCGGGTTCTTGAGGGGCGCGGTCCTGTACTTGCTGTTGCCGATGACGAGCGCCTCTTTCTTCGCTCGCAGGAGCGACGTTGCAGAACTCTGCGCGAGCGGCCGGGCACCCGGCCACAAGGCCGCGGCCGTTCCCGCGAATGCCGCCTGCAGCACGCGGCGGCGGTTCCAGCTGTCCATCCCGGTTTTCTCCCTCGACGCCTCGCCCCTGCCTCAGGTCATTCCCGAAGCATCGGTGTGCGCGGCGATCCCCGCATCTATAATACTGCCTTCCTGTGACACATACTGCCTTCCTTTGACACATACTGAGTTCCTTTGACACGGCAAGCACGGGTAGCCATGCCAGCTGTCGAATCCGCATCGCCCATGGAAAGCACCGAGAAGCGAATTGAATCGCCGGAATGCCAGGATTGGAGCCCCATGAACCGCGTCGTCAGCTTGATTTTTTGCCTTGTCCCTGTCGCGGCGGCCCACGCCGGCGGGTCCAACTACGGCATCGCGCCCGGCGCGCACCCGAATCTCGCGGGCAAGGTGAGCGAGTGGCCGGTGCCGACGCCGCGCTTCGCGCGCGATCCGGCGGTCGCGCCCGACGGGAGCATCTACATCACCGTGATGAGCGGCAATAAGATCGCGCGCTTCGATGAGAAGACCAAAACGTTCAAGGAGTGGGACCTGCCTGCCGGCCACCGTCCGCACGGCCTGCTCGTGGACCGGCAGGGCAACGTCTGGACGACGGGCAATGGCAACGGAACGATAGGAAAGCTCGATCCCGCCACCGGCAAGATGGTCGAGTACAAGACGCCGTCGGGCGGCGGCGGTCCGCACACGCTGATCATCACCGATGATCAGAGCACGATCTGGTTCACCATGCAGAGCGGCAACAAGCTGGCAAGCCTGGACCCGAAAACGGGATCCATCAAGGAGTATCCATCGTCGGGCGGCCCCTACGGGCTCTCGCTCGACAAGGCGGGCAACGTCTGGTTCTGCCGCATGGGCGACAACAAGATGGGAAAGCTCGACCCGAAGACCGGCCAGATGAGCGAAGTGGACATGGGCCGCGGCTCACAGCCGCGCCGCGTGGCGACGGCGCCCGACGGCATGCTGTGGGTAGCGCTCTACGGCAACGGCAAGCTCGCCAAGCTCGATCCGGCCGCGATGAAGGTCGTGAAGGAGTACCAGCTGCCGGCGGGTAACGCCGGGCCATACGCGGTGACAGTGGACGGCGGCGGAATGGTGTGGGTCAACGAGATCAATACGGACACCGTGGTACGCCTCGACCCGAAGACCGAGCAGATGCGCGTCGTGCCGCTGCCGTCGAACAACGTCGGCATCCGCAAGATGGTGATCGATTCAGCCGGGCGGCTGTGGTACATGGGCAGCCACAACGGCAGGCTCGGCGTCGTGGAGTGAAGGGAGGAAGAGCGCTCAGCTCACGCGTGAGCGATTTCCTGATGGGGGTGAGACTCGTCGGCCTCGATAGCGGGCGGCGTGGCGCGCGCCTCTTCTCTGATCTTCAATTCAGAGAAACGCTCCGCAGCCTCGAGGTCGGCGGGCTGGTTGAACCGCCACCAGAGAGCGAGACCAAGAAAGTAAACGAGAGATGACAGCATCAACACCTGTCCTATCACGAACAGAAAATCGAGCGCGGTCATGGCGACTCCCCCTTTTTCCCGTTGGCAGAATCTACTCGACGGTACGCGGCGAAGAATATGAACGAGTGCACATTGGTACAAAAGAAACACTGGCAAAAGGTACCATAACGACAGCGCATCACTACGTCGCCTGTAGCGGGCACGCTACACCATGAGCATGGAAGGACCGCGTTATCTTTCACCTGCCGCGCTCGACAGCCTGGAACTGTCGACCACGGAGGTCGTCGAGAGCATAGAGGCGCTGCTGCGCAGCGCGAAGCAGTCCCGGGCGTGGAGCGCGCCCAAGCCGGTGATCAAGCCGCCGGACGGCCGCTACCTGATGGCGACGCTCTCGGCAGCGGACGATCCACCGTTCATGGCAGTGAAGGCATTGCTCCTCAATCCACGGAATCCTGAGCGCGGGCTTTCCTCCATCAATTCGCTGGTCGTGCTGCAGGATGGCGACACCGGCCTGCCGCTCGCGGTGATCGACGGCAACTGGATAACCGCCGTGCGCACCGCGGGGCTCTCCGCAGTGGCGGCAAAGCGGCTGGCAAACCCGCGGGCGTCCACCATCGCCTTCATCGGCTGCGGAGTCCAGGCGCAAAGCCATCTGCGCGCGTTGGTGGAGTTGTTCCCGTTGAAAGAGGTCCGGGCCTTCGGTCGGGGAGCCGCCAACCGGGACGCGCTCTGCCGGACGGCGGAAAGGAGGGGGCTTGCAGCCATCGCTGCCGCCACCGCGCGGGACGCGATCAGCGCCGCAGACATCGTGGTGAGTTCAGTGCCGTTGACGCCGCGGCCCGACCCGTTCGTCGACGCGCGCTGGCTGAAACCGGGCGCTTTCGCAACGCTGCCAGATCTTGCGTTGCCGTGGCTGCGCGACAGCATGGGCGCCTTTGCCCGCATCGTGATCGACGATCGGGAGCAGGAGGCCACCATGCCCGAGCCGATGGTGGAGCCGCAACTGGTGAGCGGCGACCTGGCGGATCTGGTCGCTGGCAGCGTTGCCGAAGTATCGTCACGGAGCGAACGCACGGCATTCGTCTTTCGCGGCATGGGACTCGCGGACCTCGCGCTCGCCGCTCTTGCCTATCAGCGCGCAAGCGGCGGAGTGCGGTAACATAACGGCGGCAGAAGCCGGGCACGTTTCTTGCTCTAACTGGTTGTAACCGAAGAGCAATAAATTCCGTAACCAGCGGTCAAGGGAGCATGGTGTCAGGGAGGGGCCAGCGGCGCGTCAAGCTGCTCGCAGGAGCAGTTGCGGCCGCGCTCGCGCTCATGGCAGGCGATGGCCGTGCGCAGGTCTTCGATCCCAGCAGTCCGGCGGTGCGGGATGCGTACGCGGGTCCGGTTACCTCCGCAAAAACCCAGGCGGCGCTTACCGGGCTCAATACGACGATACTCACGACGCAGTCGATATTTTCTTTCGGAAGCTCCTTTTCTGCGGACTTCATGTGCGCCTGCGGAGGGAATTTCACCTTCAATATCGTGCCTGTCATTCCCGTTTTCGGATCGACGCTCCTCCTCGCAGGAACTGACGCCGATCTTGGGACGCCGGGCGCCCCGGTCGACCTCACGCTGAAGCGGCTGCAAGCACAGGCAAGTTTCACTACCGCAAGAGATTTCACCGTCAATCTCAGCACAATCAACACTGACGCCTTTGACATTACGCTGAACGGCATCGTGACCGCAAACGGCGCGCTGGCCAAGGAGGGCACCGGCGTCCTGTCCCTGAACGGACCCAATATCTGGAATGGCAACCAGATCTATCTTTTCGGCGGCACGCTCCAAGGAAATGCCGCCAGCCTGGGCACGGGTATCACTGTTCCCGTACTGCCTGCGACCGTGCGGTTCGACCAGAACGTCGACGGTACTTACTCGTCACAGATCACGGGTGCTGCAACCATCGTCAAGAGCGGGGCTGGAAGATTGACCGTGAACGCCGCGAGCTCAATTTCCCGCGAAGTGCGTGTCGAAGAGGGAGTGTTGGCACTGAGCGGCGCCGGTACGTTCGGATCCTCCGCGACAGGGCTCACTGTGCAAGCCGGCGCGACGCTCGATATTTCCGCAGCCGATGGCAGCCGGCAGTTCGGTGCCTTGAACGGAGGGGGATCCGTGGTTCTCGGCGCGAATACCCTCCGCAGCAAGGCCGTCCCGTTCACCAACACCACTTTTTCCGGCGCGATATCGGGCACGGGTGGTTTCGAGTGGCTCGGGGGCGGAACGCTGACACTCGCTTCCCCTCAGTTCTATTCCGGGACAACTACTGTTTCCGGAAATACCCTGAGACTGGAGGGAGCGGGCAGGCTGAACCCGTCTTCACCGCTCGTCGTTGGCCCGTCCGCAATATTCGATATCAGCGCAGCGGATGGAACGCGGGAAGTTGGCTCGCTCCAAGGCACGATCAGCAGTTCGATCAACCTAGGTGCGAACACCCTCGTCGCGGGTGCCAACAATGCCGATACCACGTTTTCCGGATCCGTTGTCGGAACGGGCGGCTTCACCAAGGCCGGCATAGGTACGCTTACATTCAACGGCAGTAACGCCTATACGGGGACAACGACCATTGCTGCAGGAACGCTGAACACGAGAGCGGGAAACATCAGCGAAACGACAGTCAACCACGCCGTCCTGGCTTTCGCCCGGAACAAAGAGACCGCTGGAACGAATTACTTTGAATCGGATACCGACGTATATTCGGGAACGATCAGTGGCAGCGGCAGGGTTGTCAAGGAGGGCGATGGCGCCTTGTGGTTGCGCGGGATCAATACCTACACCGGCGGCACCACCGTCAGCAACGGCGCGCTGATCGGCAACACGGCGAGCCTGCAGGGCAACATCGCGAACAACGCCACGCTCGCGTTCTACCAGGTCACGGACGGCACTTACTCCGGTAACCTGGGCGGGACCGGCAAGCTTTTCGTCTACGGCCCGGGACTCGTCACCATGACGGGAAACGGCGCTGCAGACTTCACCGGCGTTGGCGGGCGCCTTCACGTCACCGGATCACTCGCCAGCAACGTTGCTGTCGCGCCCGGCGCCGAGTTCGGCGGACCGGGGACGATCACCGGCAACGTCGTCAACGCCGGCCGCCTGACCCGCGGTACCGCAGGCATGGGCCCGATCAATATCAACGGCAACGTCGCGTTTGTTCCGGGCTCGACCCTCGCGGTCAAGGCGGACGCTGCGGGCAATAGCGACAGGCTCGTGCTGAGCAACGGAGGCGCGGCAGCCATAACCGGCGGAACCGTGGACGTGCAGGCTCAGGCTGGTGCTTACGCCCTGCAGACTCCCTACACCATCGTCCAGGCCCCGGGCGGCGTGACAGGACAGTTTTCCTCGGTCACGTCCAACCTGGCCTTCCTGAGCCCGCTGCTCACCTACGACCCCGGCAACGTTTACCTGACGTTGACTCGCAACGACGTTCCGTTCACCGCCATCATCGCCACGGCCAACCAGTCCGAAGCAGCGCTCGCCTTCATGCGCATCGCACAAGCGGGAAACAGCGAAGATTCGGCGCTCGTGCTGAATACGCTGGTGGGGCTTTCGTCCGCGCAGGCGCGCGCGGCGTTCGACTCCATCGCCGGTGCAGGGCGCGCTGCGATGTCGCAGACGGGTGTTTTCAACCAGCGCGCGATCAACCAGAACATCGTCGCCCGCCTCGGTGTGTCCGAAGGCGGCAATGCGCCCGCCACCGGCATTGCGTCCAGCCCGCTGCAGATCGCGTTCGACGAGAGCCTCCGGAACGATTCGGCGCCGGCCTATGCGCAAGCCCTGCCCTCGCCCGCATCTCCAGCCGACCGCACCGACGCCAGCAAGGGATTCTGGGTGCGAGGTTATGGGGGCAAGGGACGCCTGGACGGCGACGCCAACGCGGCTGGCGCCGATTTTCGATTCGGCGGCGTGCTGGCGGGCTTCGACCACGCGTTCCACGGCGGCGTGACCCTCGGCGTGTTCGGTGGCTACGCCGAGCCTCGTTCCGACCAGGATGGTGCGGTGGGGAGCGCACGCACCCGGAACCATCAGCTCGGCACTTACGGACGCTATCGGGACGGCGCGTGGTACCTCGACGGCATCGCGAGCTACGCCCGGCAGGATACGGACGCCACCCGGCTCGTCGTGGTGGGACCGCTGGTCCGCACCGCCAGCGGATCGTTCAACGGCTACTCCTGGGCCGCACACGTGGAGACCGGCTATACGCTGGCTTCCGGGATAACCCCCATGGCCGCCCTGTCCTGGCTGCGCCAGTCGCAGGACGCCTACGACGAGCAGGGCGCCGGCGCGTTGAACCTGAGCGTGCCAAGCCAGCGCTCAGAGTCGCTTCGCTCCATGCTGGGCGCGCGGGCCGTCCACACGTTCCACGCGACCGGCGCCCAGTGGACGGTCGAGGGCCGCGCCGCATGGGCGCATGAGTTCAACGATCCGGTCGCGGCCAGCGCGCGCCTCGCGGGGGACCCGTCCGCCGCCATCTTCTCGGTGACCGGCCCGGCGGTACCCCGCGACAGTGCAGTAATAGGCACCGGCATCTCCACTGAGCTCAAGCGCGACCTGCGCTTCTACGCAGACGTGAATGCCGAGCTGAATGGCCAGCAGCGGACGTACGCGCTCGGGGCAGGCCTGCGATACCAGTGGTAGCTCTCGCCAAGTCCTGCATACGCTTCAAGAACTTGGATGATCTGTCCGCCGGGTAATGCCTGACTGATATGCGGCGCGCGCCCGACCGGCTTGTGGACTGCGCCGGAAAGGCACCGGTGAAAAATTGCCGCGCCGATACACCCGTTTTGCCCGCTCCAAGGTAAACTTATTTGACGAGCACGCGGCACCAATCACGAGTCACGCCTCATCAGTCACGCACTATCGGTCACGCTCCGTCCAGCCATGGAACTCACCTATATCCTCATCGCGGCCCTGATCCTGGTCCTGCCCATCGTCCTGACGAAGCTCCTGTCGGGACGGTCGCGGGACACGGCTATCGTTCGGGGAGCGCCGCCGGCAGGCAAACCTCCAGTGGAGGCGCGGCGGCAGGATGCCCTCCGCCTGGAAGTGACGGGCCTTCTCGCGCAGGGCGGCAAGATGGAGGCGATCAAGCTCATGCGGGACAAGAAGGGGCTGGGACTCGCGGAAGCAAAGGCAGCCGTCGAAACGATCGGCCGGGAGGAGGCCATCGTGACGCCCGCCCCCGGCCTCATGGCGACGATCCAGCGCGCGCAGCAGATGAGCGAGGAAGTGCGGCGGCTCGCCACCACGGGAAGAAAGGTCGAGGCGATCAGGATGCTGCGGGAGAAGAGCGGCATCGGCCTGAAGGAAGCGAAGGACCTGGTGGACAGGTTGAGTTGAGTTTCTAAAAGCCATCTCGAAAACATCATTCGGACCATGGGCGGGGACAGGTTGACCACGCCAATGGTATGCCGGCGCTTACTGGAAGCATCACGGTCCTGTGGTTCATCACACGTCCGATTCAACGCATCAAGTGTTGTGAATTCCGGAATCGAAGTCCTACGCGTTCTCCGGCGCTGTTGGCGACCGCTCGTACCATTACCATCCGATGCCCTGAACTTGATGGCACTGATTTCTTGCGGCATCAAGATGGAAAGTCGTCCCAGGACTCGCGGATCTTGAGCGGTCATTTATGAGATATGTTCTAGTTTTCAAGTTTCTAGTTTGAAGTTCGGGGAGGGGATAAGAACTTCCCTGCCTTTCCCCGGTCTCCATCCGATGCTGTTTCATTTCCGCACTGCCTTTTTCCCGCTGTTTCTTGCGCTTACGGGCGCGCAAGGCGCCCCCGCCCCCGATTTCAACGCCTGCGTAAAGGAGCTGCGCGGGCAGGCGACCGCCGCGGGCGTCTCCGCGCAGACTTTCGACAAGGCCATCGCCGGCGTCGAGCCCGATCAGAGCGTGATCGAGGCGATGGACCGCCAGCCCGAATTCGTCACGCCCGTGTGGGACTACCTGGCGATGCTGGTGGACGAGCAGCGCATCGCGGACGGCCGCGCGAAACTCGGGGAATGGGCCGCGGTGCTGGCGGATGCGGAACGGAAGTTCGGCGTCGACCGTCACGTCATAACGGCGGTATGGGGCATCGAATCGGACTACGGCCGCGTGATGGGACGCCGGCCGCTGGTGCGCTCGCTGGCGACCGCGTCGTGCTTTGGCGGGCGGCAGCGGTTTTTCCGCGGCGAGCTGGTGGCGGCGCTGCGCATCATCGAGAGCGGCGACGTCCGGCCCGAGGCACTGGCCGGCTCGTGGGCGGGCGCCTTCGGCCACACGCAGTTCATGCCGTCCACCTTTCACCGGC
>DASRJL010000162.1:0-33663 GCA_035649495.1 Burkholderiales bacterium | reverse complement strand
CCTGCGGGCCGCGCGCGTGCTCGCTTGCCATGACGATGGATCCCGGGAAATCCCACGGCCGCAGACAGACCGCGTCCGTATCGGCCCACCACCCGCCCCGCTCGAGCAGCAGCTTGTAGCGAAAGAGGTTCGAGAACGCCGACAGGCTGCCGCGGCCCGCACCGTGCTGGTAGGTGAAGATTTCCGAAGCCCGCAGGATCTCGTTGCCGTCCTTGACCACTACGTCGGCCGGCACGCTGCCGACGTCGTCGTAGCAGTAAAGGTGATACTCGTGGCCGTGGCGCAGGAAAGAGGTCATCGCCAGGCGCTCGAGTGCCGACAACGGCCGGCCGATCCAAAGGCCCTGAATGACTTCCGCCATTAACAGAGACCGGAGACCAGGGATTAGGGACTGGAAATCCTTGTCTCAGGTCTCCAGTCTCTGCTCTTACCAGACCGCGCCGCGCGCCGTGATCGGCCAGATCGCCTCGACCTTTCCGCCGCGCACGCACACGAAGTTGTCGTAGAGATTGACCGTCGGATCGCAATGGCCGGGAATGAGCCTCAGCTTGTCGCCGACCGCGTAGCCGCGCGCGCCGTTCAGCTTCAATACGCCGTGCTCGTCCGACAGCCTTACGACCTCCACTGTTGGATCGTCGGCCACCCGTGGATTGCCCGAATCCACCGCGGACGCCTTCAACCCGGCGTCCACGACCGCGCGCTCATCGTTGGGCCGGCTCATGACGGTGGTCCACACGAACAGGCTGTGCTCGTAGCGCGGCATGCCGCTCTCGGTCCAGTCGTTCTTCCCGTAGTCCACGTCCATGAAGATGTACGATCCGGCCTGGAGCTCGTGATAGACGCCGCTCGTCGCCTCGAAGAGATACGTGCCGGTGCCCGCGCCGGTCACTTTCTCGCACTTCAACCCCACCTTCTCCAGCGCCGCGACGGTAGCGCGGACGCGGCCCACCGCCTGCTCGATCGCTGCGCGCCGCTCTTCGACCTTGCGCAGGTGCTGTGCGCTGCCGTGGTACGCCTGCAGTCCCGCGAAGCGCAGGTTTCTGCAGGCCGCGATGCTCTGCGCAAGCCTGACCGCGGGCTCCCCGGGCTCGACACCGCAGCGGTTCGCGCCGACGTTGACCTCTACCAGCACGTCCAGCTTGACCCCGAATTCCTGCCCCGCGGCGGCGTCCAGCGCGGCGACGTTGCCCGCATCGTCCACGCAAACGGCGACGTGCGCCTGCCGCGCCAGCGCCGCCAGCCGGGCGAGCTTAGGCGCGCCTACGACCTCGTTGGCGATCAGGACGTCGCGCACGCCGCCCAGCACCATGGCTTCGGCCTCGCTCACTTTCTGGCAGCACACGCCGACGGCGCCCCGCGCGATCTGGGCGAGCGCGATCTGCGGACACTTGTGGCTCTTCGCGTGCGGGCGGACTTTGACGTTCTTGCCCGCGAGCGAGGCGTTCAACTTGTCGAGGTTGCGCTCGAAGGCGTCGAGATCGAGGATCAGGGCGGGCGTGTCCACCTCTGCGAGGGACATGCCGACTGCGGCAGGAACATAAGTGGACATGAGATACCTGAGCTGTGGTAAATGCGACTGGAATCGATCAGAAGGATGAAGGATGAGGGATGAAGGATGACCCGCTTGGTGTCGACTCAAAAAACCAGGTCATCCTTCCACGTTCCACGTTCATCCTTCCTAGGCCGACGCGTCGGCCGTGAGGCCCGCGGCCTCTATTCCCGCCACGCAGCACGCTTCGTCTTCCTCGCCGGTGCCGCCGCTGCCGCCGGCCGCGCCGATGACGGTGCCGTCCTTGTCCTTGATCAGGGCGGCGCCGGTCTGCGGGAGGAACTTCCCGCTCGCGGTAGCCGCGAGCGCCACGAAGAAGTTCGGATTGCCCTTGGCCCGATTGGCGAGCGCCTTGCTCGACGCGCCCATCGCCACTGCCGCCCACGCCTTGCCCTGCGCGACGTCGAGCCGGAACATGCTCGCCCCGTCCTCCCGCTGCGCGGAAACGATGTGCCCGCTTGCATCGAGGACGATGATGCCGAGCGGCTTGATCTTCATCTCGCGCGCCTTGGCGAAGCCTTTTTCGATAATAGTGTTGGCCTGTTTCAATGTAAGCTGCGCCATGATGGTCTCCGCGGTGTCCGTTGGAAAAACGCTATGTTAGAGGCTGCCCCCCCGCAGTCGCAACCGCTCAGGCTGCGGTCCCTTTGGCTGGTGCTCGGCTGGATGCTGGTGCTCTTTATCGTCTACGAATCCCTAACGGCTTATCCCGTGGAGCTTCAGGTCGAGCAGGGAGACAAGTTCGGGCATATGGCAGCGTATCTTGCGCTCATGTCGTGGTTTGCGAACATCTATGAAGACAGCGGTAAACGCGTCGCATGCGTCCTCGGGTGCATAGCGCTTGGGGTGGGGCTGGAGTTCGCGCAAAGGCTGACCGCGACCCGCACTTTCGAGGTTGGGGACATGGTCGCGGGTGCCGCAGGCGTACTCGTCGGGTGGGCGCTCGCCCCGCCGCGCCTGCCCAATTATCTGCGGCTCACTGAGCGCCTGCTCAACAAGGGGTGATGAGATACTGGTGATGGGAACTGGTGATGAGAAAGGGTGATGACAATATCCCATTACTCATTCCCATTGCCCATCACCATCTTCCATCACTATTTTTTCATCACCATCTTCCATCACCATTTGACGAGGAAGCACATGGCCGAGAAAAAGGATCCCCCCTACTTCATGTATTTTCCCGGCAACTACCGCTGGTCCGCGGCGATGCTGGGGATGTTGAGCACGGCGGGCTGGGGCGGGTCCGACATCAACGAGGTGGACCGGATCGGCCGCCTCCTCAAGGGCGCGAAAGTCGGCGACGACGACGCGTGGTTCGACGCGTGCCTCAAGGTCGGGGACGAGGTTCGCGCGCACGCGAGGCGCTACGAAGCCTCGGGCCACCCGCACGCGGCCGCCCCCTTCTACCTGCGCGCGTGCAAGTACTACCAGATGGGCGAGCGCTTTCGCACGCCCAAGGACGAAAAGGCGCTGGCGGCGTACCGCACTTCGATCGAGTGCTTTCATCGCTTCGCCGCGCTCGCCGAAACGAAAATCGAGGTCGTCGAGGTGCCCTACGAAGGCGGCAGCATGCCCGGCTACTTCGTTCACGCCGCGGGCGCCGCCGGCAGGCGGGGGCCGTGCGTGGTCCATTTCGACGGGCTCGACGTGACCAAGGAGCTGCTCTACATGCGCGGCGTGCCGGATCTCGTCCGGCGCGGCATTTCGGTGCTGGTGATGGACGGTCCGGGCACCGGCGAAGCGATCCGCTTTCGCGGCTACTACCTGCGTCCCGACTACGAGGTCGCCGGCTCGGCGTGTATCGATTACCTCGAGGGCCGCAGCGAGGTCGATCCGAAGCGCATCGCGGTCGTCGCCAACAGCCTCGGCGGCTATTACGCGCCGCGCTGCGCTGCCATGGAGCCGCGCTTCGCCGCGTGCGTGGCCTGGGGCGCGATCTGGGACTACTACGCGACGTGGAAGCGGCGCGTCGACGCCGCTTTCAACGCGTCGATGTCGGTGCCGGGCCACCACATCACCTGGATCCTGGGGGTGAACACGATCGAAGCGGCGCTGAAAAAGCTCGAGGCCTACCGCCTCGACGGCGTGGTGCAGAAGATGCGCTGCCCGTTCCTCCTCACGCACGGCGCCGACGATGAGCAGGTGCCGCTCGCCGACGCGCAGGCGCTCTACGATGCCGTCGGCTCGAAGGACAAGACCTTCCGCATCTTCACCGCCGAGGAAGGCGGCGCGCAGCACTGCATGCGCGACTATCTCACGCTGGGCGTCGCGGAGATGTGGAACTGGCTGGAAGACCGCCTCGTCCGCGCGAACTGACGCCGCGCCCGCGAGAACCCGTCAGGGGTCAGGGGTCAGGCGGGCGAGAACCCGTCAGGGGTCATGGGTCAGGGGTCAGGCGGGCCTGACGGCTGTTATCCCCGCCAGTTGTCAGACGCGCCGCTCTTCGCCACCGCCGCCTCGAGGCGCGGCGTCGAGCGCACCATGGCGTAGCGCGCGGGGCCCCGGCCGCGCACGATCCAGCCGTAGGCCGCGCCGCGGGGCACGTGTATGACGTCTCCCGGACGCGTTCGCCGCTTCCCGCTCCCGACCCGCGCGTCGAGCGTCCCGCTGATGACGTACGCGAACAATTCGTGCGCCGCCTTCTTCTCCGCCGCGCCGTGGCCGGGCGGCGACTCGATGAAACCGAAAGCGAGATTGGCGCCTTCCAGCCAGCGCTCGCAGTGTCCGGACGCCGCGGGCGCGTTCAGCCCGTCTATCATCGGGTGGAAGCAGTCACCGAGGCCGTCGACGATAGCCTGCGACTTTCCCGGATCCTTCTTCCCCCCCGGGTACCTTCCCGCCGCGAGGTCGCGCGCGACCTCGGTAGCGGAGCGTGGGATCGAAGGCAGCGCTTCGTCCGCCGCCGCGCCTATCATGGTCCAGGTGCGGTCCTTCACGTACAGGTAGTTGATCTCTTCCCGCGACTCGAAGCTGTGCTGCGCGTTGGACGGGATGTGTATCAAGGTACCCGGCCCCGCGACGCGGCGATCCCTGCCGAGCACGGCGCTCAGCTTGCCTTCCAGCATGAAGGCCATGAACTCGTTGGGATGGTAGTGCAGGCGCGACTTCCCTCCAGCCGGCTTCCTGACCCGGCGGAAGTACATGTAGTCGCCTTCGATGATCGGCCCCGTCGTGGACGACAGGTGCGGGTTGAAATGGTACGACTTGAGCTTTTCGAAGCGGTAGAACGGCATGCTTCATACCTCTTAGGAGTGATGAGAAATGGTGACGGAATACTGGTGATGGAGAACTGGTGATGAAGCACGTCATCACCATCGGTCATCACCATCTCTCATCACCACTTTTCATCACCAGTATCGCTACTTCAATGCCTCCGCAAAGCCCGGCAGCCTGATGTAGCCCTCCCACTTGACGACCTCGCTCTCGAACAGGCGCCGGAACGCAGCCGGCGACGCCGAGCTCTCGGCGTCGGCGCCGTCCTTCGCGAGCATCGCCTGCATGTCCTGGCTCTCGACGATGACGGCTGCCTCGCGATGCAGCGCCAAGACGATGGCGGGCGGCGTCGCGCCGGGAGCGAAGAGCCCGTACCAGTTGACGAGATCGAACCCCGGGAGACCCGATTCGGCGATGGTGGGGACATCCGGCAGGGACGGCGCGCGCCTGGCGCTGCTCACTCCCATCACCCGCAGTTTTCCCGCTCGTACTTGCGGCATGCCGGAAATGGTGGAGGTGAAACCGAGCTGGATCTGGCCGCTGATCATGTCGACGAGCGCCGGTGTGGCGCCCTTGTACGGGACGTGGACCATTTTCACGCCGGACTTCCAGGCAAACAACTCCCCGGCCAGGTGACCGATCGTGCCGATCCCTGAGGAGCCGAAGTTCATTTTGTTCGGCCGCTCCTTCGCGTACGCGATCAGCTCTTTCACCGACTTGGCGGGCACCGACGGATTGACCATCAGCACGTAGCTCACGCTCGTCAACTGCGTCACCGGCGCCAGCGCCTTGCGCAGGTCGTAAGGGAGCTTCTTCTGCGCCGAGGCGCTCGCCACGAGGCTGCCGGGCACGACGAGGAGCGTGTAACCGTCGGGGCCGGCGTTCGCCGCGAGATCGATCCCGATCAACCCGGCCCCGCCCGGCCGGTTGTCCACGACGAAGGAACGGCCCCACCGGTCGGTCAGTCTTTGCGCCACCGCGCGCGCCGTGAGATCGATGCCGCCGCCCGGCGTGTTGCCTACCAGCATGCGCACGGGCTTGGATGGGTAGCCGCCAGCGTCGGGTCTCGTTTGCGTGTATGCCGGCGTGGCCGCCAATGCTACGAGTATGAGTGCAGCGCGCGCGATCATGGCGCCTGGCAATATAGCACCGGGGCGCTACGGCAAGCTGTCTCCAGTCTCAGCTACACCGCAAACGAGTAGCGAGCATCCTGCACCGTCACCACCAGCGCCTCCCCGCCCGTTGCCTCCAGCCGGTGCGGCACGCCGGGCGGGATATGCGCGATGCAGTGCCTGCCCACCATGAATTCTTCGCCCGCTATCTCCGCTCTCAACGCTCCTTCGACGACGAACGTGAACTGCTCGTTCCGGTTCTCCTGGAGGCGTGACTTTCCGCCGCGCGGATAGCGCAGCACCGCGACGTGCAGCTTCTCTCCGGTCAGCAGCGCGCCCCGGGCGTCGGATGCGGCCGGAATCACCTGCGGGGTCACCGCGGCGCTGGTTGCGCGTCCGGGCTTCGATTCCAGGCGCGCGAAATCGTAGACGTAGCGCGTCTTCTCCCCTTCCGGGTCGCGGCCCGATTCGGTCATCAGCTCCGCCGTCGATTTCTTCCGCTCGCCCGAGCGCGTCCCGAAACCCGGGAGGTAGTTCGGCCCTTCGTATTTTCCGTTCACCGACGGGCCGGTGATGCCGTGGCGCGTGTCCTTCAGCGCGAGAAAGACGAGGTCTTCCTCGGGGCAGCCGAGTCCCGTGTGCACGATGCCGCCCGGCGTATGCAGCACCGTGCCGCGCGGCGCGAACACCTTTTCTCCGGCGATCTCCCCCGTCATCGTGCCCCGCACGATGTAGTTGAACTGCTCGTTGGGGTGCGTGTGCGCGTTGGCGCCGGTGCCGCGGGCCTGCGTGCCGAGCGTGAGTATGATCTGGCTGCCGGTCAGCACGGCGCCCACGGTCGAGGACTTCCCGGTTTCGAGCGTCGCCCCGGACAGGAGCCGCCTCGGCTCGACTTTCGCGCTCGTGGATCCCTCGGGAACGCGGTCGAGCGTAGCGAAATCGTAGACGTACTGCGTGCGTGCTTTCTGCGCGATCTGACCCATGAGCAGCCCTTCGGCGGTATTGCGTGACGAGTGTGGCGGACGGGAGTCCGGAGATTACCATCGCCACCCGCCGTTCCGCCATGCGACACTATGTGAACGAGACCAACAAGCCATTGCGAAGAGTTCATCATGCGAATTCGCTGGTGCCTGCTGCTGCCGGTCCTGCTCGCCACCGGTCCGGCAGCACCGGCAGCCGAGAGCGACAGCTATCCCTCCCGGCCAGTCCGCGTGCTGCTGCCCCAGGGACCGGGCAGCACGACCGACACCGTGGGGCGCATCGTGTTCGCTGCCACCGCGGAGCGGCTCGGCCAGCAGCTCGTCGTGGACAACCGGCCGGGAGCGGGCGGCACCATCGGGATGGAGATCGCGTCGCGCGCCGCGCCGGACGGCTACACGCTGGTCGGCGTAGCCGCCTCGATGATGGCGATCACGCCACACGTCTACCGCAAGCTCGCCTACGATCCGCTGCGCGATTTCGTTCCGATCGGCTTGTTCATCCTGTCCAATACCGCGGTCTGCGTGCACGCGAAGCTGCCGCCCAGGTCGGTGCAGGAGCTGCTCAAGCTGGCGAAGGACAAGCCCGGCCAGCTCAACATGGCTTCCGCGGGCTTCGGCTCGACCAGCCACCTGGCCGGCGTGCTGTTCTCGAACCTCGCCGGCATCTCCACGAACCACGTGCCGTACAAGGGGGGCGCATCCATGGCAGCCGTCGCGCAGGGCGAGAGCGACTTCACGGTGGTGCCGCTCTCCGCCGGCATGGCGCAGGTCAAGACCGGCCGTGTGCGCTGCCTCGCGACGGGCGGTGACAAGCGTTCGTCCGTAGTCCCCGACCTGCCGACGCTGACCGAAAGCGGCGTGCCGGGATTCCGCCTCTACGGCTGGAACGGCGTCGTCGCGCCGCGCGGCACACCGCGCGCGGTCATCGTGAAATTCAACAAAACGATGAACGAGGCACTGGAATCGGCGGAGGTGCGCAAGCGCTACCTCGGCCTCGGCGAGGAGCCGGCGTTCGGCACGCCGGAGGATTTCGGGAAGTTGATCCGCGAAGACTACGTGAAGATGGGCAAGCTGGTGAAGGAGGCGGGGATCAAGCCCGAGTGAAGCTAGCGCTTCACGAAAGATGAAGGCGCAAGGATGAAGGATGACCTGAACAGCGCCTGGCTGAACATACCCGGATCATCCTTCCACGTTCCACGTTCATCCTTCAGCCGGAGGACCCGGCTGCACGACCACTTCGTATACCTCAACAGATTGCACGGCGCCGCCGGCCGCCTCACTGCCGGCCGTTCGAAGCCGCTTCGAAGCAGCCTCGGTCGCGTGAAGGTCGGCCTCCGTGGCCCACAGCGTCACGCCGATCAGCTTTCCCTTCGCCCGGTCCACGAGCATGTAGCCGCCCTTGAAGCCGGCGACGTTCTTGTACGAGGGAACAACCACGTCGCGGAACTGACGGACGCCTTCGTCCACCTTCTCCGGTATACCGTTCGTTACTCTGACGCGCGCAAACATGTCTTCACTCCTTGCGCTTACCGGACCACCCCGCCTGCTGTGCAGGCACCCCTCCTATATGAAGGAGGGGAAGGTTTGTGATCACTCGGGCTGAATCTTTGCTTCCTTCACCACCTTCGTCCAGCGCGCGACATCAGCCTTCGTGAAAGCGTCGAACTCCTGCACCGTGGTCTCCGTCGCCTCGAAGCCCATCGCCATCATGCGCTCGCGGACATCCGGCAGCCGGATGACCTTGACGGTATCGGCGTTGATCCTGCCGATGATCGCCTGGGATGTGCCCTTCGGCACGTGTATGCCGTTCCATCCGACCACTTCGAAACCCGGCAGCCCGGATTCGGCCACCGTCGGCAGGTCGGGCGCGATCTCCGAGCGTTTCACGCTGGTCACCGCGAGCGCCCGCAGCTTCCCCGACTTGACGAACGGCAGCACGGTCGGCGCGAATATGAATGACATCTGGACGCGCCCGGACAGGAGGTCGGGTATCGAGGTGGCAACGCTCTTGTACGGGACGTGGAAGAGATCGACGCGCGCCATGCTCTTCAGCATCTCGCCGGCGAGATGCGGGGGCGTGCCGACGCCCGACGATGCGTAGTTCAACTGCCCCGGCTTCTCGCGCGCGAGCTTGATCAGCTCGGGGACCGATCTCGCCGGCACCGATGGATTGACCGCCAGCAGGAAGGTCGCCGTGCCGACGAGCGTCACGGGGGCGTAATCAGCGACGATATGGAACGGCGGCTTCGCGTACAGGCCCGCATGGATGGTATACACGGCGGTGCTGAGGAGCCACGTGTGCCCGTCCGGGGGCGCCTTGGCCACGATCTCCGCTGCGTTGATGCCGCCTCCGCCCGGACGCGGATCCACGATGACCTGCTGGCCCCACATGCCGGAGAGCTTGTCGCCGACGAGACGGGGGATCACGTCCTGTCCGGTTCCTACCACGAGCCGCACCGGCCGCGCTGGAAAAGCCTGGGCCGGCGCTTCGGGCGTTATCATCAGCAGAATTGCGAAGCAACAACCAGCCACGCCATATCTGAGACGATTCATCTGCGACGCTCTATCTGAGACGCTTCATCTGAGACGCTTCATCTGAGACGCCTTCTCGGGCCACCAGTGTATTGGATACACTAGGAATCTGTCGAACGAGACTATAGCGCGAGGACGCCCATGGCCGACGAACTCCATTTCTCCACCATCGCGCAGGCAGCGGAGCTGATTCGCTCCAGGAAGATTTCGCCCGTTGAGCTCACGCAAACGTACCTGAAGCGCGTCGCCGATCTCGATCCGCAGCTGAACGCGTACATCACGGTCACGGCCGATCTCGCGCTTTCGCAGGCGCGGGAGGCGGAGCAGGAGATCGCGAGCGGGCGCTACCGCGGCCCGCTGCACGGCATCCCGTTCGGCCTGAAAGACATCTACGGCACGCGCGGCATACTCACGTCCGGGCACTCGAAGGTATGCGCGGACAACATCCCCGCCGAGGATGCCACCACCACGCGAAAGCTGCGCGAGGCCGGTGCTGTGCTGCTCGGCAAGCTCGCGACCCACGAGTTCGCGCACGGCGGCCCTTCCTTCGACCTGCCGTGGCCGCCGGCGCGCAATCCCTGGAACCTCGAACACTTCACGGGCGGTTCATCGAGCGGCTCCGGCGCCGCCGTCGCGGCCGGGCTCGCCCCGTTCGCGCTCGGCTCCGACACGGGCGGCTCGATCCGCGGGCCGTCCTCGCACTGCGGTCTCGCCGGCCTCATGCCGACTTACGGGCTGGTGAGCCGCGCGGGCGTCATACCGAACTCCTACACCTTCGATCACTGCGGCCCGATGTGCTGGACGGTCGAGGATTGCGCCATCGTGCTCCGCGCGCTCGCCGGCTACGATCCGGCGGACGCGGGCAGCGTCGAAGCGCCCGTGCCCGACTATCGCGGCGCGCTGACGAAGGACGTGCGGGGCCTGCGCATCGGCGCGCTGCGGCACTACTGGGAGGAGGATCTCCCCGCGCACGAGGACCTGCGCCGTGCGATGGACGACGCGATCGAGGTATTCGGCAAGCTGGGCGCCAAGGTCGAGGCGTGCCGCGCACGCCCGATGACGGACTCGATGGACGTCAAGGTCATCATCGCCGAGACCGAGATCTTCTCCATCAACCACCGCGATCTCGCGAGCCGCCCCGGCGACTTCGGACGCGACTTCCTCGGGCGCGTCCTCCCGGCGTGCCTGTTCCAGGCCGCTGACTACGTCGCCGCCAGCCGGGAGCATCGCCGGATCATCACCGAAGCGCGCTCGCTGTACGGCAAGTACGACGTGCTCCTCGCGGCCGGCTTCGGACCGGCGCCGCGCCTCGAGGGACACCGCACGGCCAACTTCTGGCAGCGCCCGAACGTGTTCACGCCGTCGAACGTCACCGCCGGGCCCGCGCTGGAACTGTGCAACGGGTTCAGCAAGACCGGGCTCCCGCTCGGCATGCAAATCATCGGGCGGCCGTTCGACGAGGCGACCGTGTTGAAGGCCGGCCACGCCTACGAGCAGGCGACGCCGTGGCGGGCGCGCCGGCCACAACTTACGCCGGGGGCGCCGCAGCCGGCCGTGAGCCCCAAGGGCAACCAGCCGGACGCGTCCGGGGTAGACGCCGCCACCCGCGGTCTGGCGCTGGACCTCGCCGCGCGCGCCGGCCTCAAGCTGAACGAGCGCGAGCAGACAATCCTGCTGGAGTGCGCACCGTACGCGCTCGCGATGGCGAACCGCATCCGCAGGGACCGCGGCAGGTTCGAGGAGCCGGCGCTCATCTTCCGCTTTCCCGCTTAGGGCCCATCTAAGCGATTCCAGAAGGAGTGTCGAAAAGCAGCTGATGCTGAAACGCGCTGCCCTCTTCCTGTTTTTCCTGATTTCCGGACTGATCGTCCTCGGGTACGCCCTCCTGCGCCTGAGCCTCCCCGTGGTGGACGGCGAGGTCGCGCTCGCCGGCCTCTCCGCGCCGGTAACGGTGGAACGGGACGCGCAAGGCGTGCCGACGGTGCGCGGGGCGAGCCGGATCGACGTGGCGCGGGCCACCGGCTTCCTCCATGCGCAGGACCGCTATTTCCAGATGGACCTGCTGCGGCGGCAGGCGGCGGGGGAGTTATCCGCGCTCTTCGGTCCCCGCGCGCTCGACATCGACCGCAGGCAACGGCTGCACCGCATGCGCAACCTCGCCGAGCGGACTCTGAACGGACTCTCCGCGAACGAACGCGCACTGGTCGCGGCCTACACCGACGGCGTGAACGAAGGGCTCGCGCGGCTTACGGTCCGGCCGCCCGAGTACCTGCTGCTCCGTGCGTCGCCGCAACCGTGGCGGCCCGAGGACACGGTGCTGGCGGTCCACGCGATGTTCTTCCAGCTCGCGGACGCGCCCGCCGGGTACGAGGCGCGCAGCGCAGCGCTCCGCGACTGCGTGCCGGGACCGGTCGCGGCGTTCCTCGCCGGCAACGACGCGGCGTGGGCGGCCCCCGTCGATGGCGGCACGCTGGAGGTATCGCCCCTCCCGGAGGCGGCGAGCTACGACCTGCGCCGCCTCCCGGGTCTCGACTTCGGGCCCCGCTCGTTCGAGGCAATGCTGGCGGCAGATCCGGACCATCCGGCGGGCAGCAACAGCTGGGCCGTGGCCGGCAGCCGCACGCGCGACGGCCGCGCGCTGGTCGCGAACGACATGCACCTTAAGCTGCGCGTGCCCAACATCTGGTACCGGATGCGCCTCATCGTGGATTCCGCAACCGCGCCACTGGCCGCGACCGGCGTGACGCTTCCGGGCACTCCGGCCGTCGTCGTCGGCAGCACCGGCAAAGTGGCCTGGGGTTTCACCAACAGCTACGGCGACTGGTCGGACCGCGTGCTCCTGGAGCCGGAGCCCGGAAAGCCGGAACGCTACCGCGCGCCCGGGGGCTATCGTCCATACGCGGTCCACGACGAAGTCATCGAGGTGAAAGGCGGGTCACGCGTCACCTTCCCCGTGCGGTGGACGCTGTGGGGACCGGTCGTGCCCGATCATCGCAACCGGCCGGTGGCCCTGCAATGGCTCGGCCACCGGGAGGAGGCCGCGAATCTCGTGCTGATGGAGCTGGAGCAGGCCGCCGACGTCGTCCAGGCGCTGGCCATCGCGCAGCGCAGCGGCGTTCCTCCGCAGAACTTTGTGGTCGCCGATGCGCACGGCAGCATCGGCTGGACGATCGCGGGACGGATTCCGCTGCGCCAGGGCTACGATTCCGGCTTCCCCGCTTCCCACGCCAGCGGAGACACCGGGTGGCGCGGCTGGCTGGCGCCCGAGAGCTACCCGCGTATCGTCAATCCCGCGGATGGGATCATCTGGACCGCGAACCACCAGGTGGTCACCGGCGACGCCCTGGCGCTGATAGGGGGCAACGGCTACTGGCACGGCGCGCGGGCGTCCCAGATCCGCGACGACCTGCGCGCGCTGGCGCAGCCCTCGGAGAATGACATGCTCACGGTTCAGCTCGACGACCGCGCGCTGCTCATGACGCGCTGGCAGCGATTGCTTATTTCCCAGCTCACGCCGGAATTGATGGCCCGGCATCCCAGGGGGGCGGAGTTCCGCGAAACGGTCGCCGCGTGGAACCAGCGCGCCGGCGCGGATTCGGCGTCGTACCGTTTCGTGCATGCATTCCGCGCCCGGGTGCGCGAGACGGTGTTCGCGGCAATCACCGCGCCGTGCCGCAAACTCGATCCGAAATACGCCTTCGAGGGCTTCCGTCAGGACGAGGGACCTCTCTGGACGCTCGTCGTTGAGCGCCCGCCTCACCTCCTCAATCCGCGCTATCCCGACTGGGACGCGCAGCTGCAAGCCGTCGTGCTCGAGACGGTCGACTATTTCCACCGCAATTTCGAGGGCCCGTTCGCCAACCGCACATGGGGCGAGCACAACACGCTTTCCATGCGCCATCCGCTCTCGCTCGCCGTGCCGTGGCTCGCGCCGTTGCTGGACATGGAGCGCTCGCCCATGTCCGGCGACCGGCACGTGCCGCGCGTGCAGTCGCGGGACGACGGCGCCTCCGAACGCTTCGGCGTCTCTCCCGGCCGCGAACGCGACGGCTATTTCGCGATGCCGGGCGGCCAGAGCGGCCACCCGCTTTCGCCGTGGTATCGCGCGGGACATCGGGCCTGGGCGCGGGGACAGTCTGCGCGATTCCTGCCGGGTCCGGCAGCGCACACGCTGCGGCTAACGTCTGCAGTCCCCTAAGGTCGTTAGACGATACCCGGAAACACTCCCTCGCCCCGTGTCAACGGGGAGAGGGTTGGGGTGAGGGGCGAGTGGAGAGGGGATTATGTAGATGGGTTCTTGTTTCTTTTCTGGAACTGCTCACGGTAGCGAACGCGGCATCTTGCGAGGACTTCGAGCTTCTCCTCGTCGGTCGCGCTGCCCCAGTGGATGATCTCGTCGACGTGACGAAAACACCCCAGGCAGACATCGCTCTCATCCAGGCAGCAGTTGCGAACGCACGGCGAGGGCACACCGACGATGGGTTCCGTTGCGTCGGCTGTCATCGATCACCGACGAGAGAAATGGCCAGGCTGCGTGAACGCTGCCTGACGGAGGGGAGGATGCCCACGACGCGCGCGGCGCTGACGACGGTGCTCCGGTCCGCCCGCGACAGCGTCGCAACGGCGCCGAGAGAAACGAGCGCTTTCAACGCGGCAGCCGCCTGAAATCCCTTGCCGAACAGCGCCTGGGCCGATGCCAGCCCGCGTGACAGCGAGCATCCCGCCCGTATCATGGCCCCGATATCCTCGTAGTCCTTCTTCTCCGCGCCATCCAGCACGACCCGCAACCGGTGCGCCATCAGGTCATCGAGGGAAGCCACCTGCAGTACGCCGTCCTCCGTAAGGAGCGGATCGCCGACCCGGCCGCACGTCAGTCCTCCTTGAAAAGCCACTTTCACGGCATTCCTGCCGCGTCCGGACACCTGCACGCTCAGCATATCGTCGGTGTCCTGCACGACCGCAGCCTTGTCGATGAAGGCGAAAGCCTTGCGCAGCGCGGCCCTGTCGAGGCGCCGGGAGCGAAAGAAGTGGAAGTCGAGAGCGGGGCGATGCCCGAGGTGCAGCGAAATGCCCGTTCCGCCGTAGAGCACGAATCCCAGCGTCACACCGGGCTTGAGCTCGGGCCACAGGCGGGCCTGGTCTTTGGACAACGCGGAGAGCCGCGGAACGATAGTTGGTATGGGCACCTGGTCGTACTGCAGGCGGGAGCGTGCCTGCATCGTATCAAGAAGGTCCGTTCGGGCATAATTTCACTTCGATCATAACGCCCGGCAACCTCATGTACCTGCCCGCTCATTTCAAGGAAGAACGCCTGGCCGTGATCCACGAGCTGATACGCGGCCACCCGCTCGGCACGCTGGTGACGCTCGGACCGCAGGGACTCAACGGCAACCACATGCCGTTCGAGGTCGTTCCCGACCCCGTCCCGTTTGGAACGCTGCGCGCGCACGTCGCGCGCGCCAATCCGGTGTGGCGCGAGTTCTCCAGGGACGTGGACGCGCTCGCGATCTTCCAGGGGCCGCAGGCGTACGTCACGCCGGCGTGGTATCCGACCAAGCAGGAGCACGGCAAGGTCGTGCCGACCTGGAACTACCTTGTCGTCCACGCCTACGGCCCGCTGCGCGTCATCGAGGACAAGGCGTGGCTGCGCGGTTTCGTCGAAGGCCTCACGAATCGCTTCGAAGCCGGACGGGCGGACCCGTGGAAGATTACCGACGCGCCCGACGACTACATCGACCGGCAGCTTGCGGCTATCGTCGGCATCGAGATTCCGGTAACGCAGCTCCTCGGGAAGTGGAAGGTCAGCCAGAACCGGTTGCCGGCCGACCGCGAGGCCATCGCGCGCGCGTTCAAGGAGAGAAGCGGCGTCGGTGACCTCGCGATGGGCGAGTGGGTGCAAAATTCGGTGACCGGTGACCAGTGACCCGTGACCGGTAACTTCCCCGTGTACGCACTTCGCTCGGCACGAACGGCTGGAGTTGGACGGTGAACGACACGCCAGTTATGAAATCACTCCAGTAGATATCCATCATTCATCCACCAATCTACTGGTCACTGGTCACTCACGGCGCCAGCCGAATGAGCCGCAGCTCGCTCTTCGCCAGGTCGGGGGCGAACACGCTGTAGCCTTTCGCGTCGGGTATGACGCAGAAATCGGCCGGGCCTTTGAAAGCCTTCGCCAGGGGCTGCAACCCGGCCTTCGGGGTCCAGTGGGCGAGCGACCCGGAGTTCCAGTCGGTCACGAGCAGCGTGCCGTCCTTCAACTGGTAAATGCCGTCGATCCGGCCGAGGTCCGGGGCGAGAGTCTTGATCTCTCCGTCCTTGCCCAGGGAATAGATGCCACGCGCGACTTTATCCGACATGAAGCCGCCCATCAGAATGGAGCCGTCGCGTGCCGGATACAGCCCGTTGGGATTGATCCCCTTGCCGGCGAACACGATGCCGATCTGCGGACTGCCCTTGAGGTTGAGGAAGTCCGCCGGCTCGACGCGGTAGAGGAGATCGTTGCGGTTGTCGCTGATGTACAAATCGTTGCCCCTTACCGTCGGGTCGTTCGCGAAACCCATGCCGGTCAGCTCCAGCTTTCTTCCCTTGCGGCTCTTCAGATCGAAGACCCATACGGCGTCTATGTCGGTGACCCACAGCCGGTTGCCCTGGATCCAGATGCCCTTGGGCTTGTGCAGCACGTCGCTCCCCGTGGGCAGGAAGCGGTCTTCGAGCACCTTCCCGTCGAGCGACACCTTGCTGATCTTGCCCTGGCTGTCCTTGTCGGCGGGTTTGAGCCCGGAGACGAACTGGCCCACGTAGAGCACCTTGCTCTTTGCGTCGCAGCCGACGGATTCCGGAAACGGGAAGCCCGTAACCGTCCGGTCCGAGACAACGCGCAGGCTCTTCCCTTCCTTCCCGCTCGCCGCCGGCACGACCGGGGCATACGCCAGGACCAGACAAGCCGACACAAGCAAACCAAGCCGTGTTCCTCTTTTCATGGCGATCTCCTCTCGTGTGTACTGTTCGCGCCGCCATTCTATAATGGGTTCACGCTATTAAAGGGAGAGCCAGCATGGCACGCGTGCCGTACGTGAATCGCGAGGAAATGGACGCCGAAGGGCAGCAGATCTACGACCGGATACGGAACGACCGCAACTCCCCCACGGTAGGCCTGCAGTTCCGCGCCATGCTCCACAGCCCGAAGGCCGCGAGCCACCTGACCTCCATGGGCGCGCAGCTGCGCTTTCAGAGCGCGATACCGGAAAATCTGAAGGAATTCGCCATCATCCTCGCGGCGCGCGAGTGGGGGAGCGATATCGAGTGGACAGCCCACGCCGCCCTCGCCGCAAAGGCCGGCGTCAGCGCGGCGGCCATCGAGGCGGTGCGCACGAGGAAGATCCCGTCCGGGCTCAGCGCGGACGAGAAGATCATCGCCGGCTTCGTCCTGCCGCTGATGCAACAGAAGACGTGCTCGGAGGAGGCTTTTGCGGCAGCCCAGAAACTGCTGGGGACACGGGGCGTAGTGGACCTGACCCTCACCTGCAGCTACTACACGGCCATCTGCATGGCGCAGGTCGCGTTCAAGCCGGAGATGGAGCCGGGCAAGCAGTCGACGTTGTGACATGACGAAATCCTCTGTGAACTCTGTGTCCTCTGTGGCGGAAATTCGATTTTTTTGACTGCTTCCGGCATGCAGCTCGCCCCGAACCGCATGGACTACCTGCCGATGATCGACCGCCCGGTCATCCGGTGGCCTCACAATGCGCGCGTGGCGTTCTGGGTCGCGCCGAACATCGAGCACTACGAGTATCTGCCTCCGCTCGACGGCCTGAAGAATCCCTGGCCGCGCACGCCGCTGCCGGACGTGCAGCAGTACTCCGCGCACGAGTACGGCAACCGGGTGGGATTCTGGCGTCTGCTGGAAGTCATGGACCGCTACCGGATACGCGGCTCCACCACGCTCAACGTCGGCGTGCTCGAGCATTTTCCGGATATCGCCGAGGCCATGTTGAAGCGCAACTGGGCCTTCGTGAATCACGGCTTCTACAACACGCGCTACATCACGGGTTTCTCGGAAGAGCAGGAGCGGGAATTCTTCGGGCGCTGCCGGGACACGTTCAGACGCCTCACCGGCCGCGAGCTGAAGGGACAGTCGGGACCCGCGGCGTCCAACACCGAGCGCACCCCGGACGTCGTGGCGGAGGCGGGCTTCGTCTATCAGACCGACTGGAAAATCGACGACCACCCGCTCCCGATCAAGGTCAGGAGCGGACGGCTCGTCTGCATTCCCTACACCTCGGAGCTGAATGACGCCCCGCTCGTGCGCCACCATTACGAGGCCGACTATTACGCGCGGATCTGCAAGGCCCAGTTCGACCAGCTCTACCGCGAAGGCGAGGAGAACGGCAGGCTCATGTGCATCGCTTTTCACCCGTACGCCATGGGCCGCCCGCACCGGGTGAAGTATCTCGCCGAGGTTCTCGACTACATCATGTCCCACGACCGGGTGTGGCACGCCACCACGGATGAGATAGCCGAGCACTACCTCGCCCATTACTACGACGCGGCGGTGGCGCACGCAGCCCGGATAAACCGAGCATGACAGTCGACCGGGAATACGCCTTCCCCGAGCTGCGCGCCGGGATGGACCACGACCACTACGACTGGTCGCCGCTCAACGGCACGCGCGCGCCCCTCAAGTGGCCCGGCAACGCGCGCGTCGCCCTGTGCGCGATCGTTTGCCTGGAGCACGCGGAATGGCGTCGCCCCGAGGGACATTACCAGGTGGCCAATCTCGCCGGCGGCTACGGCTGGGGAGGTCCGTTTCCGGACGTGACGGCGTGGTCACATCGCGAATACGGGAATCGTGTGGGAATCTTCCGCGTTCTCGACGTGCTGCAGAGGCACGGCATCACGCCCACCGTCGCGATGGACGCGCTCACCGCGGAACACTATCCCTGGCTGGTGCGGCACTGCCGGGAGCGCGGCTGCGAGTTCATCGCGCACGGCATATCCGTCAACCGCATGATCACGAGCCACATGACGGAAGCCGAGGAACGGGACTACATACGCGCGTCAATCGATGCGCTGGCCCGCGCCACCGGAAGCGCGCCCGCGGGATGGCTGGGACCGGAATACGGCGAGTCGGCGCGCACGCCCCGCCTGCTGGCGCAGGCAGGAATACGCTACGTGTGCGACTGGGTGAACGATGAGCAACCCTATCGCATGAACGTTCCGGAAGGAGAGCTCTACGCTCTGCCGGTGACGCTCCCGCTCGACGACGTCAACGCGCTGTGGGAGCGCCACATGGACATCGAGCGCTACGGGCAGATGATCCGCGACACCTTCGAGACGCTGTACCGCGAGGGGGAAACGAACGGGCGGTTGTTGGTCCTCAACCTGCACCCGTTTCTCATCGGGCAGCCGTTTCGCATAGCAACGCTGGACGCGGCGCTGGACGCCATCGGTCGGTCGCCGGATGTCTGGAAAGCGACGGGCTCCGAGATTATCAATGCCTGCAAGAAGTGATGAATGATGGTGATGGGTACTGGTGATGACTAGTGGTGATGAACAGCGGGTGATCGCTCATCACCATTTTCCATCACTATTTTTCATCACCATTTCTCATCACTCGTTCCTGAGCAGCGCTCCAGCAATGATGTTCCGCTGTATCTCCGACGAGCCCTCGTAAATGCGCACGATGCGCACGTCCCGGTAGTAGGACTCGATCCCGGCCTCGCGCATGTAGCCCATCCCGCCGTGGATCTGCACGGCAGCGTCGGCCACCTTGCCGAGCGCTTCCGTCGAGTAGAGCTTGGCGACCGATGCTTCCATCGTTGCCCGCTCTCCCCGCATCAGCGCCTCTATCGCGCGCTCCGTGAGCGCCCGCGATGCGTCCCGCTGAACGGCCATATCCGCGAGCATCCACTGCAGACCCTGGTACTCCGCGATCTTCCTGCCGCCCTGCGTGCGCAGCTTCATGTATTCCACGCACCGCTCGATCAGCCGGTCCATGATGCCGCAGCTCCGCGCCGCGATTGTCACGCGCCCGCGGGTGAGCGTCTTCAGGGCCTGGATATAGCCCATGCCTTCCGCGCCGAGCAGGTTTTCCGCCGGCACCTCGCAGTCGGTGAACGCGAGCGGCGCTGTGGTGGCGCCGTGCATGCCCATCTTCAGCTCGTTTTTACCGATCGAGAACCCGGGCATGCCGCGCTCGACGACGAACGCCGAGATGCCCTTGATACCCTTCGTCTTGTCGGTGATCGCCATCACCGTGAACACCTGCGCGATCCCCGCGTTGGTGATGAAGATCTTCTCGCCGTTCAGGATGTAGCGATCGCCCTTCTTCACGGCGGTCGTGCGCATCGCGGCCGGATCGGATCCCGCCTGCGGCTCGGTCAGAGCGAAAGACCCGACCCATTCGCCGGTCGCCATGCGCGGCAGATACCTGCGCTTCAACGCCTCCGAGCCCAGGGTGACGATGGGATGCGTGCTGATGCCGGTATGGTTCGCGATCACCGTCGCGAATCCGTAGTTCGACCGGCCCAGCTCCTCCTCGACCATGCACTTGCCCGCGAGGTCGAGGCCGACGCCGCCGTACTCCTCGGGGATCGTGATGCCGAAGAGCCCCAGCTCGCGCGCCTTCGCCATCAGGTCGTCGGGGATGGCGTCGTTCTCCTCGATCCACCGCGAGCGCGGCTCGATCTCCTTCTCCGCGAACCGCCGGAGCTCGTCGCGGAAGCGCTCGACTTCGGGAGACAGCTTCATCAATCGGACCGGACGAATTTCTGGACGCGCCGGCCGAACCCGGCCTCGCCCGTGTAGATGTTGCCTTTCGAATCGATGGCAAGATTGTGGAGCGAGCGGAATTCGCCGGCGTAGCGCCCATGACGCCCAAAGCTTCCCAGTATTTTCCCATCGCTGCGGGACAGGATATGAATCTCGCCCCGCTGGCCGTCGCCGAGGTAGATGTGACGCTGTGCGGCATCGGGCGAGAAAAGCACGTCCCCCGAGTCCAGCGCGCCGATCTTCGCCCCGAGGATCTCGGAAACGAATGTCCCGTCCTTCCGGAAGACCTGCACCCGGTTGTTGCCCCGATCGCAGACGTAGACGAGGCCGTCGTTGGCGATCCGTATGCAATGCACGGCATTGGCGAATTGCTTCGACGGCGGCGAGGACGGGTTGTACGGCGCCATTTTTTCGTCGCTCGGCACCCCGCCGTATGCGCCCCAGTGCCGCTTGTAGGCGCCAGTGGTGGCGTCGAACACGACGATGCGCTTGTTTCCATAGCCATCGGAGACGAAGAGCTCGTTCGCGGCCACGTCGACGACCATGTTTGACGGACGGCCCAGTCCCTTGCTGTTGCTGCCTTCCGACTTGCCGGGCTTGCCGATCTGCATCAGGAACTTACCGTCGCGCGTGAATTTGAGGATCATGTGATCGGCCTCGTCATTCCCGGCTACCCACACGTTGCCCTGGGGATCGACGTAGAGGCCATGCTCGTTCTTCGGCCAGTCGTAGCCCTGCCCGGGACCGCCCCAGGCCTGGATGTAGTTTCCGTCGGCGTCGAACTCGACTACCGGTGGCGCGATCACGCAGCAGCGGACGTTCGTTTCACTCTTTGCGCCCTTCTCGTCGGCGAGCACCGTTGCCGGACGGTGGTAGACCCAGACGTGGTCGCGCGAGTCGACCGCGAGGCCCGCTATCTGCGCGAATATCACGTTCTCCCTGAGCGGCTTCGGCCAGTACGGATCGACGGCGAACTTCGGCCCGCTCGGGACGCCCTGCGCCGCCGGCGCGCGCGGGCCGGGTTGCGAGCAGCCGAGCGCGATCAACGCGCCGACGACCGGTGCGAGAACGAAAAGAATCTTCTTCATGGACTTCCCCCTGTTGACCGGGCGAACGTTGTTGTGCGGCCATGTTAGGCGCAGGCGGCGGCACCAGCAAGCAAACCGCCGCGTCGAATTCGAGGGAAACGCAAATCGCCAGTGCTATCATTTGAGGGTGACAATGCCCGATTCGTCCGTATCGTGAACACCTCAGTTAATACGGCGGTCAACACCGCGGTTCCCGGCGCCACCGCCGCGTCGCGCTCCTTCAAGGATGTCTGGCTGATCTCGGCCGGGCACGCCTTCACGCACTGGTACACCGCGACGTTCTACCTCCTCCTGCCGCTCATCGGAAAAGAGCTGGGGCTTTCCTATACCGAGATCGGCATGATCATGGCGATCCAGAACGGCGTGGGCGCCCTCTCCAGCATACCGGGCGGCATGGTCGTGGACATGGTCGGGAAGAAGGGCTATCTCATGGCGATATCCCTCTTCTGGGTCGGGTTCCCGTACGCCCTGATGAGCCTGACGCACAGCTACTGGATGCTGCTCGCGTGCGTGACGCTGGTTGGCATCGGCAACAACATCTGGCATCCCACCGCGATTCCCACCCTCGCCTGGCAATATCCCGACCGCAAGGGGCTGGTGATCGCCTTCCACGGCATGGGCGGCAACATCGCCGACGGCCTCGCCCCGGTCGTGGTCGGGGCGTTGCTCGCCTGGATGAGCTGGCGCACGGTCGTCGTGGTGAACGTCGTCCCCGGCCTGGTGTTGGCCGTGCTGATCCTCGTCATGCTGGGTGCACTCACCGTGAGCTCCTCGCGTGGCGGTTCGATCAACGCCCCCGCGCAGTCGCGTGGATTCAAGGCATACCTGAAGGATTTCGCGAGCCTGCTGCGCAACCGCGGGCTGATGCTGCTATCCATAGGCTCGTCCTTCCGCACCATGACGCAGGTCGGGCTCCTGACCTTTCTCCCGGTCTACCTCGCCTACGAGATGGGCTATTCCCCGTTCGCGGTGGGCGTATGCCTCGCCGTGATGCAGATCGCCGGTTTCGCCGCCAGCCCGATCGGCGGGCATCTCTCGGACAAGCTGGGCCGCAAGCGCGTCGCGATATCGAGCATGCTGCTCTCCGGCGTGGTCATCGTGGCGATGGCGTTCTCCGGCACGGGCCCGGCGTTCGTGTTCTTCATCGCGCTGGTCGGCTTCTTCCTCTACGCGATGCGCGCCGTGCTGCAGGCCTGGGCGGTGGAATCGACGCCCAGGGACATGGCCGGCGGCGGCGTGGCGATTCAGTTCGGGATACAGGCGGCGGGCTCGGCGATCGCGCCCGCGATCTTCGGCATGGTCGCCGACGCGCACGGCCTGCAGACCGCGTTCCTGGTCATCGCGGGCACCATCGTCTTCGCCAACTTCCTGATCATGTTCATGCCGAACGGCGCGCCAAAGCAGGCGAAGCCCGCCACCACCTGACCCGACCGGTCATGCGTCAGGGGTCAGGGGTCAGGCGTGTCTCAGTAATGTGATTTGAAACTCACCCCCCCGCGGCGCGCCAGCTCATCGAGATCGATGTACGAACGCTTGGTCTCCTTGTCCACCGTGAACTGAAGTTTCCGCGTGGCATCCGTCGACGCGCGCACGGAGAGTAGCTGCGTCGGCTCCATGATCTCCCATTCGTGCGCTCCCGCGATGCCCGGCGGCGCATAGATCGAGGTGCCGGGTCCGGCCTCGTACTCGTTGCCGTGCAGGTCGCGCACAATGGCGCGCCCGGAGATGACGAAGTAGTAGGCCTCGATCGGGTGCCAGTGCAGTTGCTCGACGGTCCCGGTCTCGTAGGTCGCCAAGGCCGTGCGCACCCGGTCGGTCGGCCGCTCGTCGTGGCCCACGATGGGCTTCAGCGTCTGTCCCTTCGTGACACCCGGCCGCGGCTTGATCTTCGCGGCGTCTATCACCTGCAATGTCGGCTTTACGTCCATGTCTGCTCCTTTGCTCGAAAGCCCGATTAGGTTGTTCTGGCTGACCGATCTTAATCCACCTTTGCGCCGGTCTGCCGGATGACGGCGCCCCATCGCGCCGAGGCGGCGCGGATGACTTCGGCGAAACGTTCGGGCGTGCCGCCGTCGATGCGTATCAGGTTCGCGGCGAGCAGCGCCCGCACGTCTTCAAGCTGCAGCACGTCGTTAACCTCGCGGTTGACGCGCTGCACGACGGCGCCAGGCGTCCCCGCCGGCGCAACGATGCCGTTCCAGGAATCGGAATCGAAGCCGGGCAGCCCTGATTCGGCGACCGTGGGCAGTTCGGGCATCAGCGAAAAGCGACGCGTTGTCGATACGGCGAGGAGCCGCGCCTTGCCGGCCCTCGTATGCGGCAGGATGAGCGCCGGCACCTGGAACGAGACCTGCGCCTCGCCCGCGGTCAGCGCTGCGGCGGAAGCGGGCCCGCTGCCGTAGGGGACGTGCACCAGCTGCACTCTTGCCTCGGACTTGAAAAGCTCCATCGTAAGGTGCGTGCCGCTGCCGTTGCCGAGCGATGCGTAGTTGTACCGTCCCGGGTTGGCGCGCGCGAGCGCAATGAGACTTTGCACCGAGGTCGCCTCCAGCGCGGCCGATACCGCCAGCACGAATGGCTGCCCGGTGGTCATGATCACGGGCACGAAGTCTCTTGAAGGTTCGTAGGCGAGATTCGAATAGAGATGCGGCGCATTCGCGAGCGGCCCGTTGAAGGACCATAACAAGGTGTAGCCATCGGGCGCGGCCCTGGCAGCCGCTGCCGCTGCGATGGTCCCGGCCGCCTGCGGGCGATTGTCCACCACCACCGGCTGGCCGAGGCGGCTTCGCAGCTTTTCCGCGACCATGCGTGCCGGGATATCGAGCGAGCTGCCGGCCGCGGCGGAGACGATCAACCGTATCGGCCGATCCGGATACTGCGCGCCCCCCGTAAGCGGGAGCGCGCAGCCGAGGATGAACGTGGAACGGTGAAGGATGACCTTGCACCAGTCCCGTTTCAAGTCCCTGTCGCGAATTGTCCTGCGCGCTGTCAGGAAAACGGATATCGCGGACTTCGTCGTCAGATTCTTAACGGGTCATCCTTCCACGTTCATCCTTCATCCTTCAGTCTTCGGATGATACCTTGCTGGCGAAAGCCGGATCGACCGGCCATACTATCGACCTCATTCGACTGCGAGGCGACCATGGAAGCATGGGAGAGAAAGCTGGGAATCATCGTGCCGTCCTGGAACACGGTAATGGAGCGCGAGATCCAGCGCATGGCGGGAGAGTCCATGTCCGTACACTCCATGCGCATACCGCATACGGCGGACACCGAGGAGAAGCTGCTGTGGCTGGGGACGCAGGCGCCCGCGGCGGCGGAGCTGCTCGCCCACGCCAAGGTCAACGTGATCTGCTACGGCTGCGCCGCCGGGGGATTTCTCAAGGGCCCGGTCGAAGACCGCGCGCTTGGCGAAAAAATCGCGAAGGACACCGGAATTCCGGTCGCGGTCTCGTCCGCGGCCGTGGCCGAAGCGCTCTCCGCCTTCGGCGCCAAGCGGGTCAGCCTCGCCTCGCCCTACGCACCGTGGTTGAACGAGCGGCTGCGCGGCTACCTCACGACGGCGGGATTCGAAGTGATGGCCGTGCAGGGCCTGGACACGCAGAACCACTCCGGCGTGACCAACGAACGGATCGAGGCGCTGATCACGGAAGTGGATCGGCCGGAGACGCAGGCAATCTTCGTCAGCTGCTCGAACTTCCCGACGCTCGCGATCATAGAAAAGATGGAGCAGAAGCTCGGCAAGCCGATCGTGGCGAGCAATCAGGCCTCGATGTGGAAGATGCTGCGCCTCATGGGAGACAAGCGCGCCGTGCCCGGGGCGGGGCGGCTGTTCCGGGAAGCTTGAAGTGACCTGGCAACCCGAGCGCGAGATCGAAATCATCGCCGGCACCCCGCCCGGCGGCGGGCTGGACCGCTCGGCGCGGGCACTCGCCCGGGCGCTCGAGGCGGGAAGGCTGCTTGAAGTCCCCGTCAAAGTGGAGAACGTCGGCGGCGACAGCAGCCGCAGAGCGTGGGCCCGTCTCGGCGAGCGGCCCGCAGACCCGCACGTGCTCAGCATCAGCTCGTCCAACCTGGCAACGGACCACCTGCTCGGCGCCGTCCGCTATCGGCACGAGACCGATTTCACTCCGCTCGCCATTCTCTACACCGAGTACATTGCGTTCGTTGCCCGGTCCGATTCGTCCATCAGGAGCGCCGGTGACCTGCTCGAGCGTTTCGGAAACGCGGCGGGCGCGGTCACGGTCGCGCTCTCGACAGCACTCGGCAATCCCAACCATATCGCCCTCGCCAAGGCAGTGCGCCACGCGGGCGGTGACGTAAACGCGCCGGTCGTACGGGTGTTCGGATCCGCACTGGACGCGGTCGCCGATGTCGTTGCCGGCAAATCGGACGTTGCAGCAGTCACCGCCGCGAGCCCGCTACCGGAGCTCGAGTCCGGGACGATGCGCGCCCTCGCGGTTTCTGCACCGCAACGTCTGGCGGGCCTGTACGGTTCCACGCCAACCTGGTGCGAGCTTGCTGTCGATTGCGTCATCGGCGCGTGGCGCGGGGTGACCGGCGCGCGTGGGCTGGCGCCGGCTCAGGCCTCTTTCTGGGAGACAACGCTGGCGGCCGCCATCGCGACCGCCGAGTGGCAGTCCGAGCTTGCCCGTCACTACTGGACCGGGGCCTACCTGGACGGTCAGGCATTGCGCGATCATCTCAAGGGCGAGTACGAAGAGATGCGCGCCGAACTGCGCGACCTTCAGCTGCTGAAAGCGTGATACACCTCTCTTATGCTATGCTCTCCCTCCGCGCTGATGACGTAGCGGAGCGAGAGCATGCGTATGGAAGTCCACGTTCACGGCAGCATCTTCCTGGGGCGGGGCGTGCGCCTGTCCCAGGTCGAGCACGCGCTGCGTCCGTGGCTCGAGTACCTTGACGTCGAGACCATCGCCGAGGCGCCCAGCCTGGAGCGCGAGGAGCCCGGCATCGTGTTCGATTCGCGCGAGCGCACGGTCAACATCTGCTGGACCGGCGAGGTCGGCCGCAGCTTCCACTCGCGGCTCGCCGAAGCCTTCCAGAACATCGGTCCGCTGACCGAGTACGCCTCCGAGATCGAGGCCACCTACTACCCGGAGAGCAGCGACGACGAGTTCTACCAGCTCTTCATCGGGCCCTCGGCGGAAGCGATCCACGAGTTCCGCAGGCAGTGCGTGATCGAGGACATCTCGGGGATGCTCGCCCGCCACCTGGGGAAGGGCGACGTCGACCAGGTCGCGTCGGTCATCAACCAGCTCTTCGACCAGGACTGGGCGGCGAAAAAAATCACCGGTGAGCAGCCGGGGGGCGCGTCGACGGTAATCCCGCTGCACCCGAGGAACAAGCACCTACACTAGAAGTGACCCGTGACTCGTGACCCGTGACCGGTCCGAGCAAACAGAAAGGGCTGCGGAATCGCAGCCCTTTTCATTTGGATTTCTATCAGCGTTTAATGCAACCGCCGATGAACGCCGATAGCTTGAAGAAAAATTCTTTTCAGCACGACGCAACTCCTAGCCGACATCGACCACATCTTACCGGTCACTGGTCACCGGTCACTTCCTTGGGGCGCGAGGCATGCCCGCGGTTCAGCCACCCGCCGCCGCTCAGTATGAGGGAGTTGAGAACGAACACTGGCGTGATCCCGAACATGGAGCCCAGGCTGCCGAATATCAGCGGCACCACGATGTGGGTGACCTGGTTGATCGTCACCCGCACGCCCAGCGCCTCGCCCGAGCGGCCCTCCGGAGCGCGGCTGAAGATGAGCATGAGGGTCACCGGCTGGGCGCAGCCCATGCTCAAGCCGAGAACGAGGGAGACCATCGCCAGCGCGAGGGCGCTCGTGAACAACGGCACCAGCAGGAACGAGCACGCGGAGATGTAGAGCGACATGGTGAACACCGTATCGGACCCCCAGCGCTTCACCAGCGCGGGCAGCCAGATGCGCACCACGAAGGCCGCTATCCCGGACATGGCGAGCACCACCCCGATCGCGGAGGCCGACAGCCCCGCGTCGTGACAGTAGATCGGCATGTAGAACTGGAAGAGATCCTGCCCGGTGGTCGCGACCGCGCCGCCGATCAGCGTGCCGCGCAGGACCGGGTTGGCCAGAAGGCTCGTCGACATCACCGCCTTCTCCTCTTCGGTCTTCTTCCGCGGCCCGAGCCCGACGTTGCGCGTGCTCGCCATGATGGCAACGGGTATCAGCGGCAGCGCCGCGA
The DNA here is from genome assembly GCA_035649495.1 of Burkholderiales bacterium. Lineage (GTDB taxonomy): Bacteria > Pseudomonadota > Gammaproteobacteria > Burkholderiales > SG8-41 > SG8-41. Next base: position 6,168 of record DASRJL010000162.1, on the reverse strand, counting down.
AGCACAGATAGCTCGTCACGTGCCCGAGGTGGTCGATGGAAAAGCCGGCTGCGAGCGGCCCCATGGACGAGCCGATCGACATGGCGAGGGCATAGTTGCTGAAGTTCCTGGTGTGCTCCCCCGGTCCTCCCAGCGAGCCGACGAGGTTCTGCGCGGACAGGTTGTAGAACATGTGGCTCACGCCGATCAGCGCCGCCGACACGTACAGCGCCGGCACGCTCGGCCAGAGGCCCGGCACCAGCAACCCCACGCCAACGCCGAGCGAGCCGATCAGCATGGGCAGGCGCACGCCGAGCCTGTCGGAGACCTTGCCGGCGTGGACCGCCAGCAGCGCCGGCAGCAGCGAATACATCGCGATCATGATCCCGATGTAGAACTGCGATGCGCCGAGCTCGAGCGCGTAGAGCGAGATGAGCACCTTGCTCGCGCGAAAGCTCGACATGTTGCAGAGCACGATGAGGAGAACGACCCCTATCGTCATCGGTTCACCGTCCCCGGGTGGAAACTCTGAAGCGGGCCGATCGTGGACTGCGGAGGATGTGTGGCAGGGAAATTCCGGGAGCGCGACATTCTGGATCCGATTCTACAGCCGCCGCCCCTGTTTTCCCATTTTCGCTCTAAAATTCGCCGCGCCACAGCGAAAAATAACTCATACAGAACACAACCGTGTCACCCTCAGACGCAGACGATATCCGCAACCGCGCCCTCACCGCGCTCGCCAGGAATCGCGTTCCCGGCTACAACTTCGCCGGGCTGTTTCTCGGCCTGGAATGCAGGCGCTACGACACCGGCGGCGTGGCCTTCGACCTCCCTGCCGGTTCGCACTGCGCCGATGCAGAGGGTACGATGGCGCCCGCCGCCGTGCTGTTTTTCGCGGACATGGTGCTCGCCGCGGCGATACGTGCCTACGTCGATCCCCGGCAGCGCACGGCGACGCTCATGCTGCGCCTGGATTTCACCGGGGCCCCCGCGCGCGGGACGCTCACTGCCGAAGGGCGCTCGGACGGCTTTTCGCCGCGCACGGCGCTGCCGGAAGCCATGGCGACCGGCTCCGTGCGCGCGGGCGGCGTGGAGATAGTCCGCATGTCCGGCAACTGGGCGGCGCCACCGACGCCCGAAGGCGTCACGCTCGCACCGCTGCCGTGGGAAAGCGCGGAACCGCCGCACTACCCGGTCGTATCGCGCGCCGAGCTCGATCCGGTGGAAAAGGCCGTCCTGCGACGGGTAGAGAAAGCGTTGCGCGCAGCGGGTCCGGAAGGCTTCCTGCCTCACCTGTGGGCGCCCGCGGTGCGTCCCGCCCCCGGAGGGTCGGCGTCGCGCATTCCGCTCGGGATGTACATGGGAAACCGCGTCGGGCACGTGCAGGGCGGGCTCACGATGCACGTCGCGCTCGCCACGGCGATAGCGGCCGTGCCGCAGCACCCGGTGCTGAAGGGCGCCTCGGCGTGGTACATCAGCCCCGGCCAGGGCAAGGCGCTCACAACGCGCTCGACCGTCCTGCAGAACGGCCGCAACATCGCCGTCGTGCGCACCGGGGTCTTCGCGCCGGGCCGCAGGCTGGTGCTGGAGGTCGTCTCCAACCACGCCGTTCCGGCCTGAGATCCCGTCCCGGCCTGAGATCTTGTGGCAGAATCGGTACCCCGACCCGCAACCCACGAAAGACCAACACATGAGCATCAACGGCAAAGCCTACATAGTGGGCGCTTTCGAGCATCCCACGCGCAAAGCGCCTGACAAGTCGGTCGCGCAGCTGCACGCCGAATGCGCAGCGGGCGCGATCGCGGATGCCGGCCTTACGAAGAACGACATCGACGCCTACTACTGCGCCGGGGATGCGCCCGGCTCCGGCGTGCTCAACATGTCGAACTATATGGGCCTCAGGTTGAAGCACATGGATGCGACGGATTGCGGCGGCACGTCCTACCTCGTCCACGTCAATCACGCCGCACAGGCGATCGCGATGGGCAAGATCAGTATCGCGCTCATCACTCTCTCGGGCCGGCCCCGTTCCGAGGGCTCCTCCGGGACCGTAGTGCGCAGCCGCGGGACGGGCGTGCCGGACGAGCCGTTCGAGATCCCCTACGGGCCGGTGACGGTGAACATGTACGCGATGTGCGCGATGCGCCACATGCACCAGTTCGGCACCACCAGCGAGCAGCTCGCCTGGGTGAAAGTGGCGGCGTCCCACCACGCGCAGTACAACCCCAACGCGGTGCTGCAGGAGGTCGTCACGGTCAAGGAAGTGATCGACTCGCCGATGATCTCCGATCCCCTGCACCGCCTGGATTGCTGCGTGGTGAGCGACGGTGGCGGAGCGCTGATCGTCGCCCGCCCCGAAATCGCGAAGTCGCTGAAGCGCCCGCTGGTGAAGATCCTCGGCGCGGCGGAGGCGCCCAAGCACCAGATGGGCGGCAAGGTGGATCTCACCTACAGCGCCGCCAAGTGGACGGGCCCGCGCGCCTTCGAGGAGGCGAAGGTCAAGCCCGCCGACATCAAGTACGCCTCCATCTACGACAGCTTCACCATCACCGTCATCATGCAGCTCGAAGACCTCGGCTTCTGCAAGAAAGGCGAGGGCGGCAAGTTCGTGTCCGACGGCAACCTGATCTCGGGCACGGGCAAGCTGCCGTTCAACACGGACGGCGGCGGGCTCTGCAACAACCATCCGGCGAACCGCGGCGGCATCACCAAGGTGATCGAAGCCGTGCGCCAGCTCCGCGGCGAGGCGCATCCCAAGGTCCAGGTAAAAAACTGCAATCTCGCGCTCGCGCACGGCACCGGCGGCTCGCTGGGAACACGTCACGGCGGCGCGACCGTCATCATGGAAAGGGAATAGCCCATGGCCACACCGTACAAGGACCGCAAGATCGCCGATCCCCTGCTGAACATCGGCGACGAGCCGTACTACGAGGCCGCAGGACAGGGCAAGCTCCTCCTGAAGAAGTGCGCCGCCTGCGGCGAGGTGCACTTCTATCCGCGCGGGATCTGCCCGTTCTGCCTCTCCGACAAGGTGTCGTGGCAGGAGGCGAAGGGCACCGGGACCATCTACACCTACAGCGTCACGCGGCGCGGCGGGCCCGTTCCGTACTGCATCGCCTACGTGAAGCTGGACGAGGGCGTGTCGATGATGACCAACATCGTCGATTGCGATCTCGACACGGTGCGTTGCGACCAGAAGGTCAAGGTCGTCTTCAAGAAGAGCGAGGGCGGCGTCTCGATCCCGATGTTCACGCCCGCGTAGGCCTTTGGCGCGCGCCGTACCCGCACCCGTGTGGAGCCCTGTTGCGATCCCGCAGCAGGCGCCGGTTGAAGACGGCCTGGTCGACGTTCCGGGAAGCCGCCTGTGGTACTGGGACACAGGCGGCGCCGGCCAACCGGTCATCCTGCTCCACGCCGGCACGCAGAGCGCAGCAGGCTGGCCCTATCAGCAACCGGTGCTGGCCGCCGCCGGATACCGTGCGATTGCATACTCCCGCCGCGGGTACTATCGCTCGGACGCGGATGATCCGGGTAAGGCGGGATCGGGCGCCGAGGACCTCCACTGCCTGATCCAGCATCTCAAGCTCGGAAAAGCGCACCTCGTTGGTGCCGCCCAGGGCGCATTCTTCACGGTGGACTATGCGCTCGACTATCCGCGGAACGTCCGCAGTCTCGCCATCGTTTCTTCGTATATCGGAATCACGGACGCGGACTACGTCGCGGTGAACGAGCGGCTGCGACCGAAATTCTTCGCCACCCTGCCCCACGACTTCCAGGAGTTGTCGCCTTCCTATCGCGCCGGCGATCCGGAAGGGCTGGCGGCGTGGAACAAGCTCCAGAAGCAGGCCATCCCCGGAAAACGCATCACACCCACGAGGAAAGAGCCGCTGACCTGGGCGAGACTGGAGTCGATCAGGCACCCGACGCTCCTCATGACCGGCGATTCCGACCTCTACACGCCGCCCTCGCTGCTACGGATGCAGGCTCAGCACATGCCGCACGCCGAAGTTCATGTCGTTCCCGAGGCCGGCCACAGCCCGTACTGGGAGCAGCCGGCGATCTTCAACGAGATCCTGCTGGCATTCCTGGCGAAGCACAAGGGATGAGCGGCCCTTCACTCGGCATCGCTGCGCGCGCGCCGTTGAACGACGGCAACAGCATGCCCTGGCTCGGGCTGGGCGTGTACAGGATTGCGGGGGGAGGATCCTGCGTGCGGGCCGCGGCGCATGCGCTCTCGACCGGCTACCGCCACATCGACACGGCGGCGCTCTACGGCAACGAGGAAGACGTGGGCCGGGCGGTGCGCGAGAGCGGCGTGCCGCGGAGCGAGGTGTTCGTCGTCACCAAGCTGTGGAACAGCGACCAGGGATACGCTTCGGCCATCAAGGCGTGCAACGCCAGCCTCGCGAAGCTCAGGCTGGACTACATCGACCTCTACCTGATCCACTGGCCGGAGCCCGGCAGGCGCCTCGACTCCTGGCGCGCCCTGGTGGAGCTGCGCAAGCAGGGCAAGTGCCGGTCTATCGGCGTCAGCAACTACACGATCGCGCACCTGAAGGAGCTGCTCGCTGGCTCCGACGTCAAGCCTGCCGTAAACCAGGTCGAGTTCAGCCCTTTCCTCTACCAGCGGAGCCTCCTCGAATTCTGCCGGGCGCACGGAATACAGCTCGAAGCGTATTGCCCCCTTACCCGGGGCGAGAGGCTGAAGGATTCGACGGTAGGCGGGATCGCACGCCGCTACGACAAGACACCCGCCCAGGTGCTGCTGCGCTGGGCGCTGCAGCACGAGGTGGTGGTCATACCCAAATCGGGGAATCCCGCGCGCATAACGGAGAACGCCGGACTCTTCGATTTCACGCTCGACGAGCGCGATATGGCCGCGCTCGATGCGTTGAACGCCGACTTCCGCGCCTGCTGGGACCCGACGCGCGTCCGTTAGAGTTACGGCTTGCGTCCCCCGACGACGAGCAGGACAACCCCGATGCCGATCGCCCCTATCCCGGCCCACACCGGGACGTTCACGGTCTCCTTCTCCTTGATGGAGAACTGCAGGGGACCGATCTTCGCCTCGTGGGTCTCCTTGGTATAGCTGAAGCTGCCGTAGAGCAGTCCGAGCACGCCCGCCGCGATCAGGATCACGGCGACCAACTGTCTTCCAGCCATAAACCCCTCCTTGGAAGTGACGATACGGGGGGATGTTGCCGTCATGCTCCCCGCATCATTCCATCAGAGCCCGTTCCGGCCGCAAGGTTCCATGGACGGGCCGGGCCCACCGCCCTAATTGTAAGAAATCGCTGACAAGGCTCAGTCGGCGCGCGCCCCGGACTCCTTCGCGACCTTGCCCCAGCGCACCAGCTCCGACTGGAGGAACTTCATGAATGCCTCCGGGGAGGAATGGGTGGTCGATTCGATGCCCATGGCGGCGAAGCGCTCCTTGATATCCGGCGCCGTCGCCGCCTTGACCAGCGCGGCGTGCAGCCTGTCCTGGACCGGCCGCGGCGTTTTCGCGGGCGCGACGACCGAGAACCAGTTCACGGCGATGAGTCCGGGCACCCCCTGCTCCGCCGCCGTCGGGATCTCCGGCATCAGCGGGGTACGTTTTTCGGCCGCCATCGCGAGCGCGCGCATCTTGCCCTGCTGGACGTAGGTGTAGATCGCGGGGAAATCCATGATCATGCCTTCGATGTGGCCGCCTACCAGATCCACCGCGGCCGGGCTCGCACCCTTGTACGGCACGTGCTGCACGTTCACTTTCGCGAGCGTCTTGAACAGCTCGATCGCGAGGTGCGGCAACCCGCCGTTGCCGGCGGACGCGAAGTTGAGCTTTCCCGGCCGCGCCTTCGCCAGCGCTATCAGCTCTTTCAGGGAACGCACCGGCAGCGTCGGGTGCACCGCGACCAGCTCCGGGGTCATCGCCACCGTGGTTATTCCCGCAAAATCCTTGAGCGTGTCGTAAGCGATCTTCGAGTAGGTATGCGGGCTGATGGCAAGCGGGCTGGCGCTGGCCAGGGTGAGGGTGTAGCCGTCAGGGGCCGAACGGGCGACGAACTCGGTGGCGATAGTTGCGTTCGCGCCGGGCCGGTTCTCGACCACGACCTGCACCCCGAGCGTCTCGATGAGCTTGGGGGCGAGTTGCCGCGCAACGATGTCGTTCGAGCCGCCTGGCGGGAATCCGATGATGAGACGGAT
>DASRJL010000161.1:0-7359 GCA_035649495.1 Burkholderiales bacterium | reverse complement strand
CCTGAGCCTCACCACGTTGATCGGCATCGCCGCCATCGACGGCGGCGGCTCGGGCGACCAGATCGTCGCCACCGCCGGCAACGACCGGGTGATCGGCGGCGCCGGCAACGACACGCTCGAGGGCGGCGCCGGCATCGACACCGCCGTCTACTCGGGCACCTTCTCCGCCTACACGCTCACGACTCTGGCGAACGGTCAGTTGCAGGTTGCCACCACTGCCAACAGCGACGGCACCGACACGCTGAAGACCTTCGAGATACTGGAGTTCGCCAACGGCACCTGGACCAACGGCGTGTTCACCCCCTTTGGCGGCGGTCCGAGCAACCTGCCGCCGGTGGCGAACACCGACGGCTACAACGCCACCGAGGACACTCCGCTCGTGGTGAACGCCGCCAGCGGTGTGCTCGCCAACGACACCGATCCGAACAGTAACCCGTTGAGCGTGACGGGCTTCAACGCCACGAGCGCGCGCGGGGGCACCGTCGCGGTCAACACCAACGGCAGCTTCAGCTACACCCCGGCGGCCAACGTGAACGGCGCCGACAGCTTCTCCTACACCGTGTCCGACGGGAACGGCGGTAGCGCCAGCGCGACGGTCAACCTCACCATTGCCGCGGTCAACGACGCACCGAACGCGGTGAACGACAGCTACCTCGCCACACAGGGCACGCCGCTCACCGTGGCCGCGCTCTCCGGGGTGCTCGCCAACGACACCGATGTCGAGGGCACCGCTCTCATGGTATCGACCTTCAACGCCACCAGCGCCCACGGCGGCACGGTGGTCATGAACCCCAACGGCAGCTTCACCTATACCGCGCCCACCGGCTACACCGGCGCCGACAGCTTCACCTACACCGCCACCGACGGCAGCGCGCAGGACCAGGCGACGGTGACGGTGACCACGACACGCGCCGGCACGCCCACGCCCCAGTTCGACGCCATTATCGCCAATATGGCCGAGGGCGAATGGGCGCGGGTCAACACCAACCAGTTCCGCGACGTCTGGGTAGCACCGGACCAGACGCCGTTCATGCAGATAGGCGGCACGCCCAAAGCCATCATCGAAGCGTGGGGCTCGGCCGCGTGGGACACGCACAGGAACGAATACATCTTCTGGGGCGGCGGCCACGCCAACTACGAGGGCAACGAGGTCTATACCTGGAGCGCGGTGACGCTGCAGTGGGAACGCGCCAGCCTGCCGAGCGCGATAGTCCAAATCGAAGGTGCCCATTACGAAACGGTCGATGGCTATCTCCACTCGCCGATCTCATCACACACCTATGACAATCAGGAGTTTCTCGAGATCGCCGACCGTTTCATTACCTTCGGCGGCGCCGCCGCGCATACCGGTGGGGGCTTCGCCACGACGGCAGGCGAGCCCACCGGCCCGTATCTCTGGGATCCATCCAAAGCGGACCCTAACAAGGTAGGCGGTCTGGACGGGTCGCAGGTGAATCCGAGTGCGCACCCCGGGGTCGAGGGCGGAGAGATGTGGGAGAACCGCCAGAGTTGGGGACCGACCTCCGGACCGCAGCTCCGATCGATGGTCGAAGGCACGACCGACTACGCGCTGATCGACGGCGTCGACACCGTTTTCGTAAACGACAGTCACGGACTGTTCAAGTACACCGTCCCCGACGTCGACGATCCCAGCCAGGACCACTGGGAGGCGATCGGAACCATCTGGGACACGTACAGCGGCAATGGGGCAGGTGCCTACGACCCGGACCGAAACCTCTACGTGAGGTGTTCCCGCACCGAATTCACTTTCTGGGACCTCGATCACGCCGGTCCGGCCAACCGGAACATCAGCTTCGTTCCGGCGGATCCCACCGGGCAGTTCCTCCTCGATATCTTTTGGGGCATGGAGTACGACCCGGTACGGCACGAATTCGTGCTCTGGCGCAGCAGCGGCGAGATCTGGAATCTTCGCCCACCCGACACAGCCGAACCCGGCGCGGCGGGATGGACGCTCGAGAAGGCGCCCACGCCCACGCAGCCGGTTCCGACCGTGCCCTCCGGGTGGAACGGGGTCAACGGAAAATGGGACTACGTCGCGAGTCACGACGTATTCGTCGGCGTGACCCAAGCGGTCACGGGCGATGTCTGGGTGTACAAGCCCGAAGGATGGAGCCCTCCCGACTACCTCATATAGGCGGGTTGTTCGCCCGACCACGCTGGCCCGGTGCCGCGAAAGCAGTCCGCGAACCGGACGCCGCTCGCACGGCGCTGGTAAACTTCCGCCAGCAGGCGCCGGCCCGCAAGAGCCGCGCCCGTGATGTTCGTCACGTTTCAACGTCACCCGGCTGGCTCGTTATCTGCATGGGCGCGCCGGCATTCGTACCTGTCGATGCGAGGAGCCCAAGTGTCTTTGAGTCGAACCGCCCCATGAGCGGAATCTGTGGCTGGGTCGGAGTGGCGGCCAGCAGTCCCGCCGATCCACAGGCAATCGAGCGGATGGCTGCGGCGCTCGCGCGCTACGACGCCACCACGCCGAAGACACACGCCGATCCCCTCACGGCGGTAGCGTGCTGCGGGTACGGGGCCGATTTCGGGTTGCACGCGGACGGCGATTTGATTGCCGTGTATTCCGGGAGGCTGCGCGTAGTATCAGCCGGCGCCGAAGCTGACCCGAACAGCCGCGCCGCCGCGCTCGCCGCAGCATTCCGGCGCCAGGGGCCGGATTGTCTCGACCGGCTGTCCGGCTCGTTCGTCCTGGCAATCACGGACCGGCGCAGCGGGACCACGGTGCTGGCGACCGACCGCATGGGGACGTACCCCCTGTGCTACACCGTCTCGGGTGACAGGTTGGTGTTCGGCTCCAGGCTTGAAGCCATAGCCGCATTTCCGGGAATGGTGCCGGAGATCGACCGGCAGGCCATCTACGACTATGTCTACTTCCACATGGTGCCGGGGCCGCGAACGGTATACCGGGGCCATCATCGCCTGCTGCCGGGCACTTTCGTGACTTGGCGCAACGGCGCCACCGAAATCCGGTCTTACTGGCAGATGCGCTACGTCGAAGACGAACGGCGGCCGTTCCCGGAACTGAAAGCCGCGTTCCGCTCGCTGCTGCGCGACAGCGTTCGCGATGCGGCTGCCGGCGGCGCCACGGGCGCGTTCCTGAGCGGCGGCACCGACAGCTCGACCGTCGCGGGCATACTCACCGAGATCGCCGGGGAGCCCGCGCGCACCTATTCCATCGGCTTCGAGGCCGAGGGCTACGACGAGATGGCCTACGCGCGCATCGCGGCCCGCCATTTCGGGACCCGGCACCACGAGTACTACGTTACGCCTGACGACGTAGTGCGCGGCATACCCGAGATCGCCGCGGTGCACGATCAGCCCTACGGCAACGCCTCCGCTGTGCCCACCTACTATTGCGCAAGGCTCGCGCGGGAGGACGGCGTGAGCGCGCTGCTCGGTGGGGACGGCGGCGACGAGCTCTTTGGGGGCAACGACCGCTATGCGAAGCAGCACGTTTACTCCCTCTACAGCGACCTGCCGCGCCCCGTGCGCAAGGGGCTGATCGAGCCGGTCGCCTTCGCGCTGCCCGCGGTGAGCATCGCGGGCAAGGTCCAGCGCTACATCACTAATGCTTCGCAGCCGATGCCGGCGCGTTACGACAACTACAACCTCCTGGAGCGTCTCGGCCCCGAGAACGTCTTCACCCCCGAGTTCTTCGGGACCGTGGATGCCGCGCTGCCGCGGGCGCAGACTGCCAGGGCATATCATGCGGCGCATGCGTCCTCGCTGATCAACCGCATGCTGGCGCTCGACCTGCGCTATACGCTGGCGGACAACGATCTGCCCAAGGTGGTGCGCTCGTGCGAGCTGGCCGGGGTCGACGCGCGTTTCCCGCTGCTGTCCGATTCCATGGTCGCTTTTTCGGCCAGCCTGGCGCCGCGCCTGAAGCTCAAGGGAACGCGCCTGCGCTGGTTCTTCAAGGAAGCGCTGCGCGGATTTCTGCCGGACGAGATCATTACCAAGACCAAGCACGGCTTCGGGTTGCCGTTCGGCCGATGGCTGGAAACGCACCGTCCGCTGCAGGAGCTTGCGGGCGACAGCCTCGCTGATCTCAAGCGGCGGGGCATCGTGAAACCGGCGTTCATCGACGAGCTGACGTCTTTGCACGTCGCGAGTCATGCGAGTTATTATGGCACCATGGTCTGGGTCCTGATGATGCTCGAGCAATGGCTGCGGCTGCGTCAGCCCGCAATATGAAGCAGGCGCGCAAGGGACATCGCACGCTGCATAACGACGGCGCGAACCTGTGGCGGAACGCACTGCTGGGCGCCACGCTGGCGATCGCCGCTCTCCTGACGGGACCGGCAGCAGCACAAGAGCGGTGGGGAGACAACGAGGTAGCACTGTTACCCGCGTACTGCCGCAGCAACGTCCACGTCACGAGCAAGGCCGACCCCGTGGAGGTGGTGCAGTGGCGCAAGCGGCTCGGCGAGCCGTACAGTTCCATTCACCACTACTGTTGGGGGCAGATGTGGGTCAATCGCGCGAAGCTGTTTTCGAAAACGAAGACGGAGAGGCTGCGCGCGTACGGTGCGTCGATCCCCGAGTTCAACTACATCCTGAACTACACGCCGCCGGATTACGTTCTGCTGCCCGAGATCCTCACCAAGCGGGGCGAGGCGCTGCTGCAGCTAGGCAAGCACGGGGAAGCGCTGCGGGATCTGCAGGCCGCGATCAGCGCGCGCCCGGACTATTGGCCGCCGTACGCCATCCTGGGCGATCACTACCGGGACACCGGTGACCAGGCGAAGGCCCGGGAATGGCTGGAGAAGGGCTTGTCGCAGGCACCCGACGCCGTGGCCCTCAAGAACCGGCTTGCGGTGCTCAGCGGCGGGGGCGCCGGGGGCGCTCAGCAGCGCAAACTCGCGCCGGCGCCAGGAACCGGCGCCGCAGACACCGGCGCAAAGCCTGCCGCTACCGGGAAGGCCGACGAAGCGGGCAAGAAAGCAGCGGCGCCAGAGGAAAAGTAGACAGGGCGAAGAACCCGCGCAGTCAAGCCGGCAGAGGCCGCACGTAACCGGCGAGCAGGCGAGCGCCGAGCTTGAACGGGGTACGGTCGTAAAGGCCGAAGCGAGGCAACTGGAACGGGTCACTCGCACCGTGGGCGATACCGCCAACGGCCGCGACGGCAGCCGAGTATCCGGCCTCCTTCACGAGGCGCACGTGCTCCGGACGGTAATCGCGGCCCGGCGTGCCGTTCGGGTAGGCGAACAACGTAACTGGCGCGCCGACGATTTCCTCCAGCCTGCCCCTGCTGTCCACGATCTCGGCCCGCGCCTCGTCCTCGCCGATCGACGCGAGGATTGGATGCGTCACGGTGTGCGCACCGATCTCCATGCCTTCGTCGTGCATCCTGCGGATCTGCGCCGGGGTCATCATGAGATTTCGCGGGACGGCGGAGCGCACGGCCGCGGCGATTCCCGCGGCCAGCGCCATCCGCTCTGCCGGCGCCCGGTACTTGATCTGCCTGATCAGCGCGTCGATCCCGGCGCGCCGGCTCGCGCTGTCTCCAAGCTGGAGATGCCCGAGGCCCAGGTCCGCAAGGTCGTGTGCGCCGGCCGGAGCCGCGCGCAGCGCCTCGATAACGATGTCGTTGAACATGGAGCCACCCTCCGAATAGCCGGGGGAGACGAAAAACGTCGCCACCACGCCGTGCCGCTTCAGTATCGGCAGCGCCACCTCGTGATTGTCCGCGTAGCCGTCGTCGAACGTGATGCACACGGCGCGCGTAGGCAGGTCTCCGGCCTTAAGGCGCGCGCATGCCTCGCTCAGACGCAGCACGTTGAATTCCCCGGCGAGGAGCCGGACGTGCATCTCGAACGCCGCCGCGTGGGTTTCGTCCTCGAGTATGGAGTCGGGCGCGCGCAATACCCGGTGGTAGATCACTATGCTCAGCCGGCGGTGAGCACGGGGCGGAGAAAGCAGATCGCCTATGAAATGAAACATCCGGCTCCCGGGTGCGCGCTCAACGGGATCGGCCCGTGCTCGACCGCGGTGGCGGTGCCGCGCGCTGGCGCAGGTCGACCGCCGGACGTGGTGGCGGCGGCGGCTGCGCGAAGCGGGCGGAGCTGCTCCAGGCCGACTTCTGCGGCGGGTTATCCCGGACATGGTCCTTGAGCGTTGCCTCGAGCATCACCACCAGTCCCATGAGGTAATAGGGCATGTCGAAATGAAGGAGGTTCAAGAACGCGCCGCCGACCAGGAAACCGATCAGGGAGACCTGGATCATGCGCATGAGCCCGCTTCCCCATTCGAATCCGGGCGTCTGGAGGCAGACGCGTGCGAGTCGCGAAGCGCTGCGCCACGTGACCACGATCAGCGCGAGGTATATGAAAAACCCCACGAAGCCGTGCTCGCCGAGCGCCTGGAAGTAAATACTGTGCGGGGAGTACGCCAGCATGCCCTGGACGGGAGCGTACTGGCGGAAGATCTCCGGTAGCGTGGTTTCAAAGCCCGCCCCGACTATCGGATGGTCGAGCGCCATGTTCCACAGGGTCTGCCAGGTATGAAGGCGGCTCACCGCGGACGAGTCGAGGGTCTCGGGCGAGCCTTCGAGCGTGTGCATGCGCGACCACCAGTGCGCCGGCATGAACATGAACATGGCAAAGAGGCCCGCGCCGCCCAGGACGCCGAGCAGGACCGGGCGCCGGCTCTTCAGGGAGAGCATGGCCGCCGCCGCGACGATAGCCAGAAACGCGCCCCGCGAGTGGCTGCCCAGAACGGCGAAGCTGCAGCAGATCATCGCGAATATCAGGCCGTTGCGCACGAGCTTCTTTTTCACCGTGGTCATGAGGTAATACATGAGCGGTATGATCATCACGAGCGCCAGGGCCAGCTCGTTGTTGCCCTCGATGACGCCCCCCGGCGGGCCCCACACGCGATTGCCGCCTCCGGTCAGCACCGTCCAGATGCCGCCCTTGACGCCGAAGAAGCCGATGGAGAGCACAATCACCCAGATGAGCTGCCGCATATGCTCCTGGCCGCGCACCAGCATCAGTGTGAGGAGTAGCATGATGTGTATCTTGAACACACGCAGCCAGGTTTCGAACACGTCGCTGTACGGACCCATTGCGAACACGCTCGTGATCGTCATCCAGACCATGAACAGCACGAGCAGCGCCGACACCGGGGTCCAGGGAAAGGGCAAGCGCTTCCTGGACATCGCCGCGGACAGGAGCGTAACGCCCGCGATGACCGCGGCGAACTGAAAATTGTGGGCGAAGCCGAACGCGAGCCGGTGCGGGTTCATCATGCTGATCCACGCCCACATGAGGGCGCCGATGTACGGATGCCGGAGCATCACCGGTATCATCCCGAACACGAACACCGTCA
>DASRJL010000160.1:0-3608 GCA_035649495.1 Burkholderiales bacterium | reverse complement strand
CCCGCGTGCTTCGTGATGGGGCGGCTCGACCGCAACTGGCACGGGCGCCCCGACGCGCGCAGCATCCCGCAGCCGCCCAGCGTCTACGAGCGCCGTCTCTACTACGATACCGTGGCCAACAGCGAAGAAGCGCTGCGCTTCCTGATCGACCGGGTGGGTATCGACCGCGTCGTGCTGGGCAGCGACTGGCCTTTCGTGCCCTGGAAACCCGGGCCGGGGGGCTGGGTCCAAAGTCTCGAGTCCCTTACGCAGGACGAGAAGGACAAGATCCTTTGGAAGAACCTGGAGGGGCTACTGAAGCTCTAAGTAATGAAGTGATGGAGCGATGCAGCGGTCGCTGCATTACTCCATCTTGTCAGTCATCGAGCTACGTTTCCGGGGGGCGACACGGAAACCTATCAGTAATCAATCCGTTGAGTCCTCAACGTGGACACCCGTCGTCCGCCGGCGACGGTTTTGCGGAACCGGGCGGCCTAAGCCATTGATTGTATTCACTGGCACGAAGATTGCGAGCAGTATGGTGCATCGCTTGAGTGCTGTAGTCCAAGGAGATTTCCATGAAGCTTCGCACTTTTGCTACGACTGTTATCGCTTTGACCGCCACTGCAGTGCTGGGGCTTGCGGCGCCCTTTGTCACGGCGCAAACCATTCACCCTGTGGTCGCGCAGTCTTCTTCTCCCGCTCCCACTCCCTCGTTCAGTGATACCGAACTGAGGGTGTTCGCGGTGGCCGTGGTCGGGGTGCAGCGTGTTACCGACACGTATCTCCCGGTACTCAAGAGGTCGACCACGATCCAGGACCAGCAGCGGGTCGAGGACACGGCTTCAGCCGAGATGGCGCGGGTGGTCGAAAACCAGGGGATGACCGTCTCCCGGTTCTCTCAGATACTGGAGCTGACCAAGGTCAGTCCCGAACTGGCGAACCGCGTCAGGTGGCATATCCAGCAGTCGACAGCGGTGGCGTATCGCGGCGATTGACGGTAGCTCCGCTTCGCGTCTGACGGCGCGAGGAGAGGAAACGGCGCTTCACCAGGAGCGCCGTTTTCGCGTACTCTGCTTCCTCCGCACGGGAATGGAGGAAGCATGAACGTAGTGCCCGCGATCGGCGCGATTGTCGCGACTGTTGCTGTGTGCGTGCTGTCGGCTCTGGGTACGGCACCGGCGCACGCTCAGGCCGCGTACCCGACCAAGCCCATCCGCATGCTGGTCGGTTTTCCCGCGGGTGGGGGCGCCGACGTCGTTGCCCGCATACTCGGTCCGCGCATGAGCGAGAGCCTCGGCCAGCAGATCATCGTCGATAACCGGCCGGGCGCCGGGAGCGCCATCGCTTCGGAGCTGGCCGCCAAGGCGCCGCCGGACGGCTATACGCTGGTGTCGATCGGCAGCAGTCACGCGGTGAACGCGGCGTTCTATCCCAGGCTGCCCTACCGGCCTGCCGCGGATTTCAGCGCGATCGTGCTCGTCGCCACGGCGCCGGTCACGATCACCGCGAACCCGGGCGTTCCGGCGAAAACGTTGAAGGACTTGATCGCGCTCGCCAGGGCGCGGCCCGACCAGCTGAACTACGGCTCGGCGGGCGTCAACGGCATCAACCATCTTGCCGCCGAGCTCCTGAAACGCACGGCGGGCTTCGACATCACGCTCGTCCCCTACAAGGGCGTCGCGCAGGCGCTCCCGGCCGTGATGGCGGGCGAAGTGCAGCTCATGTTCGCTTCCCTGCCCGGCTCGATCGACCAGATCAGGACGGGGCGTATCAGGGCCATCGCGGTCACCTCGGCGAAGCGCTCCAACGCGGCGCCGGATATCCCCACGGTAGCGGAGTCCGGCGTCCCCGGGTACGAAGCGTCGAGCTGGTTCGCGTTCCTGGCGCCGGCCGGGACGACCAGGCCCGTCGTCACGCGGCTCAATGCGGAGGCGATGAAGACGCTGCAGGTGCGGGAGGTGCGCGAGGCGCTCGTCCGGCAGGGAATGGACCCGACAGGAAGCACGCCCGGCGAGGCCGATGATTACCTGCGAACCGAGATCGCGAAGTGGACGCGGGTGGTGAAAGAGGCGGGGATAAAGGCAAACTGACGTCAGGCGTCATGCGTCATGGGTCAGGCGTGTGGCGATCGAATGTGCCAAGCTGTTGCGCATGACCCATGACCCGTTACCCATGACGGCCCTATGATCTACATGGTCGACCACATCTTCGCGGACCCCGCACTCGAGCCGGCGTGGCACGAGTGGTACGCGGGCTACCTGCGGATGCTGGTCTCGGTTCCGGGTATCCATACGGCCCAGCGCTTCAAGGCGATTGGCCATACGCCGTCGCGCTACCTGGCCATGTACTCGATAGACTCGGCGGACGTGTACACCAGCGAGGGCTACCGGGCGATCGGCGGCGGCGGCAGCCAGAGCCGGCGTTTCCAACCCGCATATGAGTTGTGGACCCGCAACCTGTTCGAAGGCGCGCCCCGCGCGCCGGCGGTGGCGGACGGACAGCGCGTGCTGACATGGGATCGCGCGGAACGCGGCGGCGCAGAACCGCTGGAGTCGCGCGCGACATGGCTGGAGGCGATCGGCCTGCACATGACCACGAAGCACCGCGCGTTCGTCGTGCTCGACGCAGGGGAGGCCATGACTCCCTCTTCGGTGCCTGGGGCGTTTCTCTACGAGCCCTTTACGCCCGTGATTACTGCGTCCTGAGCGCGTCCATCAGCGTTCGCGCTGACTTCAGGTCCTCGAGGTGCGACAGGATTTCGATTGCGCGTTCCGCTGCCGCGGGCGCGAGGCGGTCTTTCGCGCCCTTGCGGAACTTGTCCTCGATCTCCGCCCGCGTGAGCGGATTCTCCGGCGTGCCCTTGGAGGCTTTGCACTGCGCGGACAGGACCGAGCCGTCGTTCATCTCCGCCTCGACGATCGCCTGCTCGGCGGTGAGATCGCGATGGCCGACGAGGTCGACGCATTCCGTCGCGTAGCGCTTCAACGCCGGGTCGTCGTAGCGCCCCGGCTCGAACTGGTCCATCCACAGCTCGCGATCGTGCAGCACCACTGCGGCGGTGTAGTGCAGGGAGGCGGAGGCCTCCCACTTCCCGGTGTAGCTGCGCCGGTTCCGGTAGGCGTCGAAGGTAGCCGGGCTCACGTGGATACGCAGGCGCTTCGTGCGCGCGGCGGCGAGATCGTGGCGCCGTATGAGATCGAAGAGCGCCGTCACGATGCCCTGGCTGGCGGCGGAAGTGGGCGCCGGCCGCAGCGCGATCTCCTCCAGTTCCCAGTGCCCGCCGAGATCCGCGGTCGCCGCATCCTTCGCGCCGCCGCCGCAGTATGTGGAGTAGAAACCGCCGTCCTCCGCCGTGAGAAAGCGGCGGGTTGCGACGAATTCCTGCTGCGCGAGCAACGCGGCCATCAGGCCAGACAGCGCGCCGCGAAACTGGTGGAACTTGACCGACGGTGTTCCCCAGGCCGCGAAAGTCCCCGCCGCCTGGCTGCCGGCGAGACCGAAGGCGGTGGCCATGGCGCCGTCCGCGAAATCGAGCAGGCGGCCCACGGCGGCCGCGGCGCCGAAAGGTCCGATCGTCCCGGGGCCGTGCCAGCCGCGCTTGCGAAAAGTCGCGTAATCCACGCCTG
>DASRJL010000159.1:0-30391 GCA_035649495.1 Burkholderiales bacterium | reverse complement strand
CCGCGTCCGGCTTGCCCGAGTTGCGGCGCGCCATCGCCGGTCTCTACCGCACGCGCTACGGCATCGAAGTCCCGCCCGGGCGCATCGTGGTGACCACGGGGGCTTCGGGCGCCTTGATGCTCGCGTGCGCGGCGCTGATCGATCCGGGCGACGAGGTGCTGATCGCCGATCCGGGGTATCCGTGCAACCGGCACTTCGTGCGAATCATGGAGGGCGTGCCCCGCCCGGTGCGCGTGGATGCCGCTGATCAATACCAGCTCACGCCCGCGCTGCTGGAGCGCAACTGGAGCGGGCGCGCGAGTGCGGCGCTCGTCGCTTCACCCTCGAATCCGACGGGCACCCTGGTAACCACGGAGCGGCTCTCCGCGATGGCTGAATTCACGCGGGAACGGGGCGGCACGCTGATCGTGGACGAGATCTACCACGGGCTGGTCTACGAAGGCGAATACACCAGCGCGCTCTCGTTCGCGGACGACGCGTTCGTCATCAACAGCTTCTCGAAATACTTCGGCATGACGGGCTGGCGGCTGGGATGGCTGGTAGCGCCGGAGCGCTACGTCGCGGAAATCGAGAAGCTCGCCCAGAACGTCTACCTTGCTCCCCCCACCCCGGCCCAGCATGCGGCGCTCGCGGCGTTCGAGCCGGAGACCCTCGCGATACTCGAAGCCCGGCGCGCCGAGTTCCAGGCGCGGCGCGACTACCTGGTGCCCGCGCTGCGGGAGATCGGGTTCGATATCCCGGTGACGCCGCAGGGAGCTTTCTACGTCTACGCGGGATGCGGGCGGCTGACGGGGGACAGCTACGGTTTCGCGCGCGACCTGCTGGAGAAGGCGGGCGTCGCGATCACGCCGGGAGTGGACTTCGGGGCGAACGCGCCGGAGCGGCACGTGCGGTTTGCTTATACGAATTCAATCGACCGCCTGAAGGAAGGCGTCGCGCGCATCGCGGCGTTCCTCAAAAACAATTGAACCGCCAGGACGCCAAGGCTGCCAAGGAGAACAAAGTTCAAACTGAACCGCTTTCACTGAGCTGCCCGTACTGCGGCGAGCCCGTAGAGCTGGACATCGACGAAAGTGGCGGAAGGCGGCAGTCCTATGTCGAGGACTGCCCGGTATGTTGTCAGCCATGGCAGGTCGAGGTGGTGCGCGGTCCGGAGGGCGATTGGAGCGCGACGTTACGAACAGGTGATGAGTAGCGAACGAGACGTATGCAGGTCATTGAGCCGGATTCGGTGGACGCTCTCCTGTTCGACCTGGGGGGCGTCGTCATCGACATCGACTTCGACCGCGTATTTGCGCGGTGGGCGCTCCACGGCCGGTGCGATAGCGCCGCCATCAAGGCGGGGTTCAGGCCGGACCATTACTACGAGTGTCACGAGCGCGGCGAGATCGACGCCGCGGCCTACTTCGCCTCCCTGCGCACGTCCCTCGGCATGGAGCTCTCCGATGCGCAATTTCACGACGGCTGGAAAGAGGTATTCGTCGGCGAGGTCCCGGGTATGGCGACGCTCCTGCAGCGTGCCGCCCAGCGGCTGCCGCTCTACGCGTTCAGCAACACGAATGCGGCCCACAAGGAAGTGTGGTCGCGGGAGTACGCGACCATACTGAGCCCGTTCCGGCGCTTGTTCGTTTCGTCCGAAATCGGGAAACGCAAGCCCGAGCCCGAGGCTTTTCGAACGGTCGCGGCGGCAATGGGCGTTCCGGTGGCCCGGATCGTGTTCTTCGATGATTCACTCGAGAACGTGGAAGGGGCCCGGGCGATCGGCATGCACGCCGTGCACGTCCGCTCCACGGCGGACGTCCAAACCAGCCTCGAATTGATCATCAGCCGCCGATGAACGCCCACACACGCCGATAAGGGTCGAGTTACTGCCGGCAGCAGGCTAAAATGACGGCCCGAGCGATACTGGACCAGGTAATGAGTGAAACGAGCTTGATAGTGATTCGCCACGGCGAGACCGAGTGGAATCGCGAGCGGCGCATGCAGGGGACGACGGACACGCGGCTCTCGGATCTCGGGCGCGTGCAGGCGCACGCGCTCGGACGGCGGCTCAAGGACCACGACTTCACGGCGCTGTACAGCAGCGACCTGTCGCGGGCCCGGGATACCGCGCAAGCGATCGCGCAGCATACCGGCCGCGAGTTAGTGATCGACACGCGCCTGCAGGAGCGGCGATTCGGGATCTTCGAGGGGCTGCTCGCCGCCGAGATCAGGGAGCGCTATCCCGAGGAGCACGCCCTCTTTGCCAGCCGCGACCCCGACTACGAGGTCCCGGGAGGTGAAAGCGCGAGCGCTTTCACCGTGCGCTGCCTCGGCTGCCTCGCGGAAATCGCCGGCCGCCATCCCGGGAAGGAAGTAGTGGTGGTGAGCCACGGCCTCGTGCTCGACGCGCTGTACCGCGCCGCGCATGGCCTGGCGCACGGCGAGCCGCGCCCGGTACCGCTCATCAACGCCAGCATGAACCACTTCGGCTACGGTGCCAGCACCTGGCGCATGGTGTTGTGGGGCGACGTGAGCCATCTTGCCGAGGACGAGGTCACGCAGTACCGAGGCGTCGCCTCTGCGTGAAGGTCGTGATTGGTGATTGGTGATTGGTGATTGGTGATTGGTGAATGGTGATTGGACCAGGTTTCGCCTGCGCGACAAGACCAATCACGAATCGCCAATCACGCCCGATTCCCAATGGACGCCGTAGTCCTCGTTCACGGCCTGTGGGTGCACGGCGCCGTGATGGCGCTCATGCAGCGGCGTATCGCGCGCGCCGGCTACCGCGTGTTCAACTATTCCTATCCCACGCTGAGGCTCACGCTGACGGAGAACGCGCAACGGCTGGCGCGATACTGCCGCGACATCTCCGCCCCGCGCCTTCATTTCGTGGGCCACAGCCTGGGCGGCCTCATCGTGCTGCGCATGCTGGAGCTGGACGGCGGAGCGCCGCCCGGGCGCGTTGTCCTCGCGGGAATGCCGTTCACCGGGAGCTACGCGGCGCACCGCTTGTGCCGGCTTCCCGGAGGCCGGGCCGCGCTGGGACGCAGCATGACCGAATGGCTGGGAGCAGGGCGGTGCGACCCGGGCGGCGGGCGCGAGATCGGCATCGTCGCGGGCACCCTGCCGCTGGGCCTGGGGTGCATGGTGGCGCCCGACCTGCCGCGCCCCAGCGACGGCGTGGTGAGCGTGGCGGAGACCGACGTGCCCGGCATGCGGGACCGCATCGTGCTGCACGTCTCCCACAGCGGAATGCTGGTTTCGAAAGCGGTGGTGCGGCAGATCTGTGCGTTCCTGAGGGATGGCGCGTTCGTGCATTGAGAAGTGACTCGTGACTCGTGACTCGTTGAAGTTTCCCGGACCCGGCGCACTGAACGTCATGTGCCACGCCGTGATGGTGCGAGCGGTGGCGATCGTATCGCTCGCGCTGCTCGCGGGCTGCTCCAACCTGAGCTACTACATGCAGTCCGTCGGCGGACAACTCGACATCTGGCGGCGCGAGCGGCCGATCGAGGAGGTTCTCAAGGATCCAGCGACGCCCGAGGCGTTGAGGCGCAAGCTCGCCACGATTCTCGAGATTCGCGCCTACGCCAGCCGGGAGCTGGGGCTGCCCGATAACCGCAGCTATCGCCAGTACGCCGACCTGGGACGTCCGTACGTGGTCTGGAACGTCTTTGCGACCCGCGAATTTTCCGTGGAGCCCGAAAAGTGGTGTTTTCTCATGGTGGGATGCGTGAGCTACCGCGGGTATTTCGCAAAGGAGGATGCGGACGCCTTTGCCGCCGAGACCGCCCGCCTGGACCACGACGTCTACGTCGGACCCGTGCCGGCCTACTCGACCCTCGGCTATTTCACCGATCCGGTGCTCAACACCTTCGTGCACTACCCCGACTACGAGATCGCGCGCCTGCTGTTCCACGAGCTCTCCCACCAGCTCGTCTACGTCCGCGACGACACGGTGTTCAACGAGTCGTTTGCCGTTGCCGTCGAGCAGGAGGGCGTACGGCGCTGGCTCGGCCGCTCCGGAGACGCGCAGCAGTCCGCGGCGTTCGAGCGCTTTCAGGGAATACGTACCGCGTTCATGCAACTCGTGCACAAGCACCGCGACGAGCTGGCGGCCCTGTATCGAAGCGATCTCGCGCCCGATGCGATGCGTGTCCGGAAGAGCGAGATCCTGCGCGCGCTCGGGGAGGAGTACCGGTCCGTGAAGGAGCGGGACTGGGGCGGGTACGCCGGCTACGACCCGTGGTTCGCGCGCAAGCCCAACAACGCCCAGCTCGCGTCGATCGCGCTCTACAGCCAGATGGTGCCGGCATTTCAGGAGCTGCTACGGCGGGAAGGCGGTGACCTGGCGATGTTCTACCGGGCCGTAAAGCAGCTCGCGGCCTTGCCGAAGGACGACAGGGAAGCAAAGTTGCAGGCGCTTGCTCCTGATATAATTTTTCGCCCGACGAAGGAGAACGAAAAATGAAGCTCGCCAGCTCAAGCTTTTCGGCGAACCAGCGCATACCGGAGGAGTTCGCGTTCTGCGCGCCGGATGCGAAGAGTCATATCGTCATGTCGAAGAACCGCAGCCCGCAGTTTTCGTGGAGCGATCTTCCGTCCGGCACGAAGTCGCTGGCGCTCGTCTGCCACGACTACGACGTCCCCTCGAAGCCCGACGACGTGAACAAGGAAGGGCGGACCATCCCTTCCGAGCTGCCGCGCGTCGATTTCTATCACTGGGTGCTGGTGGACCTCGACCCGGGCTCCGGTCCGATCAAGGCCGGCGAGTTCTCCGACGGCATTACCGCGCGGGGCAAGAAGGGGCCGGACGGTCCCCGCGGCGTGCGGCAGGGCATCAACGACTACACGATGTGGTTCGCCTCAGACAAGGACATGTCGGGCAACTATTTCGGCTACGACGGCCCGTGTCCGCCATGGAACGACGAGATCCTGCACCGCTACGTCTTCACGCTCTACGCGCTCGACGTCGCGAAGTGCGGCGTGAGCGGCACCTTCAAAGGGCCCGACGTGCTCGCCGCGATGCGCGGCCACATACTGGGGCAGGTGGCGCTGACGGGCGTGTACTCGCTCAATCCCGCCGTGAAGGCGTGACTCGTGCCCCGTGCCTCGTGACTCGTTCGAATGCGCGCCGCAAAGAGGCCGGCCCTGCCGGCCTTTTTTGTTTGATTTGTCTCTGTGTCCTCTGTGGCTAGTCGACTGAACGAAAGCGACATCGAGCGCCGCCGCGCAAACCTGCCGCGCCCGCGCTACCCGGAGGAGCTGCCGGTCGTCGCACGGCGCGACGAGATCGTGCGCGCGATCGCGGAAAACCAGGTCGTCATCGTGTGCGGTGAGACCGGGTCCGGCAAGACCACGCAGCTGCCCAAGATCTGCCTGGAGCTGGGGCGCGGCGTCGCCGGCATGATAGGCCACACCCAGCCGCGCCGGATCGCCGCGCGCACCGTCGCCGCGCGCATCGCCTCCGAGCTGTCGACTCCCGTCGGTCACGCCGTCGGCTACAAGGTGCGCTTCTCCGACCGGGTTTCGGCCGACACCTACATCAAGGTGATGACCGACGGCATCCTGCTCGCGGAAACGCAGAGCGACCGGATGCTCCGCGCCTACGACACGCTGATTATCGACGAAGCGCACGAGCGCAGCCTCAACATCGATTTCCTGCTGGGTTACGTGAAGGAGCTGCTGCAGGGCGGGAGGAGCGAGCGCCCCGATCTGAAACTCATCGTGACGTCCGCGACGATAGACGCGGAGCGCTTCGCGCAGCATTTCGGACATCAGGGCAGGCCGGCTCCGGTGATCGAGGTGTCCGGACGGCTCTACCCGGTCGAGAAGCGTTACCGGCCTCTGGTCAGGCAGGAGCAGGGCGAAGAAGACCAGGACGTGCTCGAAGGGATACTCGACGCGGTGGACGAGCTCGCACGGCTGCCCGGTGGCGGGGACATCCTCGTGTTTCTGCCCGGCGAGCGGGAGATACGGGAGACCGCCGACGCGCTGCGCGGCCGCGCGTTGAAGGGAGCGGAGATCCTCCCGCTTTACGGCCGGCTGTCCCTGGCGGAGCAGGAAAGAATATTTCATCCCGGCGGCGCGCGCCGCATCGTGCTCGCGACCAACGTTGCCGAGACATCGCTGACCGTCCCCGGCATACGCTACGTCGTGGACACCGGTCTCGCGCGAGTCAATCGCTACAGCTACCGCAACAAGGTCGAGCAGCTGCTGACGGAGCCGATATCGCAGGCCTCCGCGAACCAGCGCGCCGGGCGCTGCGGGCGCGTCGCCGCCGGCGTGTGCATCCGGCTTTACTCGGAGGACGACTATCTCGCCCGGCCGCCGTACACCGAGCCCGAGATCCTGCGCTCGTCTCTGGCGTCGGTCATCCTGCGCATGAAGGCGCTGGGCCTGACGGACGTGGAGCGCTTCCCGTTTCTGGATCCGCCGGCGCCGCGGATGATTGCGGACGGCTACCAGCTGCTCTCCGAGCTGGGAGCGGTCGACGAGGCGAACGATCTGACCGCGACCGGCCGCCGGCTTGCGCGTTTTCCCATCGATCCGCGCGTCGCGCGGATGATCCTCGCCGCCGAGCGCGAGAACTGTCTTGCCGAAGTCCTGGTCATCGCCGCGGTGCTGGAAGTCGACGATCCGCGCGAGCGCCCGTTCGAGCGCGCGGAGGCCGCCGACCGGGCTCATGCGCGGTTTCACGACGAGCGCTCGGATTTCCTGTCTCTCCTCAAGCTGTGGGAACATTTCGAGGAAGCCGCCGGCCACAGGAAATCGAACCGCAAGCTGGCGCAGGAGCTGCGCGAGCAGTTTCTCTCGCAGCGTCGCCTGCGGGAATGGCGCGACGTTCACCGCCAGCTCGCGGCGCTGGCGGGCGAGATGCACATGAAGGTCAACCAGAAGCCCGCGGGCTACGAGCAGGTGCACCGCGCGCTCATCGCGGGGCTCCTGGGCAACGTGGGCACGAAGGGCGAGGAGGCGGGGGAGTACCTGGGTGCGCGCGGCATGAAGTTCTCGATCTTCCCGGGTTCCGGGCTGCGCAAGAAGCAGCCGCGATGGGTGCTCGCGGCGGAGCTCGTCGAAACGGCGCGACTCTATGCGCGCTGCGCCGCGCGCATAGAGCCCGAGTGGGTGGAGGCGGTGGCCGGTGACCTCGTGAAGCGTCACTACTACGATCCCCACTGGGAGAAGGACCGCGCCATGGTGGCCGCGTACGAGCGCGTTACCCTTTACGGGCTCACCCTGGTGTCGCGGCGGCGCGTGAACTACGGCACTATCGATCCGAAGGAAGCGCGGCAGGTATTCATCCGCGGCGCTCTGGTGGCGGGCGAGTACGAGACGCGCGCGCCGTTCTTTGCCCACAATCGCCGCCTTCTCGCGGACATCGAGGCGCTCGAGCACAAGGCGCGCCGCCGCGACGTGCTGGTGGACGAGGAAGCGATCTTCGCTTTCTATGACGCGTTGATTCCCGAGGGGATCGTGAACGGGGCGGGATTCGAGGCGTGGCGCGAGGAGGCGGAGCGCCCGGACCCGAAGCTCCTCCACCTGACGCGGGAGTACCTCATGCGGCACGGGGCCTCCGGTGTCACGGAAGCGCAGTTTCCCGATCGCATCGAGGCCGCGGGCGCGCCGCTGAAGCTCGCCTATCGCTTCGAGCCGGGCCACGCGCTGGACGGGGTGACGGCGACCGTGCCGCTTCATCTGTTGAACCGGCTCGAGGCGGACCGCTTCGACTGGCTGGTGCCGGGCCTGATCCGGGAGAAGGTCGCCCAGCTCTTCAAGGCGATGCCGAAGCGGCTGCGGCGCCATGTCATTCCGCCGGCGGAACACGTGACCGCGTTCCTGGAGGAACAGGATTCGGGATCCGGGATTCAGGATTCAGGCAAGACCGCTCCGCGGCTGCAGGCGGCACTGGCGCGGTACGTGCAGCGCGTGGCGGGCGAGCCGGTTTCTCCGGACGTATGGGACGGCGCGGAACTGACGCCCCATCTCCTCGTGAATTTTCGCGTGGTGGACGAGGCGGGGCGGGAGCTCGCGATGGGGCGGGATCTGGCGGGGCTCAAGGCGCAGCTGGGGCAGGCCGCGCAGCTCACCTTCGCCACGGCGGACACGGGTATCGAGAAATCCGGCATCACCGCGTGGGACTTCGGCGAGCTGCCGGCGGAAATCGCTTTTACGCGCGGGGGGCGCAAGCTCGCCGGTTATCCGGCGCTCGTCGACGAGGGCGACAGCGCCGCCATCCGGCTGCTTGACACCCGGGCCGCGGCCGACACGGAGATGCGCGGCGGCGTGCGGCGCCTGATGCGGCTCGCGCTGAAGGAGCAGATGAAGCAGCTCGAAAAGAGTCTGCCCGGCTTCAACGAGGCGGCCCTCCTCCTGCGCTCGCTCGCGACAGCCGACGAGCTCAGGGAGGACCTCGTGACCGCCATCGCGGACCGCGCATTCATCGGGGAGGACGAGTTGCCGCGGAACGCGAAAGCGTTCGACGCGTTGAAGCAGCGCGCGCGCACGCGGCTCCCGGCCGTGCGCGAGGCGGGTTGCAGGCTACTGGCCGCGACCGCCCAGGAGCATCAGCGCCTGCAGCAGAAGCTAGGCGCGGTCGCGAGAGCCCTGCCGCAGCCGGTGGCGGACGTGCGCGCGCAGGCGGCGCGCCTCGTGCACAAGCGCTTCATGAGCGGGACGCCGTGGGAGCGGCTGCACGACCTGCCGCGCTACCTCAAGGCGGCGGCGCGCAGGCTCGACAAGTATCCCGCGGATGTGGAGCGCGACGCCAAACACGCGGGCAGCATCGCGGAGCTGTGGAAGCGCTATGAAGACCGGGCGGCGAAGTTGAAGCGCGTCGGGGAACCCGACGCGCGGCTCGAAGACTTCCGCTGGCGCATTGAGGAGCTGCGCGTGTCGCTCTACGCGCAGGAGCTGAAGACGCCGTATCCCGTGTCGTTCAAGCGGCTCGACAAGCTGTGGCGCGAGATCGCGCGGTGAGCGAGAGCAGTTCCCCTCCTGCCCGAGGAGGGGTGTCACGAAGTGGCGGGGTGGTGGGAGTAGCCGCCGAGCTGCTGGCCGGGTCCTGTCGGCATGTCCGGCCAGCTGCTCGGCTCTACTTTTCAAGCAAGCTCCTCAGCATCCACGCCGTCTTTTGGCTCCGGCCGCGCACGTCCGGGCGCTTGCTGCCGCAAGCAAGGAAGCCATGCGCTTAACTTTCGGAAGCGAAAGTTAGCCTTCGCCGAAAAACGGCCGACGCGATTGGATGGCATACCGATCACTTCTCCAGGAGGCTCCGGAGCATCCAGGCCGTTTTTTCATGTGTCTGCATGCGCTGGGTGAGCAGGTCCGCCGTCGGCTCGTCGCTGGCCTTCTCGACGAGCGGGAAAATCGACCTGGCGGTGCGCACGACGGCTTCCTGTCCGGCCACCAACTCGGCGATCATCTTCGTCGCCGCCGGCACGCCCTTCGCGTCCTTGATCGAGGAGAGCTTCGCGTAGTCGGCGTACGACCCGGGCGCCGGGTAGCCGAGGGCGCGTATGCGCTCAGCGATCAGGTCGACGGCGAGCGCGAGCTCGTTGTACTGCGTCTCGAACATGAGGTGCAGGGTCTGGAACATGGGGCCGGTGACGTTCCAGTGGAAGTTGTGCGTCTTCAGGTACAGCGTGTAGGTGTCCGCGAGCAGGCGCGACAAGCCTTGCGCGATCGCCTTGCGGTCCTGGGGTTTGATGCCGATGTCGATAGCCATGATTTCCTCCGGTTTCGATTGACGGCACCAGTGTAGGCAAACCGGGGTCACAGGGCCAATGAATTGATTTCTCCTTTGTGATCGGAAAAAGCGATCACGGCTACCAGCCCGGGCGCCGGAACGGCCACCGGCCGCGCCAGTACTGGATCGTGAGAAATCCTCCCAGCATTCCGCCAAGATGCGCGAAGTGGGCGACGCCCTGCTGGGTGCCCGTCACCCCGAGGTACAGCTCGATCAGCCCGTACAGGATCACGAACAGCCACGCCGGCATCGGGATCGGGGGAATGATCAGCACGATGATGCGGCGCGGGAAATAGAGCGCGAAGGCGAGCAGAATCCCGAACACCCCTCCTGATGCGCCGAGGGTGGGATAGGGGCTACCGGACAAAGCCGATACGGTGAGCTGGGCAAAGGCCGCCGTGAGCACGGCGCTCAGGTAATAGGTGAAATAGCGGCGCTGGCCGAAAATCCTCTCGATGTCGGAGCCGAACATGTAAAGCGCCAGCATGTTGAAAAAAAGGTGGAACACGTTGTCCTGCGCGTGCAGGAAGCTGTATGTGATGACCTGCCATGGCAGGAACTCGGGACCGAGCGGATACAGTGCAAACCACGGTATGAGCAGGTCACCCGTTACCATCTCCGCCAGGAAGACGACGACGTTGGCGATAATGAGGGCGCGAGTGACCGGAGGAATCGAGTGCACGGCAGCGCCTAAGGAAGCAGCGGCGGCAGCTGCGACGTCAGCTTCGCGCGCTCCGCCGTCGCCTTCCCGTTCAGCGCGTAGCCCAGCAGCCTGCCCGAGGGATCGACGAACAGCGACTTCACCCCGTCCGGATCCTGCGTGATCTGCCATTCTCCGGCGGAGCCGCTCGGCGGCGGAGAAACGATGGTCGGGCACGCTGGTGTTTTCACGAGCACGGGCATTGCCGGATAGGTCACCGGTGTCGGTTTGCCCGCGAGAGTCGCCGAGAGAGCGCGCGCGGCGTGCGTGATGGGCATGATGAAAGGCAGCACCAGGCCCTCGACCTCGGCGACATCGCCCAGCGCATAGACGTCGGGCGCGCTCGTCTCGAGGTGGCGATCGACCACGAGGCCCGCATTGACCTTCAGTCCCGCGGCGTGAGCAAGTCCACAGTTCGGCCGGAGACCGATCGCGGAAAGCACCACGTCCGTGGTCAGCACCGTGCCATTGGCCAGTGTGATCGTGAGCGATTCGCCATCGCCGTCCAGCGCCTTGACGGCGGTACCCAGGTGCCAGTTCACTCCCGCCGCGGCGAGCCTGTCCCTGAGCAGAGCGGCCCCTGCGGGAGGCAGCAGCCGCGGCAGCGGCTGGTCCGCGAGATCGATCAGATCCACTCGGAACCCGGCGCCGCAGAGATCGTTCGCAAACTCACAGCCGATCAGGCCGGCGCCGACGATAGCCACCGATTTCTTCCCGGCGAGCGTGCCCCGAAACCGCGCATAGTCGTCGAGATTGTTCACCGTCAGCACGCGCTTCGCGGCATCGCCCGCGAGCGGCAGTCGAACCTGCCCTGCACCGAGCGCCAGCACGAGCTTCGAGTACTCGAGCGCCTCCTCGCCCACGCGCACGCGCTTCGCCTCGGGCTCGATGGCGGTAACGACGGTGTGGGGGCGCACGATGGCCTTCACTTGCGCGGCCATCTGCTCGGCCGTGCTGTTGACGATCGCTTCCGGCGTTTTGCCGGCGGCGAACGCCTCCGAGAGCATCGGCTTCGGGTAGAACTCGCCGCCATCCGTCGTGACGATGAGGAGCGGCGTTTCGGGGTCGAGCCGGCGGAACATGCGCGCGGTGTTGTAGCCCGCGAGTCCGCTGCCTATGATGATGATGGGCGCCATGGCTGGGGTGGATGTTAACCCGATCCGCGTCGGGTTGCCGCAGGCGCATGAAGGTCACGCATGAGACTCGTCGGGCGCAGAAGCGTGGACTCGAACGAGAATCCGAAGGGCATCGCCGCGATGTGGGCGTTCGCGCTCTTCTGGTGCGCGGTCTCCGGCGGAATGTTCTACGTCTGGGCGTTTCTGGCCCGCGATATGTTCGGCAGTGTCATCCTCGGATTGTTCCTGCTGATCGGACTCGCCATCATGCTCGGCGCCGCCAGGAAGACTTTCGATTACGTCAAGTTCGGAGCGGTGCGGTTCACGCCGGGGGAGCCCCTGGCGCTGGTCGGCGCCGAACTCGAGGGACGGGTCGAGTTGCCGGCGAAGGCCGCGGCCGCCGGGGAGTTGAGCGCCGAGCTGGCGTGTATCCGCGTGTGGTACACGCGTGGAAGCGAGGGCGGGATTTCCACCAAGAGCCAAGACGTGTGGAGCGACCGGCGCCGGTTCCCCATACAGCGCAGCACGACGGGCGGGACCGCTCTCGTGCTATTCCCGATCCCCGGGGGGATCTACTTGTACTTGCGCGTCACCAGATCAGCGACGTTGACGCCGCCTTCGATGTCGGCCTTCCGCTTGGTATCGGCTTTGTCGATGTTCCGACAGATCTCCAGTACCGCGGCTGCCTGCGTCCTTGGCACGAAAGCGACGCCCGCCTCATCGGCGCACACGAGATCGCCCGGGCTCACCTGAACGCCGCAGATCTGGACGACGCCGTTCACTTCCACCGTCTGCATGCGCCATTTGCCGGTGATCGGCGTGAAGCCCTTGCACCACACCGGCCAGCCCATGCTGCGATACTGCTCCGGGTCGCGCACCGTGGCATCGACCACGGCGCCGATGAAGCCTTGGCGGCGGGCGATGGTGGCGGACTGGCCGCCCATGTTGGAGCAGCCCATCACGCCCTCGATGACGAGCACATCGCCTGGCTCGGCGAGGTTGTGCGCCTCGGTCTCGCCCTGGGTGTTGGTCTTGTCGTGCGCCGCCGCCTTGTGGATCTGGGCGGTGCGCTGGATGTTGCGCACGGTGAGAGCCGGGCCGACGATGCGCGTGCCGTTGGTGACCGGGGGCAGCACGTAGGCGGGGATGACGCCGACTATGCCCAGCTCGTCCATCGCGTCCGAGATGGTGCCGGTGAGGTCGACGAGCGCCTTGAAGGCGTCGATGATGTCCTGCGGCAGGCGCGGCAGCTCGAGCATGCGTATCTGCTCGCGCGGCAGCTTGCCGAGAGTGGTCTTGGGCATGGCGTCCTCCTGGAAACAGTACGAGCGGTGCGTGGGCGCCGCGGATGGAATCCGGCCGATTCTATGAAGGCCGTTCGTGTTGCGTCAACCGGATCCATGGGATATCGTCCATCGGTCGTTTTCCGCGGCTCCTTTTCATTCCATTGGATACCGAATCCCTGCGACACGGCTTACCGATGCCTCCCAACAAATCAGCAAAGACCGGCATGCGCAAGGGCCTCACCGCCTACGGCGACGAGGATTTCTCGCTCTTCCTGCGCAAGGCCTTCATCAAGGCGATGGGCTATTCGGACGAGGCGCTCGACCGGCCCATCATCGGCATCACCAACACCTACAGCGGCTTCAATGCCTGTCATCGCAGCGTTCCGGAGCTGATCGAGGGGATCAAGCGCGGGGTGATGCTGGCGGGGGGCATGCCGGTCGATTTCCCGACGATCTCGCTGCACGAGTCGTTCGCGTACCCGACGAGCATGTACCTGCGCAACCTGATGTCGGTCGATACCGAGGAGATGATCCGCGGTCTGCCGGTGGATGCCGTGGTGCTGATCGGCGGCTGCGACAAGACCGTCCCGGCGCTCCTCATGGGCGCGGCGAGCGCGAACGTGCCGTCCATATTGATGGTGACCGGTCCCATGATCACCGGCGACCACCAGGGGGAGCGTCTCGGGGCCTGCACCGACTGCCGGCGCCTGTGGGCCCGTTTCCGGGCGAACGACATGAATCAGCGGGAGATCAACGAAGTCGAGGCCAAGCTCGCCCCCGCCGCCGGCACGTGCATGGTGATGGGCACCGCGAGCACCATGGCGCTCTGCACCGAGGCGATGGGCATGATGCTGCCCGGCGGCGCGTGCATACCGGCGGTCATGGCTGAGCGCATCCGGAACGCGGAAGCGACCGGCACGCGCGCGGTCGCGCTCGGCAAGGAGCGTCTCACCCCGAGCAGGATCATGACGCCCGCGGCATTCGAAAACGCGCTGACGATGCTCCTTGCCATCGGCGGCTCCACCAACGCCATCGTGCATCTCACCGCAATGGCGGGACGGCTCGGCATGGCGATGGACCTCACTCGCTTCGACAGGATGGGCCGTAAAATCCCCGTCCTGGTCGACCTGAAGCCCACCGGCCAGCACTACATGGAGGATCTCTACAAGGCGGGCGGAGCCGCCACGATCATGAGGGAGCTGAAGCCGCTTCTCAATCTCGACGCGCTCACCGTGAACGGGAAGACGCTGGGACAGAATATCGCCGCCGCGCCGCCGCCGTTTCCGCAGCAGGTGGTGCGCCCGTTCAAGAATCCCATCTTCAGGGAAGGCGGCATTGCCTTCCTGCGCGGTAACCTCGCTCCCGGAGGGGCGATCATCAAGCAGGCGGCGATGGATCCGAAGCTCATGCGCCACGAGGGAAGGGCGGTGGTGTTCGAATCGCTGGAGGATCTCGCGAATCGCGTGGATGACCCGAAGCTCGATGTCACTGCCCGCGATGTGCTGGTTCTGAAGTGCGCCGGCCCCAAGGGCGCGCCCGGCATGCCCGAAGCGGGCTACATCCCGATCCCGAAGAAGCTGGCGCAGAAGGGCGTCAAGGACATGGTGCGGATCTCGGACGCACGGATGAGCGGCACCGCGTTCGGCTCCATCGTTCTCCACGTCACGCCCGAATCGGCTGTCGGCGGGCCGCTCGCGCTGGTGAAGAACGGCGATCGCATCAGGCTCGACGTGCCCAGGCGCGAGCTGAAGCTGCTGGTGAGCGCGGCCGAGTTGAAAGCGCGGCGGAAGAAATGGAAGGCGCCGCCGGCCCGTGCCGAAGACAGCCGCGGCTACCGCAAGCTCTTCCTCGGATCGGTCATGCAGGCCGACCGGGGCTGCGACTTCGATTTTCTGGCGCCCGAAACGCCGATTCGCATCCCGCGCTGAGATTCCCTGGCGGTCCGCGCTGTTCCCGGCTTTCGTATGCCCGTTGCCGCCGCGAGGAAACCGCTCAATCTCCTCTATGGAGTCGACGAGAATCCGCCCGTCGCGGTGACGGTGGCGAGCGCGTTGCAGCACGTCAGTCTCATCTCCATATTTCTCCTCTTTCCCCTGCTCGTATGCCGCGAAGCACAGCTCTCCGCGGACGGGACGCTCGAC
The DNA here is from genome assembly GCA_035649495.1 of Burkholderiales bacterium. Lineage (GTDB taxonomy): Bacteria > Pseudomonadota > Gammaproteobacteria > Burkholderiales > SG8-41 > SG8-41. Next base: position 15,416 of record DASRJL010000159.1, on the reverse strand, counting down.
GTTCTGGGCATGTCCATGCTGGTCATGGGCGCAGGGGCGATTCTTCCGGCTCTCACGCGCGGGCCGATCGGATCCGGTTACCTGTGCCCGTCGATCTTTACCGTGGCCTACCTGGGACCGTCGCTGCTCGCGCTGAAGACGGGCGGCCTGTCGCTGGTGTTCGGAATGACCGTGTTCGCGGGGTGTGTCGAGTCCGCGCTGTCGCGATCGCTGCGGCACCTGCGCGCCTTCTTTCCGCCCGAGATTGCCGGGCTCGTGGTCGTGCTGCTGGGGGTTACGATCGGCGTAATAGGAATCCGCTATATCCTCGGTGCCGATCCCAGGACGGGGGCCAGCAGTCGAGAGCTGGCCGTTGCAGCGGTCAGCCTGGGGACCATGGTCGCCCTGAACGTGTGGAGCGGGGGATTACTCCGCATGTTCTGCGCCCTGCTGGGCATGATCGCGGGATACGCGGCCGCTGCGCTTCTCGGTGTTCTCACCGCGTCCGACATGCACAGGATCATGGAGGTCCCGCTCGTGTCGGTTCCGTCCATCGGTCATCTTGCATGGTCCTTCGATCCCGGGCTGATCGGCGCATTCGCCGTCGGTGCTGTGGCTGCGTGCCTCAAGACCATCGGCAACGTCACGACGTGCCAGAAGATGAACGACGCCGGATGGGTCCGCCCCGACCTGCGCTCGATCGGCAAGGGGGTGCTGGCGGACGGACTCGGCACGGTGACGGCCGGACTGCTGGGCACCGTGGGGATCAATTCATCGCCGAGCGCCGTCGGCCTGGCCGGAGCCACCGGCGTGACCAGCCGGCGGGTCGCCTATGCAATCGGCGCGATTTTCTTCGCGCTGGCGTTTCTTCCCAAGGTCGCGGGGCTCCTGTCGATCGTTCCTCGTCCGGTGATGGGCGCGGCGCTGGTTTTCTCGGCATGCTTCGTACTCATAAACGGGATCCAGATCATTACGTCACGCCTGCTCGACGCGCGCCGCACCTTCGTCGTCGGCCTGGGGTTTCTGTCGGGGATCGCCGTCGACCTGCTTCCCGGCTACTTCGCGAATGTGCCCGCGCAGTTCCAGCCCCTCGTGAGCAGCTCGCTGGTCGTTGGAATGCTGGCGGCCGTACTCCTGAACTTCGCGTTCCGCCTCGGTGTGCGACGCGTCGAATCGCTGACGGTAGCGCTGGGTCCGACCGATCACGTTGCGATAGAGCAATTCATGGAGAAGCAGGGCGCGGCCTGGGGCGCTCGTCGCGACGTGGTCGAAAGGGCCAAATTCAATCTTGCTCAATCCATCGAAATCATCATGGAAGGGTGCGACCCGCAAGGGCCTCTCGAGATTCGGGCCAGCTTCGACGAGTTCAAGCTCGATGTTCGCGTATCATACGAGGGGATGCCGCTCGCCCTTCCCGACCAGCGCCCGACGAACGAGGAGATCATGGAATCGGAGGACGGGCACCGGCGCCTGGCGGGCTTCATGCTCCGGCGCTACGCCGACCGGGTGCGGGCGAGTTTCCAGGCCGGCCGCTCGACCATTCTGTTCCACTTCGACCACTGACGACCGGGTCCTTCCTTCGCCCGCACGTGAAGAAACCGGTCAACATCGTCTACTGGGTAAATGACGCCCCGCCCCTGGGCGTAACCGTGTTGAGCGGGCTGCAGCACGTGGGGCTGGTCTCGATCTTCCTGCTGGTGCCGGTGCTCGCGTGCCGGCAGGCGGGCCTCGCGCCGGACAAGATCGTCGACGTGCTGGCGCTTTCGATGCTGGTCATGGCGGTGGGGCCCGTTCTGCAGCGTTTCGGCCGGTTCGGCATCGGGTCCGGCTACCTGTGCCCGCCGATCTTCGCCGCTCCCTACCTGCCTGCGGCCATGCTGGCGTTGCAGGCGGGCGGCCTGCCGCTCATGTTCGGCATGACGATCTTCGCGGGCCTGGTCGAGATTACCGTTTCGCGGCTGTTCAGGCCGCTGCGCCCGTTCTTTCCTCCGGAGATCGCAGGGTTCGTGGTCGTGATGATCGCGATGACGGTCGGTATCCTCGGCCTCCGGAGCCTCTTCGGATTCGGCGCGACGCAGTCCGTGGAAGCGGCTCCCGTCGGCGTTGCTGCAGTCACTCTGGCGACCATGGTAGCGCTCAACGTCTGGACCAGGGGTGGGTTCAAGCTCTTTTGCGCGTTGATCGGCATGGTGGTCGGCTACGTTCTGTCGGCGATCCTCGGCGTGCTGACGGCCGCCGATCTCGAGCGGCTGAGCTCGGCGCCGCTGCTGCGGCTGCCCGATCCGGGCCATGTTGAGTGGGCGTTCGACGCGGACCTGATCGTTCCGTTCGCGGTGGCCGCCATAGCCGCTTCTCTCCGGGCGATGGGCGACGTCACCATCTGCCAGAAGACGAACGACGCCGCCTGGACGCGTCCCGACATGCGCACGATCAGCGGCGGCGCGCTCGCCAACGGCCTCTCCACGGCGCTCGCCGGGCTGCTGGGCACGATTGGAACCAATACCTCGACGAGCAACGTCGGCATGGCCGCGGCGACGGGGGTCACCAGCCGCAACGTCGCCTATGCCGTCGGCGGCATCTACCTGCTGCTCGCCTTCATGCCGATGGGGGCAACCCTGTTCGTCATCATGCCCGGAGCGGTGGTCGGGGCGACGCTGATTTTCGCCGCATGCCTTGTGTTCGTGAACGGCCTGCAGATCATCACCTCGCGCCTGCTCGATGCCCGCCGCACGTTCGTGATCGGGCTGTCGTTCATGTTCGGGCTCGCCGTGGACGTGTTGCCGGGCGTCTTCGCGGGACTGCCGCCGGCGGTGCGGGTGTTCACGAGCAGCTCGCTGCTGCTGGGAACGCTTTCGGCGCTCCTCCTGAACATCGTGTTCCGTCTCGGCGTGCGGCGCGCCGTCACGCTCATCGTGGACCCGGGCGAAGTCGACCCGGAGAAAATAGAGCAATTCATGGAGACGCAGGGCGCCGCGTGGGGCGCGCGGCGCGACGTTATCGACCGGGCCCGTTTCAACCTGATTCAATCCATCGAAACCATCGTCGAAAGCTGCGCTCCGCGCGGCCCGGTCGAGATCGAGGCGGGCTTCGACGAATTCAACCTGGACGTGCGGGTCTCGTACGAGGGTCCGCCCCTGGAGCTGCCGGACCGGCGGCCGAGCCACGAGGAAATCATCGCCTCGGATGAAGGGCAGCGCAGGCTTGCGGGTTTCCTCCTGCGGCGCCAGGCAGACCGCGTGCGGACGAATTTTGATGCCGGCCGCTCGACGATCCTGTTCCACTTCGATCATTAGCGGCGTCCGCCTTTACGCGCCCCGGGCCCGGCGGTAGTATCTGGCAGGCGCAGCGCGGTTCGCGTGCTGGACCGCTATCCGATAGCTAGAAAGAGGGAGCCCTCGTGGATCTGCGTGAGGACACGGTCGGCGGCGTGACGGTGGTGGAGGTCAAGGGCCGCATCGACAACACCACGGCGCCGGTGCTTGCCGAGCGGCTGATGGCCGGCCTGCGGGATGCGCGGGTTCGGGTCGTGCTCGACTTGAGCAGGCTCGAGTACATCGGCAGCGCCGGCTTCAGGGTGCTGCTAGTCGCGGCGAAGCACGCGGACCAGACCGGAGGCCGGCTGGTACTGTGCGGGATCTCGGGAAGGATCAGCCAGGTCTTCAATGTCGGCGGCTTCCTCGACCTGTTCACCGTAGCGGAAAATCGCGCAGCAGGTATCGCCGCAGCGGGGTGAGCGGCGGTGGGCACCAATCCGCGAGGGAGATGCCCTTGGCTGCGAAAGTCGCGGGACGGCGGGACTGGCTTTGCCGTGCAACCGCACTGGCGGGCGCCGTCGTGCTGTTTCCCGTTCACGCCAAGGCGTTTCCGTATCGCGTCGGGGTCATCACCGAGACCCCGGGGGTCAGGCACCGTGTCGTCGAAGGACTGAGGGAAGGATTGCATAACCTCGACTTCATCGAGGGGCGGGACGTCGTGTACGACATGCATTTCACGCGAGGCCGGTCCGAAGCGGCGGCCACGGCGGTGGATGCCCTGACGAAGGCCGGTGCCAACGTGATCTTTACCTGCGGTGAGGGCACCGCAGTCGCCGCCAAGAAGACCACGCAGCGCATTCCTGTGGTGTTCACGCAGGTCGGGGACCCCGTGACCGCCGGCCTCGTTGCCACGCTTCCCTACCCGGGGGGCAATGTCACCGGGATCTCCGGCCGTACTCCGGAGCTTGCTCCAAAGCGACTCGAAATCCTCAAGACCCTGGTGCCGGACCTGCGCCGCGTCTGGTTCGTCTACGACGGCGGTGACGCCACGGATTTTGCGGCGCTCGAAAACCTGTATGCCCCGGCAGGCCGCCTCGGCCTGGAGGTGTTGTTTCGCCCGGTGAACAGCGGCGGGCAGCTTGCGCGGGCCTTGAAGGAGGTGAAGCCCGGGGATGCGCTCTTCGCTCCCAGCGGCGACGCGCTGGGGATTCCCGCCGCCGTTCACGAGGCCGCGCTCGAGTCCCGCATTCCGGCGATCTTCGGATCCAGCGCGTGGGTGAGCCAGGGCGCGCTGGCGTCCTACGGGCCGGATGACCGGGCCCAGGGTGCGCAGGCCGCGCGGCTTGTCGCGAGGATACTCCGGGGCGCGAGACCGCAGGACCTGCCGGTGGAAGGCGTGGAGCATATCCATCTCGCGCTCAACCTGAAGACCGCCAGCCAGCTCGGCCTGCCCGTTGCAGCCAGGCTGATCTTCCGCGCCAACGTCGTCTACCGGTGATCGCGATGCGGCTCGCGGGAACCCTCTTCTGGAAGTACCTCGTAGTCATCGTGCTGCTCGTTGGCGGCGTGCTCGTCGCGAGCGGGCTCGCGGAGCTCTACGTTTCCTACGAGGACGCAAAGGAGGAGATCGTCGCCCTCGAGCGCGAAAAGGCCGCCGCGGCGGCCGATCGCATCGAGAGGTTCGTGCGCACGATAGAGGCCCAGGTGCGCGGAACGCTGTCTCCGCGCGGGGACGATTCGATCGCGGTTTCGCGGGGAGGCCGGACCTACGACGGAGCCGGAGCCATGAGCGCCGCCGTTGCCGAGCAGCGGCAGATCGAGTTTCTCAGGCTGTTGCGCAACGTCTCGTCGGTCACCGACATCTGGCATCTGGATGCCGACGGCAGGGAGCGACTGAGGATATCGCGCGTTGCGCTCGACGCAGTCGACAGCGGAGCGGATTTTTCGAAGGCGCCGGAGTTTCAGGGGGGACGGGTCGGCGAAACCTGGTATGGACCGGTGTTTTTTCGCAACGAGTCCGAGCCGCACGTGAAGCTGGCGGTTGCGCTCGAGGAAGCATCGGCCGAGGTGACGGTGGCGGAGATCAGTCTCAGGCCCATCTGGGATATCGTGTCGCGCATCCAGGTGGGACGCGCAGGATACGCCTACGTGGTCGATTTCGAGGGCCGCCTGATAGCGCATCCGGATATCAGCCTGGTCCTGCAGAAAAGAGACCTGCAGGTCCAGCTGGCGCAGGCGTCGCGGCGACGGGCCGCGGCGTCGGTCGAAGTCGCGACCGGATTGAACGGCGATGAAGTTCTCGTCGCTCATGCGGCGCTGCCCCCCCTCGGCGTGCTGGTCATCGAGCAGCCTCTCAAGGAAGCTTTCGCGCCGCTGCGGACCAAGCTTGCGCTGAATGCCGTCGTCCTGGTCATCGGTCTCGCCCTCGCGGTCGTCGCCAGCGTCCTGCTGGCGCGGCGCATGGCGCGGCCCGTCCGGGAGCTGCAGGCGGGCGCCGCGCGCGTGGGCCGGGGCGAGCTCGACCACCGCATCGAGATCAGGACCGGGGACGAGCTCGAGGCGCTCGCGGAAGAATTCAACCACGCCGCGGCTCAATTGAAGGACGCGCAGCGCAACCTGGAGCAGAAGGTCGAGGAGCGCACGCAGGAGCTGAGCCGGTCGCTCGCCGAGCTGCGCGCCCTGGGCGAAGTAGTGAAGGCCGTCAATTCCTCGCTCGACCTGCAGCGCGTTCTGGTCACCATCGTGACTCACGCGGTGGAGCTCTCTCACGCCAGGCAGGGCACCATGTACGAAATCGACGAAGCGAGCGGCGTCTTCGAGCCGAGAGCCAACTTCGGCATGAGCGAGGCGATCGTCGAAATCCTCCGCAACTCGAAGTTCCGGATCGGGGACACGATAGTGGGCCGGTGCGTCGCCGAGCGCGTTCCGGTCCAGCTGCCCGATGTGACGCAGGGCCCGGGCTTACGGCTGCGCGCGCTGATGGAGCACGAGGGCATACACGCCATCCTGGCCGTGCCGCTGCTGCGCGAGGACCAGCCCATAGGCGCCCTGGTCATCAGAAAGAGCGAGACGGGTGAATTCCCTCAGGCCACCGTGACGCTGTTGCAGACTTTCGCCGCCCAGTCGGTGCTCGCGATTCAGAACGCGCGGCTGTTCAAGGAGATCCGGGACAAGGGGGAGGCGCTCGCCGCGGCCAGCGAACACAAGTCCCAGTTCCTCGCGAACATGTCGCACGAGCTGCGCACGCCGTTGAACGCCGTCATCGGCATCACGGAAATGCTGCTCGAGGACGCGCACGATCTCCGGCGGGAAGACGAGGTCGAGCCGCTCGAGCGGGTGCTGCGCGCCGGCCGCCATCTCCTTGCCCTCATCAACGACATCCTGGACCTCTCCAAAATCGAGGCAGGCAGGATGGACCTGCTCCTCGAGTCCTTTCCGGTGGCGCCGCTGGTCGACGACGTGGCCAAGACGATCCGGCCGCTTGCGGAGAAGGCCGGTAACGTGCTGACGGTGGACTGTCCGGAGGACATCGGGGAGATGCACGCCGACCAGATACGCGTGCGGCAGGCGCTGCTCAACCTGGTGAGCAACGCCAGCAAGTTCACCGAGCGCGGCAGGGTCACGGTCAGCGCACGCCGGATGGCCGGCAACCGCGGCGCGTGGATAACCATGGCGGTAACGGACACGGGCATCGGCATGACGCCGGAACAGGTGGGCCGGCTCTTCCAGGAATTCGTGCAGGCCGACGCCTCGACCACGCGGAAGTACGGGGGAACCGGTCTCGGCCTGGCGATCAGCCGGCGCTTCTGCCAGATGATGGGTGGAGACATCACCGTCGAGAGCGAGAGCGGGCGCGGATCGACGTTCACGATCCGGCTGCCAGCGGAAATGCCCGCGGCCGCTGCGCTGTCCCGCACCACGTCGCTCAAGCGCAGCTCCGCGCCGCCGGATCCGGCGAACGTCGTGCTCGTCGTGGACGACGATGCCACGGTACTCGACATGACCGAGCGCTTCCTCGTGCGGGAAGGCTTTGCGGTCGTCACGGCGGGCGGCGGCCGAGACGCGCTGCGTCTTGCCCGTGAACTCCTTCCGGCGGCGATCACGCTCGACGTGATGATGCCCGATCTCGACGGCTGGACGGTGCTCGCGGCGATCAAGGGCGATCCCGGGCTGGCGGACATCCCCGTCATCCTCATGACCATCGTGGACGAGAGAAACCGCGGCTACTCGCTGGGCGCCGCCGACTACATGGTAAAGCCCGTCGACCGCGAGCGGCTCGGCAACGTGCTGCGCGGCATCGTGGGTCGCGGCGAACGTCGCGTGCTGGTGGTGGATGACGACGAAATCCTGCGCCGGGAGATCCGCCAGTTCCTCGAGAAGGAGGGATGGAAGGTGATCGAAGCCGGCAACGGGCGGGAAGGACTGGAGCGCCTCACGCAGGACCCCGTCGATGTCGTCGTGCTCGATCTCATGATGCCGGAGATGGACGGCTTCGAGGTTCTCGACGAGCTGCGCCGATCCGTCCGGTGGCGTCATGTCCCGGTTGTCGTCGTTACCGCCCGGGACCTGACCGAGGCGGACCGCCGTCGCCTGAGCGGCGGCGTAGAGCGTATCCTGCAGAAGGACGCGCCGACGCGGGACGAAATGCTGCGGGACGTGAGCGCAACGCTGGCCGGATGCATCGAGCGCCGGCGCGCCCGCAGGCTGGCGGGTGATCGTGCGTGAGCGTTTGATACGATGAGGACATGGTGAAGAAAATCCTCTACGTGGAGGACATCGAAGAGAACGTCTACGTCCTCAAGGCACGGCTCAAGCGGGCGGGTTATACCGTCCTGGTTGCGACCAACGGAGTGGAGGGTGTGGCCATGGCGAAAGCCCGGCAGCCCAGCCTCATCCTCATGGACCTGGGCCTGCCCGTGCTCGATGGCTGGGAGGCGACGCGCCGGCTGAAGGAGGCGCCCGAGACCCGGCACATTCCGGTGATCGCGCTGTCCGCCCACGCCATGGCGGGCGAGCGCGAGAAAGCGCTCGCGGCGGGCTGCGATGAATTCGACACGAAACCGATAGATTTTCCCCGGCTTCTCGAGAAGATGCGCGCGCTGCTGCCCGGCGAGGACGCACCGTGAATCACGATGGTCCTCGCGGGCCGCGCCGGGGAGAGCCGCTGCGCCAGCGGCGCATGATGCGTGCCGCCGCGGGTAATCCTACTTCTTCGCGGCTTCGCCTTCGGCCTTGAAGCTGAATTTCTGCGTGCCGAGCGCGGCTTCCGCCATTGCCCCGCCCCTAGAATGCGCGAACAGGACGACGCCGTCGCGATAGTTCGCGGACTTGGCTGCGCCGGCGGTGACGATCACTGCGGACGCGCTGGCGGTAAACTCGAACTTACCCTGCTTGAAGCGGTCGAGGGCCGCCTGGTTCTCGAAAAAGATGATCTCGCTGAACTCCTGCGCGCCTGCCTGCAGCCCCACCGTTACCAGCGTCATGCTCGCGGTGCCGATCAACTTGCCCTTTTCGTATACTTCCGCGGCGCCGTGGCCGCCGCCAAAGATGAAACCGACCTTGCCAACGCGCGGAAACACCGCGTAGCCGGCGGAGTCCTTGAAGAAGCGCTCGATGGTGGGGTCGGTCTTGCGGAAGTTTGCGACGGTGTCCGGCACGTCCTTCTTCAGCGCTGCGCGCTGCTCGGCCGGCGACGGCGTCACGTTCTTCTGATCCTGCGCCTGCGGCGCAGCGGGAAGCAGAAAGCAGGCGAGAGCAACAGCAAAGTGGAAAGCGAGTTTCATGGAAATCCCCCAGTGAATGGTACGGACGCCAGTCTGGCACAACCGGCATCCCGGCACAACGCGCAGGCAGCAACGCCCCGTTTGACAGGCGCGGTCAACGCCCCGAGAATCGCGGGCATGCTTCCAATCCCCGCCTGTTTGCGCATATTCACAATGCTCGCGGCCGGCCTCGCGTGCTCGGGCGCAGCGGCGCAGACGGCGGAGGGCCTCGGGGCGCCCCAGGGAAACGCGGAGCGCGGCCGGAAAGCCTACATGCAGCAGTTGTGCCATACCTGTCACGGGACCGTGGGCCAGGGGGGCGAGCGCGGCGCCGGGCCGAAGATCTACCCCAATCCGTTCCCCTGGCAGGCTTTCCTCACGCAGGTTCGCAAGCCGCGCCAGTCGATGCCGCCGTACAACGAGAAGTACGTCAGCGACCAGGAGATCGCGGACATTTACCACTATCTCTTTTCGACCAAGCCTTCGCCGGCGGCGAAGGACATACCGCTGCTCAGGGACTTCTGACGAAGTCCGGTGATGACGCTTCGCTGGTGATGAGCTTCGCAGTGATGAGTTTTACAGTGACGACGCTGCGCTCGTGACGGTGTTTCTCGTCACCGCGTAGCTCGTCACCGCGCAGCTCGTCAGCGTCCCTGGCACACGACGTCGACCAGCGCCGGGCGGCCGTTTTTCACTTCGGCGAGCGCGCGCTTCAACGCCGGACCGACGCGGGCCGGGTCGGTGATCGGCCCTTCCGCCCACACGCCCATGCCCTGCGCGAGTTTCGCGAAATCGATGTCGGGGTTCGAGATCTCCGTGCCGACGTGCGACGTGCTTATCGGACGGTTGTGGATCGCCGCCATCCGCTGGATGTGCATGATCTCCTGGTGGTAGCAGCGGTTGTTGTGCATCAGCATCAGGATCGGGATCTTGTGGTGCGCCGCAGTCCACAGTATCCCCGGCGCGTACATGAGGTCGCCGTCGGGCTGGAACGCGACGGTGAGTATCCCCTTGTCCTTGTTCGCAAGCGCGGCGCCCACCGCAATCGGCGCGCAGCCGCCCACTCCCGCCGCGCCGCTGCCGCCGAGCATCTGGTAGTGCTCGGTCACCGGCCACAGCCGGCGCGCCCACGGAATGCGGTCGCTGACCGGCAGCGCCCACTTCTCGTTCTTGATCACGTTCCACATCTCTGCAGCGAGGCGGGCGGTGGAGACGGGGCTCGCGTCCCAGCCGAGCGCCGCGGCTTCCTTGTCGCGCGCCTTCATGTCGCGGTGCAGTTTCGCGACGGCCGCGGCGCGTTCGGCGAAGGCCGCCTTGCGCTCGCTCGTGGTCGCCCGCCGTATCGCCTCGATGAGATCGGGCAGCGTCGCTTCCACGTCCCCGCCGATCGCCAGGTCGGCCGGCATGTAGCGCTGGAAGTCCTGGTAGTTGGACTTGTGGTACACGTCCTGCATCGAGATCGTGATGACCTTGGCGCCCGGCTTGATGACCGGGCGATAGGTCTTGTAGGGGTCCGAGAACGAATTCAGATTACCCCACGGGTCGTTCACTTCCAGCAGCAGTATCGCGTCGGCGTCGCGTAGCATGGTCTGGCGCAGGAACGACACGTCGAGATCGTGGGTGTTGGGGAAATTCGTGCGCGAGCCGTTGTCGATCACCGGGCAGCCGAACGCCTCCGCCAGCTCGACCATCAGCTTGAGACCGTTCGCGGAGCGCACCGCGCGGTCGGTGAGGATGACCGGGTGCTCCGCGGCGACGAGCACCTTCGCGGCCTCCTTGAGCGCGGCGGTGTCGCCCTGCGGCTGCCCCATGCGCGTCAATTTGGGAATGCGCGGCCGCGCGGACGGCACGGGGTGTTCCTGTATGTCCATGTCCAGGCAGATCATGACCGGCTCCATCGGCGCGGTCATGGTGATGCGGTGCGCGCGCACCGTCGATTCCGCGAAGTGCTGGAGCGAGGCGGGCTGGTCGTCCCATTTCACGAAGTCGCGCACCAGCGCGCCGGGATCGATCGCACTGTGGATCGTCTCCACGCCGGGACGGCGCGTGTTGGCGTCGACGCCGTTGCCGGCGAACATCATGAGCGGCACGCGGTCCACCCAGGCGTTGTAGAGCCCCATCGACGCGTGCTGCAGGCCCACCGTGCCGTGCACCATGACGCCGAGCGGCTTGCCGGAGGCCTTGGCGTAGCCCTGCGCCATGTGCGTCGCCGATTCCTCGTGCAGGCAGGTGATGATCTCGGGGTTCTTGTTGCCGAGATAGTTGATGATGGATTCCTGCAGGCTGCGAAAGCCGGCGGCCGGATTGATCGCGACGTACTGCAGCCCGACGGACTTCAGCACGTCGGCCATGAAGTCCGATCCCGGATTCGTGATGAAGGTCTCGCTGGGGAGCTTCTTCTCGGCAGGAGGCTTCGTCGCCGCCGCCGTGTCGGCCGCGGGTTCGGCTGCCTGAGCGAGCTTCGTGGTGGCCGCGATCGCCGCGCCGGCTGCTGCCGCGGTTCCTTTCAGGAACGAACGGCGGTTTGACTTGCTGCCTTCGGATGCATCCTTCATCGCGGTCTCCTCCAAAAATCCGTCATAGGTCATGCGTCAGGCGGGCTGCCTTAGCAACCGTCAGGGGTCATGGGTCAGCGGTCATGCGTGCTCAACTTCGAAACGACGCCTGACCCTTGACGCTTTACCCCTGACGGGTGTTGGGACGCATGACCCATGACCCATGACCCCTGACGCATGACGATAGCCATCGGTCACGGCTCCTCATCCGGCGCCCCGCCAGTGGTCGCCAGATCCTCCTGCCTGATCTTCTCGGTGTTGAAGCGGGCGGCGCGGCTGCGCATGGTTTCCAGGACTTCCTCGAGCGGCGGCAGTGCGCCCTTGATCCAGCGCAGGGGATTGATCCGTGCGACGACGAACGTGCGGAGATAGGGGCTCATGAGCCCTTTCGCTTTCAGCTTCGCCACCGCGGCGGCCACGTGCTCGTCGAGCTCGAACACCATCCCGGCGTGCTTCTCGTGCAGGGTGATCGACTTCTTCAGCGATTCGCCGGAAAAAGTCTCCAGGCGGCGCAGAATGGGTGAATAGGCGCCTCCCGCGAAATTGCCCTTCTTCTCGTAGCACAGGCCCAGCGTCACGAGCGCCGCTTCCTCCAGGTAGAAGGCGAAATCGGTTTCGGAGCGCGCCCCGTCCTCATCGAGCAATCCCTTGTAGATGCGGATCACCTCAAGCGAGCGCTCCTTCAGATTGTGCGCCTTCTCGGTGTTGAGCGCGAGGATCTGCCACGCGATCTCGCGCCTGGGCACGACCAGCGCGGTGACCGCCCTCGCGCCCAGCCGCTGCAGCGCGGCGAGCCGGTGGCGGCCGTTCGGCGTCCAGAAACCCTTCTCGGGCGCGGTGATGGCGATCACCGGATCCAGGAACAGCCCCGTCCTGTCGATCACGCCGGCGAGCTTCTTATGGTGCGCCTCGGAGAGATCACGCTGGAACGGGGTCGGCTCGACCTTGTCGATCGGCAGCGACGCGAAGAGCACCGGGTTGCCGCCAAGTGGCTCGCGGTAGGCCCCCAGCACTACGCCGCCTTCCTCCTCGATGCGGCGAGTGACCGCCGCGACTTCGTCCGCCGACGCATCCAGCCGGCTGTCCTGCGGCAGGATGCCGCGCGAGCCCGCTGCCGCCTTCTTCGGCGTGCGCTTGCGCGGCGCGCGTTTCGTGGTGGATTTCGCTTTGGCCATTGATTGCTGCTCGCGCTCAAGTCTTGGGTATCGCCTTGTCCGGATCGACGAAAGGTTTCTCGACCACTGTCGCCCGCCGCGCGCCGATTTCAGGAATCTCAATGCTCAATTCCGTACCCAGTGCCGTGTGTGCAGTCGGTAGAATTGCATAGCCGATGTTCTTCTTCAGCCGCGGCGACCAGACGGCGGAGGTGATGCGCCCGACGGCCTTCCCCTCCGCCTTGGCGGTCCACTTGACGGGGTTGAAAGGAATCGGGTCGCCGGCGATTTCCACGCCGACCGATTTGCGCTTGACGCCGTCGCGCCTGATTTTCTCGAGCGCCTCCTTGCCGATGTAATCCGCGGACTTGCCTTCGTCCACCAGACGCTCCAGGCCCACCTCGTAGACGTTGTTCTCCAGCGATAGGTCCGCGCCCCAGTTCAGGATGCCGGCCTCGATGCGGCGGATGTCGGAGGGGCCGGTCGGGCGGATCTGGTGCGCGCGTCCCGCCGCCATGATGCGCTCCCACAACTCGTCGCCGCGGCTGCCGTCGCGCAGGTAGACCTCGTAGCCGACCTCGCCCGTCCAGCCGGTCCGGGTCACGATGACCGGTATGCCGTCGAGCTTCGTTTCGAGGAACCAGTAGTAGCGGAGTTTCGTGGCCGCGTCGCCGAAGAGCGTCTGCACCACGTCTTTCGCCTTCGGCCCCTGGATCTGGAGCGGGGAGACATCGGGCTCGGTGATGTTCACGCGCAAGCCGGAATTGAGCGCCACGCCGCGCGCCCACAGGAGCACGTCGCTGTCCGCCAGCGCCAGCCAGAAGTGATTCTCGCCCAGGCGCAGCAGCACGGGGTCGTTGATGATACCGCCGTCCTCCGCCGTGATCACCACATACTTGCCCTGGCCGACCGCGCAACGCGAGAGATCGCGCGGGGTGAGGCGGTTCGTGAGCGCGAACGCGTCCGGCCCGGTGATCTCGACCTGCCGCTCGACGCTGACGTCCCACAGCGTGACGTGGTTCAAGAGATGCCAGTACTCCTCCTCCAGGTCGGCGAAGCAGATCGGGAAGAGCATGTGGTTGTAGACGGTGTACGCCTTCGCGCCGTGGCGTTGCGTTGCGTCGAAGAACGGGCTCCTGCGCAGCCGTGCGCCGCGCTGGACGAGATTCATGTCGAATGCCATATCGGAGTGTCGAGTGACGAGTGACGAGTGTCGAGGGTCAAGGTTTCCAAGAGTAGCAGCAAATCGGTCCGTCAAATCTGACGGCCTGGCCCGCGGGATTTGGCGGCGCCTTCATATTTGACAGCCGGGGAATTCCTGCCGCGACAAGCTCTGGCACGGGAATTCCTTGTAACCGTTTGATTTCAGGAAGGTTCAGAAAATATTGCCTGGGGAGCGTGACGCTGGCACGAAGGGTGCAATAAGAGCAGGCAAGACCGGAAGCTCACCCGAAACACGCAGGACGGATCGAGATGAGCTTCCACCGCGCCAGCGCCGTCGCGGACCATCCGGCGCAACAGGTAAGGATACGGAGGGAACCATGAACGCGAACCAAAACGTAAAGTCCTGCATCGAGCAGCAACTGAGCTCCGTCAACATATCGCAGGACCTGCGCCGGCAGGTACTCCATGACGTGGGCATCGCCGAATCGATCGTCGCCGCGGTCGAGTGGATATGCGGCAAGTTCAAGCGGCCAAAAGCCGACGTCTTCGCGAAGCCCAGCCCGAAGTACTAGGAATTGCCGGATTCGGTCCCGGCGAGTCATGGGGCCCGCGAAAGCTGAATTCCCTCTCTCCCGGTCGCGGGGGAGAGGGACTCGCGTTGACCCCTCCTCCGGGCTGCGCGTAGCATGGGTTTGCCCGGGTCCCGGCTGCTTCACAATGCAAAGATTGCGAGCGTGATGGGCGAATATCCCGCAGACATAGTGCCGATCCTCGAGGCGATCGCGGACCGCGCTGCGCGTTTGTGCGAATCGCAGGATGCGCGGATTCTTCTGGTCGAAAAGGACGTGCTGAGATACGTTGCCGGTTTCGGCGAAGTGCCGCTTCCGGTAGATCCGATCCGCCCGCTGACGAGGGGATTTACGGCGGGCCGCGCGGTCATCGATCGGGCGGTGGTCCACGTCGAGGATCTGGCCGTCGCGGAAGCGGAATTTCCGGAGTCACACGCGTACCAACGACGGCTGGGGTATCATCGCACGAGCCTCGCGGTGCCCCTGGTCAGCGGGGACAAAGCCATCGGCGCGATCTTGTTGCGGCGCGGAAAGGTGCGGCCGTTCGACGAGAAGCACATCGAGCTGGTAAAGGCGTTCGCCGATCAGGCCGCCACCGCCATCGAGAACCTGCGGCTGTCCGCGGATCTCAAGACGCGCAACGCCGAGCTCACCGAGGCGCTGGAGCAGCAAACGGCGACGGCGGACATTCTCAAGGTCATCAGCAGCTCGCCGACTGACCTGCAGCCGGTGTTCGATGCGATTCTGGAGAAAGCGATCCGCCTGTGCGACGCGCATATGGGCCTGCTGGGGTTGTACGACGGGGAAAAGTATCAGAATGTTGCGCAGCGCGGGGCCAGCGCCGAGTACGCTAAATTTGTTATCGAACGAGGAGCGTTTCGACCTCCCTCCGGTGTCGGTCTCGCACGCATGATTGCCGAGCGGCAGCCCATACACGTCGCGGACAGAAGGGATTCATCCGATTACCGCGATCGTCATC
>DASRJL010000158.1:0-22960 GCA_035649495.1 Burkholderiales bacterium | reverse complement strand
ATCGCGGCGCCGGGCAATGAGGCGCGAAATCTCGGGGATATCGTGGCCGAGGCGGGGCGGGTGGGGATCTACGCGGGGCTCATCAACCACAGCGGCACCATACGCGTGGACAGCGCGGTGGCGACGGAAGACGGCAGGATCATCCTCAAGGCGACGAAGAACACCACGGTCGAAGCGGGCAGCATCTTGAGCGCCAATGGGCCGTCGGGCGGGCAGATCACCATACAGTCGGGCGATACCACCCTGGTCGACGGGGCGATATCGGCGACGGGCAGCACCGGCGAGGGCGGGACGGTAAAAGTGCTGGGCAATCTCGTCGGCTTGTTCGATCACTCGAAGATCGACGTTTCAGGCGAAACCGGCGGCGGCACCGCGCTGGTGGGCGGGGATTTCCAGGGGAAGAATCCGGACGTTCAGAACGCGTTTCGCACCTGGTTTGGCCCGAACGCGAAGATCAACGCGGACGCGAGCGGGAACGGCGCTGGCGGAACGGTCATCGTCTGGTCGGACGATGCGACGCGCGCCTACGGCACGATCTCGGCACGCGGCGGCAAGGAGTCGGGCGACGGCGGTTTCGTCGAGGTTTCGGGCCGCGGCTGGCTCGACTTCCATGCCCGCGTCGACACCAGCGCGCCGAAAGGCCGCACCGGCACGCTGCTTCTCGACCCGGTGGACGTCTGCATCTACAACAACAATTCGGGCGCCTGCGGCGCAGGCGGGGCTTCCGGCTTCTTCAGCGCCGGCTTGGGCTCCGCGCTGGTCTTCGCAAGCCCCGGAGGCAGCGGCGAGTCGCAGTTCCAATGGGGTTCCGGCGGCATGCAGAGTCTGTTGACCTTCAACAACGTGACTATCACGACGAGCAACGGCAGCCTCACGGGGACAGGGCGCATCAACATCGTGGAAGATCTGGACGTGGTGAACAACAACGGCCACATGCTGCAACTGGTCGCGCACACCGACGTCAACGTGAACGGCAGAATATGGGTTACCAACTTCGGAGAGTTCCGGGTCTACGCAGGCTGGGACGAGGCCACTTCGCCCGTGAGCGCCCTGCAGAACAGCCCGTCCGCGCCGGTTGCGGTCCTCCCCGGGGTGGGCGACATCAACGTCAACGCCAACATCGACATGCACGCGAATACGCTCCTGCGCGCCGGGCACGACATCAACGTCGCCAACGGCAAGATGGTATCCGTGCTTGGCGACGGCTTCTCGCCCGCTCCCCGCTCCCTGACCGTGCACGCGGGCAATAGAGTCAACCTGGATCACTCTCTCCTCAAGGTAGACGTGAGCGGCGGCGAGGGAGCAGCCGCCACGATCAAGATTCTCGCCGGCCTCGGCGGCGTCATGGTGAATGGAATCCAAAGCGGAGGGAGCGCGAGCATATTGGCGAAGGGCGGCGATTTCAGCTTTTTTCCCGGCGGCCCGGCGAATATTTTTATCGGCTCCTCGGAAGAGCCCATCCTCGGCCCCGTCGTGTTTACGGACGGCGCCTTCGTCACCGCAGTGGGCGGCAGCTTCAACAGCGTGCTGAACGGCGGGGATGCGAGGATAGACGTTTTCAGCAACGGCAGTATTACGGTCGAGAACAACAGCGGGTTGTTGGCGCAAGCCGGACACGCAGGCGTTGCCCCGGGCGTTGGTGGCTCATCGCTGGTGCAGCTCTTCTCCAACGGTGACATCAACATATCGAACGCCAACAGTTTCGGCTGCTTCGCTTGCTTCATGCCAAGCGGCGTCACCGCGAGGGCCGGGACGGGGAGCAGCGGCGGCGGGTCGGCGGAGGCGAAGCTGAGCGCCGCCGGCAATATCATCGCGCAAAACGGCTTCCTGGGCGCCGAAGGGCGTGGCAGCAGCCTCGCGCGCGTAACCGCAGCTGCCAACGGAACAGTTTCGATCGGGAATTTCAGTGTGTTCATGTCGCGGGGCGGCGACGACGGTTTCCCCGCTGGCGGCGATGCCCAGACCAACGTGATAGGCAACAGCGTCGCGATCGGCGGCTTTTCCACCGTAACCGCGTTCGGCGGGTCGGGGACGAACACCGGTGGTACAGCGAGCGTCAACATCATCGCCGCAGCGGGCCAGGCTGCCGCCGGCACGAGTGGTAACGTCGAGCCCGCTGGCTTCCTGCCCCAGGGCCCGGTCACGATAATGGGTGCGGAAGGCATCACTGCGTTCGGCGGATCAGGTACGAACCGGGGCGGTGATGCGTTCCTGACGATAGTTGGTGGGCCGGTCACCATCATGGACACGGGTCCGGCCAGCATGGGACAGGGTGTGGTGGCGTTCGCCGGCCACGGCACTGGCGCCGGGAGCACGGGCGGCGATGCCAGTACGCTGCTGGTGGCTCTTGCCGACGCCAACATCGTCAGGAGCCACGTCGGGTCGTCGGGCGGCAGCGGGGTAGCGGCCGGCGGCAGCGGGACAACGGGGGTCCTCGTCGGCGGCAATCTCGTGATCGATGGCAGTGGCGCCTCCCCGAGCACGCTCTTCGCGCAGGGGGGAGGCAGCTCCACGGGGACGCTGGGCACTGGCGAGATGGGCCTTGTGCTGTTCGGGCCTACGTCACAGCTGACTGTCAACGGCGACCTGGTCGACGTGGCCGGCGGGCAAATTGGATCGGGCCCCTCGGCCGTCTTCGGGCCGGGATCCATCAACGTGGATTTCCTGGTGCGCACGGAAGGAGGCTTCTCGGTCAACGGAGTCGATGGCGCGATATCCGGCGGATCAGGCAGCCCACCGTCCCACGGCTTCCGCGTCAACGGCCAGCCCGCCGTGCAAGGCACGAATTTCTTCCTGGTCTACGGACCGCTGCCGCCTGCGCTGGCTGAGACGCCTGAGACACGACCACCACCGGCGTTCGACTCCCAAGTGATATCCTCGGTCCTCAACGTGATAGAGGACCTGCTGCCCCGGACCAAGAACGAGGCGCCGACAAAAGAGCAGCAGGAGCAAAAGAAGAAGGAGAGGGAGTGCTAGGAGAAGCCGGCCTGCCCTCTGAAAAGCTATCGTAACCGCAGCGGCCTGTGCTACCCTTTTTCCGGGGCACAGGCCGTGGTTTTTCGGGAGTTGTATTGGCGCAACAGGGGTATGGACAGTCCGAAAGAATCTCGCGTAAAATCACTAGTTAGCGATTGGTACCTAAAAAGTCACTTAAGAAGCTGATGCCACGACCTGTCCGAAGTGCGTTGCTCACGGCCGTTCTGATGTGCTGCACGGGGTTGCCGCATGTGTCGCTTGCGCAACAGCCGGCCGCGGAGATTCCGTCCCCTCGCTTCACCATCAACCGGTTCGAGCTTGCCGGCGGCACGCTGATCCCGGCGCAGGATCTCGAACGCCTCGTTGCGCCATTCACCGGTCCCGGCAAGGATTTCGGCGATGTGCAGCGCGCGCTCGACGCCGTCGAGCAGGCCTACCGCGCGCGGGGCTACGGCGTGGTTCGCGTGCTCCTTCCCGAGCAGGACATCACGCAGGGGGTAGTGCGCTTCCAGGTGCTCGAGCCGCGCGTGGGGCAGGTGGTCATCGAAGGCAACAACTTCTTCGATGCCGACAACATCCGCAGGAGCCTGCCCTCGATCAAGGAGGGCGAAACGCCGAATTCCAACGCGATGTCGCGCAACCTGCAGGTCCTGGGGGAGCATCCGACCAAGCAGACCAGCCTGACGCTGCGGCCGGGCGCTTCCGACGAACAGATCGACGTCGGCGTGAAGATTACCGACGAGAAGCCGTTGCGGTATTTCTTTACGCTCGACAATACCGGGACCGGGGACACCGGGTACTACCGCACGGGCTTCGGGTTCCAGCATTCGAACCTGTTCAACAGGGACCACACGCTCACCGGGCAGTACGTCACCTCTCCCACCCAGATCAGCGATGTGACGATACTGGGGCTGGGCTATCGCATTCCGTTCTACGGGCTGAACAGCACCCTCGATCTCGTTGCAGGCTATTCGGACGTGGACTCGGGAACGGTTCAGTCGCTCGGTGGCGCGTTCAACGTCACCGGCAGCGGCACGATAGCGGCGATACGCTGGAACTACTTCCTGCCGCGGTGGCATGAGATCGAGCAGAAGATTTCGCTCAGCCTCGATTATCGCGCGTTCAAGAACGAAGTCACGTTCCAGGGGCAGAACCAGGTGCCCGACATCACGATCCACCCGGTGGGCCTCACCTACTCGGCGCTGCGGCGCTTTGCGACTGCGGAGACCTCCTTCTACGCGGGGCTGTCGAGGAATATCCCCGGCGGGAACGATGGGGATGGGGAGGCTTTCGAGCGCCAGAACTTCGGTGGACGGGCGGAAGCAAATTCGAACTATACGATTTTCCGTGCCGGGGGAAATTACGTGCAGTCCCTGCCGGGTGACTGGCAAGCCAGGGCTGCTGTCAATATGCAGTACACCAGTGACAACCTGGTGGCGGGCGAGCAGTTCGGCATCGGCGGCCCGGACTCGGTGCGCGGCTACCTCGTGCGCGAGCTCTCGGGCGATCGCGGCTGGCAGAGCCAGCTCGAAATGTACACGCCGGACGTCGCAGCCCGGTTCGGCCTGCAGGACGCCTATCGCATGCGTTTTCTTGCGTTCTACGACTACGGACACGTTCGCGACAACGATCCGCCGCGGAACCCGCTCCAGACGCAGGACTCGATCTACAGCATCGGCCTCGGTATGCGAATGAGCTACAAGAAGCTGTTGACCCTCCGCCTGGATCTCGCGCAGATCATGCAGGCCACCACGGCCCGCGATAACGACAGCCTGCGCGTGACGGGGGCACTCGCCGTAGTGTTCTAGCAATAACCGGTTTTTTCTCGAACGGCCGCGCGACGCGGCCGGTTCGGGATCGGCGGGAGAGGGGTTCGAGTGCAGCAATCCCGTACGAGACGGTTGCTGGCGGCGGTTGTCTTCGCAGCTTTGTCGCACCTCGCGTTCGCCCAGACCCCGCTGATCGGCATCGAGCGCTTCGTCGTGGAAGGCAACACCCTGCTGACGCAGCAGGAGATCGACCGCACGCTCGCGCCTTTCTCGGGCAAGGACAAGGACTTCGGGGACATCCAGCGCGCGCTGGAGGCCCTCGAGGAGCGCTACCGCGCCGCGGGCTGGGGGGTGGTGCAGGTCAGCCTGCCGGAGCAGGACATCACGAAGGGCGTGGTGCAGTTTCGCGTCACCGAGGCCCGGCTCGGCAAGGTCGTCATCGAGGGGAACACGCACTTCAGCGACGCGAACGTGCGCCGCAGCGTCCCGTCGCTCGTGGAGGGGACGACGCCCAACTCGCGCGAGACCGGCCGCAACCTCCAGGTCGCCGCCGAGAATCCCGCCAAGCAGACGACCGTGCTCCTGCGCGCGGGCGAGCAGGAGCGCGAGGTGGACGCCGTGATCAAGGTGGCGGACGAGAGGCCGTGGAAGGCGAGCGCGTCGGTCGATAACACCGGTACGGCGCAGACCGGCAAGCACCGCCTCAACCTGGGGTACCTGCACGCCAACCTGTTCGACCGCGACCACACGCTGACGGCGCAGTACATCACGTCGCCGGGCCGCTGGAGCGACGCGAAGGTCTACGGCGTCGGCTACCGCATACCGTTCTACGCGCTGGGGTCCTCCTTCGATATCGTGGCGGGCTACTCGGACGTCGACACGGGCACGGTGGGAAATCTCTTCACCGTGAGCGGCGCCGGCACCATAGGCGCGCTGCGCTGGAACCAGCACCTGCAGCGCCTGACCGATTACGAGCACAAGATCGTCTACGGCCTCGATTACCGCGCCTACCAGAACCGGGTGATCGCGCAGGACCAGAGCATCGTCCCGGACATCACCGTGCACCCGGTGAGCGTGTACTACTCCGGGATTTACCGCACCAGCACGAGCGAGCTCAATTTCTACGTCTTCGTCGCGCAGAACGTATTCCCGCACGGCAACGACGCTACCGACGAAGTCTTCAAGACGACGCGCACCGACGCCAAGGCGGCGTACCGCGTGTATCGCTACCAGGCCGCCTACGTCCGGCTCCTCCCGCGAGACTGGCAGGTGCGTGGCGTGGTGAACGGCCAGTACTCGAACGACGCGCTCGTCCCCGGCGAGCAATTCGGCGTCGGCGGCTCCGAGAGCGTGCGCGGCTTCAACGAGCGCGAGGTCGTGAACGACCGGGGCTACCGCGTTTCCCTGGAAGTGCATTCGCCCGACGTCGGATCGGCGCTGAAGTGGGAAGACGCCCGGCTGCGGGCGCTGGCGTTTTTCGACGCGGGCGCGGTGCGGCGGAACAAGCCCGTGCCCGACGAGCTGACCTCCGAGTTCATCTCCAGTGCCGGCGTGGGGCTCCGCTACTCCTGGGGCAAGACGGCAAGCGCCAGGGTCGACTATGCCTACGTGTTGAACAGCGGCGGTTCGCAGGCCAAGGGCGACAGTCGCGTGCATTTCAGCCTGGCGCTGGTGTACTAGAACTTCTCCCGGGCGCGCTCCCGGCGCGACCGCGCTTCAGGGGCTGCTGGGCCTCGACAACGCTCCGGCAGCGACGGGAGCAGAAGGAGCAGGGGGCGGCCCCGGTGAAGCCGACGAAGCCCCCGCTTTGCGGATAGAATCCCCGGGGGAGCGCGATAGCGCGGGGGATTTGGATACCTTCGAATAGCTCTGTATAATCCGCCAGTTCTTTGAACCCTGTGCTTTCCCTCTCTTTTGAGGGGATGCACCGCCCTTTAGAAAGGGGGCAGGGGGATTATCCTTGCCTCACCGCGGCTTCATGGCGGGAGGCTCAGAGCCCACCCGGGCTCTTAACCCATAAGGAGAGCAGCACGATGCGTCACTACGAAGTCGTTTTCATCGTCCACCCGGACCAGAGCGAGCAGGTCCCCGGCATGGTGGACCGCTACCGCCAGATGGTTTCCGGCCGCGCCGGCAAGGTGCACCGGCTGGAAGACTGGGGCCGCCGCCAGCTTGCGTATCCGATAGCCAAGCTGCACAAGGCGCACTACGTGCTCATGAACCTGGAGTGCGACCAGGAAGCGCTCGACGAGCTGGACCACGCCTTCAAGTTCAACGACGCGGTGCTGCGGCACCTGATCGTCAAGATGAGCGGTCCGGTCACGGCGCCGTCGCCCATGATGCGGGAAGAGAAATCGCGCTCCCTGACGCAGCCCGCGGAGACACCCGCCGCCGCGCCTGCCGCGGCGCCGGCAGCTGCCGCCAGGCCGGAGCCGGCAACGGCCGCCTAGTGGAGGTCAACGAAGTTACGCTGACCGGCGAGCTGAGCGCCGTGGAGCCATTGCGCTACACCCCCGCCGGCATCCCGCTGTCGGGGTTCAAGCTCCTGCACCGCTCGCAACAGGTCGAGGCCGGAGTGAAAAGGCAGGTGGAATGCGAGCTGCCCGGGGTCGCGATGGCGCAGGTGGCGCTGGGAATGTCGGGGCTGCGCGCGGGGCACACGGTAACGGTGAGAGGGTTTCTCAATCGCAAGAATCGCATGAGCGTGCAACTGGTGTTGCACGCGACATCGATGGAGCAGGTTAAGAGTACATAACAAATGAGGGGATAGTCCCCTCATGCTCCCCTACATCAGGGCGCCTATCTTCATATCGATAGGCGCTCGAAAGGATAAAACCATGGCAATGGGTCGGTACGGCAGGTCCAAGTCCAAGGACAAGGGCAAAGGCAAGGGCAAAGGCAAGGACGGCCGCGGGGGGCGCGGGCAGCTCTTCCGGCGCAGGAAGTTCTGCCGCTTCACGGCGGAGAAGATCAAGGAAATCGATTACAAGGACATCGGTATCCTGAAGGATTTCATCAACGAGAACGGCAAGATCATCCCGGCGCGCATCACCGGGACCAAGGCGCGCTACCAGCGGCAGCTCTCGGTGGCCATCAACCGCGCGCGGTTCCTGGCGCTCTTGCCGTATACGGATCTGCATTAACAACCGCTACGAGCTGCGGGCTCCGAGCTGCGGGCGCTGACGCATGGCTGGCGGCTGGTAGCTCGTGGCTCGTAGCCGAAGGATCACTCCATGCAAGTAATTCTCCTCGAAAAAATCGCCAACCTCGGCCAGCTGGGCGAGGTCGTCAAGGTGCGCGAAGGATTCGCGCGGAACTTTCTGATTCCACAGGGTAAGGCCAAGCGCGCTACGCCCGAGAACGTGGCGGAGATCGAGGCGCGCCGCGCCGAGCTGGAGAAAGCGCAGGCGGAAGCGCTCGAGCAGGCGCAGGAGCGCGCGGCGAAGCTCGAGGGGCTGATGGTGCAGATCGCGCAGAAGGCGGGCGTGGACGGCAAGCTCTTCGGCTCGGTCACGAACGTGGACGTCGCCGAAGCCCTGAAAGGCCAGGGCTACGACGTGCCGAAGGCCGCGATCCGCATGCCGCAAGGGCCGTTGAAGCAGGTCGGTGATCATCCGCTCAAGGTGGCGCTGCACAGCGACGTCGTCGTCACCATCA
Source organism: Burkholderiales bacterium (assembly GCA_035649495.1). Taxonomy (GTDB): domain Bacteria; phylum Pseudomonadota; class Gammaproteobacteria; order Burkholderiales; family SG8-41; genus SG8-41. The sequence goes on along the minus strand of DASRJL010000158.1, from coordinate 14,558 downwards.
CGGTGTCGGTACTCGGCGAGCAATAGGCTGCCGGCGACGAGCTACGGCGTTGCGCAAAACGCAACTTCAGGCCGCGAACAATTTTTCACTTGCTCTCCGTCGCTTTCCCGGAAATCCATTCTAGCTCGCGGAAGGAACTGAACATTTGAGCTTCGCGACACTTCCGAACGCAAAAAAGGGCTGGCTGCAGCCCTTTTTTTTATGCCGGGTTTCGCCTAATCTCTGTGCTTGATCGACGTACTCGTCAAGCAGGAGACCGCATGGCTCAAGCCGTCACTTCGATCCTGAAAGATCCCCAGGTCGAAGCTGCGCGCATGCCGCCGCAGGCGGTGGAAGCCGAGCAATCCGTGCTGGGTGGTTTGCTGCTGGATAACACGGCATGGGACAGGGTCGCGGACGTGGTCACCGGGGCCGATTTCTACCGCGCCGACCACCGGACCATCTTCCAGCACATCGGGGACCTGATCGAGAGCGGCAAGCCGGCGGACACCCTCACCGTCGCCGAGAGCCTCGAAAGGAGCGGCAAGCTCAACGACAGCGGCGGCCATGCCTACCTGGGCTCGCTCGCCGCCAACACCCCCAGCGCGGCCAACATCAGGCGCTACGCCGAAATCGTGCGCGAGCGCGCGATCATGCGCAGCCTCGCCGCGGTGGGCACCGAGATCACGGACGCCGCGTTCAGTCCCATGGGCAGGACTGCCGCCCAGATGCTGGACGAAGCGGAGGGGCGGGTCTTCGAGATCGCCGAGGCCGGGGCGCGAGGCAAGAGCGGCTTCGTGTCCATCGAGGACCTGGCGGCGAAGGTCGTGACGCGGATGGACGAGCTGTACCATTCGGATAACCCGAGCGATATCACCGGCATTCCCACCGGCTACGCCGACCTCGATTCGAAGACTTCCGGCCTCCAGCCTTCCGACCTGATCATCGTGGCGGGCAGGCCCTCGATGGGCAAGACCGCCTTCGCGCTCAATATCGCCGAGTACGTCGCGATCGACTTCGGGCTTCCGGTCGCGGTATTCAGCATGGAAATGAGCGGGGAGCAGGTCGCGATGCGCCTGCTGGGCTCGCTCGCGCGCGTCTCCCAGCACAAGATCCGCACCGGCCGCGTGGAAGAAGACGACTGGAGCCGCGTCACGAAGGGGCTGGAGCGGCTGCAGAACGCCAGCATCTTCATCGACGACAGCGGAGCGTTGAATCCCCTCGAGCTGCGCGCCCGGGCGCGGCGCCTCTACCGGAGCTGCGGCAAGCTGGGGCTGATCGTGGTGGACTACCTGCAGCTCATGTCGGCCTCGCGCGCCGACAGCGAGAACCGGGCGACCGAGCTCTCCGAGATCTCGCGCTCGCTGAAGGCGCTCGCCAAGGAGCTGAACGTGCCGATCGTGGCGCTGTCGCAGCTGAACCGCAGCGTGGAGTCGCGCACCGACCGGCGCCCGATGATGTCCGACCTGAGAGAGTCGGGGGCCATCGAGCAGGACGCGGACGTGATCCTCTTCATCTATCGCGACGAGGTCTATCACCCGGAGTCGCCCGACAAGGGACTCGCGGAAATCATCATAGGCAAGCAGCGGAACGGCCCTATCGGGATGATGAAGCTCACCTTCCGGGGTGAATTCACGCGGTTCGAGAATTACGCGGATCCCGGCAGGTTCTGACGAACCAGGGACTGGAGACTGGTCTTCCTGGTCCCCAGTCTCTCCTAGAGCGCCTCGGCAGCGTAATCAGCGAGGCGCGAGCGCTCCCCGCGCGTCAGCGTTACGTGCCCGCCGTGCGCCCAGCCCTTCATGCGGTCGACCACGTAGGTGAGCCCCGAACTGCCCTCGGTGAGATAGGGCGTGTCAATCTGCGCGATGTTGCCCAGGCACACGACCTTGGTGCCGGGACCCGCGCGCGTGACCAGCGTCTTCATCTGCTTCGGCGTCAGGTTCTGCGCCTCGTCGATGACGAGGTACTTCTGGATGAAGGTCCGGCCGCGCATGAAGTTGAGCGATTTCACCTTGATGCGCGAGCGGATCAGGTCGCGCGTGGCAGCGCGGCCCCACTCGCCGGCCTCTTCATCGGTCTTGTTGAGCACGTCGAGATTGTCCTCGAGGGCGCCCATCCACGGATTCATCTTCTCTTCCTCGGTGCCGGGCAGAAAGCCGATGTCCTCGCCGACGGGCACCGTGACGCGCGTCATGATGATCTCCGAGTAGACCTTCTGCTCCAGCACCTGGTTCAACCCGGCCGCGAGCGTGAGCAGCGTCTTGCCGGTGCCGGCCTGGCCCAGCAGCGTCACGAAATCCACGGCGGGGTTCATGAGCACGTTCAGCGCGAAGTTCTGCTCGCGGTTGCGCGCCGTGATGCCCCAGACGTTATGGCGCTGGTGGCCGTAGTCCTTCAGCGTCTGGAGCACCGCGGACCTGCCGCTCACTTCCTTCACCTGGGCGTGGAACGGGCGGTCGGCCTGCAGGTACACGAATTCGTTCAGCAGCAGGCGCGAGCACAGCGGGCCGCGTATGCGGTAGTAGGTGACGCCCCCCTGCTGCCACGATTCCATCTCCTTGCCGTGGCGGTCCCAGAAGTCGGCCGGGAGCTCCCGCGTACCTGTGTAGAGGAGGTCGGTGTCCTCGAGCACTTTGTCGTTGAAGTAGTCCTCCGCGGCGAAGGAAAGGGCATGCGCCTTGATGCGCATGTTGATGTCCTTGGAGACGAGGATCACCTGCCGGCGGGAGTGGAGCTCCTGCAAGTGCTTCACGACCCCGAGTATCTGGTTGTCGGCCTTGCCGCTCGCGAGGCGCACCGGCAACTCGCCGTTGATCGCCTCGGTCTGCAGGAAGAGCCGGCCGGTGGCGGTCCGGTCGCCGTGCGCCGCCAGCGGGATGCCGTCGGCGATCCCGCCTTCGGTGCGCGTGATCATCTCGTCGAGATAGCGGCTCGCCTGCCGCGCGTTGCGGGAGACCTCTGACATGCCCATCTTGTGACTGTCGAGCTCCTCGAGCGTCGCCATCGGGATGTAGACGTCGTGCTCCTCGAAGCGGAAGAGACTCGTGGGATCGTGCATCAGCACGTTCGTGTCGAGCACGAAAAGCTTGACGGCGGCGGGGTGGGGGACGACGGAGGCGGCGGGCTTGCGCTGGCTCATGGATCTTGAGAGTGTTGAATTTTGAGTGATGAGTGTTAGTTGTATGCGGGCCAGCGGGGTTCCAATGGCAACTCAACACTAAGCACTCAACACTCAGCACTGATTACTTGAGGGTTTTGACGAAATCAAGCACCTCCTGCACGTGTCCGGGAACTTTCACGCCGCGCCACTCGCGCCGGACGATACCGCCGCTGTCGATCGCGAACGTGCTGCGCTCTATGCCGCGCACCTTTCTGCCATACATGTTTTTCATCTTGATGACATCGAAGAGCTTGCAGGCCCTTTCCTCGGCGTCGGACAGCAGGTCGAAGGGGAATTGCATCCTCGCCTTGAAGTTCTCGTGCGACTTGATGCTGTCGCGCGAGAGCCCGTAGACGGCGCAGCCGAGCGTCTGGAACTGCGGGTAGAGGTCGCGGAACTGCTGACCTTCGGTGGTGCAGCCCGGGGTGTTGTCTTTGGGGTAGAAGTAGAGGACGAGGGGTTTGCCCTTGGCGGAGGACAGTCGGAAGTTCGTGCCACCGGTCGCCGGCAGTTCGAAGTCTGGCGCTGGCTGGTCTAGCATTCGGCGGAGACGCTCGCTTCTTCTGAGTATCGTTCAATAGTGACGGAAAGCGTTGCCGGGTGCAAGGGGCCTTGGCGTCTCGGCGGCAGATATTGACGGAATCAGCAGCGTGACAGGCACTCCCGCGCCAGCGCGCTGAACGCCTCGTCGCGCGCGTCCGGGAGCCGCAGCGTCACGGCCCGGGCGAGGGCAGGGTAGTGCTTCATGATCGCGCGGCTGTAGGCGGGATCGTAATGATGCACGAGGAGGCTTTCCGTAAGCTCGTCCCAGGCGCCGGCGCGCGCGCTGTTCTTCCACTTGTCCACCGTGGCGTGACCGTGCAGCGGCACCAGGGCGTCGAGCGTCGCGATCAGCGTCTCCGGCCGTTCGATGAAATGGCCGTACTCCCGCTTGAGCAGCTCGACGCGGCAACCGACCGGCGCCTCGAGCACGACGCACTCCGCGCTCCACATCGCGGCGATCAGGGCCTCGGGCACACCGAGGGCGCCGATACGCCTGCTCTCGGCCTCGACGTACACCGGGCGCTCGGGGGAAAGCCGCGTGAGCTCGCTCCACAGCCTGCTTTCGAAGAATTTCTGCGGCGGCTGGGGCTGCCCCGGCAGATCGCCGAGCAGCGAGCCGCGGTGTGCCGCGAGCGCCTCCAGGTCCAGGGTCTGCGCGCCGGCCGCGCGCAATTCATTCAAAAGGCGGCTCTTGCCGGTGCCCGTCAACCCGCATACCACACGCCACTCGAACCTGTGAGGGAGCGTCTGCAGGTCGCCGACGACGGCGCGGCGGTAGGCGCGGTAGCCGCCCTGCAGCCGGCCCGTCTCCCAGCCGATCTCCGAGAACACGTGCGCGAACGCGGCGCTGCGCTGTCCGCCGCGCCAGCAATAGACCAGCGGGCGCCACGAGCGCGGCCGGTCGAGGAAGCGCTCGCGCAGATGCCGCGAGATGTTCGCGGCTACGAGCGCCGAGCCGAGCTTACGCGCATCGAACGGCGAGCGCTGCTTGTAAATCGTGCCGACGCGCGCGCGCTCCTCATCGTTGAGCACGGGACAGTTAACGGCGCCGGGAACGTGGTCCGCGGCGAACTCTCCTTCGGAGCGCGTGTCGATGACCTCGTCAAAGCCGGACAGTTGTGCTACGGTTACCAGCGCCGCTTCGCGCACGCTTGAAATCCTTCGATTCTCCCGCCTCGCAGGAGCGGCGTCAGAGTACATGCTAAGGTGACCATGAACAAGCCCGATGAATCTGGCGCAATCCGGTTGACGCAGCTCGCCCACGGCGGCGGGTGAGGCTGCAAGCTCCCGCCAGCGTTGCTGAGCGAAGTGCTTGCCGCGACGCCGGCCACCCGGGTCTACAAGGACCTGCTGGTCGGCAACGAGTCGCACGACGACGCGGCCGTGTATCGCCTGAACGATACGCAGGCGCTGGTCGCGACGACGGATTTCTTCACGCCCATCGTGGACGATCCCTACGATTTCGGCCGCATCGCCGCGACCAACGCGCTCTCGGACGTCTACGCCATGGGTGGGCGCCCGATCATGGCGCTCGCGCTTCTCGGGGTGCCGCTCGGCAAGCTGCCCACGGAGGTCGTGCAGCGCATCGTCGCGGGCGGACACGCCGTCTGCGAAGCCGCCGGCGTGCCGATCGCAGGCGGCCACTCGGTCGATACCCCGGAGCCGTTGTACGGCCTGGTCGCGCTCGGCCTGGTGGATCCGCGCAAGGTGAAGCGCAACGACCGGGCACAGGCGGGCGACGTCCTGATCCTCGGCAAGGGGCTGGGCGTCGGCATCATGGGTGCGGCGCTCAAGAAGGGCGAGCTGCGCGACAAGGCGTACCAGCAGATGGTCGAGTCCGCCACTCGGTTGAATACCCCGGGAATCCGGCTGGCGGAGATGGCAGGCGTGCACGCCCTGACCGATGTCACGGGCTACGGTCTCCTCGGCCACCTGCTGGAGATCTGCCGCGGGTCCAAACTCGCGGCGCGCGTCGTGTTCGATGCGGTGCCGGTCCTGGCAGCCGCGCGGCATCTTGCCGAGGCCGGCTATGCGACCGGGGCGTCGGACCGGAACTGGACGAGCTTCGGCTCGCAGGTGGAGTTGCCCACCGACTGGCCGGGATGGCGCCAGAAACTCCTCACCGATCCCCAGACGAGCGGCGGGCTGCTCGTCGCGTGCGACGCGGCGAGCGCGCCGGCGGTGCTGGAGCTCTTCAAGGCTGAAGGCTTCCGGCAAGCGACGCAGATCGGGACGCTGGAAGCAGGCACGCCGCGGGTCGTTGTTTCCTGAACCTCCCTCACCCCGTGGTAACGGGGAGAGGGGACTGGTCACCGGTCACGGGTCACGATTTTTTCAGGAGAGGGCGCAGCCCCTTCCACACCGTTTCCAGGATGATCGGCTGCGCGTCAGCCGCGGGATGGACGGTGTCCGGCAGGAAGTAGGCGCGCTTCTCCGAGAAACCTTCGAACATGAACGGCACGAGCGGCACTTTGCGGCTCGCCGCAACTTCGCCGTATACGTTCCGGAACTTTTCCGTATAGGCGGCGCCATAGTTGGGCGGCAGGCGCATGCCCACGAGGAGCACGCGCGCCCCGGAGTTGCGGGTCGCGTCCACGATGGTTTCCAGGTTGGCGCGCATCTCATCGAGGCTCCCGCCGCGCAGTCCATCGTTGGCGCCGAGCGCGAGGATGACGATGTCGGGCTGGTGCTGCTTGAGGGAGGCGGCGATCCGGTTCTTCCCGCCGACCGTCGTTTCGCCGCTGATGCTCGCGTTGGCTACCTTATAATTGAGCCCGACTTCGCGCAGCCGGCCTGCGAGCAGGCTCGCCCAGTCCCTGCCGGACGGCAATCCATAGCCGGCGGAGAGACTGTCCCCGTACACCAGTATCGTCGCTGCGGGCGCGGCGGCGGCCCAGAGGGCCAGCGCGCAGGCGGCGGTGAAACGAAACGCGATGGCGAACAATTCCGACGGAACCATCATCATCAGGGCGGCCGAGCTCGGCAAGCAGGTTAGCACCGGCGACACCGAGCTGACCATACTCGCCGACGTAAGTTTCGAGGTCCGCGGCGGGGAATCGGTGGCGGTCGTCGGCGTCTCGGGCTCGGGCAAGTCGACGCTCCTCGCGCTGCTCGCGGGACTCGACACGCCGACAGCCGGCACCGTGCACGTCGAGGGCCGGGACCTCTACGCGCTGGACGAAGACGGGCGGGCGGCGCTCCGCGGCCGGCTCGCGGGCTTCGTGTTCCAGTCTTTCCAGCTGCTTCCCGCCATGACGGCGCTCGAAAACGTGATGCTGCCCCTGGAGCTGGCCGGCGCGCCCGACGCGCGACCCGCCGCGCAGGCGATGCTGGAGCGGGTGGGCCTGGGCGGGCGGCTCAATCACTATCCGAAGCAGTTGTCCGGCGGAGAGCAGCAGCGCGTCGCCATCGGCCGGGCTTTCGTTACCCGGCCGCGGCTGCTCTTTGCCGACGAGCCGACCGGGAATCTCGATCCGGCGACGGGCGCACAGGTGATAGACCTGCTGTTCAGCTTGAACCGCGAAAACGGCGCGACGCTCCTGATGGTGACGCATGACGAGGCGCTGACGCAGCGCTGCGACCGGGTTCTTCGGCTGGCTGCTGGTCGGCTCGTGAACGGCAAGAATTAACCGCCAAGACGCCAAGGCCGTAGAGAAGAACAGAGATATGAACGCAGCAGATTCCAAGCCCCACGTCTCCGGCCCGACCAACATGGTGTCTGCCATCCGGGAATACGGACTTGAGTTCGACCTGAATATGATTTTCTTGGCGGTCTCCGCGTCTTTGCGGTTCAGTAGTTGGAATCCAATGCATGCAGCTCGCGCGTGAAATAGTGTTGGCCGTGCGGCTCCTCTGGCGAGACTGGCGCGCGGGGGAGGTCACGCTGATCGCGGCCGCGATCGTGATTGCCGTCGCCGCCGTCACCACGGTCGGCTTTTTCACCGATCGCGTCCAGCGCGCGCTCCAGCAGCAAGCCAACCGGCTGCTGGGGGCCGACCTCGCGGTGAGCGACAGCCGCGCCATCGCACCGGAGCTCAAGGATGAGGCCCGCCGCCGCGGGCTGACGGCCGTAACAGTCGTTCGGTTTCCCAGCATGGTGGTGCGCGGCGAGCGCACCATGCTCTCCGACGTGAAGGTCGTCGAGGCCGGGTTTCCGGCGCGCGGGGACGTGCGCATCGCGGAGCGCCTGTTCGGGCCCGACCGCCGCGCGGCGTCCGTTCCGGAGCCGGGAACGGTATGGGTGGACGAGCGCCTGTACACGGGGCTCGAGCTGGGCGAGGACGCGCGGGTCAGCGTCGGCGGCCTCGAGCTGCGGGTCGCGGCGATCGTCACGCAGGAGCCGGGTGTGGCGCTCGGCTTCCTGAGCGGACAGCCGCGCATCATGCTGAACGTGGACGACCTGGCTGCCACCGGGCTCATACAGCCGGGCAGCCGTGTGCGCTACAGCCTGCAGGTCTCCGGCGAGACTGCCGCGGTGGATGCCTACCGTGCGTGGCTCGCGCCGCGGCTCTCCGCCGGCGCGCGCATGGAAGGCGTGCGCGATGCCCGGCCTGAGATTCGCTCCGCGCTCGACCGGGCCGAACGCTTTCTGAATCTTGCGGTGCTCGTCACCGTTCTGCTCGGGGCGGCCGCGGTGGCGCTCGCGGCCCGGCGCTATCTGCAGCGTCACCTCGACGGCTGCGCGGTGATGCGCTGCCTCGGAGCGGGCCAGGCGCTGATTCTCCGCCTGCACGCCATCCTCTTTACGGTCCTGGGGCTGGCCGCCGCTGCCTGCGGCTCGGCCATCGGCATCGCGACCCAGATGGTGCTGGCGTTCTGGTTGTCCCAGGTCTCGGCAGTGCCGCTGCCGGCGCCCGGCGCCCGTCCGGCGCTGGAAGGCGCCGCCGTCGGGCTGCTGTTGCTCCTGGGTTTTGCGCTGCCCCCGCTCGTGAGCCTCGCCCGCGTGCCGACGCTGCGCGTGATACGGCGCGAGCTGGGTCTGCCGAAGGCAGGTGGGGTGCTCGGCTACGCGGCAGGGGCGACGGTCGTCTGCGCGCTGGTCCTCTGGCGGGCCCAGGATTTGAGGCTGGGTTACACCGTGCTCGGCTGGTCGATTGCGGCGATAGCGGCCGCATGCGCGCTCACCTGGGTAGTGCTGCGCGCGCTCGCGCTTGCCCGCGGGCCGGGCGTGGCATGGCGCTTCGGGCTCGCCGGCCTGCGGCGCCAGCGGCTGGGAACGGTCATACAGGTCGTCGCGCTCGCGCTGGGGATCATGGCTCTCCTCACGTTGACGCTGGTCCGCACCGGACTCCTGCGCAACTGGCAGCAGAACCTGCCGCCGGGCGCGCCCAACCGGTTCATCATCAACATACAGCGCGACCAGGTCGAGCCCCTGCGCGCGTTTTTTACCGAGAACGGCATCGCTGCTCCGGACCTGTATCCCATGGTGCGTGGCAGGCTTGCGAAGATCAACGAGCGCCGCGTGGCCGAGGAAGACTATGCGGAGGACCGCGCGCGGCGGCTCATCAACCGTGAGTTCAACCTGTCGTGGGCGGCTGGCCTTTCCCGAGGCAACCGGGTCGTGGCGGGACGCTGGTGGAAGAGCGATGGAAAGGACAACGGCGCCGCGAGCGACCAGCTCTCCGTGGAACGAGGTCTCGCCGAGTCGCTCGGATTGAGCATGGGCGACCGTCTCACGTTCGACATCGGCGGCACCCCCGTTTCGGCAACCATCACCAGCCTCCGCACCGTCGACTGGGACAGCTTCAACGTCAACTTCTTCGTGCTGGCGCCGCCCGGCCTCTTCGACGGCTATCCCGCGACCTGGGTGACGAGCTTCCATCTCCCGCGCGCGGAGGCTGCTGTCCTCAACGCGCTCGTGAAGCGCTTCCCCAACATCGTGCTGATCGACGTGGCGCAGGCGCTCGCGCAGGTGCAGGGGATGATGGACCAGGTCGCGCGGGCGGTTCAGTTCGTGTTCCTGTTCACGCTCGTCGCAGGTCTCGCGGTGCTGTACGCCGCGATCGCAAGCACGCAGGACGAGCGCCTGTACGAAGCCGCCATCATGCGCACGCTCGGGGCCAGCCGGGCGCAGATCAATCGCGCCCATCTCGCGGAGTTCACGATCATCGGCGCCGCGGCGGGCTTCGTCGCGGCGGCGGGCGCGACCGGCCTCGGCTGGTTCGTGGCGGCGCGCTTTCTGCAGCTCGAGTACGTTCCGGATCCGGCGGTGTGGCTGATCGGCATCCTGGGCGGTGCGGGCGGCGTCGCGCTGACGGGCTACCTGGGCACGCGGCGGGTGCTCGTAGTGGCGCCGCTCAAGGTGCTGCGCTCCGTGGGTTAGAACCTATTTCATGTATAGGCACGTGTGCGACGGAGGCGAGGTGGGATGCAGGTCGAGAAGGAGAGCCCGAAGCAATATGTCGATATTGCGAGGGTTCCCGACAAAGAGATGCGCCCAGATCGCCCCGTCCCCTCCGGGGTTGCGGCCAGGACGGTCGTCTACTGCGTTACCCTCCTCGACCATATCGACATATGGCCTTCGTCGGGCGCCTTGCATACGGTCCGTCCTGGCCACAACGCATCACGCGCCTATGCATGAAATAGGTTCTCCATGCTGAGAGCTTTCAGAGCCTGGCGCCGGGAGCGCATACTCGGCCGCTCCACACTGGATGAGTCGTCGTGGCGCGCGGTGACCGGACGCTACTCCTTCATGCGCGCGCTCGCGCCGGAGGATCGCGCGCGGTTGCGCGAGCTGGTCATCCTGTTCCTGCACGAAAAGTCCGTCGTCGGGGCGGCGGAGCTCGAAGTCCGTGACGAAATGCGTATCGGCATCGCCGCGCAGGCCTGTATGCTTATACTCAATCTCGATCTCGACTGGTACCGCGGCTGGACGGAGGTCATCGTCTACCCGGACGAGTTCCTCGCCGAGTACGACTACGTGGACGAAGACGGCGTCGCCCACCACGTGCGGGAGCCCATGAGCGGGGAATCGTGGCTGACGGGTCCCGTGATTCTCTCGTGGGCGGATACTGAGCAGGCGGACAGCGGCGGCGGCTACAACGTCGTGATCCACGAGTTCGCGCACAAGCTCGACATGCTGAACGGGGACGCGAACGGCTTTCCGCCGCTGCACCCGGAAATGAGCCGCGCGGCGTGGTCCGGCGCGTTCGAGGCCGCCTACGCGGATTTCTGCCGGCGCGTCAGTGGTGACCATGTAAATCGGCGCGGCGAGACCCGGATCGATCCCTACGCCGCCGAGAACCCGGCCGAGTTCTTCGCCGTCTTGAGCGAGGCCTTCTTCGAGATTCCGCACGCCGTGCGCGACGATTACGCGGACGTTTACGGCCAGCTGGCGGCGTTCTATCGACAGGACCCGGCCGCGCGCCTGGAACGGGAGTTTTGAATTCTTGATTCTTGATGTTTAATGGTGTGTTCGATGGCTTACAGTGGCATAAAGGTTTGAACCTGTACCATTTAAAAACTCAAAACTGAGCATTCAAGTGACGTCCAAGCCCCCCCTCATCGCCGCCTTCGGCCTGCTCCTCGTCGCGCTGACGGTTCTGATGGCGCTCGGGGTGACGCGTATCGAATCCTTCAACGCGCAGGTGAATGACCTGACGAGCGCCCAGGGCCGCAAGATCGGCATCATTTCCGAGCTGTTCCTGGCGAACGGCCAGCGGGCGTCGCTGATCGACGGGCTGTTCGCCGCCCAGACGGAGCGGGCGCGGGCGGCGGCGCACGCGCAATACCGCAGCGCCATCGAGCAATTCTCCGGCGCGGTGGACAAACTGCGCAGGTTGCCGGTCTCCGGCGCCGAGACCACGGCCCGGGACGACGCGATTGCGGCGGCGGGAAGCGCCCAGGACGTCGGCGAGCGCATTACCGGCATGCTAATGAGAGGGCAGGGCGCGCTCGCCTCGGAGCTGAACCGCAGGCAGGCGGTGCTGGCGGACAGCCGGCTCCAGGAGACCTTGTACCTGCTCCTCGAAGCCAATCACACCGAGACCGCGCGGGCGATCTCCACCGCGAACCAGGGCATGCGCGCCGGGTTCGTGCTGATATTCGCCGGCGGGATACTCGCGCTGGTGGCGGGCGTGGCGATCGCGTGGCTGGTGATACGCACCGTCTCGGACACGCAGGCGCGCCTGGAGCACGGCAAGGAGCTCGCCGAAGTCACGCTGCACTCCATCGTGGACGGGGTGATAACGACCGACGCCGCCGGGCTGATCGAGTACATGAATCCCGTCGCCGAGCAGTACCTGGGATGGACTACCGCGCAGGCGCGCGGCAGGCAGCTCTCCGCGGTCTACCGCGTGATCGACGAGCGCAGCGGCCAGCCGGTCGAGACGCTGGCCTACAAGGACGCGCCCACGGCGCCGGAGGAGGCGATGGCCGTGCGGCTGGTCGACCGCAACGGGCGCGAGACTCCCGTGCGCTATTCCCATGCGCCGATACGCGGCCGCAACGGAATCGTCTACGGCACGATCGTGGTATTCCACGACGTGAGCCAGATACGCGCCATGTCCCAGCAGCTCATGTGGCAGGCGAGCCACGACGCGCTGACCGGGCTGGTCAACCGGCGCGAGTTCGAGCGGCGGCTCGCCGAACTGGCCGAGACCGCGAAGGAGAAGGGGCGCGAGCACGCGCTCCTCTATATGGACCTCGACCGGTTCAAGGCCGTCAACGACACCTGCGGCCACAGCGCGGGCGACGAGTTCCTCAGGCAGCTGACCGCGACCATGCAGGCGCGCATGCGCGGCTCCGATACGCTGGCGCGCCTGGGGGGAGACGAGTTCGGGGCGCTGCTCGAATCCTGCCCGATGGACCAGGCCCTGCGTATCGCCAACGCGACGCGGGAAGCGGTACGCGAATTCCGCTTCGTATGGGAGGACAAGACCTTCAGCGTCGGCGTGAGCATGGGACTGGTGCCGATCACGGCGGAGAGCCGCGACGTCGGGCGCCTGCTCGCGACTGCCGACGCATCGTGCTACGAGGCGAAGAGCAAGGGGCGCGACCGCGTGCAGGTGTACCGGCCGAAGGAGGAGGACTACAGCGAGAAGCACGTCGAGCTGCAGATCGTCTCGCAGATCAACCGGGCTTTCGAGCTGGGCCAGTTCCATCTCTACCGGCAGCGGATCGTGCCGCTCGATCCCGCCGCGCGCCGCAGCCCGAACCACGAGGTGCTGGTGCGCATGACGGACAGGAACGGCAACCTCGTCCAGGCCACCAGCTTCATGCCCGCCGCCGAGCGCTACAACCTGCTCACCTCGATCGAGCGCTGGGTGGTGAGCTCGCTGGTCGATTACCTGTACCGGCAATGGACCAGCGGAGCGATCCCGCACGATCTCCACGCGCGCGGCGAGCATGGATTCCATTCGGTCAACATCTCCGGCGTGAGCATCAACGACGCGAGCTTCCCGGATTTCATGAGAAACCTCCTCACGCGGTACTCGCTGCCCGCGGGGCTCCTGTGCTTCGAGATCACGGAGACCACGGCGATCGCGAACCTCGCCAAGGCGGGGGAGCTGATGCGCGAGCTGAAGGGCATGGGCTGCCGCTTCGCGCTGGACGATTTCGGCACCGGCATGTCCTCCTTCGCGTACCTGAAGCACCTCCCGGTAGACCACCTGAAGATCGCCGGCGTGTTCGTCAAGGAGATGACGACCGATCCCATGGACAATGCCATCGTGGAAGCCGTGAACCGCGTCGGACACATTCTCGGCATGCAGACGGTGGCGGAATCGGTGGAGGATGCCGCGACGCTGGCGAAAATCACGGCGCTCGGGATCGACTACGCGCAGGGCTACTACATCGCCCAGCCCGAGCCGTTCCCGGTGGAAATAGCTCCGCAACCCGCGGTGGCGGTGGTCCGCGGATGAGCCATCTGCTCGCAGCGGACATCGGAGGCACCAAGACGATCGTGGCGCTCGCGGCCCGCACACGGCCGTGGTCCAGCGTCGTGGCGGAGCGCACCTACGCCAGCCGGGATTTCAGCATGCTCGAGGCCATCATCCAGAATTTCATGGCTCGCCCCGAGGTTGCCGGGAACGTGGGAAAGGTCGAGGCGGCGTGCCTGGCCGTGGCGGGACCCGTCGCGGGAAACGGCACGGTCCTGACCAACCTGGGCTGGCGTATCGATGCACGCGAGCTTGCGGCGCGATTCCGGCTGCCGTCGGTCACGCTGATCAACGATTTCGCCGCCGCCGGGCTGGGCTTGCCGCGTCTCACCGCGCAGGATCTCGTCACGCTGCAGCACGGACTGCCGCGGGAGCATGGCACGCAGCTCGTCATCGGCGCCGGCACCGGGCTCGGCGTGGGATGGCTCACCTGGGATGGCAGCCGCTACCGGGCGCACGATTCGGAGGCCGGTCACGCCGATTTCGCGCCGCTCGACGAGCTGCAGGACAGGCTGCTTGCCAGCCTGCGGCGCAACTTCGGGCGCGTTTCCTGGGAGCGCGTGGTCTCCGGTCCCGGCTTGATGCGCATATTCAGCTTCCTGCAGGAGGTGGGGATGGAGAGCCCCTCGCGCGAGATGATCGAGGCGTCCAAGAAGCGCGCGGACGCGACCGAGATCATCGGTGAATTCGGCGTCGCACGGCGCGACCCGCTGGCGGTGAGGGCGCTCGATCTGTTCGTCGCGACCTACGGCGCGTTCGCCGGCAATGTGGCGCTGGCAACCCTCGCGCACGGCGGCGTCTACATCGCCGGCGGCATCGCGCCCAAGATCGCGGCCAAGCTGCAGGAAGGCGGCTTCATGCGTGCGTTCACCGACAAGGGGCGCTTCAGCGATCTGCTGAAGACGATTCCCGTCTACGTGGTCATGAATCCCAAGGTGGGGCTCTACGGCGCACTGCTCGAAGCGGAGCGCCTGGCCGGCGGTGTTGGGGTCTGA
>DASRJL010000157.1:0-5935 GCA_035649495.1 Burkholderiales bacterium | reverse complement strand
GGTCGATGAAGCTGATGATGCGCATCCCTCCCTGGATTTGGGACAAGTAAGGGGGGTTGTTTCATAAACTTTTCGGATGAAGTACCGCGCGCGCCGCGCGCGTGAGGGCATCGAGATCGACCGGCGCATCCACGACGCGCTGATCGAGCTAGCGGAGGGCAAGAGCCCGAGGAGGGTGTAGACGATCATGCGCGAGAACACGCTCAAGCAACGGCTCTACGCCGGGAAGGCTGCCTTCGGCGTCATGTGCACTTTCCCCTCGCCGCCCGTGGTGGAGATGCTCGGTCACCTCGGCTTCGACTGGATCCTGCTCGACAACGAGCATGGCTCCATCACGGTCGACACCGCCGAGGCGTGCATCGCCGCCGCCGAGCTGAGCGGCATGGCGCCGATCGTGCGCCCGGTCGGGAACAAGCCCGAAATCATCGCCCCGTTCCTGGATCGGGGCGCCTGGGGCGTGCAGGTTCCCCACGTCAACACGGCGGACGAAGCCCGGGCCGCCGTCGATGCAGTGAAGTACGGCCCGGAGGGTCATCGAGGAATTTTCAGCGGCGGTCGTCCGGCTGGCTACGGCTTCAAGGGCGCCACTGCGGACTATGCCCGGGAAGCCAATCGCCAGACCCTCGTGTGCCTGATGGTCGAAGAAATGGAGGCCATCGAGAACTTGCCGGATCTGGTTACCGTGGCAGGGGTGGACGTGTACTTCATCGGGTCGGGGGACCTTTCGCAATCGATGGGGCTCACCGGCCAGCAGGCCCACCCGGACGTGCAGCAGGCGATGGAGCGTGGCGTCAAGATCATCACTGGCGCCGGGCGCATCGCCGGGTGTAGCTGCCCCGACAACCTCATTCCCAAGTTCCTGGGACTGGGCGTGCAGTACTTCCACAGCGGCGTGAACCGACTACTCCAGCAGAGCAGCGAGGCCTATCTGAAGACGATGCGTCAGGCCGCGGCCGACGCCGGGAAGTGATGACGCCTTCATGCAGAGCCGAGCGGGTCGGCCCAACAGCGGCCCGTACACGCTCCCCCTGCACATGCCCGAGATGGCGCAACGACTAGAAGCCCCGGCGCAAGCGACGGAAAAAGCCCTGACGATGTAGGGAGGCACCATGAGGGACAACACGCACTGGGTCGGTACCTGGACTGCGGCGCCGGCGCCCGCCGAAGGCGCGGCGTTCGGCAACCACACGCTGCGCATGATTCCGCGCGTCAGCATCGGCGGCAGCGCGCTACGTCTGCGCATCTCGAATGCGTACGGCACGCGGCCGTTGGCGATCGGTGCAGCCTGCGTCGGCCTGCGGAGCGCGGGGCCCGCGGTCGTGCCCGGCTCCAGCCGGAGGATCACGTTCGGTGGTGAAGCCGGCGCCACGATCGCCGTCGGCGCGCTCGTCGTCAGCGATCCAGTCGAGCTCGCGTTCGCGCCGTTGTCGGACCTCGCCATCAGCGTGCACCTGCCGGACGATCTGCCGGCGAGCTTCGGAATCACCGGGCGTTATGCGCGACAGACCAACTACATCTCGCCGCCGGGAGATTTCTCCGCCGCAGAGATCATGCCGGTCGGCCGCCTGACCGATGATTGGTACTTCGTGTCTGGCATCGATGTCGTCGCGCCGCGAGAGACCGGCGCCGTCGTCGCGGTCGGCGACTCGCTGACCGACGCCAACATCTCGACCCATGACGGTCATCACAGCTGGCCCTCTCAGCTCGCGCGCCGGCTCATGGCACGGCAGAACGGACGGCCGATGGCGGTGATGAACCAAGGGCTCGGCGGAAACCGTATCCTGCACGATATCCGCGGCGACAGCGGCCTGCGTCGCTTCGACCGCGACGTGCTGGCGCAGCCCGGCGTCACCCACGCCATCATCATGCTGGGCACCAACGATCTGCGGAACCGTAACGGCAAACCCGAAGAAGAGGTCACCGCGCCGCAGATGATCGGGGGGCTGAAGCAATTCGCCGTGCGCGGCCACGGGCGTGGAATACAAGTCATCGTCGGCACGCTCACTCCGTTCGAGAACGAGACATTCCTTCCCGGCGCGTGGAACCCGAAGCGCGAAGCGATTCGCCAGGAAGTCAACGAGTGGCTGCGGAAGACGGACGCGTTCGACGCGATCGTCGATTTCGATCGGGCATTGCGCGATCCGGACCAACCGACGCGGATGCTGCCCAAGTACGATTGCGGCGATCACCTTCACCCGAGCGACCTCGGGTATCGCGCGATGGGCGACGCGATCGATCTCGCGCTGTTCGAGGAGAAGCCATGAGCCACGCTGCGCTGCGCACGATTCTTCCCGTCGCCGGGTGGAACACCGAGCGCGCCCGCGCCGTCGAAATCACCAGAGTCGCCGATCCAATCCTGCCCACGCCGTTCCGCATCGGAGAGACCAGCGCCGCCGCGCTCGCGGCGGTCGGGCTCGCCGTCTCCGAGCTGTGGGAATTGCGCACCGGGCGTCGACAGGAGGTCGCGGTCGATACCCGGCAAGCGACCGCCTCGCTCCGCAGCGGGCATTACATGAAGATGGACGGCGCGCCCGTGTCGACTGAGCGCAACGTGGTGATGGGCGTCTATCCAGCCAAGAACGGCCGCTGGAGCTATCTCCACTGTAACTTCCCAAACCATCGTGCCGCCGCGCTCAGCGTGCTCGGCGTGCCGGAAGATCGTGAGGCGGTGCGCAAAGCAGTGGCCGAGTGGGACGCGCTCGAACTCGAGGAGGCGATCATCGCCGCGAAGGGCGCCGGCGGCATGGTGCGCACCATGGACGAGTGGGCCGAGCATCCGCAGGCTGCCGCGATCGCCTCGCTGCCGCTGATGGAGATCATCAAGATCGGCGACAGCCCGGCGGAAAAGCTTCCCGATGGCGATCGGCCGTTGTCGGGCATCCGTGTGCTCGACCTCACGCGCGTCCTCGCCGGGCCGACCTGCGCACGCACGCTCGCCGAGCACGGTGCCGACGTGTTGAAGATCACTGCAAAGCACCTGCCGAATCTCGGCTACCAGGAGTACGACACTGGCCACGGCAAGTTCTCAGCCCACCTAGATCTGCGCCAGCCGAACGACGTCGAGACCCTGCGCGGACTGGTCCGCGAGGCGGACGTGTTCTCTCAGGGTTACCGGCCGGGCACGCTCGGCGATCGCGGGTTCTCGCCCGAGTCGCTGGCGCAGGTGCGGCCCGGCATCGTGTTCGTCTCGCTGTGCGCCTTCAGCCACGTCGGGCCGTGGGCGTCGCGGCGCGGCTTCGACACGGTGGTGCAAACGGTCAGCGGTATCACCAGCCGCCAGGGCGAGCTGTTTCCCGGTACCTCGCCAGGCCCGCAGTTCTATCCGGTATCGGCGATCGACTACCTCACCGGGTATCTGATGGCGTTCGGCGCGATGGTGGCGCTCGTGCGCCGCGCGCGCGAGGGCGGCAGCTGGCTTGTGCGGATCTCGCTCGCTCAGACCGGGCGCTGGCTCGTCGGACGCGGCCAGGTGCCGGAGGCCGAGCTGAAGGAAGTGCCGAAGGAATTCACGCCAGCTGAGCTGGACCGCTGGTCGATGGCGAGCGACACCCCGGTCGGTCGGCTGCACCATCTCGCGCCGGTGCTGCGCCTCTCCGAAACGCCGCCGCGCTGGGCGCGACCGACCGTGCCGCTCGGGTACCACGCGCCGGTGTGGCCACCGCGGGTCACGTAGCCTCCCGGTATCCTCGGATGAACGAGACGCGCACGCGCGTTCGCGTCGTCGTGGACACGCGGTTCGCCGATTTGCCGTCTTTCGTGACGATCAAAAATTGCCGAGCCCGAAATTGGACGTTCGTCAGTCCGGAAGATCTTCAAGTCGGGTGAAGCCTTTCTTCTCTCCCTCCTTGTGTGCGCGGTCCAGCAAATGCCAAAAATCCTTGCTCTGGGCGAGCAACATGCTTTCGAGGTCCGTTTCTTCCGTTACAGGAAAAAGCACGGCACAAGGCCGACCGTTTTTTGTAATCACAACGGATTTTTCCGATGGCAATTCCTTAACAATTTTGCTCAGCTTAGCCTTAACCTCGCGCAGGCTTTCGATCTTCATAATTCGAACTCCTTTCCACTTATCAATAACACGTTGCCTTTTTTGCGCCCGATGAGCTCAATGATAACTAGCTCGTCCTGCACCCTGTAGAACACCCTCCAAGGTTCAACGCGAAGCTCAAAATCTGCGTGCGGAGAAAGTCGGCGAAACCGGAATCGATTGCGCGTTTCTTCCGTTGGATCTTGAAGTGCGAGTTGCTCACGAATTTCCTTCTTAAGGAGACTTCGGGCTGCGGCCGGTAATCGCTTGTACTGGCGCAATGCCGCGGGAGCGAATACAACCCGATTCACAAGAACAGTGTAGTCCGAATTGTGGTTACAATCAACCTAAGAGAAGATTGTTGAAGCGATGAACAAGTAACTCATAACTCAGGTCCCATTCACAAGGGCGGAATTGAACATGTACCTCCCCGTACGGCCAGGAAACCGCGGGTGGAATTCGAAGGGAGTTTTGCCCGTCGTTGTCCGTGGCAACCAACGCGCGAAGCCCTGCCGCAGAGCCTTGTCACTTATCACCCATTACTCATCACGCTCCCAGGTAAGCAAAGAGTTTGGGATCCAGCTCTTTGCGATGCTTGTCCAGAACGGGCTCTGAGGCTTTGACGAAAGCGGCGCGCTCCGCGTCGGTCAGGCGGATCACATCGTTCTTGGACGGGTCGAGCTTCGCCAGGATCTCCGCATCCTCCGCTGCGGCCAGCTGATGCTGATAGGCGGTCGCCTCCCACGCCAGGCTGTCCACCGCGGCGCGCATGTCCTGCGGCAAGCTCTGGTAGCGCTCCTCGTTACAGATGAACGCCACTGCGCCGAAGAGGTGGCCCGAGAGCGTGATGTAGCGGTGGTAGTTGTGCACGCCGAAGTTGTAGGTATTGGTGAGCGGGTTCTCCTGGGCATCGAACCTGCCGCTCGCGATCTCCTCGGTGAACTGCTTGACGTCCACCGGAATCGGCTCGAAGCCGAACGCCCGGAACACTTCCATGTGCAGCTCGCTCACCTGGCTGCGGATACGCAGGCCCTGGCAGTCCGCGGGCGTGCGGATCGGCCGCACCTTGTTGGTGAAGTGCCGAAACCCGTTGTCCCAGAGGCCGAGCAGGCGGTACGGAGTATTCTCGCGCATCCGGTGTTTGACCAAGTCGCCAAAGCCGTCCGTAAACGCCGCGCAGATTGCCTTGCGGTCCTTCACCACGAATGGCAGCTCGAGCAGCTTGAGCTCAGGCACCCACTTGGCGAAGCACACGGTAGACAAGTAGCAGAAATCGATCTCGCCGCTTTCCACCATGACCGCCAGGTCGCCCGAGGGCCGGCCGATCTTGAGCACGCTGCCAATCAGCTCGAAGGAAATACGGTCGCCGAGCTTGCGCGTGAGCAGCTCGCCGAAGCGGCCCGCGGCGCGGTTGTGGATCGAGGCGGGCTCTTGATAACCCCCGAACTTGAGTGCGATCGGCTTCATGCGGAAAGGACGCGTTGGTTGCTGCAGGCCATACCGCGTGACGAGATACGGGTGACGCAAAACCCTCTTGTCCTCGTCACCTTAATCGTCACCTTCATTCGTCACGTCTTAGTGCCTTATTTCCTTCGGAGCACCCGGCTGCTTCAGGGGCTGCGATTTGTCGAAGGCTTCCAGCTTCATGCACTCGTTGAATACCCGCATCACGGTCGGCACGGCTGCGGTGTCGCAGTTGAAAAAGCGGGCCCCGAACACCTGGGTCGCAATGCAGATGTCGGCTAGCGTGACTGCATCGCCGTGGCAGTAGCGGCCGGTCTCCTTTTCTTTCGCGAGGTGCGCTTCGACGAACTTCAACGCTTCCATCACCCAGTGCTGGCACCAGCGGGTGCGCGCGGCTTCGTCTACGCTGAGCTCTTTTTCCAGATAGTTGCGGATGCGCGGCACGAT
>DASRJL010000156.1:0-44928 GCA_035649495.1 Burkholderiales bacterium | reverse complement strand
CGGTTGAGGTCGCGACGGGACCTTACGCTACGCAAGGCGCGCTCCAGCATCAAAACTTGCGGCTCGGACTGGCCGAGCCCTCTGCGTTCTACGAGAAGCTCTTCGGGCGAGCTGCGCCGGAAGCGGCCGGCGTGAGCGTGGAAACCCTGCCGCCCGACGAGGCGCCCCTGGGATACGCCCTTGCGCAGCTCTCGGGCATCTACATCCTCGCGCAGAACCAGCACGGACTCGTCATCGTGGATATGCACGCCGCGCACGAGCGCACCACCTATGAAAAGCTGAAGGACGACCTGGACCGGCAGGAAATACCGATGCAGCCACTCCTCGTGCCGGTTAACTTCGCGGCCGGTCCTCTCGATATCGCCACTGTCGAGGAAAACCGCGAATCGTTGCGGCAGATCGGCTTCGACGTGGCGCCCGCCTCGCCGACCGCTCTCGTCGTGCGCGCGGTGCCCGCCGCGCTCGCGGATTCGGATGCGCGGGAACTGACGTCCGGCGTGCTGCGGGAGCTGCGGGAGTACGGCGCCAGCCGCGTGCTCACCGAGCGCCGCAACGAGCTCCTCTCGACGATGGCGTGCCATGCCGCCGTGCGCGCCAACCGGCGCCTGACGCTGCCGGAGATGAACGCTCTCCTGCGCGAGATGGAAGCGACCGAGCGCTCCGGCCAGTGCAACCACGGCCGACCGACGTGGCACCAGATCAGCATCGCCGAGCTGGATCGGCTGTTCATGCGCGGTCGATGACCGCGCATGGGTGACCTGTGACGAGTAGACGGAAAACTAAGGCGACGCGCCGCGGGAAATCGCGGACTGCGGCACGAAAGGCCCCGGGTAGACGCAAATCCCGCTCCGCCTCTTCGAAGACCAGATCCCGATCCGTTCAGCGCAGCACCAAGTCAGCAGCCAGACACCCCCGGACGCGGGCGCCCGTCGCCCAGCAGCCACGCTCGTCGCTCATCACGTTTCAGGAATTGCAGCGGGCAGCCGGACTTTCATCGACCACGGATCAGGAATCCCAACCGCTATCAGCAATCGCCGAGCACGCATCGCTCGACGCCCCTCATCCCTCCGCGGAGGCGTCTGCCGACCCTCAGCCCTCCGCCCTCAGCCCTCCGCCCTCCGCAAAATCGCCGGCGATTTTGCTGATGGGCCCCACCGCCAGCGGCAAGACGGCCGTCGCAACCGTGCTGGCGGCGCACCTGCCGTGCGAGGTCATCAGCGTCGATTCCGCGCAGGTCTACAAGGGCATGGAAGTCGGCACGGCGAAGCCCGACGCCGGCGCGCTCGCGGCGACGCCGCACCATCTTATCGACATCATAGAGCCTCACGAGCGGTATTCCGCAGCCCGCTTTCGTGACGATGCGCTGACCTTGATGCGCGAGATCACGGAGCGCGACCGCATCCCGCTCCTGGTGGGCGGCACGATGCTCTATTTCCAGGCGCTGACGGAAGGATTGAACGACCTGCCGGAGGCCGATAGCGCGGTACGGCTCGTGATCGACACCATGGCCAACGAGGAGGGTTGGCCCGCCGTGCACGAAAAGCTGGCGCGCGTCGACCCCGAGACCGCAGCGCGGCTCGCGCCGAACGACCAGCAGCGGATCCAGCGGGCCATGGAGATCTACATGCTCACCGGCAAGCCCATGGCGGACCTGCTGAAAAAGCCCAAGTACGTCTATTTCCCGTACACGCCGATCAAGGTGTCGCTTATTCCCAGCGATCGCGAGGCGCTGCATCGCCGCATCGAGACCCGGTTCGACGAGATGCTGCGGCTCGGTCTCTCCGCCGAGGTGAAAAAGCTGCGCGAGGAGTACGGACTGGAGCCCGGGATGCCCTCGATGCGCTGCGTGGGCTACCGGCAGGCGTGGGACTTCCTCGACGGCCGCATCGGCGCTGCCGCGCTGCGCGAGCAAGGCGTCGCCGCGACGCGCCAGCTCGCGAAGCGGCAGTTGACCTGGCTGCGGAGCATGAACGACGTGACGGAGTTCGACTGCCTGGCGGAAGGTCTGCCGGAAATGGTGCTCGAGTACGTGCGGCGGGAGCTGGAGGCGATGTACGCGGGCGGGTGATCAATGTGCGAGCTGATAGCGCCGGAGACGTCTGGAGAAGTCACGCAGCGCCCCTATGCCGCTCGTTTCCGCGCGCTGACACCAGTCTTCAAGCTGGCGGACCAATTGTTCCTTGGTGCTGCTGGAGCGCTGCCACAGCGCGGTCAGATCGCGCCGCATTGAATGCACCGTCTGGAGCGTCTCGCTCGCCCGCAGGGCTTCCGCAAGGCGCTCCCGGTCCACTGGAGACAATCCTTGCTCTTCGCCATGTAGCCCGCGTTTGAACAGGCGCCAATCGATACCCATGGCGCGCCCGCGGAGTTGCGCGATCTCGGCCTTGCAGGCGCTTTTCAGGGTACGCCCATATCTTGTCAGTACACCGTAGCGGCTCATAACGACGGCGTGGAGCGTGTCCTCATCGCACCGCGCCTTTGCCGGGACGAGCCGGACTTTAGGCGCGACGTTCTTGACGCTGGCCAACCCACATAACGCCAACGTGCGTATATAGAGCCAGCCGATATCGAATTCCCACCATTTGCTCGACAACCGCGCCGATGCGGGGTAAGCGTGGTGGTTGTTGTGGAGTTCTTCACCGCCGATCAGGATGCCCCAGGGCACGATATTACGGCTTGCATCCTCCGGCTGGAAACTGCGATAGCCCCAATAGTGGCCGACGCCGTTAATGACGCCTGCCGCAAGTAGCGGAATCCACAGCATCTGTACCGCCCAGATCGTGAGCCCTATGAAGCCGAAAAGGACGAGATCGATCACCATCATCATCGCGATCCCGAGTACAGCGTGCGATGAATACACGTTGCGCTCGATCCAGTCCTCCGGCGTTCCCTGACCAAACCTGTCGATGGTCTGCTGGTTGAGCGCTTCAATCTTGTAGAGCTCGGCGCCCTGCCACATTACTTTGCGGATGCCCCGCGTCTGGGGGCTGTGCGGATCGTCTTCGGTCTCGCAGCGCGCATGGTGCTTGCGGTGTATTGCCGTCCACTTCCTTGTCTCCATGCCCGTTGTCAGCCACAGCCAGAATCGGAAGAAATGACTGACGACAGGGTGGAGATCGAGGGCACGGTGTGCCGAATGCCGGTGCAGATAAATCGTTACGGCCGCGATAGTGATGTGCGTAAATATCAACGCGACGACGACATGACCCCACCAGGGCAGATCGAGAATGCCCGTAAACATCATGATTTCATTGAACATGGATCGACCGAGTCGTCAGCGCACGCACGCTCTCTATCTGACACTGCCCGGGCGAACTCGTTCGCACCAACCCGGTATTTCGTCGCTTCGGGACTACCTGCCTTCTCCCTGTGCGGCCCGTGCGGTATCGACGGCGCGTACCCAATCCTCGCGCGCACTGGTGCCGGCGGCGTAGTCGTCCATCAAAGTGACGGCCATGGCGAGTGAACCCGCGTCGAGGGTAGCGGCTTCCGCGCGCCTGAAGCCACCCTCCTGGTAGGTCAGCGCGGCCAGTATCCGTGTCAGCAGGCGGGACTGGGCAAACGCCGGGTTCTGCTCGATCTTGTGGACGACCGCGACCAGCGCATCGGGCGTTGGAGGCCGCGGAGTGAACCGGCTCACTCGCCGCAGCTCATCCTGAAACTGGATTACCGACAGCAGCTCGACTCCGTTGGCCGCGCGTTTCGATCCGGCGCTTTCTTCGCTCACTTGAGTCAAAACCCGAAGCGCTTGTGGATCATGCTGCTGATGACCAGGACCGCCGCGGCGCTCGCGAGCGCCATGAACAGAGGAAATGGACTGAAATCATCGGGATTGACCGCAACCCCCGCGCCGATCATCGGCGCTACGAGCTTCCCGCCGAAGTATCCGCCACACATGCCGATTACGATCGAGATGATGAGGCCCCGCTTCTCGTTCAGTTTCATGAACGAATAGCCGATCCATCCGGCCGCGCCTCCTGCGATTACCCACAAGATAATGTTCGTCATATTGCGCCGATCTTCCCCTCCGTATTCCGGGCGGTCTGTGCGTTAACGAACATTGGCCCGGGCGAATACTCTCAGCGTTCAGTGAGCGTGAGCAGGATATCGGCGTACCACGCGCAGTTCAGCCCGAGCGCCTCGTCCAGCTTCACATCACGCGTGCCGGCATCGAGTCGCGCGGAGTGGATACCGAGCAGCTTCCACTGCAGGTCGCCCCGAGCGGGATCCGGGTCGGCGACGCGCATCACCACCGGCGCTCCACTCGTGCCTCGGTGCGTGCGCGCATCGGTGAGGAAATAGCCTTTGCCTCCGAACCGCAGGCCGAACGAGGACGCGACTATCGCGTGACGCACCACGGAGACGTGGTGCAGTGTGTCGTGAAAGCCCAGCGGAAAGCACACGACCAGCAGGGGCGTGCCGATTTCGATTCGATCAGCCGGGCCGGCCAGATGGCCGGGAGTGAAGGCGCGGTAGGCCGTGGTTCGGGGCAGAGCGGACCGTTCGAGCTCGATCACGGCCACGTCGATCTCTCCGGCAGCGTCGCGGCCCTGGCGCCAGAGGCTCTTGCGGTCGCGGTATAGCGGAATGGAGAAACCTGTGGATTCAGCCATGTTGTCCGCATCGGTGTGCAGCTCGATCTCGATACGGTTCGGAAAGTGCTTGCTCGGCTCGTCTACCATGACGTGCCGGCTCGTCACCAGAAACAACCGTCCGTCGCGCTCGAAGAAGAAGCCGCTGGCATTCGTCAGAGGCCGCTTGTTGTCGAAGGTTTGTACGCGAGCGCCCGTGAGAAGTATCGGGTCAGTCATGGCCACGGCCAATCGTCCCCTGGCGCGGGGCGGACGTCAGTGCGCTACCGTACGGACGCCGAGTTGGCGACCCGGATAATCACGACCTCGCCGGATATCGGCATGTCGCGAACGGAAGAAACAGCATGAGTCAGGGTATCAGTGACGACAATCAGGAAACGGCCGCGTCGGCAACCGGCGTGCTCGACCAGCACGGTCTGTACCGCAGCGGTGTTGCCGACGGCGGCCGGTGCCGGCGCGACGGCGCCGCCATAACGAAAGTCCGGCTCATCGCGATCAACGACCCGTACAGTGCCGGCTTCAGGGCCGGATATTTTCAGCGTGATTGGTAGAGCGTCCGCGGGTTGATCGAATCGAATGCACGGTCCCGCCCTTGTCCGAAGCCCCCGCGATAGCGCATTCAATGTGCCGTGGGAGTGGCACGAACTGCACATCGACGACACCGATCCCCTGCCCGGCCAGCTGAGGTCGGGAGACACGCTGGTGGTCCAACAGCACTTCGGCCGCCAGCTGGAACTCAGCAGGTTCTATCAGTACCCGACGCATGGCGGATTGCTGATCGGAATTGCACAAGCGCGGGACAGCCTTGTTGAAGAAGCCATCCGGACCGCACGACAGGTTTTTGGCGAAGGAGATGAAGTCGTGGCGCTGCTCAGGCCGCGGTTGAGGCGCCTGCACCCGTCGTCCTGCTTCTGCTCCGACCTGCCGCCGGGGCGCCTGCCCCTCGTCACGACGATCGCTGTATTCAATTCGGAGCCGGACCCGGAATATGAAGCGTTCCGGTCGTCCGCGGTCGTGATCTGGTTTCAGGAACGTTTCGGTCTGCCGCTCGACACGCACGTGATCATGCAGCTCGAGGATCTGGACTGGCCGGCGCATGCCCGGGACTGGGATTCATGCTGATCCGCACCGCATGATTGCACCGCCGGGCGCGCCGTACCGTCGCCTCGTAACATTTTTCACGAAGGCGCGTTGAATACGCGCACTTCGACGAGGTGCTCGCGGCGGTCATCGACAAGCGGGATCGTCCCACCAGGCTGTCGAACGCCGTCAACCGTCACACCCGTCTCGTCCTCTTCGGAGCGCGCGCGCGATACGGTGATGCGGTAGAGCGTGTCCCGGTGGCGGTAGCGCAGCTTGAAATCCTGCCATTCTGGCGGGAAGCACGGCGCGAAACGCAATTTGCCGGCCTCGAGCTTGAGTCCGAGCAGCGATTCAACGATCAGCCGGTAAGTCCACCCGGCTGAACCCGTATACCAGGTCCAGCCGCCGCGTCCGATGTGCGGCGAAACCGCGTATACATCGGCGGCGACGACGTACGGTTCCACCTTGTAGATCGCCGCCGCCTCCGCGGATCTCGCGTGATTGATCGGGTTGATCATGGCCGTGAGTTCCCACGCGCGGCGACCGTCACCCAATGCAGCGAAGGCCATCGCCGCCCAGATTGCGGCGTGAGTGTACTGCCCGCCGTTCTCCCTCACGCCCGGGACGTAGCCCTTTATGTAGCCGGGATTCAACGCCGACCTGTCGAACGGCGGATCCAATAGCCGGATCAGCGCCTGGTCCCGTCGAACGAGCCGGTCGTCCAGCGCATTCATCGCCATGCGCGCTCGGCTGGGCTCCCCGGCACCGGACAACACCGACCAGCTTTGCGCAATCGAGTCGATCTGGCATTCGGCGCTGTCCGTTGATCCGAGCGCTGCGCCGTCATCGAAGTAGGCGCGGCGGTACCATTGCCCGTCCCAGCCATGCTGCTCGATGCTCCGGCGCATCTGGTCCGCTTCACTCCGGCAGCGCTCGGCGAAGGATGCATCGTCGCGCAGGCTGGCAATCTCGCTGAAGCGCCTGAGCACTTCATAGAGGAAAAAGCCCAGCCAGACGCTTTCGCCCTTACCCTTGATACCCACCAGGTTCATGCCGTCGTTCCAGTCGCCGGAGCCCATGAGAGGCAGGCCGTGCTCGCCGAATCTGAGACCCCGCACGATGGCCCGCACGCAGTGTTCGTAGAGGCTCGCCGTCTCGTCGGAGCGTGCGGGCAGATCGTAGTAGGAATCCTCATCGAGGTTGACCGGCCGGCCTTCCAGAAAGTGCACGGGTTCATCGAGTACCCCGGTGTCCCCCGTGCCCAGAACGTAGCGGCACGTTGCCAGGGGCAGCCAGAGGTAGTCGTCCGAGCAGTGGGTGCGCACGCCACGCCCCGACGAGGGATGCCACCAGTGCTGGACGTCTCCTTCCCGGAATTGACGAGCCGCGCAGCGCAGCAGGTGCTCGCGCAGAAGGCCCGGCTCGGAATGTATGAGCGCCATCACGTCCTGCAGCTGATCGCGGAAGCCGAAAGCGCCGCCGGACTGGTAGTGTCCGCTGCGCGCCCACAGGCGGCACGCCAGGGTCTGGTACACGAGCCAGCCATTGGTGAGAGCGTTGACGGCTTGATCGGGCGTTTCGACCTGCAGCGCGCCGAGGCAGCCGGCCCAGTACTGCCATACCGCTGCGAGCGAGCTGCGCGCGGCCGTCGATCCCCGAAAGCGTTGTATCAGCCTCGCAGCATCATCGGCGCCGCGCCTTCCCGCTACGCCGAGCCTGAAGATGATCTCGCGCTCCTGACCATCGGCCAGCTCGAACGAGACCTGGATCGCGCCGCAAGGGTCCAGGGCGGCTCCCGTCCTGTTGGAGAGCTGCAACCGGCTCATGGCGGCCGGATTCTTGAGCGTGCCATTGCGCCCGATGAACTCGGTGCGGTCCCCGGTCACGGTCCGCGCGGCATCGTCCACGTCGAAGAACGCGATGCGGTCGGCGAACTCGATGTTGTACGCATTCCGTGCGCAGAGCGCACCGCTTGCCGGGTCGATTTCGGTGATGACGTGCATCGCGGATTTCGGCCGCAGGTCGCCGAGGACCCATTCCACGTACCCGGTAGCCGAGAGACGGCGCGGGCGGCCGGACTCGTTGCGCACTTTCAGCGCCGAGAACTTGACCGCGGCGTGCAGGTCGACGTAGACGGTAAGCTCCGAGACGATGCCGCCCTCGGCATGCTCGAAGACGCTGTAGCCGAAACCGTGCCGGCTGGCGTACGGCGTCGCGCCGCGGCTGGGCAGGGGCGCAGGGGACCAGAAGTACCCGCTCTCATCATCGCGGAGATAAAAGGCCTCTCCGCCCGCATCGCTCACGGGATCGGCGCCCCACGGCGTCAGGCGGAACTCGTGGGCATTCTCGCTCCAGGTGTAGGCGCCGCCGTTCTCGGAGATGACGGTTCCGAAATGCGCATTGGCCAGAACGTTGACCCACGGCGCCGGCGTCATCTCCGCGTGCGTGGTTGTGATCACGTACTCGCGCCCGTCGGGGGTGTATCCGCCGAGTCCATTGAAGAACAGCAGATCCCGGCGCGGCAACCCGGTCGTGGCCGGTTGCACGCGGTGGGTCCGGGTCGGCTTGAGGAGGGAAACCCGCACTTCCGGGAGGGTGCGGGGATTGATCTGTCCCGCCAGCGGTCCTCGACCGTCGGAGATAATGGCGCGGGCGACCGATTGCAGAAGCACCCGGTCCTCGTCCGACATCTGCTCCGCGCGTCGCACGAAGATCCCTCCCGGCCGATCCACTACGTGCGCCTCGACGCCCGCGGCGATCAGCCCCATGATCTGGTCCTGCAGCAATTGCCGGTAACCGGCGTGATCATCGTTCCAGATGACGAGATCCACGGCGAGGCCCTTCAGGCGCCAGTACGCATGGGCCTGCACGAGCTGGCGTACCAGGTCGAGGTTTGCCGCGTCCGCGATCTGCAGCAATACAATGGGCAGGTCGCCGGAAATGGCATATCCCCAGAGGCCGGACTGTCCCCGGCGGTTGCGCGCGAGCACGGCAGTGTCGGCACGCAGGGAGGAATTCGCGTAGATGACGGAGCTCGCGAGACGGCCGTAGAGTTGCGCATCGGACTCCGTGGCATTGATCTGCCGCAGCGTCACCCAGCTGTGCGTCCACGCCAGGTCGAAGACACGGTCGGCGAGATGCAGGTCCTGGTACTTCGCGGCCAGGCCCAGGCACGCGTCGCGGGTTTCCCCGATGCCGTAGACCATGTCTATCGTCGCCGTTTCCTCGGGATCGAGCGAAATTCGCTGCCGGATCGCGACCACCGGGTCCAGCACCGAGCCTTCGCTGCCCGACAGCGCCGCGGAATCGCTCAGCGCCTGGGGAGCGGCGACAGTGCGTCCGCGGCCGATAAAGCGCGCGCGGTCGGTTTCGTAGGAGATCTCTCCGGCGCTGACGCCGTGCACGGCCATCAGGTGAAACATCCACGGCGGGCGCTCCTCGACGGAGCGGGGGCGCCGTGAACAGAGGATCGCCTGCCGGTCGCGAACGATCTCGGTCTGCACGAACAGATTGCTGAACGCCGGGTGCAGCGCGTCCGAGGCAGGCGGCGCGAGGACGACTTCCGCGTAACTGGTGACCTCGACCACGCGGCGTATCCGCGACCGGTTGGTGATGCGCAGGCGGCGCAGCTCGATGTCGTCTTCGGGCGACACCACGATCTCGGCATGCGTCTCGTAGTCGTGATCGCGACGGCGAAATTCCACCCGCGCCTCCGAGAATATCGCCTCGTAGGTTTGGGCCCGTTTGAGCGTCGGCTGATGGCCGGCCGACCAGAACTCTCCCGTCGCCGCGTCGCGGACGTAGCAGAACGTGCCCCAGTTATCGCAGGTCGTGTCTTCGCGCCAGCGCGTGACGGCGAGGTCTTTCCAGCGGCTGTAGCCGCCCCCCGCGTTGGTGACCATCACGTGGTACCTGCCGTTCGACAGCAGCTGCACCTCGGGAAACGGCGTGTCGGACCGGGCGAGGACGCGCATCGGCATGGACGGACCGCTGGAAATCGCGTGAGTCTCCGACAGTTCGAGGACGTGCATTCCGGACCCGGCGGCCCTTGGGACGCGTTCCTGCAGCAGCAATACGGTCCCCCGGAATGCCGGCTCCGACTCGAACCGCTTTTGCATCGGACGATCCATGAGGCTATGGGCCAGGGACAGGAAAATCATGCCTTGGTGATGCGCCATGAACGAGCGCACAACCGCATGCGATTGGCCGCGCGGCAGGCGCGAAGGCGTGTAGTCGATGGCCTCGTAAAAGCCGTATCGTCCTTCCAGCCCCGCGGCGGCGAGCCGCTGCAGGTTCGAGCATGCCTCCTCCGGCGCCACCATCAGCGCGAGGGCCGAGGCATAGGGGGCGATGACCAGATCGTCGGCCAGGCCGCGTTTGAGGCCCAGGCCGGGCACGCCGAATGCGCGGTACTGGTAATTGAGTCCGGCGTCGAATGTGTTGTAGCCGCATTCCGAGATGCCCCACGGCACCCCGCGCAGGCTCCCATAGGCTATCTGTCGCTTGACCGCGGCGCGACAGGTGTCGTCGAGAAGGGTGTTCTCGTAGGCAGGCATCACCAGGAGCGGCATCAGGTATTCGAACATCGAGCCGCTCCACGACAGGAGTGTTGCGTCCCCGCCGACGGCAGTAAGCAGGCGTCCGAGGGCGAACCAGCTTTCCTGCGGCAGCTTTCCCTGCGCGATGGCTACGAACGTCGAGAACCTCGCCTCCGACGCCAGCAGATCGTAGTAGCCGGAATCGCGCCGCCGCTCGCCGACGTTGTACCCGATCGCGAGCAGGTGGCGGGCGTTATCGTACAAAAAGTCGTATTCCATGCCCGCCAGATTTCCCGAGGTCAGGGCAAGACCTTCAAGCGCCGCGATCCTCTGGCTGGCGCGGCTGCTTGCTTCCGTCACAAGCCGCTCGAGCTCCAGCAGCCATTGCTGTTCCACGGCTGTTAGGTCGGTGCCGCACCAGCGTCCTATCGCCGGAAGCAGGTCCGCCGCAAGCCTTGAAAGTTCGCGCAATGTCGGGATCCTGGCGGCGGGCAGAAGGCCGGCGAGGCGTTCCGGGCCGGCAGGCAGGACTATCCAGGGCGCGAGAAACGTCAGCTCATCCAGCGCGCTTCGGGTTTGCCCTGCCAGCGCATCCGCCCACCACTGTGCTTCCTTGTCGCGCGCGCTTCCGTTGCCTGGATCGAGGCTGCCGGCCAGGTCCGTTGCGCAAGCCCCCAGCCGGGCCAGCCAGATCTGCAGTGCCGCGAGCGTGGCGGGTCGCGCATCGTGTGCCGATTCCAGGTCCCTCTGCAGCCGGTTGAGATGGACCATCAGTTGGTCTGCGACCGCTCCTCTCGCAACTTCTTTCAGCGCCTCGCACGTGTCGTCGAGGCCTTCAAACAACCGTGCCCCGAGGATGCTGTCATCGGGAAGCGCCATGAGCCCCCGCCGCAGCGTCAGCAGATGGCCGGCGAGGTTGCCGCTGTCCACCGACGAGACGTAGAGCGGCGGCAAGGGCTTCAGGGATTGCGTGTCGTACCAGTTGTAAAAGTGTCCTTCGTGCCGTTCCAGCGCGGCCATGGTGTCCAGGGCATGGCCGGTACGGTCGATCAGCTGGCCGGCGTGGATGTACCCGAAATCGTAAGCGGACAGATTCGCCAGCAGCGCCAGTCCCATGTTGGTCGGGGAAGTGCGATGAGCGAGCGCGGCAACGGGATGGTCCTGATAGTTGTCCGGCGGCAGCCAGTGATCCTGCGCACCGATGAAGGTTTCGAAGAACGCCCAGGTCTTGCGCGCCGTTCGGCGGAGAAATAATGTCTGGTCGGCCCCCAGCCTGGACGCGCGTCGGCGGAGCGGTCGACTGATCCACGAGGCGATCGCGGGAGCGGCGAACCAGAGGAACAGAATCGGTCCGGCCACGGTCAGTGCGACGGGTGCTGATGCCGCCAGGTGAATCGCGGTGGCGACAGCGACAAAGGGGGCGATCCACATTGCCCGGTACGAGGCGAGCAGGCCGTCGGCGCGCTCATGAGCGAGATTCGATTCGCCCGCCGGATTCCATTCCAGCAGGTGCCGGCGGGTGACCAGCATCCGGTCAGTCGTGCGCACGATGGCATCGAGAGCCATGAGCGACTCGAACGGAAGGCACGCCAGCGCAAACAACGCCTGGGAGAAGTGCAGGCCGGCGGCGCGGAAGGCAGCGGGGAGATGCTGTCGCACCGGCACGTCCTCCGCCTTCTGGAGCAACTCGAGTATCGAAGCAATCAGCGGCGGAGCCAGGATGATCGAGACCACCGCCAGCGTCCAGAACCAGGCCGGCGTGAGGACGGTCCAGCCCAGCACCAGCAGCACGGTCAACGCCGGCGGCACGAGGCTGCGGCGCAGGTTGTCGAAAATCTTCCAGCGCGACAGCGCCGAGAGCGGATTGGGCTGGCTGCGGGCGCCCGGTGCCGGAACCCGCGGCAGCAGCCAGCGCACGATCTGCCAATCGCCGCGCATCCAGCGGTGCCGGCGGCTCACGTCAGCCTGATAGCGGGACGGGTATTCCTCGTACAGCTGCACATCGCTCAACAGGGCCGAGCGCGCATAACATCCTTCCAGCAGATCGTGGCTGAGTATGGCGTTCTCCGGAAAGCGTCCGGTGAGCGCCCGCTCGAAGGCCTCGACGTCGTAGATTCCCTTGCCGATGAACGAGCCTTCGCCGAACAGGTCCTGGTAGACATCGGAGACGGCGCGCGTGTACGGATCGATTCCGGGTTCGCTTCCGAACAGCCGGGCGTAGCGCGACCGGTTCGTGCCCGGGAGACTCACGCCCATGCGTGGCTGCAGGATCGCATACCCCTCGGAGATGCGCTGCAGGCGATCGTCGTAGCGCGGCCGATTCAGCGGGTGAGCCATGGCTCCCACAAGTTGCCGTGCCGAGTCGCGCGGCAGCTCCGTATCCGTGTCCAGCGTTATCACGTATTTCACGCCCGGCAGGATTGCGGTCCCGCCAACGATGAGCGAGAAGAGCCCGTGCGGGCCGCCGCGCAACAGGGAATTCAGGTCCGCGAGTTTGCCCCGCTTGCGCTCATAGCCCATCCAGGTCTTCTCCTGGGGGTTCCAGCGGCGCGGACGATGAAACAGGAAGAAGATGTCGCCGGTTGTGTCTGGGTACTCGTTCCGGTACTTTTCGTTCAGATCTTCGATCCGCCGGGCGGCTTGCCGCAGCAGCGGCTCGTCCTCCGGCAGCGTCTCCTCGCTCGCGTCGCGAAAGTCAGTCAACAGGCCGAAGCAGAGATTAGCGTCACGGTTTGCCAGGAACCGGACTTCCAGCGCCGCGGCCAGGTTTTCGATGCTGCGGGGGGTCACGAGGAAGGACGGAACCACCGCCAGGGTGCGGAATTCGGGTGGAATCCCTCCGGAAAAATCCATACGCGGGAGCGGGCGCGGCGCCACCAGCAGCGTGGCGAGCCAGTTCACGATCGCGACTGCGAGATGGCTTGCGCACAAGGCGGTAAGAATCCCGGCCAGCACCAGCAACCAATCCGGAACCGCGCCGGCATGCGCCTTCGCCGAAAGACTCACCGTGAGGATCGCCGTGAACAACGTGATCGCACCCAGGTACAGGAACAAACGGAACCTGCACCCGGTCTTGCGCAGCGCCTCGGCGAGGGAAAGGGGCGCGTTCACCGTCCGCTCGAGCTGGGGCAGCCCGTTGTCGACCAGGTAGAACCCTACGTGGGCGGCCCGATCGTCGTCACTCGTCCGCGCCGCGCTTTCGTGGGCAAGCTGGATTGCCTTGCGCGCCACCTCGCTTTCGGACACGCCGCTCGCTTTCGCGAGCTTCTCCACGACGTGGCGGTAGCGATCGCGGGAGGCGAAATCCATCCGGGCGTACACCCCACCCGGGTCCTCCCGCAGTTTGTGTTCAACGACGCTCGCCGTCTCGACGAACTCACGCCAGTCCATCGCCGCCAGGAAGCGCAGGCTGCCGATACTGTTGCTGATGGAAACCTGGTCGGCCGCCTGGATCTGCGTTTCCGACTGCACGAGCCGCTCGATCGTCAGGCCCGATTCGGAGAGTCGTTGCTCGATCCAGGTCAGAGGCAGAGCGAGGGCCGGGCTCTGCCCCTGCAGGCGGCGCGCGAATTCCGATACAAATGGAGACGTCATGGGCGGGCTCGATCGCGCCATGTCCGCGATTACCAGAATCAGGCTCTTCGGATC
Source organism: Burkholderiales bacterium (assembly GCA_035649495.1). Lineage (GTDB taxonomy): Bacteria > Pseudomonadota > Gammaproteobacteria > Burkholderiales > SG8-41 > SG8-41. The sequence continues at coordinate 31,067 of DASRJL010000156.1, read as the reverse complement.
CCTCTCGGCGATCTCCATCATCTGGTCGGCCCAGGCGCCGGCGAGGTCGCGGTCAGCGGTACTCGCGCCGATCCTGGCTCCGACGCGGCGCAGATTCTCGATGAGCGCAAGGCGGAGCATGATCGGGATCGCCCACAGTTCCCCCAGTTTCAGGGATGTCACCTGCTGGTAGGCCGCGATGAAACGGCCGAGGCTTTCCGGGTCCACGCGCGCGTCGCCGTGCGAAATCGCCTCGAGCGCGATGTCGTATGCTCGCGGCAGGCCGTCCGATGGTCCCTGCGCCAGGCGCGGCAGCTCCCGGCTGTAGCCCTTCGGCAGGTGCCGCCTGGCCATGCGTATCTGTTCTTCGACCAGATGAAAGTTGTCGAGGAGCCATTCTCCCGCCGGCGCAATCCGGCGGTTGGCCATGACCGCCGCCGTCAGCAGGCCGCAGGTCTCGACGAGGATGTCCTCATTCGCAGCCAGCCGCGTCAGCAACCGGTCCGCAGGGCGTGCCGGGCTTACCTTGTGCGCGCCCGCCAGCCTCCTGCCGTGCTGTTCCATCTGGTCGGCGCTGAAAAGCTCCGATCGCAGCGGCGGTTCGTGGTCCGTCGGTTCACGCGGCAAACCGCTTGCGCGCAGGCCCGCCCGAAAGCGAAGCACGATCGCGCGGAGGACGCTGCTGCTCGCGTTCAATTTTGCGCCTCAACGCGGAGGCAGATGGCGCGGGGGCCCTTCAAGACGCCGACCGCGGCTGCAACAGCAGGAGAACAGCGGTACCCATCCGGGTTCGATTGTATGCAAGAGCCAGCCGCTCGGCCTCCTCGGGAAGGGACATGTCGACGAGCGCGAACGCAATCACGCTCTGGTGCGCGTGCGAAAGATGCGCCATCACTTTCACGACGGTACCGTAGGCGGAGCACATTCGTGTAACAGCGCTCTCGAGGTCGCTTGCTGACAGATTGTTCAGGTCACCCGCCAAAGTGAGCGGGACCGGTGCACCCGGATCACGGGTCAGGTCCGTTGTCATTCTCGGAGTCAAGATACGCAGGTCTTTCTGGTCCGGATCACGGCACCAGTATTTCGCGCCCGCAAGCGGCGGTCGGTACGCTCACCGACATACGCCCGCGCGCGTCACGGGGGGCACGCGAGGACGGCTGCCGGCGCTCAGCGACGTTTTCCCGATTCGGTGACCGCCGTATCCAACGCGTTCTTCAGCGAGATCCACGCTTCGTCGACCCCGGACTGCATGCCCCGCCAGGCCGATTCGCTGGCCGTGCGGATCTCCTGCAATTTCCGGTACGCGACATCGCGGTCGGCGCGCATCGCCTTGATCTGCTTCTCGTACCGGGCGTCCGCGGCAGCGACCGCCGGTCCGGCATCCCCCGTCAACATGCCGAACCTGGCATCCCATCGTCTGAATTGCGATGTCATCATCGCGAAGTACTCGTCTTTCAAGCTCATGGCCTGACTCCTTGTGATCACGACAAAGCGCTCTCGACCGGCAGATTTCCCTCCCATCCACAGGATCGCGATTCGCACCGATAGACTTCATGATTGATGAGCCGCTCACGCGGATTTCTCGCGGCTGGCGAAGGTTACGTGCCCGCACGGGGGGCGTCGGTGCGTTTGCACACATAGCGTACGACAGCACGGATCGGCTCGATCCCGGGCAGGATGCGATCCAGGCGGTGGAAGTGGATTTCCCCGCGTCAGCCCTGAAGGCGAGGAAGCTGAAGGAAATCCGTATCGAGCTTGCCTACATTCCCTCTTCGTACAAGGTACAGACGGCCGCCTTTCCCGTGTCGATCGGCGGGCAGTAGGCCGGTCGCCTCACTCTCGGGGGCATCGAAGAAGCGGAAAGAAGCGGCGGCAGGTCAGGCAGTTGTCTTTGGCAGGCCGCCGATCTTGTAGGGCAGCAGCCGGTCGAACTCTTTCTTCACCACGGCGTAACACTCGCATACCCGTTTTTCCAGCTTCGGACGATCCAGCACGGTGATGTGGCCGCGGCTGTACCTGATCATGCCCTCCGACTGCAATTTGCCGGCAGCCTCGGTCACGCCCTCCCGGCGCACGCCCAGCATGTTGGCGATCAGCTCCTGCGTCATGACGAGATCCTTGCCCGGCAGGCGGTCCAGGCTCAACAACAGCCAGCGGCAAAGTTGCTGGTCGACCGCATGGTGCCGGTTGCAGACCGCCGTCTGGGCCATCTGAGTGATCAGCGCCTGCGTGAAACGCAGCGCCAGGTGCTGCAACTGCCCGCCGAGCGCGAATTCTTTTTTCAGAACCTTCGCCTTGAGCCGGTAGCCGTGGCCCGCGCTCTGCACCACCGCCCGGCTCGGCGTGCTTTCGCCGCCCATGAAGAGGGAGATGCCGACCAGGCCGTCGTTGCCGGTGATCGCGATTTCCGCCGACGCGCCGTTTTCCATGACGTACAGCAGCGAAACAATGCAGGTGGTCGGAAAGTACAGATAACCCATCCGTCCGCCGGACTCGTAGACCGCCCAGCCAAGCGGCATCGGAACGAGCTCCAGATTGGGCATCAGGCGCGCGTAATCGGTCGCGGGCAGCGCCGCGAGGAGGTGGTTTTGCTTCGGGCTATGTGGTGACGCCACGACAGGAACGCTCCTCATTGCCGCGAGCGTGCGGGTTGAAAGGCATCGGAACAGTCGGTGCTGCGAGGGTGCGAACCGCCTGCTCTGTACGATGCAGCACTATAGGCACGCATGATAGCAGACAGACCATGCTCTGCGTCTGCTGCGGCGCGGTGGGTGTCGTCCTCGACCTGACGATCCGGTGGCACCGGCAAGCAGCCAGCTCAAGATCGAGCATTCCCGCCGTCCCACGCCGGTGGGTCGGCTTCTGTGCGGCAGCGTACGGACGTCTGCGGTAAAGACCACGATCATCCATACGCCCTCACGCGAATCGACCATGATCGAAACAGGAAACAGTCCCGCGCTTGCCGACCATGCCGGCAAGGCGGACGGTCCCACCAAAATGCGCCCCCGCGCGGCATTGTTCAATATGGGCGCCTTGCAGAACGCGATCCTCACCAGCGACAAGTTCTCGATCATCGCCACCGACGAGAAAGGCATCATCCAGCTTTTCAACGTCGGCGCCGAGCGCATGCTGGGCTACACGGCCGCCGAAGTGGTGAACAGGATAAGCCCGAGCGATATTCACGATCCGCAGGAAGTGGTCGCGCGCGCGCACGCATTGAGCCTGGAGCTTGCAACGACCATCGCACCGGGCTTTGAGGCACTGGCGTTCAAGGCGTCGCGGGAGATCGAGGACATCTATGAACTGACCTATATCCGCAAGGACGGCAGCCGGTTTCCCGCCGTCGTGTCGATCACGGCGCTCCGCGACGGCGATGGCAGCATCATCGGTTACCTGTTGATCGGGACCGACAATTCCCTGCGCAAGCGCGTCGAAGCGGAATTGAACGAGGCCACGGCCGCCGCGGAAAGAGCCAACCGCGCCAAGACGGATTTCCTCTCCAGCATGAGCCACGAGCTGCGCACACCGTTGAACGCGATCCTCGGTTTCGCCCAGCTCATGGATTCCGGATCTCCACTGCCGACGCCCCCCCAGAAGCGCAGCCTCGACCAGATTCTCAAGGCAGGCTGGTACCTGCTGGACCTGATCAACGAAGTCCTGGATCTCGCGCTGATCGAGTCGGGCAAGGTGACGCTGTCGCAGGAACCGGTCTCGCTGGCCGAGGTCATGCTCGAGTGCCAGGCGATGGTCGAGGCGCAGTCCCGGAAGCGCAGCATCAGCATGACGTTTCCGCGGTTCGAGATTTCGCGGTTCGTCAAAGCCGATCGGACCAGGGTCAAGCAGGTTCTGATCAACCTGCTTTTCAACGCGATCAAGTACAACCGGCCCGGAGGCACGGTTGCCGTGGAGTGCATGCTGACCTCCCGGGATGCGATCCGCATCAGCGTCCGGGACACCGGCGCGGGACTGGCCACGGAGCAACTGGCGCAGCTTTTCCAGCCGTTCAACCGCCTCGGCAAGGAGGCCGGCGCGGAGGAAGGCACGGGAATCGGCCTGGTGGTGACCAAGAAGCTGGTCGAGCTGATGGGAGGCGCCATCGGCGTAGAAAGCATCCCGGGGACGGGAAGCGTGTTCTGGGTCGAGTTGGGGCTGACGAGCGCACCGACTGTCGCGTTTCAGGAAGCCGACCGTGCCGCGCTGGTGCGCCCACAGGTGCCGGACGGCACGCCACTGCGGACCCTGCTCTACGTGGAAGACAATCCTGCCAACCTGGAGCTGGTCGAGCAGATCATCGAGCGCCGTCCCGAGCTGCGCATGCTGGGCGCGGCGGACGGCAATCTCGGCATCGAATTCGCCCGCGCTTATCAGCCGGCGGTAATCCTGATGGACATCAACCTCCCCGGCATCAGCGGGATCGAAGCCATGCAGATCCTGCATGCGGACGCGTTGACGGCGCATATTCCGATCATTGCGTTGAGCGCAAATGCGGGTCGCCATGATATCGAGAGCGGCCTCGAGGCCGGATTCTTCAACTACCTGACCAAACCCATCAACGTGCATCAGTTCATGGATGCCCTCGACGCGGCGCTGACGTTCTCGCAGACGCAACCGGCCCGCGCGGAAAAGGAAATAATGTGAGAGTCGCGGAGTCGGACATTCTTAATGCCGGCATCCTGATCGTCGACGATCAGCAGGCCAACGTGAGCCTGCTCGAGCAATTGCTGCACGAGGCCGGCTACACCTCGGTCGCCTCGACCATGAATCCGCACGAGGTCTGCACGCTGCATCGCAGGAATCGCTACGACCTGATCCTGCTCGATCTGCAGATGCCCGGCATGGACGGGTTCCAGGTGATGGAGGGCCTGAAGGCCAGCGATACGGACGGTTACCTGCCGATCCTCGTGATCACCGCTCAACCTGGCCACAAGCTGCGCGCGCTGCAAGCCGGCGCAAGAGACTTCATCAGCAAGCCGTTCGACCTGGTGGAAGTCAAGACGCGCATCCACAACATGCTGGAAGTGCGGTTGCTCTACCGGAAGCTCCAGGATCACGGCAAGGCGCTGGAACAGACGGTGCGGGAGCGCACGGCAGAACTGCGCGAAAGCGAGGCCCGCTACCGCAGCCTGACCGAGCTGGCCTCCGACTGGTACTGGGAGCAGGACGAGAACGGAAACTTCACCAAGGTGTCCGGCCCGGTCCTCGAGATGCTCGGCATCCGGGTCGACGCTCTCGTGGGCAACGGAGGAGGCGTTCAGAAGGCGGGCTGGAACGAGGCGGAGCGGGCTGCGCTGCAGGAGACCATCACCTCCCGGCAGCCGTTCCTGGACTTTGTCTTCAGCCGCGTCAATTCCGACGGGTCGCAACAGAAATTCCGGGTAAGCGGGGAGCCGATGTTCACCCAGGCCTGCCGCTTCATCGGTTACCGCGGAATCGGCGTGGAAGTCACGGCGAAGTAGGGAACGCAGTTCCCGGGAGCCGCCGATGCCATCACCGCATAGCCCGCACCAGAACCATCTTCTCGCGGCCCTGCCAGCGGTGGAGATCGCGCGCCTGACCCCCTATCTGGAGCTGACGCCGCTGCCGCTTGGTGAAATGCTCTACGAGCCCGGCGCACAATTGCGGCACGCCTATTTCCCCACCACCGCCATCGCGTCGCTCCACTACGTGATGGCGTCCGGCGCATCGGCCGAATCCGCGGGTGTCGGCAATGAGGGCGTCGTCGGCATCGCGCTGTTCATGGGAGGAGATACCACGCCCAGCTCGGCCGTGGTGCAGACCGCGGGCCACGCGTACCGGCTGGAGAGCCGATTACTCAAGCAGGAGTTCAATTGCGCCGGGGCGCTGCAGCACATGCTGCTGCGCTACACCCAGGCGCTGATTGCACAGATGACCCAGACCGCGGCCTGCAACCGGCACCATTCGGTGGAGCAGCAGCTCTGCCGCTGGCTCCTGTTGACGCTCGATCGCGTCTCGTCGCGGACGCTGGTCATTACCCAGGAACTGGTCGCAGGCATGCTCGGCGTGCGCCGGGAAGGCATTACCGAGGCCGCCGGGTCGCTGCAGCGTGCCGGTTTCATCAGCTATCGCCGCGGCCACATCACGGTGCTCGAGCGGTCCGGACTGGAGGCGCGTGCGTGCGAGTGCTACGCCGTGGTCAGGAAGGAACTGAGCCGCTTGCTGTCCGACGTGCAGAACCGGCAGGGCAAGTCTGCCGCTTCCGGCAAACGCGGCCAGCCAGCAGGTCTGCTCGGTGACGTCGGCGGACTGAATCTCTCTTCCTGAGCCGCCGCGGCCAGCCCGCGCGGCACCGTCTGGCCGCTCGTTTGTCCTATGCGCGCCGACGCACAGAACATGTCCTGGCGCCGGGCGACAATCATGGAATTGATGATCACGGTTGCGGACTGCCGGAATTGCGACCGGGTCCGATCGTGAATCAAAGGATACTTACAGGAGATACACCATGGTTAAGAGAATCTTGGCGGGACTGATGTTACTGGGATTTCTGGGTACGATCGCAGGGTGCAACACCATGCACGGACTCGGGCAGGACATCGAACGGGGCGGGGAAAAGATCCAGGACAAGGCGGCGCGCTGAACCGGAAACTCATATGAATATCTTGCCCACAACGGAAGTACCGGCGACCGATGAAGTGATCGACGCGATTGCTGAAATAGAACTGCAGCGGCGGGAAGCGGAGAAAAAAGCCGGTTTTGCTGCGTCGTGCAGCTCGGCGCTTCAAAGGCTGGACGGGCTTCTCGACCATGAGTCGCAGGCATTGGCGCTGCACGGCCCGGATGCCGGGCATCCGGGGAACGTCGACGCCCTGAAGCTCGAGATCGTGAGGGTGAAGGCGCTGAGCGCGCCCAGAACGCAGGAATCGATCCCCAGGTACGTGCGCACCGAGCAGCGGCCGGTGTCGTGGCACAACGCGCCGCAGAATCCGCCCAGGAACAAGGGGCGCAGAACGATGGGACGGGCCGGTGGGCGGTGATGGAGACAAAAACTCCCACCACGAACGTCCTGGCGCTCCGCGAAGCAGCCCTGCTTCTTGGCGGGGAGCAGAAGCTCGCCGAGCTCCTGGATATCAAGGAATGGCTGGTTTCCCGATGGCTCGAAGGACTCGGGCACCCGCCGGATTTCATAGTCTCGCTCTGCAGAGACCAGATCGAGTCCGGAAAGCAAGTGCCCGCCGTGAAGGATGGAAGAGACGATGAGCTCCGCTCGACTCAGCATGCGCTGAGGTAGCCGCAGCGGGAAGTCTGTGAAACATTGCGAATACGGGGGCCATCTTTGCCTCGCCTGCCGGCGCCCCAGGTAAGCCGGGCAACTGTACGTTCAATGTGGCGCGCCGGAGAGCCGGGGTCTGTGCGGACGCGTACAAAGTCAATTCACCGGCGCTCCTTACCGGTCATGCCCCTTCGCCCACCCCTTCCCGTTGCCCTTGCCCCCGTGCTCTGCCTTTTCATGCCTGGCTTGCTCCTTCCAGTGCCCGCGTTCGTAGTAATGACGGCCGTCTCTGCCTTCCCAGCGGTCGGCCACCCAGTAAGACCCCGGACGCGCCTCGAGCCACCGGCCCTGCGTCCAGACATGGCGCTGGCCTTCCCACCGCCAGTATCCCGGCGCCCAGGCGTAGCCATGACGTGGCGCCGGGACGGCTTCGTAGCGCGAAGCCGGCGGGGCCACGCCAATATCAATGTTGATGTTGACCTGGGCTGCGGCCGGCATTGCGATCGGGCTCAGGGCGATAAGGGCGTACAACCACAGGTTTAGCATGTTCACGATTCAATCTCCTGTCACGTTGAAATCCTGCGTACCCGGTGGGAAAACCGGTCCGGGCTCGTGGATCATTGCAGCAAGAATCTGCCTTCCCTCAGGACAAATCTGTGCGCCTGCGCACAGAGAGACGTGGCGAAGTGGAGGAAGCTTGCCTCCGAGCGCCGGGATTCCGGCAGCCCCTTATCAACCTGAGGAACGAACATGAACAAGCTAAACAACATCACCGCAGTCGCGGCCGCGTTTGCCCTGACATTCAGCGCCGGCACGATCGCGCAAACCATGTCGAAGGATCAATACAAATCAGGCAAGGACGGCATTGCTGCCGAATACAAGTCCGCGAACGCGGCCTGCGAATCCCTGTCCGGCAATGCGAAGGACATATGCAACGCCGAGGCCAGCGGCAGGAAGAACGTCGCGCAAACCGAGCTGGACGCGAGCAACAAGCCCTCGGCGGACGCCCGTTACAAGGTACGCGTCGCCAGGGCAGACGCCGACTACGCGGTGGCAAAGGAGAGGTGCGACGACAACGCCGGCAATGTGAAGGACGTTTGCCTGAAGGAAGCCAAGGCTGCTGCGGTTGCCGCCAGGGCCGACGCAAAGGCGCGGATGAAAACCGCGAACGCGAACAAGGAAGCCGACGAGACGTCTGCCAGCGCTAACGCCAGGGCAAGTGAAAAGGGCGCTGATGCGCGCAGGGACGCGGCTTCGGAGAAACGCGATGCCGATTACGCCGTGGCGAAGGAAAAGTGCGATGCCTTTGCAGGCGGCGCGAAAAGCAGGTGCGTGGACGAGGCGAAGGCGCGTTTCGGCAAGTCTTAGGTTGCAGGTGGCAGGGCCACGGGGCCCTGACCAGCTTCAACCTCACCGAACACCCACTGCCCGAGCTGAGGTGACGGCGTTCCCAGGCAGCCTGATGCAGTCGGTCGGTCGGTTCAGGATCGCGAGACGCCTGGCGGCAGGGTTACTTGTCGCCCTTGGGGCGGGATGCAGCTCTCTCCCGACCATCGTTCCCGACATGGCGAGGCGGCCGGCCCAGCCGGTGCAACTCGAGGGCGCGCGCGGCCCGCTCACCTCCCAGCAAAGCAAGGCGATCCTCGACCGGCTGAAGAGCCGGGGCGAGGAGACCAGCATCTTCGACCGGCATCTGGCGCTGGAAGAGGCCATCGTCGGGAGCCCGTTGATGGTGGGGAACAAGGTGGTCCTGCTCCAGGACGGTCCGGCTACGTTCGAGCCCATGCTGACCGCCATCCGCCATGCGAAAGACCATATCAACATGGAAACCTACGTCATCGAGGATGACGAGACGGGAAATCGCTTTGCGGATGCGCTCATCGAGAAGCAGGGGCAAGGCGTGCAGGTCAATTTCATCTACGACAGTGTGGGGGCAATCGACGCGCCCAGGGCATTTTTCAAGCGCCTTACCGACAGCGGCATCAACGTCCTGGAGTTCAATCCGATCAACCCGCTGACGGCCAGGAAGGGCTGGGACGTCAATCAGCGCGATCACCGCAAGCTGTTGATAGTCGACGGCGAAACCGCGTTCCTCGGCGGGGTCAACATCAGCAGTGTCTATTCAGGCGGATCCTTCAGCACGCGGACCACGCAGCGGCCTGAAGGGGCGCCGCCGTGGCGCGACACCCACCTGCAAGTGGAAGGTCCCGTAGTCGGCGAGTTCCAGAAACTGTTTCTCGCGACGTGGGAGAAGCAAAAGGGGGATACGCTCGCGGCGCGGAACTATTTCCCGCAACCCGGCTCCAGGGGCAGGGAAATCGTGCGGGCGATCGGCAGCGCGCCCGACGAGCCCTACAGCCTGATCTACGCGACGCTGATCTCGGCGATCGGCAGCGCCGAAACCACGGTGCACCTCACGAACGCCTATTTCGTCCCCGATCCGCAGTTGCTCGCGGCTCTCAAGGACGCCGTGCAGCGCGGCGTGGACGTGAGAATCATCCTCCCGGGCAATACGGATTCCTGGCTGGTGTTCCACGCGGGACGTTCCTACTACGCCGAGTTGCTGGGCGCGGGAGTAAAGATCTACGAGCGGCGCGGCGCCCTGCTCCACTCCAAGACCGCGCTCATCGATGGTGTATGGTCGACCGTCGGATCGACCAACCTCGACTGGCGCAGTTTCCTGCACAACTACGAGGTGAACGCCGTCATCCTCGGTCAGGATTTCGGCGCGCAAATGCAGGCCATGTTCGAGAAGGATATTGCCTCGTCCAATCCCATCACGCTCGAGCAATGGGAACGACGTTCGATCAGCGACCGGCTGAGGGAGACGGTCGCCCGCATGTGGGAATACTGGCTCTAGCGCTCTGAAGCGTTATGTACGCCAGCGCATGGTTCGCCTTTGCGGAAAGGAGAACAATTGCCGTGGATGGCTTTCTGAAGAAAGCTGCCGTCGCGCGCAATGACACAGTAACGCTCATGTGGCACGACGCTTGCAATGAACACCTTACCAGGAGATACACCATGTTCAAGAAAATCTTGGCGACACTGATGCTGTTGGGCGTGCTGGGCGCGACCGCTGGCTGCAACACGATGCACGGATTCGGACAGGACGTTGAGCGGGGCGGCGAGAAGATTCAGGATAAGGCTCGTTAAGAGAAGACACCGCCTCCAGTGCGCCGCGCATGCTGGAGGCGGGGGCCATGATCGACCTGCGTGGATGCAGGCTTTGCGGGGCCCGGCGCGGCTCTTAGCGGTCGCCCTGGCTTGCCTGGGCACGGGCATTGCCCATGCGAGCGATGCAGTTGCGAATTCACGCGGATCTCTCGGCGCCAAGTACGCTGCTTTGCAGGATAAGCTGAGCCACAACCAGTTCCAGAAGCCGCTCTACCTAGACTCCAGCGAGACCCCGGGTGCACTGAGGGGCGACATCTACGCGCTCGCAGACTACCCGTTTGCAACGGTGAGCGCAGCGCTGAACGGTCCAGGCAATTGGTGCGACATTCTGATCCTGCACCTCAATATCAAGTACTGCCGCGCATCGACTACCGGCCAGGGCGATGCCCTCAACGTAAGCATCGGCAGGAAATACGATCGGCCGCTGGATGATGCCTACCGGGTCGTCTTTGCGTATCGCGTCGCTGCCCGAACCCCTGACTACCTGCAAGTACGGCTGGATGCAGACGAAGGGCCGCTCTCCACGCGCAACTACCGCATCGTGCTCGCAGCGATTCCATCGGGAAACGGACAGACCTTCATCCACCTCTCGTATTCGTATACCTATGGACTTGCGGGGCGGCTCGCAATGCAGGCCTATCTCGGGACCAGCGGAAGAGACAGGGTGGGATTCACGATTGCCGGCACGCAACCCGACGGCCAGCCCCGTCACATAGGCGGTCTGCGTGGCGTGGTGGAACGCAATACCATGCGCTATTACCTGGCAATCGAAGCTTTTCTCGGCGCCTTGTCCGAGCCGCAGCAGGGTCGGTTCGAAAAACGTCTCCATGACTGGTTCGCGGCCAGCGAGCGCTATCCGCACCAGTTGCATGAAGTGGAACAGGCCGCCTACCTCGACATGAAGCGCCGGGAATACCGGCGGCAACAGGCCGGACTCCCCGGGATTGGCGCTGGCCGACTGAGCATCGCAACCCCATAGTACGGCAGCGACAGCCGCCTGTCGGGCGACAAGCACTTATACCCATGAATTCGCCTCCGTACGTCACCGCACGGTCCCTCGCAGGCATTCTGCGTATCTTTATGAATCGTCGAGGAACTCTAACAGGCACGCGGAATTCTGTTTCCATCCATCAGCGACAGGAGAGCCAGACACGTTTGCCGGTGCACACCGGTAAATCACAGCAGCTGGTAATGGCCTACATGAGTATCGCCCTAACACTTGTCCTGGTGGAAGACCATGCACCTGATGCCGAACTCATTATTCGTGAGTTACGCAGGGGGGGATACGACCCCCAGTGGGCGGTGGTAGCTAATGAGGCTGAATTCCTTGCATCGCTCGAGGCAGCTCCCGAGGTGATTTTGTCAGACCAATCGCTGCCTGTTTTCAGCGTGACTCGCCTGCTGGCTTTGTTGCAAGAGCTCGACCTGGATATTCCCGTGATTGTCGTGACCGGCACTGCAGGAGAAGAGAAAGTGGACGAATGCATCAAACTCGGCGCAGCAGACTATCTCTTGAAAGATAATCTCTCCCGTCTGGCGGAGGCCGTGGCGCAGACGATCTCAAAGCAACGGCTGAAGCGGGAGCAGGAGCGTGCAGCGCAAGCAAAGAAGCCCCACTAACCAGCTATGTGCGAAACGGGACGTCCATGAGATCCGGAAGATCGTCGATGCCCAGTCCGCACGGAGAGCATTTGCAAATGACCGTACACCCGATATTCGCGTCCCCTTCACCCAGGCAGAACCACCTTCTTGCCGCCCTGCACACGGTCGAATACGGTCGCCTGCTTCCCGATCTGGAACAAGTGCCGATGCCGCTCGGTGAAGTCTTGTACGAGTCCGGCTGCCAGTTGCAGCACGTCTATTTTCCCACCACCTCGGTTGTTTCTCTCCTTTACGTCATGAGGGGCGGCGAGTCAGCCGAAATCGCCATCGCAGGCAACGAAGGTCTGGTCGGGATTGCACTGATCATGGGTGGCCAAACGACGCCAAGCCGCGCGGTAGTCCAGTGCGCGGGCCAGGCATTCAGGATTCAGTCGGGCGCGCTGAGGCAGGAATTCGACCGCGGCGGGGCGGTGCAGCGATTGCTCCTGCGTTACATGCAGGCGCTGATTACACAGATGGTCCAGACAGCGGCGTGCAACCGACATCATTCGGTGGAGCAGCAATTCTGCCGCTGGCTGCTGTTGAGCATCGATCGATTGCCCTCCAACGAATTGACCATGACGCAGGGCTTGATTGCCAACATGCTGGGGGTGCGACAGGACGGAGTCGTGATCGTCGCCAAGCAACTGCAGGATGAGGGCTTGATTGGCTACGACGAGGGCCGCATCACGGTACTCGACAGACCGGGGGTGGAGGCGCGCGCTTGCGAGTGTTACGCGGTGGTAAAAAAGGAATTTGACCGCTTGCTCCCTGCCGACGTGGTGACCTGATTTGTGAGCAAACGATGTCTTGCGGCCGGGTCGTCAACGCCACTCGACAAGCGAACAACGACAACGTGCGCCGGCGCACGGAACGTTTCGGGAAAGCCGGCTAGCATGTGAGTGTTATTGAGTGAAATTCAAACAAGGAGCCTGAAAATGAGTATCGGATTGATTCTCGTGATTGTGCTGGTGCTGATGCTGGTGGGCGCGATTCCGGCCTGGGGCCACAGCAGCAGTTGGGGTTATGGACCCAGCGGCGGACTCGGATTGGTGCTGCTGATAGTTGTGGTTCTGCTTCTGATGGGCAAGATCTAGCTATGGGTCTCGATCAGAAGGGCGCCAGCGTTTTTCGCGTATGTCACGGGGCAAACCGCCAGTGGGATGTAAACGAGATGGGTTTCGACAAGCCGCTGGCATCGTTTGACACCGAGGAGGACGCCTGCACTTACGCCAACGACCTCGCCGAAACCAAGCCGGGATCCAGGGTCGTGGTCGAAGGACCCGAGGCAATCGGCAGACTCACGTTACCCGTGCTGCCGGCGTAGATCCCGGCCCGTTTCTCAGGCGTCTCCGGTCACGACGTCGCCGGCCGGCTCAGCGCGCGGTGCGCTACCTGACTCCGGCGTTTCTTCTGCCACGATAAACACAGTGCGCTCGTACGGATCGAATCGACGGTGCAATTTCAGGCATTTGCACTGCCCATCGCTGCTGCGCACCTTCAACTCCACCGGCGCCGGATTCCGCTCGTCGAATATGGCAGCGACGACCGCGGCAACCGGCCTATCGGGCTCCATGATCTGATGCAGCGTCTTCCCCGAGAACTCCTGGTGTCCGTAGCCCAGCAGTCTTTGCCAGGCTGCGGTCAGCAGCTCGAGCGTGCCGTCGAAACACGCTTTCGCGAGCAGGACATTCGACCGGTGATAGGTCAGCCCACGTCTGGCGGCGACCGCCAACTGAAAGTCCGGCGGATGCCTGGGAAAAAAACCTTGCGTAACACTTGCCATGCACGGAATTTAAGTCGCCGACAATTCGAAGTCCGTGCGGTGGCGTACGCGCCAGCCATTCGTAACTGTCTCCCCTCCGGCAGCGGCTCACGACAAAGTTTTGCGCAATGAGTGCTGGCGCACGGAACCCGCAGGATGTTCGGCGCAACCTGCAGCCTGAGACTCGTACCGCGCGCACACGACTTAGTCCTCTCATTTCCCCCCGTACATTACCGAGGAACCACCATGAAATATTCGTCATTGTTTGCAGTACTGATGAGCGCGCTCGCATTGAGCGCATGCCAGCCCGTGGTCACACCGGCGCCGACTGTAGTCGCAGTTCCTGGCCCGGCCGGACCGACAGGCGCCCCTGGCGCGACCGCAGAGAAGGGTGCCACCGGCGCAACCGGGAGCACCGGCGACACCGGCGCAACCGGGAACACAGGGAACACAGGGAACACAGGGAACACCGGTGCGACCGGCGCTGAAGGCATGCAGGGCGAACGTGGCAGGAAGGGCACCGACACCGTCGTAGTTGTTCCGGTTCCAGTCCAGCGTTGATACTGGCCTGAGCGACTGACTTCGACTTCTGCATCCCTCCCGCCTGGAAAGGGGGAGGGATCTTTTTTTGCGCTCAGTGCTCCGCCCTGGCGGGAAGCAGGCGATCGGTCTCCCTCTTGACCACCGCATAGCACTCGCACACCCGCTTCTCCAGCTTCGGACGATCCAGCACGGTGATGTGGCCCCGGCTGTATTGAATCAACCCGGCCTTTTGCAGTTGTCCGGCCGCCTCCGTGACGCCCTCGCGCCGCACCCCCAGCATGTTCGCGATCAGCTCCTGGGTCATGCTCAACTCGTTCGAGGGCAACCGGTCCAGGCTCAACAGGAGCCAGCGGCACAGTTGCTGCTCGACCGTATGGTGCCGGTTGCACACCGCGGTCTGTGCCATCTGCGTGATCAGCGCCTGCGTGTAGCGCAGCGCCAGATGCTGCAGCGTGCCGCCCTGCTCGAATTCCTGTTTCAGGACCGCTGCCTTGAGCCGGTAGCCGTAGCCGGCGCTCTGCACCACCGCGCGGCTGGGCGTGCTTTCCCCGCCCATGAATAGCGCGATGCCGACCAGGCCGTCGTTGCCGGTGACCGCGATTTCCGCCGAGGCCCCGTCGTCCATGACGTAGAGCAGCGAAACGATGCTGGTGGTGGGGAAGTACACGTAGCCCAATTTGCCGCCGGCCTCGTAGACCGCCCATCCCAGCGGCAACGGTACCAGCTCCAGATCGGGCAGCAGGCGCTCGTAGTCCACAGCAGGAAGGGCGGCGAGCAGATGATTTTCCCTGGGACTGTGTTTACCGGACACAAGGGGGGGGCGTCATGCATGGGCGCGAATCCTCATGCGGAACGACAAATCACGGGCGCCAAGTCCCAGATGCATGCGAGGCCCGGGGTTCGCATGAATTCCATTCTACCCCGGCTCCACTCCCAGTATGTGCGACACCGCACATAATCCCCCGCAGGGGATAGGCACAATCCAGGCTCATCCTCCCGCCAATTACCCCCTCCCCCTGAATGATTGGCGGGATCCGGCCCCCGGGCAGCTCAAATGTCCGGGGGCCATTTTCATGGCGGGCATGAATCGGATAAGACGGCACGAGCTCGAGTATCCGTTCGCCTTATTTCGCACGCCTGGAGATGGTATGTGTGCCAGCGCACGGCGCATCCCGGCCCGGGAGCGGACGATTGCGAAGCAAGCCGGCGCCGGGAACGAGTCGAAGAGTTCCCGCCGCGGCGGCACTGAATCACAAGCCCTGGCGACGTGAGGAGAGGTGCAATGAAGACCGTGGGGTTTTTCCTGCTATCGGTCGTGGTGATCGCAGCCAGCGGCGGGATATCGGATGCCTTCAGCGCCGCCGTGGCGCCCTCCCCCCAAACGCCGGTATCGCCATCCAGTGCGGCGAGCGCACCGCCGGTGGATCTGCCTGCCAGAGGGACTGTTCCCGACTCCCCCGCCCGCAGTCCGCGAAATCCGAAATCAACGCCTATATCGGTCCCGGCGCCAACAGACCACTACGCGGCTCAGCCGATGATATTTCCGGCCATGACGATGGGGCGCCGATGACGGGTACCGGCAAAATGATGCCAGCAGTGAGGACTATCGGAATTCTCCTCTTTGCCCTGGCGGCAGGCTGTGCCGGGATAAGGGACGCGCCGCCGCGCGTGCAAACAGAACAACTGAAAGTCGATCCGTCCCTGGTAGGGCCGAACCCGGACAGGACGGTCGCAACCGCACCGCTCCGGTTCGAGGGAATGGAGGAAGCGACCGTCACGTCGGCGCCGCTCTCTGCCGGGCCGCGACAGCCCGAAATTACCGGGATCGGACCGGTGGCCAGTGCGCCGACCCCTCTTTCCACGCTCCAGCGCGCCACCAAGGCGGACCAGCCGTCCCCCGTAGCGCCTGCAAGAGTTGCAGTCTCTCCAGTGGCGATCGAGCAACCACGGAAGAATGTGGACCCGCCTCCCGTCGCCAGGACGCTCGAGCCGTCGTTGGACGTGGCGGCTCTGGCGGCGCGGCTGCGGGACACCCATGCCATCGGCGTTTTCACCAAGCTGGCGCTCAAGAACCAGATGGATGACCTGCTGAAGCAATTCCGGGCGCATTACCAGGGCGGGGAGAAGTCCAGCGTCGACTCATTGCGGCAACCGTACAACATGCTGGTCCTGAAGGTGCTCTCCGTCGTGCAGGACGGCGATCCATCCCTGGCCCGCACGATCGCGGGGTCGCGCGAAGCGATCTGGAGCATCCTCGCGGATCGCGAAAAATTCAATTCGGTCACCTAAGGAGAATCGCCTTGATCACCCGCTCCCGGGCTGCGGCCCTGATGTTCCCGCTGGCGGCGCTCCTGACGGCGCCGTTGACGGCGGCGCAGGACGTTACGCTGGAGAAGGACCTGACATCCGTCATCATGCTCCTGGGCTTGCCATGCGGCCAGGTCGTCAGTGCCAGGCGGCAGGCGGACAACGACCACATCGCGTCATGCAAGGACGGCAACCGCTACCGGGTATTCGTGAGCGCCGAAGGCCGGGCCGTCGCGCAGAAGCAGTAGTCGCTTCCGCGGCAGCGCATTCTCCTGGCTCTATGTCAGGTCGGCTCGCCGCAGCCAGGGGTCATCCTGGGGAACTGGCACGGCCATCAGGCGCATCAGCGTTACATCGACGACGCAGCGCCGGTAGTGGGCGTCGGGAGTCAATGCACGCCATGGAACGGCGAGCCGCTTTCGCCCGATCCCCAGAAACCCTCCAAGCCCAAGCACGGCATATCGAACGCAACCAGTACGCGCGTCGAGCACGATTTCCTCAACTTGGCCCAGAAACTTTCCGGCAGCATCATAAACATCGTCTTCGAGCAGGCTCGATGTTCCCAGTAGGCAGGCGTTCTTCGGGGAATCGCCTTTCACAGAACTCCGCGGATTGGTTCTCATTTTGTTAAACATGCGAATACCCTCATCAGGCATGGTAAATCGGGGCCGGAACCTAAGAATGTGCCAACGTCCGCGCGAGGTCTGTGCGGCAACGCACATTTGGCGGTGGCTACTACCAGTGCAGCATACCGCTTGATCCCCCTGCGCGTGGCGACGCCACCACAATGTGCGACCTCGCACATACGGTCGCCCAGTTCGAGACTACGCTGCAGTCATGCAGCAGACCGCTGCCGGAGAATCGACCATGAAACGCATCGCACTTCGCACCAGGCAGTCAGTCGCACGTTCGATCCCGTGGGATGAGGCCGAGTATGCCCTGCTTCGGGCGAATGCAGCAGACGCATGCGACGATTGCGTCAGCGATGATTTTTTCGACCTCGAGGACGAGCATGCGGAGGTCGATATGATTGTCCGCGGGATGACTTCTCGCTGAATCCAGTGCTTACAACAGGAGCAATCGAGCATGAACAAAGACCAGGTGAAGGGCGTGACGAAGCAAGTTGTCGGCAAAGTGCAGGAACAGGCGGGTAAGCTGGTTGGAAGTAAGAAACAACAGATCAAAGGGCTTTCAAAACAGATTTCCGGAAAGGTGCAAGAGAGCGTCGGCGACGTCGAACAGTCTATACACGATTTCAAGAAGAGCTAGAGCAGTCGCCTCACCGGAAGACGGCTGCTGCAATGTTCCCGTTTCAACAGCAGGCGAAAGCAGTCGGTTGCTTTCGTGTTTGACCATCGCGTAACACTCCCAACCGCGCCCGCGCTTGTCGCAGTGCCTAAGCCGCACAGTCGGCACGCCGTGCCGCCGCCTCGCTGAGACCGTACGCGGGCAGCGCCAGCGGCAGCAGGTAGTAGGTGGCGCGGTAGGCCAGCACCGCGGCCAGCAGTTCGGGCGCAGGCAGCCGGGCGCCAAGCGACGCTACGACGACCGCCTCCAGCACACCCTCGGTGCGGGCCTGGTCTATCGAACTCTCCAACGACGGAAAGTACTTCGCCCCCGATCGCAGCAGGCTCAACCGGTTGCCGTCGAGATATTGGATCATCGTGATTGCACGCGCCGGACTCTGAAAGGCTGGAGCCGCCTGCACCGTCGAAGCCAGAGATTCGCTGCCGATTTGGGCTTGCACTCGCTTGAAAGCGCTGCTTTTTCACGGCACACACGAAGGATTAGCGTAGTGTTGAACTTGTTGGATTTCGCCTAGAGGCAGATCTCGATGTCACGCACTCTCCTTCGGCCTGGCCAAAATGGAAGAGCGCGTAGTATCCACAGGTCAACCGACAGCATCGCTTGCTCTTTTCGAGTACAGCAACCAGCGTTACAGCCAGTCCTTGCGCTTGAGATAGAGGATCGGGCCGATCGCAACGATCAGCATCAGCACCAGCGCCAGCGGGTAGCCGTAATACCACTCGATCTCGGGCATGTGGCGGAAGTTCATGCCGTAAATGCTTGCGATCAGCGTCGGCGGCATCAATATCACTGACAGGACCGTAAAGATATTGAGACGCTTGTTCTGGGCGATGTTGATCATGCCGAGCGCGGCATCCATCAGGAACTTGGCGCGCTCGGCGAGGAAAATCGAGAAGGTCATCAGCGAATCGACGTCGAGCATAATCTCGGTTATGGCCTCGTCCTGCCCGGCGGCTTCGATGCTGCGTGCCAGACCGGATTGAGCGTGCTTATTCTCCAGCAATCCCAGCCGTGCCTTGCCGTTGATGTCCTCGATGCGCGCCAGGGATTCGAGTACACGCGGCATCGTATGGGGATCGCCACGGAAGATCGCCAGGCTTATCGGCTCGAGCTCTATTTGCAGCCGCTCGTAAAGGTCGGCCATCATGCCGATGCGCGTGGAGATGATGCCGAGGATGATCCCGATCGCACCGTTGCGCAGCTCAGGATTCTTGAGCGCCAGGGAATAGAAATTGCGAAACTCGGGCAAATCGTCACTGCGCAGCGTGTAAAGACGCCCATTATTGATTGTGAAACCGACGTTGACGTTGCGTGTAATATCGGTGCCGCTCAGCAGAAAATACAGGTGCAGGTGCAGACCGTGTTCGTCGCGGTAAAAACGCTCGCTCGCCTCGATTTCGCCGAGCTCCTCGACGAACTGCAGCTCTTGGCCGTATGTTTCCTTGACCCATTGCCGGTCCCGCTCGGTCGGATTCACCAGGTCCAGCCACACCATTTCCGGTGTGAGGTCCGAGTGCTGATTGACGCTAACCTTGTCGAAGGTGCCGTTCGTGACGGCATATCCGGTGAGCATGTGGCGATACCACTCCGTATCGGTAATGAAGCATGTGACGACACTGCATTCTAGCGTTTCGCCTGCCTAAGCCGCACAGTCGGCACGCCGTGCCGCCGCCTCGCTGAGACCGTACGCGGGCAGCGCCAGCGCCAGCGGCAGCAGGTAGTAGGTGGCGCGGTAGGCCAGCACCGCGGCCAGCAGTTCGGGCGCAGGCAGCCGGGCGCCAAGCGACACTACGACGACCGCCTCCAGCACACCCAGGTTCGCCGGCACGTGTGTCACGACGCCGGCCACCGCTGCCAAAAGCATCACGCCGAGCACGGTGGGATAGTCGATGCGCCCGCCGAGCAGGGTCCAGACGATGGCGCCGATCAGCAGCCAGTTGGCGCCGCCCGCCGCCGCCTGCACGGCGGCCAGCCGCACGCCTGGCAACGTCAGCGTGTGTCCGCGCAATGTCAGCTCGCGCCGATGCGAAAAGCAGCACAGCGCCAGGTAGGCCAGCGCCGCCGCGACCATTGCCAATCCGATCGCGCGCAGTCCGGTGTCGGTGTCGGGCAGCATCCAGGCTTCGGGCAGCCGCGGCGGCGCCCATAGCAGCACCGCGCCGCCGACCCACAGATAGCCGAGCCAGTTCGTCACTATGCTGTGCGCGACGATCTGCATCACCGTTGGCGCCGACAGCCCCCAGCGTGTGTAGAGCCGCAGCCGCATCCCGATGCTGCCGATCCAGGCGCCGATGTTGAGGTTGAACGCATAGCTGATGGCGGCGGTGCCCAGCGTTCGGGTGACCGACAGACGGTGTCCGGTAAGCCGGCGTCCGACGAGGTCGAAGGTGGCGTACACACCATAGCTGACCAGCGCCAGCGCCGCCACCGCAGCCAGGCGCCCGCGCGACTGCCTCTGCAGTTCCTGCCATACCGCCGCCCAGTCCACCGTGTGCGCATGGCGTGCCACCAGCGTCAGCACCAACGCCGCCAGGCCCCACGGCGCCACCCGCTTGAACCACGACCAGGCGCACCGCGCCGCCGGCCTCATGTCGAGTCGTGCTGCATCGGCATGATCCGCGGCGCGCTTTCGGGCGCTTGCCGCGCCCAGGCCGAGAAGTAGCGCATGGCGTGGTACACGACCAGGCTGCGCAGCGCGATCCAGGCCGAGCGCAGTGGACCCGGCGTCGGCAGCCGCACGCGCTCGCAGCGCTGCTGCATCAGATGCTCGAGACGCTCGCGCAGATGTATGGCGAAGGTCTCGTCGCGCACCATCACGTTGGCCTCGAGGTTCAGGCTGAGGCTGGTCGGATCGAGGTTGCTCGAGCCGACGGTTGCCCAGCGGTCATCGACCACCGCGACCTTGGCATGCAGTGGCCGCTCGCCGTATTCGTAGACGCGCACGCCGGCACGCATCAAGTATCCGTACAGCAGCTCCGTCGCGCGCTGCGCCCATGGCATGTCGGGCCAGCCCTGCAGGATCAGGTCAACCTGCACGCCGCGGCGCGCCGCCCGGCGAAGATCTCTCAGCAGCCGGTAGCCGGGAAAGAAGTAGGCATTGGCGATCAGTACGCGCTTGCGTGCGCTTCGCACCGCGGCGCGGTAGTGGCGCTCGATGTCGGTGCGGTTGCCGCGATTGTCGCGAGTGACGAACGCGGCCCGTGCGCCGCCGCGTGCGGCCTCCGCGTCGGTATCGTTTTCCCCGAAGGCGTTATCGAGGTCGCGGCTCGCGCGCCAGCGCTGCAGCCACAAGCGCCGCCCCGGCTGTGGCGCGTCCAGGCTGGCGCGGCAGAAGGCCTGGATCTGTCCGACCAGCGGGCCCTCGATTTCGACCGCGTAGTCCTGCTTGGCGAGCGCTCCGGAGTCGGCGAGGTGGTCGATCGAGTAGTTGATGCCGCCGACAAACGCGCGCCGGCCGTCGACGACCACCAGCTTGTGGTGCATGCGGCGCAGCATGTTGATGCGGGCGCCGAACAGGCGCTGCGCGGGCTCGAAGCTGCGCAGCTTTACGCCGGCGTCGAGCAGCGGTTGCGTGAACGACGGCGGCAGGTCGGGCGAGCCCCAGCCATCGATCAGCACGTGCACCTCGGCGCCGCGCCCGGCGGCGCGAAGCAGCGCCTGCTGAAGGTCGCGCCCAACCCTGTCGTCGAACAGAATGAAAGTCTCGAGCAGCACCTCGTGCTCGGCCGCGCCGATCGCGTCGAACACGCGTGGGAAGTACCCCTCGCCGTTCTCGAGCAGCGTGATGTGGTTGCCGGGCACCCAGTGCGAGTTCACGGATGGCACAGCGATTGTTCTAGCGACCGCCCCCGGGGCGTTTCGCGGCCTCGGCAGTGGGCGCTCGCCAGTTGCCTGCGACAAAACTCAGCAGCGCGAAGGCCTCGCTGAAAGCGGCTTCGGCGCTCCGGCCGATGCTTTCGAGCGCCGTAGGGGGCGGGCTGGCGGCAGGCGCAGGCTTTGCGGCCTGGTCGGAGACGTGTTGCGCCACGACTTCCAGCAACCTGGCAAATTCCGGGCGCAAGCCGCGCACGGTCACGACCGTGCCTTCGTCGCGCAGCCGCAGCAGCAGCTTTTGCAGCACCCACGCTCCGGCCGTGTCCAGTGCCTCGATACGCGCGCACTCGGCAATAGCCTTCGTCCCGGCAGGAATTCGCAGCGATTCAAGCTGCTGTACGACGGCGCCCACACCCCGCGCGGTCCAGGCCCCCGACAAGGCGAGCTCCTGTGGCGTCGGTTGAGCGATTGCGGCGGGAGCCGCCGCTAAGGTGTCCATAAATGAATCCGAGGGTAGATGAAACAGGTTCACCCGTTTGTGCGACAACGTACAGAACCGATTCATTGGCCGGATGTGCGTCACCGCACGGTCCGTTTCGGGCAAGGCGACTAGCATCCTCTATCGCCTGCCCACACCAGGCGCCGATTCGGGTTTTCGGCCCATTTTCAACTTATCTGGGAAGCCTTTAGAACGTGAACAAGATCCTGGTTGCCGCCCTTGCGGCGTGTATCCTGGCCGGCCCGGGAACTGTGGCGGGTGCGGGGCTGTTTTCGGCAACGAGTACCGTCATCGCGATACTGGCCGGTGACTTGTTCCTCGGTGAAGCCGAAGGGTCTCTCAACGGGGCTGGAACGCTCG
The DNA here is from genome assembly GCA_035649495.1 of Burkholderiales bacterium. GTDB lineage: Bacteria > Pseudomonadota > Gammaproteobacteria > Burkholderiales > SG8-41 > SG8-41. Next base: position 8,450 of record DASRJL010000156.1, on the reverse strand, counting down.
CCATACGTTCGCAAAAGACCTCCGGTCTCTCATGCCTCGGACAGTTCACCTCCAGCGCCAAGCTGGGTGGCTCGGGGCAGATGCGGTGCAGTGATGGCACCATCGCGACCTTTCAGTTTCGGCGCTTGAGCATCTTCAGTGGGCACGGTGTCGGCAACTCCAGCCGGGGCCCGATGAGTTTCGTGTACGGGCTCACCGCTGACGAGACTGGGCCGTACCTGAAGCTGCCCGAGCGCAGGAAGCTCACCCACAACGGGACCGAGCTGGAGTTGGCCGACCTGCAGGAACCACGATGATGCGGCGGCTGATTGCGTTCATTTACAGAAGGAAAAACATGAAAAGCATTATTTCCAGGTTCGCGCTGGCGCTGATATCGGCTCTTGCGGTGCCATTTTCTCTTGCCCAGGACGTCGGTCCGGACGCGCTGCTGAAGGCGACCACTTCGGAGGTGATCTCCATCATCCGGCAGGATCCGGACATCCAGGCCGGCGACCCGGGAAAGGTCGCCGAACTGGTCGAAGCCAGGATCCTGCCGCTCTTCGACTTCCCTCGCATGACGCAGAGCGCCGTGGCGCGCAACTGGCGCCTGGCTACACCCGAGCAACAGAAGACGCTCACTTCGGAGTACAAGACGCTGCTGGTGCGCACCTACTCCGTCGCGCTATCGAGCTATCGCGATCAGGTGATCGAGTACAAGCCGCTGCGCGCACCGCCCGACGCCACCGAAGTCACGGTCAAGTCCGACGTCAAGGAACCGGGGAAGGAACGGATGACCATCGACTACGACATGGAGAAGACCCCGGCCGGATGGAAGGTCTACGACATCAAGATCGGAGGCATCAGCCTCGTCAGCGGTTACCGGGACGCCTTTGCGAGCAGAGTGCGCGCCGGCGGGATTGACGGTCTCATCAAGTCGCTGTCGGACAAGAACCGGCAGAGCGGATTCAAAGCGGTAAGTGCAAGTAGCGGGCAGCAGTGAACCTATTACAAAGAGGATACGACCATGATGAACCAGACGGTGGACGAATTCAATCGGGCCGGGAGCAGGATGGCCGGCGATATCAAGACGGTTATCGCCGATGGCGAAGAGCTGCTCAAGGCCGCAGCGGACGTACCCGGCGAGGGCTTCGCGGCGGTGCGGCAGAAATTCGAGGAGAAGTTTGCGAACGCCAGGGCGAAACTCGCAGACGCGTCCCGGGCGGCAATCGAGAAAACCCGGGAAACTGCGGCAGCAACCGACGCTTACGTGCATCACAGTCCGTGGACGGCGGTCGGTGTCGCCGCCGCGGCCGGCATACTGATCGGCATTCTGGCGGCCAGGCGCTGAGAAACCGACTGTCGCTTGCGGGCGGGCGTAACATGAAAAACCGGGCCAAAAGGTCTCAGTATCTGCCGCTGTTTATCACGGGGATCGCGATAGTCCTCTCCAGTTCCGCCGGACTCGCGCGCATGATGGGCTGGGGGTCGAGCATGACGGCCGATCCCGGCGACATCCTGACCCTCGACCAGATGGCTCCCGCGACGACGGGCAAGGCTGGTGCCAGGCCGAGGTGTCCGGAATGCGGCGTGATCGTGGCGGTGCGGGAGATCGCAAGCCACGATGACGACACCCATCCCCGCGCGACAGGCGGGGCCACGGCTGGGAACGGGACGTCGATGACAAGGGTCAGGCGTCGTGAAATCACGGTCCGCATGGCCGACGGATCGAGCCGGGTGAACTACCAGGCGAGCGCGGAGAATTGGCGTTCCGGGGAACGCGTGATCGTCATCGGCGGCACCGGTCCGGCGCAACCATGAACGCCGCGCCGGCCGGCGCCGGTACAGAGCCGTTGCCGGTTGCCGCGGACATGCTCGGGCCGGCGTCCGAGGCGCCCCGCTCTGCCGCGCGTCCCATGGCGAACGCTGCAGGCGGCGCGCGCTACCAGCGCATGACTCTGGCGGTCGGCGTGCTGGCGGTCATCGCGGTCGTTGCCGCTCTCTACCTGGCGCGCGCCTTCATCGTGCCCCTGCTGATCGGGCTGCTCGCGAGCTACGCGTTGAGCCCGGTGGTGGAGTGGCTCAAGGCGATTCGCATACCCCGCCCCATTGCGGCGGCGCTGGTGCTGGCCGTGCTGGTGGGCGGCTCGTCCTGGGTCGCCTGGTCGTTGAGCGCCGATGCCGCGGCGATGATCGAAAAGCTGCCCGAGGCCGCGCGCAAGCTGCGGCAGAACCTGAGCGCTGCGCGCACCAGCGGCCCGACGGCGCTGCAGAACGTGCAGGATGCCGCCAAGGAGCTCGAAGGAGCCACGGCCGAGGCCGCGGGCGACAAGAAAAAACCGGCCGCGCGCCCGATTGCGGCTCGCGACACGGAACCGACCGCCTGGCTGCGCGACTACATGCTCGCGCAGTCCGCGCTGGCAATCAGCGTCGTCGCGCAGGCGCCGATCGTGATCCTGCTCACCTATTTCCTGCTCGCCTCGGGAGGGCATTTCCGGCGCAAGCTGGTGCAGCTCGTGGGGCCGTCGCTATCGCGCAAGAAGGAAGCCGTGCGGATACTCGAGGAGATCGACGCGCAGCTCCAGCGCTATCTGTTCGCCATGCTCGTGTCGAATTCCCTGCTGGCTGCAGCGACGTGGCTTGCCTTCGAGGCGCTTGGAATGGAGCAGGCGGGCGTATGGGGCATCGCCGCCGGCTTGCTGCACTTCGTCCCCTACCTGGGCCCGGCATTGATCGCGTTCGCCAGCGGCGTGGCCGCTTTCCTGCAGTTCGGGTCGCCGTTCTACGCGCTTGCCGTCGCGGGCGTGTCTCTCCTGATCGCGGGCGCGATCGGGCTCGTATTCATGAACTGGCTGCAAAGCCGGCTTGCGCGCGTGAACGCGGCCGTCCTGTTCATCTCGTTGCTGTTCTTCGGCTGGCTGTGGGGCATCTGGGGCCTCCTGATCGGCGCGCCGCTGGTGGGCATCATCAAGGTCATCTGCGATCGCGTCGAGTCGCTCAAGCCCGCCGGCGAACTTCTCGGGCGCTGAAACCGGCAGTGCCGGCGCTCCTGGCTGTACTTTCCCCCTGCACGCGGTTGCCCGTCCTAAGCGCGCTGACGAACAGATCAGGTGCGGGGAAAGGGCGATAGTTGCGATGGTGACGTGTTGAAGCTCGAGTTTGAGAAAGAGGTATTCCAATGAAAACGATACAAGGATTCCCGGTCAGTGCGGTTGCCCTGGCAGTGCTGCTCGGGCTGGGTGGTTGTAGCGGGATGTCAACGACGGACAGGAACACGGCGATCGGCGCAGGCGCCGGTGCCGTCGGAGGCGCCGTGCTTACGGGCGGCAGCGCACTTGGAACGGTTGGCGGCGCAGCGGTCGGTGGCGTCATCGGCCACGAGTGGGAAAGAATCACGAGGTAGCCAGACCAAACGCGGGGATGGCGCCCTCGCTATCGCGGCCCCCTTGCTATCGCTCTCCCCCAATGCTCTTCTGCAGGCGGGCCATGTCATTCGCAATCGAACGAAAGGATACTTACCATGCTATATACCATCGCTGTCGTTCTGATCATCCTGTGGCTGCTCGGACTGGTCTCGTCCTACACCATCGGCGGCCTGATCCACGTTCTCCTGGTCATCGCCATCGTGATGATCCTGGTCAATGTCATCGGCGGACGAAGGTCTCTCTGAGCGTGACAGAGCCCGGGCATCAATAGGCCGCTAGCGCGAGACGAAGGCAGGCTTGGAGTACTTCTTCCGGAACGCGCATCGAGGTAGCCGCGCCCGCCTTGCGCCTTCCGCTCAGCGCGATTTGCGCGGTGACGAGCCGGGCATGTTCCCGTTGGGCAGGTTCCTCCCGTTGGGCGGGTACTTGACGACCCGGTAACATGCGCACGCGGCCTCTTCGAGGCCTCTTGCATCGAGAACGTCGATCTCGCCCCGGCCGTAACTGATCAGCTTGCGCCGCTGCAACGCGCTGGCGGCGTTGGTAACGGCAACCCGCAACACGCCCAGCATGTTGGCGAGAATCTCCTGCGTCAGGTGAAGGCGATTGGTTCCCACGCGATCGCGGGTCATCAGGAGCCAGCGGGCAAGGCGAGCCTCGACCTGGTGGAAACGGTTGCACGCGGCGGTCTGGGTGATCTGGACGATCCGCTCGTGGATGTACCGACCCAGCTCTTTTTGCAACGACTGGTGCCTTCCATGCTCGCTGCGGAAGCGCGCGGCCGTCATGCGCAATGCCGTTCCGGTTCCCTGCACGAGGGCGAGCACCGACGAATCGCTCATCCCGAGCGCCAGGGGAATTCCAAGCATGCCTTCACGACCGACCAGGCCGATTTCCGTCGGCATATGGCCCGCTATCGGCGTGAGCAGGGACACCAGCGAGTCGCTGGGAAAGTAGACATGCCGGATGGGTTGCTCCGCCTCGTAGAGGACCTGGCCGAAAGTGAGTGTGACCGGCTCGAATCCCGTGAGCAGGCGCTGGTATACCGATCGCGGCAGGGCCGCAAGCAGGCTGTTCGCAATGGGGGCTCGAAGATGGCTTTGCCGCATGCCGCAAAGTTACGCCCGGAAACCGTACCCGGTCCGTACGGTGTCGAACATAGGGTAACTTCGTTGAGCGATGAGACGATCTCACCGGAGACCAGCTCGTCAGCCTGATCATCTCGCGCGTCGGCACCGCAGCTCGTTAGCCCGGCACCATTGGTCGCTGCCCGGAGTGCAGGAACCAGCGGTTAATGACCACGTTGCGCGCAAACCACGTCGTTGCGAGCAGCGTCGCAGCCAGGGATCGCTTCAGCCCTTGTGGCAGCCATGCCGCGGCTTCCTGGCCCGGAATCCTCCTGCCGAAGCGCTGCGCCAGGCGGTCCGCGTAAGGCGCGAGCTTGTCGCCCGAGCCATCCCCCGCAACATCGCGAATGATCCCGGCGGCCAACAACGCCGATTCGATCGCAGGCCGTATGCCTTCCCCGCTTCTCGGGTATGCCAGGCCGGCCGCATCGCCGATCAGGATCACGCCATCCCCGTACTGCCTGCGGCGCGACTCCGGATAAAGGATATACGCGTGCCCGTTGAACCTGCCCGGCAGCTCGCGCGGGATGTCGCCACGACGCCGCAGCCATCCGCGAAATTGCTCGACGTGCTCGGAGAGCCGGTGACTGTCTTCACGTCCGAGGCCGACGTTGAGGTAATCGCCTTTCGCAACACACCAGCCATATCCCTTGAGATCCGGGCAGAAATAAATCTGCGCCACATCCCGCTCGATTCCGCATTCGCGGCGCTCGTGCTCCGGCAGCCGGAATTCCATTTCCTGTGCAACCACGATGGACAGCGTGCCAGCGGATTCCACGTCGGTCTCGGCGCCGAGCATGCGCGATACGGGACAGAAATGCCCGCCGGCCCCGACGATCAATGGGGTCCTGATCCGGTCGTTCACGAGCCATCCGCCATCCGCGCGAACGATGCTCTTCACGGCGTCGCCGAGTGCGAGGCGCGCCGTCGAACGGCGCAGCAGGTAATGGTCGAACTCGCAGCGCCGGATGCCGTAGCTCACCGCCTCGTCATAGCGGATTTCCGCTTCGGTCCCACCGATGGTGCCCACGCGAAAACCACGGATCGGCTGCAGCACGCGCCCCTGTGCATAATCGTCGAGGTCGAGTTCGAGGGACTCCACCACGGCCGGGGTAATCCAGCCGGCGCACACCTTGTCGCGCGGAAACGCCCGTTTGTCCATGACCAGCACATCGAGGCCGGCCTGGCGAAGTTGCCGGGCGCAGGTGGAGCCCGCGGGACCTCCCCCGACGACCAGAACGTCGCACCGGTCGGCAGGCATCGCGCTCTTACTCCTGCCTGTCGTACTGGTAGGCCCGGGTCCACGGCACGCGGTTGCTGCGCCCGCGCGCGAACAGCACCTGGAACAACTGCATTTCGCCGGCCCTGAATGCGGCCTGCGCCCCGCACAGGTACAGGCGCCAGGCGCGCAGGAAGCGCTCGTCGTACATTTCCCTGACGCGCTCGCGCGCGTCGTCGAACCGCTGCAGCCAGTGCTCGAGCGTCAACGCGTAGTGCAGGCGCAGGTTCTCCACGTCCAGTACCGAGAAACAGGACGGCTCGAGAACTTCCAGGATCTCCCGCAGAGAGGGCGGGTAGGCCCCCGGGAAAATCCGCTTCTCTATCCATGCGTTCAGCGGATCCGGCCGCAGATGGCCGATGCTGTGGATCAGGCCGCGGCCGTCGGCCTCCAGGACCCGGTCGATGAGGCTGCCCAGCGCGTGGTAGTTCTCGCGCCCGACATGCTCGAGCATGCCTACCGAGACGAACGCGTCGAAGCGCCCGCGGATATTGCGGTAATCGTCCTCGATGAACTCGACACGCCCGTCTGCACCGAGCGCGCGTGCCCGCTCGATCGCGTAGGCAATCTGCTCTCGTGAAATGTTGAACGCCTTGACGTGGACGCCATAGCGCGTGGCCATGTGCAGGGCGAGCGCGCCCCAGCCGCAGCCTGCCTCGACGACTTTTTCCCCCGGCTGCAGCCTGAGCTTGCGGCAGACGTGATCCATCTTGGCGATCTGCGCCTCTTCGAGCGTGATCTCCGGCGACGGGAAATAGGCGCAGGTATACGACAGTTGCCGGTCAAGCCAGAGCCGGTAGAACTCGTTGCCGAGATCGTAGTGGTGCCGGATATTGTTGCGCGAATCGGACGTGCCGTTGGCGCGGCGCCGCCTGAGCCGCTCGATCACGCGGCGTGGGGTTGGAGCCGACGATGCGGTCTCGGACAGCGCGCGAATCAGCATTTCGAGCAACCTGACGAGGTCGCCTTCGACCTCGACCGAGCCGTCGCAGAAGCATTCGCCGAACTGAAACTCGGGGTCCGCAAGCAGTTTCAGCAGACTCGCGCGGTTTTCGATCCTGACGTGCGCCAGCGCTTCGCCGGCGGCAGGCGCAACCGTCTCGCCGTTCCACAGGCTGACGCGCACCGGCGGATCACCGAGCGACTGGAGCAGATAGCGCAGGAGCCGGCCGTTGATCGAGGCAGGTGCAGCGTCGGGCCCCGGAGCGGACGGCGGCAAATCAAGACCCGCGCCGGCGCTGGGCCGGAGCTCGCGCGGCACGCTACCCTTCGGGCGTCCTGGTGACCCATCCGTGCGCTGCACCAGAGCCGTACCTCTTCGTGATCAGACTGAAGCGGGCCGGGAAGAACGAATCGTTGCCCGTCCTTTTCGAGAATTCTTTACGCCGGCGCGCATGCGAAAAACATGATATGCGCTGAAGAGGAGTTGCGCAAGAACGCGTCAGGACGCTGGGACGAACCAGGCGCAGCATTCATCCCGCAAGGCTATGAGCGGCAACGGTTCCAGCCCCGCAGAGCGATGGGACAGCCCGGTGGGCGGTGACGGGAACCGTCCAGCCCTCATCCGCCGGGTTCAAATCCGGCCAGGTTCCCGCGGCGGCAGCATGACGACTGAAAGCCAGTAGTCTGCGAACTTCTCGATCATTTCCACGTACTTGTCGAATTCGATCGGCTTGTAGATATAGGAGCTGCAACGCAACTGGTACATCCGCAGTACTTCGGCTTGCTCATCCTGTGTCGTGAGCACCACCACGGCCAGGTGCTTCAGCGCATCGTCCTTGACGATCTCGGCCAGAACCTCACGGCCGTCCATGACGGGCATGTCGAGGTCCAGCAATATGATGTCCGGGACGGGCGCGAAGGAGTACGGAGGTTGCCGGCGCAGGAACTCCAGGCATTTCTTCCCGTTGTCCACATGATGCAGATTCGCGGTCAGCCTGGCCTTTCCGAAGGCCCGCCGCGCGAGGTAAACGTAGTGATCGTTGTCCTCGACAAGCAGGATCTCCGCAGGCGCTGCCGCAGGAGCGTAGCCCATTCTGTGATGCCTCCGTTGCCTTGGGCGGAATAACCGGCTGAAACTACCTGCGATTGTCTCAATGCTCTCGGCATCCTTCTGTACGATGCCGCACAAAGCAAAACGGCCTCCCGGAGAGGCCGTTCTGTCAGAGGCAGCAGGTTGCTACGCCCGCGGCTCACCTCGCCCGTTGACGGTAACCGTCTGTCCCGGCGGTGTCGTCGTTTGCATGTGGTGCTCCTGTCCCCGGAAGTTGTAGGTCACGTCCCAATACGAGGGGGTCTGGCTGGGCACGCTGGCGCACCTCTGGACGTCCCGGGTTTGCGCCTGCTGTGCGCCGCCGATGCGGCCGACGTTGGCGCCTACCGCGCCCCCGGCGACTGCGCCACCGATAGTGGCTGCCGTGTTCCCGCTGCCGCTACCGACCTGGTGGCCGAGAACGCCGCCGATCAAGGCGCCGACCACCGCTCCGGTCGTGTTGAAATCGCTTTGCTGCGCTTGAGGGACCTGCTCGCGCTCGACCCAGCACCGCTGTTCCGGCGACCCGACCACTGCACGCACCGTAGTGACGTTCGCCTCGTACAGGCGCTCTTCCCTGCGCCGGCGGTTGTCGTAAACCGGAACCGGTT